>NZ_JBEZYZ010000031.1:0-2494 GCF_040638895.1 Streptomyces sp. NPDC024017 | reverse complement strand
AACACAGTGGACGCGAGCAACTGAGGACAAGCCCTCGGCCTATTAGTACCGGTCAACTCCACACGTTACCGTGCTTCCATATCCGGCCTATCAACCCAGTCGTCTACTGGGAGCCTTACCCTCTCAAGGAGGTGGGAATACTCATCTCGAAGCAGGCTTCCCGCTTAGATGCTTTCAGCGGTTATCCCTCCCGAACGTAGCCAACCAGCCATGCCCTTGGCAGAACAACTGGCACACCAGAGGTTCGTCCGTCCCGGTCCTCTCGTACTAGGGACAGCCCTTCTCAATATTCCTACGCGCACAGCGGATAGGGACCGAACTGTCTCACGACGTTCTAAACCCAGCTCGCGTACCGCTTTAATGGGCGAACAGCCCAACCCTTGGGACCGACTCCAGCCCCAGGATGCGACGAGCCGACATCGAGGTGCCAAACCATCCCGTCGATATGGACTCTTGGGGAAGATCAGCCTGTTATCCCCGGGGTACCTTTTATCCGTTGAGCGACGGCGCTTCCACAAGCCACCGCCGGATCACTAGTCCCGACTTTCGTCCCTGCTCGACCCGTCGGTCTCACAGTCAAGCTCCCTTGTGCACTTACACTCAACACCTGATTGCCAACCAGGCTGAGGGAACCTTTGGGCGCCTCCGTTACTCTTTAGGAGGCAACCGCCCCAGTTAAACTACCCATCAGACACTGTCCCTGATCCGGATCACGGACCCAGGTTAGACATCCAGCACGACCAGACTGGTATTTCAACGACGACTCCCCCTGAACTGGCGTCCAGAGTTCAAAGTCTCCCAGCTATCCTACACAAGCCGAACCGAACACCAATATCAAACTGTAGTAAAGGTCCCGGGGTCTTTCCGTCCTGCTGCGCGAAACGAGCATCTTTACTCGTAGTGCAATTTCACCGGGCCTATGGTTGAGACAGTCGAGAAGTCGTTACGCCATTCGTGCAGGTCGGAACTTACCCGACAAGGAATTTCGCTACCTTAGGATGGTTATAGTTACCACCGCCGTTTACTGGCGCTTAAGTTCTCAGCTTCGCCCCACCGAAATGGAGCTAACCGGTCCCCTTAACGTTCCAGCACCGGGCAGGCGTCAGTCCGTATACATCGCCTTACGGCTTCGCACGGACCTGTGTTTTTAGTAAACAGTCGCTTCTCGCTGGTCTCTGCGGCCACCCCCAGCTCACCGAGTAAATCGGATCACCGAGTGTGGCCCCCCTTCTCCCGAAGTTACGGGGGCATTTTGCCGAGTTCCTTAACCATAGTTCACCCGAACGCCTCGGTATTCTCTACCTGACCACCTGAGTCGGTTTAGGGTACGGGCCGCCATGAAACTCGCTAGAGGCTTTTCTCGACAGCATAGGATCATCCACTTCACCACAATCGGCTCGGCATCAGGTCTCACCCTCATGTCATCCGGATTTACCTAGATGACGGGCTACACCCTTACCCCGGGACAACCACCGCCCGGGATGGACTACCTTCCTGCGTCACCCCATCACTCACCTACTAACCGCTTGGTTCGGCGGCTCCACCACTTTCCTTTCCCCGAAGGGTCCGGAACGGCTTCACGGCCTTAGCATCACGATGCTCGATGTTTGACGCTTCACAGCGGGTACCGGAATATCAACCGGTTATCCATCGACTACGCCTGTCGGCCTCGCCTTAGGTCCCGACTTACCCTGGGCAGATCAGCTTGACCCAGGAACCCTTAGTCAATCGGCGCAAACGTTTCTCACGTTTGTATCGCTACTCATGCCTGCATTCTCACTCGTGAACCGTCCACAACTCGCTTCCGCGGCTGCTTCACCCGGCACACGACGCTCCCCTACCCATCCACACAGGCGTTGGCCCTATTGTGTGAATGACACGACTTCGGCGGTACGCTTGAGCCCCGCTACATTGTCGGCGCGGAATCACTAGACCAGTGAGCTATTACGCACTCTTTCAAGGGTGGCTGCTTCTAAGCCAACCTCCTGGTTGTCTCTGCGACTCCACATCCTTTCCCACTTAGCGTACGCTTAGGGGCCTTAGTCGATGCTCTGGGCTGTTTCCCTCTCGACCATGGAGCTTATCCCCCACAGTCTCACTGCCGCGCTCTCACTTACCGGCATTCGGAGTTTGGCTAAGGTCAGTAACCCGGTAGGGCCCATCGCCTATCCAGTGCTCTACCTCCGGCAAGAAACACACGACGCTGCACCTAAATGCATTTCGGGGAGAACCAGCTATCACGGAGTTTGATTGGCCTTTCACCCCTAACCACAGGTCATCCCCCAGGTTTTCAACCCTGGTGGGTTCGGTCCTCCACGAAGTCTTACCTCCGCTTCAACCTGCCCATGGCTAGATCACTCCGCTTCGGGTCTTGAGCGTGCTACTGAAACGCCCTATTCGGACTCGCTTTCGCTACGGCTTCCCCACACGGGTTAACCTCGCAACACACCGCAAACTCGCAGGCTCATTCTTCAAAAGGCACGCAGTCACGAGA
>NZ_JBEZYZ010000030.1:0-20002 GCF_040638895.1 Streptomyces sp. NPDC024017 | reverse complement strand
GCTACGCCGGCTCGATGTCGTACGCGACGATCGCGCAGGTCGTCGACGGCACCGTGCACCCGCGGAGCGGGTCCCATATCGCTGCGCGATATGCAAGCGAACCCCCTTGCTGCGCAAGGGGGTTGCGCTCCCGCTCCGCGTGAGCGCTGCTGCTCGCTGCGCGAGCAGCCCACCGGCGCGGCTGCGCCGCGCCGGTGACGCTCCGTCCGCTGCGCTCCCGGAGCTACGGGGCCTACGGCCCCGCAAAGGCAGCCTCCGCTGCACTCCAGCCACCTCGTGGCGCCCCGCACCAAACACAGGCCGACCCCGCTACGCGGTGCGGCCAACGGGCCAACGGCCCGAGCGGCAAGAGGGAGGGGTGGCAGTGGGGGGTCGGTGACCCTGCATCACCTGATGCAGGGTCACCGAGTATCAGCTAACCGTCTGCTTCAAATTGAAGTACAGATTGACTCTGGACCCAGCCCACACCGGCATGCCCAGAATCGGGGCCCCAGCCTTGTTCAGGCGACCTGCAGGCTCGGGCGGCCGTCTGCTGCGGGGGGAACCGCGGCGTAGGCGGGCAGCTTTAGGTTGGGCGTGTCGCCGGCCTTGATGCTTGCGATCGCGGTTCGGAAAGCCGCTTCCATGTCCTGCGAGCTGGCGTACTTCGCCGCCAGGGGATGGAGGCGGTAGGAGTTGCCCTTGCCTCGGCTGCCGTCCTCGTTCTTCGGGCGCAGGACGATGTTCAGCTCGCACAGGGGTGCCATGAGGTTGCTGATGGCCTGCGGGGTAACGCGGTACTCGGCAGCCATGTCCTTTTGCCGGATGGGGAGGTGGCCTCCGAATTCGCTCCGGTAGAGCAGGTACTGCAGGAACTTGACGGTGGCCCCGGAGACGGGCAGGGCCCAGATGCGTTCGGACACGACCGGCGACATGACCTCAGCCATCGGTATCCCTTCCTCGTGCCGGACTGGAGAGCGGTTGGTGGTGGGGTATCACCCTGTACGCCTTCCCGTTCCATAGTGCGGGTTCTCGGGGAAGTCGAGGTCCAGCTCTTCCTGATGGATGTCGGGGCCGATGCCGTTGGGGAAGGCCTCGGGATCTCGGTCGTGCTGCACTGCGAGCTGCTCAAGGACTGCGTGCTGGGCGTTGCTGTTGCCGTGGAACCACAGGCGTACGTTGAGCTGGATGACGCCGTTGCCGAGCTGCTCGACCCACTTGTAGCCGACCAGGGCCTTGATGGCGCGGTCGACCGTGGAGCGGGTGATGCGTTTGCCGCCCTTCTTCGCGGCCAGCTTGTTGAGGCCGTCGGTGATTTCCTGCTGGGTGTACTGGGCGATGCCTGTGCCGCGTTGCTGTCCTCCGGCGACGTAGAGGAACACGCACAGTTGTGACTTGGTGATCGAGTTGGCTACGGCGAGCTGGGCCAGGAGCTGGGTGAACCAGTTGGAAGCCAGGCTGTATCCGGCGTCGCCGGCCATGTCGTGGACGGCGGTGTGGTCGGGCGCGTACTCGAAGGTGACGTTCTTGAGTTTGCGGCGGGTGCGGGGGTCGGCGCTCTGGGCTGTTTCGCCGAGTTGCTCTCCGAGGACCTGCAGGAGGTCGTCGAAGCCGGCGTCGCCCGATACGGCGTCAGGGACGGCTCGGGGCCGTCGACATGCTGGTGGATCGGCTGTCACAGGACCCTCCCTTGATACTCAGGCGATCAAGAAACTAGCCCAAAAATCAAGCAGCACTTGTCTTTCACTGCAGCGGCGCGCCGAGCAGTCGCTCGCAGGATCCTTATCGACGTGAAGCAATCAGAAAGTCAAGCACTGCTTGATCTTCCGAGTCTTCCTTCAGTCAGACTCAACGAGGGGTTGATTTCCTGTGTCGCTATGGCAGCACATTCCGGCTTGGGCCCGCCATTCCCAGCGTCCCGTTTCGGGACCTGCCTGACGCTTCTGACCTGCAACTTCGCCATCCTTGGCCCTGCCTGCGGAAAAGTCAACCACAGCTTGAGTTTCTGCACTGAATGTGTCCGCGGACAGTCAGCCCTGCCGTGCGCAGAAGGCCAACACCCCGCAGTGACGTTCTGGCCTGGCCGACAACACACACTTCACCGACCCGCACCACCGAACGGCAACCTCGACGGTGAAGCACCCTGCCATGGAGGATCGGAGGTACCTGTACCACCCACTCAGCTCAGCCACGCTTCCCTTCCCACACGTCACGGTCGTCACCACCCGAGACTCGGCACCGATCCTGCTGTCCACTGCCTTGCACGTCATGACGGCGCCGCACGCAAAGCGAGCGAACCACGGACCCCAGCACATTTGACGCCGGACAAGAGGCCTCGTCTGTATGAGCATCCGTCGTGGCGTGCGCGGGTGTCCTCACGGTGGCGGCCGCGGTTCTGAGCGAGAGTGCTGCTTCTGGCGATGCGGATGCAAGGGTGTGCGAGCTCGAGCTCGTCGTCGCCGCACGTCATCTCCGAGACGTACGGCGGCCGTCGGGGACGTACTCGAGGACGGCCGGGCTGGGTCACCGACTCGCTATACGACGTCGAGGAGAGTTCCGGCTGAGTATTGAATGCCGCCGGGCCGGACTGCTCTTCTGCCCGTACCTCGCCTCCCTGGTCCACCCCAGGGAGGCGTTCTCGTGCCCGGGTCCTGTCCGTCGAAAGGTCCTTGGCGACCAGCCGCACCAGAAGGTGGGCACGCGGCTGGTCGTCAGGAGCGGTGAGCAGGTGGTCGGTTGAGGGGATCCGTACATGCCGGAGCCACTGACAACCGTGCTCGACAGACACCATCCGCCGCGGGTAGCTACGCCGCAGCTGAGTGTTAGCGAAGGTGCGCGAGGGCGGGTACTTCGGACGGCAAGGACTCGGTTGGCTTTGCGCGACAGATGTGCGGGCGGCCCCATCCCTGCAGGATGGGGCCGCCCGCACATAACGTGCTCTGCTGAGTCAGACAGCCCGTGCGGCGGCCTGCTCGGCGAAGGACCGCGCCAGTTCACCAAGTCGCGCTGGGTCCCTGTCCAGAGCCTTCGCGTTCAGCAGTTGCAGGAGCGTGAAGAAGTCATCGTCGGTGTCCACCCTTACGTCCAGCAGCAACGCGAGCTCACCGGGCCTGTCGAAGGGCACCCGGCGGGCCTGCTGCTCCATGTTCCCCGTCTCACTGTGAGGTGATGGAGAGTCAGCTCGAGGTTCAGGGATGGGCTCCGATGCTGCCGGACTCGTCAGTGATTTCCCGCCTTGTCCTGGGATCTCTCCCTGACCGTTGGCAGCTGACGAGCCGTGCTCCGAGGTGTTGGCGATTACGCCGTAATCACCGGCACGCGTGCTCCCGGTGTCGTGCTCGTCGGCATCAGCTGTCTGTGGGGCCGTGCGGCGCTTCGATGCGCGTGCTCCTTCTTCCCTGCTGGCCCGTCCCGTCTTGAGCTCTTGCAGGACTGCTTCCTGCTGTTCAGCGGGCTTGTTGCCGACCGCGCGCAGCAAGTCGATGGGTTCTTCACCGATGCGGGCCTGGAGTTCGGGGGTCAGGTTGAGCAGGGCAAGGCGCTGGGAGATCCAGCCCTGGGAGCGGTGGAGGCGTTTGGCGAGGGCTCGTTGGCTGCCGTGAATGTCCAACAGGCGCTGGAGAGCCCGGGCTTCGTCGAGCTCTTCGAGGTCCTGGCGATGGATGTTGGCAACGAGGGCGGATTCGAGGAGTTCCTCGGGGGTGGTTCCCTGATCGTCGCTGACCATGACTTTGACCGTGGCCAGGCCGGCCTCGCGGGCGGCAGCGAGACGGCTGCTGCCGTCGATGACGATGTGGGTGGTGTCCGGCTCGAGGTCAGCTTCGCGTTCCGGGTTGGCCTCGATGTAGGCGTCGCGGTTCATGACCGTGATGGCCTGCTTCTGGCCATGGGTCTTGAGGCTGCCCGCGAGGTCGGTGAGGTCCCCGAGAGTGGAGCGGGGGTTGTCGGGGTTGGGGCTGATCCGATGGACGGGGAGTTCTGTAGGCGGGGCGATGCCCTCCGTGGGGACTCCGGTGGCGGCCGCGACGGCTTGGCGGCGGGCACTGACCGTGCGCGCTGCCCCACCGAATCGGCCGGAGCCCAACTGGTCGGCCTTGCTCACGAGACCTCCCTTGCCAAGGCGCGCATGCCGACGGACTGCTGTGACTTGGGCGCGTAGGACAGTAGGGGCTTCTTCACGCGGACTGCTTCCTTCTGCTCCTTGAGGTCGCCGATGAGCCCGACGACTCGCGGATCCTTTATGTCCACCCATCCCTGCAGTGACGAGGTCGCGATGTATCCGCGGCGGGAGTCGTAGAGGTTGACGACGATGCCGAGGTAGTCGATGTCGACTTGGAGGTCGCCGCGCAGGTCCTCGATCTGGGTGGTGAGCAGCTCGTAGGCGTCAGCGGAGCTGTCTTCGGCTTGCACGACGATGAGGGCGCCGGACTGACCGGGCTTCTCACCGTCGCGTCGGCGGCCGTAGTAGGCGGCGGCGTCCATGCTCAGGCCGAGGCTGGGCGGGCAGTCGACGATGATTACGTCGTAATCAGCCTCCAGCGGGGCAAGGGCCCGCTCGAGCGCGGCTTCTCGGGCGCGTACGGCGGACAGGCGTACGTCGAGCAGGAAGGCGTCGTTGCAGGCGGGCAGGAGGTGGAGGCGGCCGCCGAAACTGTCGTCGTCGACGGAGACGATGAGGTCACGCAGGTCGCCCTTGGGGTCGCCCGCCATGTGGTTGGTGAGGCTGTCGCCGTTCAACGGCAGTGGGCTGCCACCCAGTTGATTGGTGAGGTGGCACTGCGGGTCGAAGTCGACGAGGAGGACTCGCAGCCCCAGCCCGGGCAGGTTTTCGATGTCGAGGGGGTCGGCTCCCGCATCGGTTTGGTCGTGGTGCGTCTCGCTTGCACGCAGTGCCTTGGTGAGGGCCTTGGCGACGCGCACAGGGTGGAGGGAGTTGGGGTCTTCCGCCAGTGCCTCACCCAGTCCGGCGGTGACGGCGGTCTTCCCGACCCCTCCCTTCTGGTTGCAGACGACGATGCGGCGGGTGATCGCGGGCCGCTCGATTTCCGGGGCGGGGTTGGCGTCGAGCCACAACTGGACGGACTGAGCCAGACCCTGGATCAGGGAGACTCTCCGGTCGGCGGCGATCTGACGGAACTCCTCCCACTGCCCCGGGGGCAGGAAGGTGGAGAAGGAGTCGGCGCCGGCGGTGTCGACGGTGGCAGGGGTGGAGGCGAGGCTGCACCAGTCGGTGATGCCCTGCTCTACGGCGGCCTGAATCTCGATGCCGTACTGGGCGGCTCTGATTTTGAGGTTCTGCCGGAGCCATCCCGGCAGTTTGGAGACGACCTTCTCGCGGTCGCTGGAGGTGGCTGGCGAACTCATGTGGGACACCATACTAACGTGCATGATCAAGTGCAGCATTGACGCGTTAGTTAGACCAAGTTGATGGGGTGCAGGTACGCCCCAGTGATTACGCCGTAATCACTTGGCAGCCCGCCGCGGCGGGCCGTGCTTGGCGGCTCATCTCCCCGAACGCCATGAGGCACAGAGCGACGGCCGGTCGTTGAGTCGAGCCGTGGGATGCTTCGACGTGACTACGTCGGGCCCCTTTCCTTCGCGGCGGCGGGAGTGATTACGCCGTAATCACTCCCGCCCGGACGCCGTGGCGCTCGGGTTGACCAGGAACCCTGACGGTAAGCCGGCGCATGCCCCGTTCGGGGGATCGTGACCGGTGGGAACCGGTGCTCCGTGATTACGGCGTAATCACTGCGCCGGGCGGTCAGGGCGATCTAAGAGGCGCGACGTGGGGGAGTGGTATGGAAGTCGGCGTCCATACGCCGAGGATCGCGCGAAACGCGTCGACGGACTGTGCTGCAAGGCTCCACTGCCGAAGCCAAGTGGGCGGCCGCTCTGACTGCCCCCATCGCAGGCGGTGCCGCGCTGGTCCGTCGGGACGGGAGTTACCGCGCGCGGAACCCGCGTCTGGGCAGGTATTCGTGAGCCGCGCGTGAGGGACACGCGTTGTCGGCCGGGACCACGTCCGGCCCGGTGCTGGGGCACCCCCGCGCTGACGGGAGCCCCCAGTAGAGCCCCATCACCTTCGTGAACGCGGGCGCATCGCCGGCCTGTCCAACGGTGGGGGGAAGACCAGGGGCCGACAGCTGCCGTCTACGCCCACCTCCGCGGCCGGTTGTGGATCTCGTGATTCACCGACGCATTCGGAACGACCGCGCCTGCGAGCCGGCCGCCCCCGCAGAGCCAGATGTCCAGGCCGGTGTCCACTTGGCGCAGGTGCGCGTAGGGCTGGTGATCCCGTTGTCGAGGGAGAGGCGGTAGGTGCCGAGGTCCATGACGGGAGGCGGTCCAGACGAGCGGTCGACATGTACGGCTAACGTACGCGAATTGTACGGTTGCTGCGATAGGGTGATCGCTAGGAGGTGTTTCATGTCCGAGTTGTTCGACGCGATCGATGCGCTGGTCGCCTCCCGTGCTGCGCTGCCGCCGGTGGAGGAGCGCAAGCGTCTGCGTCAGGCACACGGTCTGACGCTCGACGAGGTGGCTGCCGCGCTGAAGGTGCGTCGGGCGACGGTTTCCGGCTGGGAGTCGGTCAAGAAGCCGGTCGAGCCGCGCGGGCCGGAGCGTGAAGCGTATGCGCGGCTGTTGAACAAGCTGGCGGAGCTCTACCCCGCGCCCGCCGCGGCACCGGCGACGGCCGGCAGCCGGCTCGACCCGGCGGAGCAGTCTCGATCCTCAGGTCCGGCTGCGGACACCGCACCCACCACTGAACGTGAGAACACTCAGAGCGTCCCCGCGCCCGCCGCTCCTGTCGAAGAGGCCGCGCTGCGCCCGGCGCGCGCCGTCAATAGGGGGTCGACGTCGCGCCGCCCTGCCGTGCGGAGCGCCACCCCGGCCAACGCCCTGGCGAGCGGCACCGACGCGCGTTTCGAGAACGGACCGCTCGCGGTGGTCGACGTCGACGCCGAAGGCCAGGTCCTCGCATACTGCACGGGCGGCCTGGTCCTGGACGTGCCTGCCAAGAGCATCGCCGCCCTGGTGGACTGGACGCTGACGGAGGCGAAGCTCGGGCAACCGAGGCTGTCCGGGCCGGGCAAGGACGCCGACCCGTTGCTCGTGCTCACCGAGGCTGCCCTGAAGCGCTACGGGCTGCCGGTCACCCTGACGGATGAGGAGCGGCGCGCCGGGCGGATCCCGGAGAACCACAAGGTCATCAAGCAGCTGGCGCGCGCCGACTGGAAGCTCACGAAGCGAGGGTTCGGGCCGTGGGCGAGGATCTACCGGCCGGCCACCGGGTCGGAGCGGGCGTGCGTGCAGCTGTGCATCCCCTCCTGGCACGCGCTGGACACACGTCACTGGGGCAGTGCCGCTGAGCTTCCGCCGGCGGAGCTCGCCCGGGTGCTGGGCGTGTACGCGTCGCGGGTGATGACGCCGCGCGGCTCCACCGCCGTCACCGGCCTGGAGCTGATGACCGCGCTTCACCCGCCGACCCGCGCCTCCGAACCCGACGAGACGGGCAAGCGGCACTCCGAGCACAACCCCGGCTCCCTGGGCAAGGAGCCGGTCGACTGCGCCCCGTGCGAGGCCCCGGACGGACACCCGCTCCTGGCGGACCTGCCTCGCTTCCACGTCCGGGGTCCGGCGGAGAAACTGTTCGAGGAAGCCTGTGACTGGGCTCGGCCGATGACCGACGCCGAATGCACCCTGCGGCACCTGGTCGGCATCGACGTGAACATGGCCTTCGCCGCCGGAGCCAACGGTCTGGTCGTCGGGCTCGGTGCTCCGACTCACGTCAAGCAGCCGGTGTTCGACCCGAAGCTGCCCGGCTCATGGCTGGTCGACCTGTCCCACGTGGATCTGTCCCGGGTGAAGATCGGCAGGGACAAGTGGGCCGAGCTGGACGCCGGCTTGCTGCCCAGTCCGTTCACGCCGAAGGGCGAGCGCCCCGAGGGCCCGGCCTGGTACGCGACACCGACCGTGGCGTACGCGGTGGAGCTGGGCTACGAGGTGCGGCCGATCGAGGCGTGGGTGCGCTACGAGAGCGGCCGCTACCTGGACGGCTGGTACCAGCGGCTACGCGACGCCTACTTGGCCACCATGGCCGATCTCGGCGTACATGCGGACATGGAACCGGCGGACTTCCTGGCCGCGATGAACGGCTACGGGGAGCACGATCCCGAGTTGGCGATCGTCGTCTCAGCGATCAAGGCGACGGTCAAGGGCGGCCTGGGCAAGTTGCGTGAACGTCCACGCGGTGAGGGCTGGCGGCCGGGCCAGCCGTGGCGGGCGCTGGCGCGCCCGACGTGGCGGCCGGACATCCGCGCGGCGGTCATCTCCCGTACGCGTGTGAACCTGCACCGCAAGATCATCAAGCATGCGGCCTTCACGGGCCAGTACCCCGTGGCAGTCCTGTCCGACTGTGTCGTGTACGCGGCCGGAGGCACCAGCCCGCTGGACTTCCTGCCCTACCGGGACGGCAAGCCGCTGCCCGGCGGCTTCAAGGTCGGCATCAACCCGGGCCTGGTCAAGCACGAGGGCACCCAGACCGTCCTGTGGGGCGAAGAGGTCCGCGAGCGGTTCAACGCTCCGGAGCTCAACCTCGCCCGCTACATCAAGGACGGCACCGTCACCGACGTCGACAACGGAGAGTAGGAGAGGGCGACGATGAGTCTCTTCGGTGACGGCCTTGAAGCCGCGGTACAGAAGGCGTTCACCCGCCCGGCGCCCAAGACCGCGCCCGCGCAGATGCGGTACCTGGTCAGGCAACTCAAGAGCACCAGGGCAGTCGCCCAGATGCTGCGCATCTCCCAGCGCACCGTCGAGCGGTACGTGAAGAACCAGATCAAGAAGCCGCGACCGGACCTCGCCGCGCGCCTGGAGCGCGAGGTGAACAAGCGGTGGCAGCCGCAGATCCGGGCCAAGGCCCGGCAGAGGGCGGCGACGACCGGCGGCATCGTCATCGACACCCGTGCCCGCATCGGCTACACGGCGCCGGTGGGCACGACCGACGACGCCCGGATCCGGCATCTGACCGTGGCGCTGCCGCCGCAGTACGCCGCCCGTCTCTTCGACGCCCAGCAGGCCGGTGTCAGCGACCAGCAGTTGCAGCAGATCGCAGCCGAAGGGCTCAAGGAGCTGTACTTCCAGGACGGCGGCCGCCGCGCCGGCTCTCTGGAGGAAGTCCGCTTCACCGACATCGAGCACATCGAGTTCGACCTCTAGCACTGCCCCTCCCAGCCCGCACCGCCACCTACGGCGCCGCGATCGTCACGGCGCACATGGACGCTGCGGGCGAGTTGTCGTGTCCGGAGCACGTTTCGCGCAGAAGTCTCCTGCTGGTACCGGCAGGAGGTCGAGTGCAGGTCACAACCCAGGCCGTGGCTGCCACAGCCCGTCATGAGACTGCGAGCCGACGACGAGTTCCGGGAAGTGGCTGAGCAGCGTGGTACCAGGGGCCTTCGCCGGCCCCTGGACCCCGCTGCCCCGCCACTTCCCGGCGCGAATCGGTTTCGTCGTGGCACAGGCCGTACGCGCCGGGAAGTGGCGGGTACGGGTGGGCAGAGGTTCCGTGAGACGAACACCTGCAGTGTGGGTAGTCCTGGCTGTGACTGCGGGCCGGAACGGGGCTCGGCCGTGGCGTGAGGCCGGTTCGTTCCCCGCAAGAGCCATTCGAGGGTGGTGACGAGCTGAGCACGCCGTCCGGCCGTGCACGAGTGCAGGGGTTGCGTGGACCGTCGGGTGAACGGCGCGGCTCCTGTTGAGGTAAGAGAGCGCGCTCGCCAATCAGCCTCTGACCTGCGCAAATACCTCGAACAACCAAGACCGGAGGAACTGGCAGGCAGTTCCTCCGACAGTAGAGGGCGATCAGGGGATCTGAGTGAACAGATCCTGCGGTCGTGTCACCCAGTTCCGTGGACCGGGCACCACGATCTGACGGACCGGCACCACGATCCTGAGGTCTGGCACCACGGCTGGAGGATCGTGGTACCCAGATCCTCCAGCCGTGGCAGATTGACGTGACGTACATGAGTGGGCAGCGGCGCGGTCGCATCCGGCAGACATGAACCCTGAGCGTTTCAGCAGGCGACACGGTCGGCAGGCCGGGCTGATTGACTTCCTGCTCATGTACGTTAAGTTCATCTGGTCGGCCTCGAAGCCGCCTCTCATGAACCGTCAGACAACCCCCGTTCACGGAGGGCCCGTTGGGAGCAGTACGCAGGCTGGTCGATGCCGAGACGGGCGAGGCGGTGCCCTATGCGCCGTACGCCTTCTCCGGCAGGCACACGCAGGTCGACAAGGCGCGCGTCGAGGCGATCACCGAATCCAAGGCGTTCACGCCCAGTCAGAAGTTCCTCGTCCTGTGGTGGATCGGAGTCTCGCCCGAGGGCATGGAACCGTTGAGGGCCACCGGCGCCGACATCGCCAAGCGGGTGGGGATGTCCACCGACGCTGTCGGGAAAATCAACAGGAAGTTGGCCAAGCACCGCATCCTGGTCGTCCGCGGACGCATCGGCAACTACAACTTCTACCGGATCAGCCCGTACATCGCCTTTCACGGAACGGGACTCGAGCAGCGTGAAGCGGTGAAGACGTGCAACCCGCCGGACATCCCCGGATTCGACGAGAACGTGCCTGCACGGTGGGAGGCTCAGTGATCAGTAGCGACGACAAGCAGAAGAACCTTCAGCTGCTTGAGAAGACGGCAGGCATGACCGCCAATCAGCGTCTTGTCGTCATGCTCTACGCCCTGCATCCGACTGATCGGTCCGGAGCCGTACTCGAGACCGCAGCCAACCTGGCCAAACTCGTCGGCATGGCCGCGCCCGTCTTCTCCCGCACGCGCAAGCAGGTCATCGAGGCCGGCTGGCTCGAGGAGACCGAGAGGCTCGGCCACATCAGGTACTACCGGCTCGCCCCCAAGCGCATGGGCGAGAACGTCGTCGTCCACCTCCGCCGGGCAACCTGACGTCCCACAGACCGCTCCTCATTGACGTGGAGTACATGAGGAGCGGTCTGCAGGACCGTTCCCCTTGCCTGAAGGTCAAGGGGAACGGTCCTGCAGACCGAACGCGGATGGCCGCAGGGGATGCGTCCGCGCCTCCGGTCTCGCTCGAGAGTCGCTTGAGTCGCTTCAGTCGCTGGCCCAGGGTCGGGGCATGGGGGTGTCTCATCGTGCAGCCCGCAGCAGCGACTGAGGAAGAGCGACGGGACGCACGGCCGGTCGCTGCTGACCGTCGCGGAAAATCCCAGGTCAGAGCTGCTGCCAAGACCAGGCAGCGACTGAAGCTACCCAAGGGTCGGGTATATGGGGGGAGTGGGTTGTGGCTCCGTGTGCGCGCGTGGGAGTCATATATAGGGGCTTCAGTCGCTTCAGTCGCTGCCTGGTCTTGCCTCAGGTCTGTGACCTGCGGTTTCGCTCAGCAGTTGAAGAAGTCATCCGGACAACTCCAGTCGCTGCACCGCTCTCTGAGTCGCTCGCTGTCCCGCCAACGCGTTGTGTTTCAGTTTCCTCAGGTGTTCCCTTCTGCCATCCCCGTTTCGCTAGTCTGTTCCAGTCGTTCAGTCGCTTGAGTCGCTCATGGGGGATGCGCATGGCTTCTGAGCTGCCTTTTTTACGTAGCGACTCACGGGAATCGGGTGTCGAGCGGACGGGCAACTCGCGTTCACTGGCGATCGCCCGATGGTGTGCCAGTCGGGGTTGGCCGGTTCATCCCCTTGCTCCCGGCCGTAAGACGCCGGCGGGCAACTGTGCGCCCTGTCGGGAATCCGGCCACACCTACGTAGGCTGCGGCTGCCCCGCCGCGGGCCGCTGGTGCCATGGATTCCGTGCCGCCACGCTGGACGTGACCAGGATCGAGCAGTGGTGGGGTGCCAACCCGGGACTGGGCGTGGGAGTCGCCTGCGGCCCCGCAGGGCTGGTGATCATCGATATCGATGCCCACGAGAGGTGCCTGCCCGAGCGGGACCGTTTGCTGCCCGGCATCGGAATCCCGGATGCTGTCGACCTGACCGGACTCGCCAATGGGTTTCACACCCTCGGTCTGCTGGCCGCACTGCGGGGCGTCACCAGCCCCGCCGACGACGACACGACGCTGCGCGTACGCACGCCGTCCGGTGGGCTCCACGTCTGGTATCGGGCCCATCCCGGGCATCAGTGGCAGTGTTCCACCGGGTCGGGCGGCGGCCGCGCGCTGGCCTGGCAGACCGACGTACGAGCATGCGGTGGGTACATCGTCGCCCCGGGCACTTCGACAGAGGCGGGAACGTACGAGCCCGTGGGTGCCGTACGTGAGCCCGCTCCCTTGCCCGGCTGGCTCGCCCGCGAGTTGGAGCGCACCGGCCACTTGCCGCCCGCGCGCATGCCGGCACCCCGGCCGGTGCCGCCCCGCGCCCGGCAGGCAGTCATTGCGGCGGGAGGCGGCCGTGGGGCCGCCGGACGGGCTCTGGCCGGGCTGCTCACCGAAGTGGCCGGCTGCGCCGCCGTACCCGAAGGAGCGGCGTTCTCCGAGAAGTTGAACCGCGCCGCCTACACCGCCGGAGGCCTCGTGGCCGCAGGGCACCTGTCGGCGGACGAAGCGGAACGAGCCCTGGCAGAGGCGGCCGAATACGCCCGCCCCGGCCAGGAGCGGCGCTACAGAGCCGTCATCCGCAGTGGCCTGGGCGCCGGCCGGCTCCGTCCACTGTCGTTGGGAGGCCGAACATGACCTCCGGACCTGACGGCACCCTCTTCGACGCCCAGACGGTCGCCATGCAGATCCTCGCTCAGCCCGCCCTGGCCCTCCGGCAAGGCGGCGGGAGTGTCCCCACCGCCGCTGCGGGCGGCGGCGAGGCGACCGCCGACGGACTGCTGCCCGACACGCTCAGCGACCGCGGCAACGCCAAACTGTTCGTCAAGCTGTACTCGCACGACTACCGTCATGTGCCCGGCCTCGGCTGGTTCCGCTGGGACAGCACCCGCTGGCAGGTCGACGAGGACGACACTGTCCTGTGGGCCGCCGGTGACCTGGCGGAGTCCCTCGCGAGCACCGACCCGCGCGGGGTGTTCACGCCCGCCGCGCTGCAGCAGCACCGCCGCCGCGCGCTCAGCACCAGCGGCATGAACGCGATGCTCACGCAGGCCAGGTCCGCTCCGGGCATGGTGCTCAACGCGTCCATGCTCGACGCCGATCCGTACGCGCTGTGCACCCCGGCCGGCATCGTCGACCTGCGCACCGGACTGATCCGCACTCCGGACCCGGACAAGGACTTCCACTCCCGCTCCACCACCGCGGCCCCGCAGCCGATGCCCACCCCGCGCTGGGACCGGTTCCTCGCCGACACCTTCGGTGACGGACACGAGGGCGCCGAGATGATCGACTTCCTGCATCTGCTGCTGGGCTACTCCATCACCGGGGACGTCGGCGGGCAGGTCATGCCGTTCCTGTTCGGCTCCGGCAAGAACGGCAAGTCGGTGCTCCTGGACGTACTGATGAAGCTGCTGGGCGACTACGCCGACGCCGCGCCGCCGGGGTTCTTGATGGCCCGGCCCTACGAAGGGCATCCGACCGATCTGGCCGAACTGCACGGCCGACGCGTGATCGTGTGCAGCGAGGTGAAGCCGGGGGACCGTTTCGACGAGGCACGGGTGAAGCTGCTGACGGGCGGCGACCGGATCAAGGCCCGGCGGATGCGGCAGGACTTCTTCAGCTTCGAGCCGACACACAAGCTGTGGCTGCTGGGCAACCACCGGCCGGAGGTCGGGACCGGCGGTTTCGCGTTCTGGCGGCGGATGCGGCTGATCCCGTTCGAGCGTGTGGTGCCCGACGACCGCAAGATCGACAACCTGGCCGACATCCTCGTCACCGAGGAGGGCCCCGGGATCCTCAACTGGCTGATTCTGGGCGCGCGTCGCTATCTGAGCGGCGAGCGGGACCTCACCGGGCCGGAGCGGGTGCGGATCGCCACCACGGCGTACGCCGAGACGGAAGACCACACCGGGCGGTTCCTCGCCGAGTCGTGCCGGCTGGAGGGAGATCTGCGGGCGGAACAAGCTCGGCTCTACGCTGCCTACAGGGCGTGGTGCCAGAATGAGGGCGCCCCGGCCATCTCGTCACGCGCCTTCGCAGCCCGGGTCCGCGAAGTGGTAGGACTGGCGTCGCCCAAGGAGATGATCCTGTCCAACCAGCGCAAGTACTACCCGGGTATCGGACTGGTCGCCGACGAGGAGACAGAATGAGCGCTCTCATCGCCGAGCACGAGCTCGTTCACGAGACCGACTTCGTCTGGCTCGAGGACATCGCGCGGCTCGACTACGTCCGTCAGAGCCTGGACCGGCTGCCCACCCGGCGCGGCAGGCCGGCGTACCACCGCGACGGGCGCATGGTCGGGTACGCGCTGCTGGGGCCCGGCGCCAAGCCGTCGCGTTCCTCGGGGACGTTCCGGCGCCGGGTCTTCTGGCTGCTGCCGCACGACCGCGACACGGACCCGCAGGGCCTGTACGCGACCGCGGCGCCCGCCGAGGCCGTCGACCCGCGCACGCTGGCGCCCGGCGGCAAGGGCTGCAAGACGGAACGGTCCGAGGGCGGGCCGCCGTCGTTGGCGATGCGGGAGCTGGGGATCACGCGGCCGCTGTGAGAGCACTCCGGCCGCCTGTCCCGGATGTTCCGGGCACTTCGGGGCTCCGCGGACGTTACAAAGAACCGGCCGACCGGTATATTTTCCGGGACTCGCACTCCTGAGCGAGGAGCGAGTTCGATGTCTCACCCCTGGGCAGGGGCCCGGGAGTGGCTGCTGCACGTGTTCGGGTTCCGGTCGATGACAGGGGGAGATCCGGAATGACGGATGGCATACAGGCACAGGTGGTGATCGCCGGCGGCGGGCCGGTGGGGATGGTGCTCGCCTGCGAGCTGGCGGGATACGGGGTGGTCACCGTGGTCGTGGAGGCCGGGAGCGCCGTGTCCCGGCGCCCCAAGGCGACCACCCTGCACGCCCGGACGGTCCAGTGCCTGGTCCGGCGGGGGTACTTGGACGGCTTGTCGCACTCCGGGGGCGAGGCGGGGCAGGCGACCAGTCCGTTCCACTTCGCGGGAATCCCGGGGCTCGGCATCTCGGCGCCCGCGGCCGAACCGGAGCCCGTCCTCAAGCGGGCGCAGGAGGAACTGGAACACCACTTCGAGGAGCGTGCCCGGGCCGCCGGGGCGCTGATCCTGCGCGGACACCGGGTGACCGGGGTACGGCAGGGCCCGGACGGGGTGCGGCTCACGGCCGACGGCCCGGACGGCCCGGTGACGTGCACGGCCGAGTACCTGGTGGGAGCGGACGGTGCCCGCAGCACCGTGCGCGAGCAGGCCGGGTTCGTCTCCCGGACGTATCCGGCGACGGTGTCCGCGCTGGCGGGCGACGTCCTGCTGGAGGAGCCGGAGGCACTGGAGGAGGGGTGGCGGCGCACCCCGCGCGGCTGGATCGTCGCCAAGTCCCTCCCGGGCGGCGGTACTCGCCTGCGGACGCTGAACTGCGCGGGTGCGCACAGCGAGCGTCACCGGCCGCCCACCCTGCAGGAGCTGCGCGGCGAGGTGTCCCGGATCGTCGGGCGGGACGTGCCGATGCGGGCCCCGAAGTGGCTGAGCAGGTTCAGCGACTTCTCGCGGCTGGCCCTGTCCTACCGCGAGGGGCGGATCCTGCTGGCGGGCGACGCGGCGCACGTGCACTTCCCGATCGGCGGGCAGGGCCTGAGCACGGGGCTGCTGGACGCCGTCGACCTCGGCTGGAAGCTGGCGCTCACGGTGCGCGGCAGGGCGGGGGAGGGGCTGCTGGACAGCTACGACCGGGAACGCCGGCCCGCCGCGCAGCGGGTCATCGACAACACGAGGGCCCAGCTCGCCCTGATGCGCCCCGCTCCCGAACTCGACCCGCTGCGTGCCCTGTTCGGTGAGCTGTTGGGCGGGGAGAGGGAGAGCGGCGTACTGGCGTCCATGGTCAGTGCCCAGGACACGGTGCTGCCCACCCGGGGTGCGGACGCCTCACCGTGGGAGGGAAGGTTTCTGCACAATGTCGGCCTGACCACCCGGCAGGGGCGGACGGATGTGATCGACCTGCTGTTGCCGGGCCGGCCGCTCCTGCTGCTCCAAGGCGCGGCAGGCGACGGTGCCTACGCCGAGCAGGCGCGCGGATGGGCCGGGCTGCTGCGCGTGGTGCGTGCCGAGCCGGCTCCCGAACTGCCTTGCGAGGCGCTGCTGGTGCGGCCCGACGGCTACATCGCCTGGGCGGCGGGCGGCGGTGCGCTGGATGCCGCCCTCACCGCGTATTTCGGTGCGGGCGGGGGCGCGGCCGGCCGCGCGGCGGGGGGAGACGTGCTCGCCCCGGCCCTCAGCTGACGGGTTCCGCCTCGTGCCGGGCTGCGCGGTCCAGCAGCTCGGCATGGACCCTGGCGCCCCGGTCCTCGGTGATGTCCACGGACGCCAGGACGGAGGGGATCACCACGCTGGGCAGGATGTGCCGCAGCAGGGAGCTGACCCGGCCGGGCAGGTCCTGGTACTCGCACACCGCCTGGGACATGGCCTGTATGCCGGCGAAGGATCCCACCAGGACGTCGGCGGTCTCGGCGGTCGAGACATGGTCCAGCAACTCGCCCTGGGCCTGGGCCTTCTCCAGCAGTTCGTTGCCGACCTCGCTCCAGCGCACGAAGGGGCCGCTGCGATCCAGATCCTGGGCCTGCTGGTCGAGGGTGAGACGGACGCCGGCGCGGACCATGGGGTCGGTCTGGAGGCGGTGGGCGTGCAGCACCACCGTGTCCACGAGCTGCTGGACCTTGGAGGCACGGTCGGGGATGGGCAGGTTCTGGTCCTGCTCGGTCAGTACCCCCTCGGCCACGTGCTCCTTGGAGGGGAAGTGAAAGTACAACGCTCCCTTGGTGACCCCGGCCAGGGCGATGATCTCGTTGATCGTCGCCGCCTGGTAGCCGCGTTCCTCGAAGACCTTCGCCGCCGCCGACAGGATGGTCTGCCGCGTCCGGATCGCCCGGTCCTGTTTCGCCACTTCGGCCTCCTTCATTCGATGAGCCCGGAGACCCCCAATAAAAAACCGCCCAGTATGTATATTACAGATGGCGTGGCTTCGCGCAGCCCCCTGGACGCCACCAGGTTGAAAGAATCCGGAACAGCAGACGTCACGACGAGGGGAACTGCGGTGATCCTGCTGACGGGGGCCACGGGCACGGTGGGGCGGGCGCTGCTGCGGCAGCTCCCCGGCGAGGTGAAGGTACGGGTCATGGCGAGGGATCCCGGGCGCGTCACCGGGGCGCGGCCGGATGTGGAGACGGTCGCCGGGGACTACGAGGACGCCCGGTCGCTGGACCGGGCGCTGGCCGGGGTGCGGACGGCGTTCCTCGTCACCACCGCGGTCGGGGGGCGGGACGACGAGAGTTTCCTGCGGGCGGCGCGCGGCGCGGGGGTGCGGCGGGTGGTGAAGCTGTCCGCGGCGGCCGTCCTCGACGACCGCGCCCAGGACCTCATCACCCGGTGGCAGCGTGCCAGCGAGGAGGAGCTGCGCGGCTCCGGCCTGGAGTGGACCCTGCTGCGGCCGCGGGCGTTCATGTCCAACTCCCTGTCCTGGGCGGCGTCCGTCCGTTCCGAGGGCGTCGTGCGCGCGCTGCACGGGACCTCCGCCAACTCCTGTGTGGATCCCCGGGACATCGCCCGGGCCGCCGTGCGTGTGCTGACCGAGGAGGGGCACGATGGGCGCGCCTATACGCTGACCGGCCCCGAGGCGGTCACCCCGGTGGAGCAGACGCGGCAGCTCGGCCGGCTGCTCGGCGTGCCGCTCAGGTTCGAGGAGATGAGCCGGGAGGAGGCCCGGGCCGGTCTGGGCCGGCGCTATCCGGAACCGGTCGTCGAGGCGCTGCTGGCGAGCGCGGAACGGCAGCTTGCGGGTGCCAAGGCCCGGGTGGACGGGGCGGTGTCCACGCTGATCGGGCGCCCTGCGGGGACGTTCCGCCAGTGGGCCCGGGACCACCTGGAGGCCTTCGCCCCGGTCACCGGATGAGTCGGGGTGAAGGCCTCCAGGTGGCGCGGGGCCGTGCTCACCGGCCGTCGCGCGGCAGGGCGCTCACCCCGTGACCGACGGCAGGGAGACGGTGCAGCGGAACACCAGCGCGTCGTTCTGGTGGGCGGTCACCAGAACGGACTCCTTGTGCCCCGACGCGGGGAGGCGCTGCGCCTCGACGACGCAGGGGGCGTCCAGTTCGACGTAGCGTGTGAACTCGCTGATGACGTCCAGGGGCAGGGACGCGCGGCCGAGGGTCGCGGTCGCCGCCTGGCGGGCCGCCTCCATCAGCACCATGCCGGGCACGTGGTCGACCATGTGGTCGAACAGCACGGGGTGGCGGGTGTCCACGCGAAGCTGCCAGCGGTTCGGCTGCCCGATCGGCGACAGGACGACGTCCGTGGGTGAGATGCGCCCGACGACCTGCGGGGCCTCCGGCGCGGTGAGCTGGATGACCTGCGGCATGCCGTCCTCGCGAAGGCGGCCGGCG
Organism: Streptomyces sp. NPDC024017; assembly: GCF_040638895.1. Taxonomy (NCBI): domain Bacteria; kingdom Bacillati; phylum Actinomycetota; class Actinomycetes; order Kitasatosporales; family Streptomycetaceae; genus Streptomyces; species Streptomyces sp. NPDC024017. Next base: position 1,518 of record NZ_JBEZYZ010000030.1, on the reverse strand, counting down.
CGCAGCCGCTGGTAGACCTGGGGCGTGACGCAGGTGAGCGAGCCGCCGCCGGTCGCGGCGAGCCGGCCGTCGCGGCGGATCTCCACCGAGATGCGGAACCCCAGCAGGTTCTTGCCGCGCAGCTTCACCTCGGAGCAGGTCACCTGGAGTTCCAGCGTCGCGGGGGTCCAGTCGACGCGGATGTGCTGGGGCTCGACGTGGACGCTCAGGTCGCTCACCAGGAAGTGGTGGCCGAGGGGGACGCCGAACTCGGCGTGCGCCAGGAGGATTCCGGCCTGCCGGATGGTCTCGGCGGCGATCAGCGGGTCGTGGCAGCCGTCCACACTGGTGAAGAAGCTGTGTCCGCGGGGCCATTGGGCGGCAAGCGTGTAGTGCTCGTCGTCGACGCGCGCCCAGTCGGTGAGCATCACCTCGGAGACACTGGCGCGGTGCACCAGCTCCTTGGGAACGGTGGTGGTCAGAGACGGGAACCGCGGGACGAAGACACGCACCGGCGACGTGTCGCTCTCCTCGGCGGGGTGCGTGCCGGATATCGAGTGGGCCACGCGGAACGTGCTCGCAGACATGACTGTTCCCCCTGGGCGCATGGATGTGACGTCGATGTGGAGGGCCGCTCAGGCCTGTGAAGATACATACCACCCGGTTTAATTTCTAGCGGTACGAACCATTCCGGCTACGGGCCCTGCCGAACGGCTTGTTCTCCCTGGACGGCACTTCCGCCTCTCGTGTCCACAGAGTGGGTCGCACCAGGTTTTTCGCCGGGTCGGGTGGGGCGGGGGGTGGGTGCCGCGCAGTCGCGCACCGCATGTTTTCGGCCGGGCGGCGGGGTTGTGGGGGAGGGAAGAGTGCTCTCAAGCGGATCCGGAGCCGTTCTTGAGCGCCCTGGCCCACCCTTTCCTCAAACCCTGGAAGGGGGGCGGCCGGATGGAGCGGGCTGAGACGCTGTTTCGGGTGGAGCGCGGACATGCGAGCGAGGAGGAACTGGCCGCCCTAGCAGCGGTGTTGGGCGCGCTGCGCAGGAGTGGCCGAGAGGTGGACGAGGAGCCCGTGGCCGTCTCCGCCGCCTGGTGGGACCGGCCGGCGGGCTATGTGGCGCCCCGTAGCTGGCGCTGAGGCCGCGACCTGGCCGGAGGATCCTTCAGTCTAGATAAACCGCGCATTCGGTTTGTTAATATTTCCCATGGGCCGGGCGGGGGCCGCTTCGGCCTGTCCCGGGGAGGGACCAGATATGGCGATGACGACTGCCCCCGTGCCGAGCAGGGCGGGGTCGGCCGGCGCTCGCGGGCGCGTGGCCGAGCTGCGGGAGATCCGTGAGCGGGCGCTGGCCGGGCCGGGCGAGAAGGCGACGGCGGCGCAGCACGCCAAGGGCAAGCTGACGGCGCGGGAGCGGATCGACCTGCTCCTGGACGCGGGCTCGTTCCAGGAGGTCGAGCAGCTGCGCCGGCACCGGGCCACGGGCTTCGGCCTGGAGGCCAAGAAGCCGTACACCGACGGTGTGATCACCGGCTGGGGCACGGT
>NZ_JBEZYZ010000029.1:0-37076 GCF_040638895.1 Streptomyces sp. NPDC024017 | reverse complement strand
ACGGGCTGATCGCCGCCTCGCGGCAGGCGGATCTGCCGCTGTATCTGGGGTCGTACCCGATCACTCCGGCGTCGGACATCCTGCACGAGCTGAGCAAACACAAGAACTTCGGAGTGCGCACCTTCCAGGCGGAGGACGAGATCGCCGGTATCGGCGCGGCGCTGGGAGCGGCCTTCGGCGGATCCCTGGCGGTGACGACGACGTCCGGCCCGGGTGTGGCGCTGAAGTCGGAGACGATCGGCCTGGCGGTCTCGCTGGAGCTGCCGTTGCTGATCGTGGACATCCAGCGGGGTGGTCCGTCGACGGGTCTGCCGACCAAGACCGAGCAGGCGGACCTGCTGCAGGCGATGTACGGGCGCAACGGCGAGGCGCCGGTCCCGGTGGTCGCGCCGCGCACGCCGGCGGACTGCTTCGACGCCGCGCTGGAGGCGGCCCGCATTGCGCTGACGTACCGCACGCCGGTGTTCCTGCTGTCCGACGGTTACCTGGCCAACGGCTCCGAGCCGTGGCCGATCCCGGAGCTGGACGAACTCCCGGATCTCCAGGTGCGGTTCGCGCAGGGCCCGAACCACACCCTCGACGACGGCACCGAGGTGTTCTGGCCCTACAAGCGTGACCCGCACACCCTGGCCCGTCCCTGGGCCGTGCCAGGCACGCCGGGTCTGGAGCACCGCATCGGCGGCATCGAGAAGCAGGACGGCTCGGGCAACATCTCCTACGACCCGGCCAACCACGACTTCATGGTCCGCACCCGGCAGGCCAAGATCGACGGCATCGACGTCCCGGATGTGGAGGTCGACGACCCGCACGGCGCGAAGACGCTGGTGCTGGGCTGGGGATCCACCTACGGGCCGATCACCGCGGCCGTCCGCCGCCTGCGCGCGGCCGGGGAGTCGATCGCGCAGGCCCACCTACGCCACCTCAACCCCTTCCCTCGCAACCTCGGCGAGATCCTCGCCCGGTACGAGCGGATCGTCGTCCCCGAGATGAACCTCGGCCAGCTGGCGCTGCTGCTGCGCGCCAGGTACCTGGTCGACGCCCACTCCTACAACCAGGTCAACGGCATGCCGTTCAAGGCGCAGCAGCTCGCCGACGCACTGCGGGAGATCCTCCATGAAGACTGAGCTGAAACTGTCCGCCAAGGACTTCAAGTCCGATCAGGAGGTGCGCTGGTGCCCGGGCTGTGGTGACTACGCGATCCTGGCGGCGGTGCAGGGCTTCATGCCCGAGCTGGGCCTGGCGAAGGAGAACATCGTCTTCGTCTCGGGCATCGGCTGCTCCTCCCGCTTCCCGTACTACATGAACACCTACGGGATGCACTCCATCCACGGCCGCGCCCCCGCCATCGCCACGGGTCTGGCCAGCTCCCGCCGCGACCTGTCCGTCTGGGTCGTCACCGGCGACGGCGACGCGCTGTCCATCGGCGGCAACCACCTGATCCACGCGCTGCGCCGCAACGTCAACCTCAAGATCCTGCTGTTCAACAACCGGATCTACGGCCTGACCAAGGGCCAGTACTCCCCGACCTCCGAAGTCGGCAAGATCACCAAGTCGACCCCGATGGGCTCCCTCGACGCCCCCTTCAACCCCGTCTCCCTGGCCATCGGAGCGGAGGCGTCGTTCGTCGCCCGCACCGTCGACTCCGACCGCAAACACCTCACCCAGGTCCTGCGCGAGGCCGCCGCCCACCCCGGCACCGCCCTGGTCGAGATCTACCAGAACTGCAACATCTTCAACGACGGCGCCTTCGACGCCCTGAAGGACAAGCAGCAGGCTCAGGAAGCCGTCATCCGCCTGGAACACGGACAGCCCATCCGTTTCGGTGCCGACGGCACCAAGGGCGTCGTCCGCGACCCGGCCACCGGGGACCTGACGGTCGTCACCGTCACCCCCGAGAACGAGGCCGCCGTCCTGGTCCACGACGCCCACTCCGCGTCCCCCACCACGGCGTTCGCGCTGTCCCGCCTCGCCGATCCGGACACCCTGCACCACACGCCGATCGGCGTGTTCCGCTCCGTCCAGCGGCCCGTCTACGACACGGAGATGGCCGACCAGCTCGACACCGCCGTCGAACAGCACGGCAAGGGCGACCTCGCCGCCCTCCTCGCCGGCGGCGACACCTGGACCGTCGTCGGCTGACGCCGGCGGCCCACGCGAAACGGCCCGGCGCGACCTGGACCAGGTCGCGCCGGGCCGCTTTCACGGGCCCGTGCGGTGGGTCAGTGCACGAGGTCCCGCTCGTACTCAGGGCTGGTCCGCGGGCCCGCCGTCGCGGCGGACTGCAGTCGCCGCTGGAGCTTCTCGCCCTCGACGTCGACGTTCGGCAGCAGCCGGTCGAGCCAGCGCGGCAGCCACCAGGCGGCGTTGCCGAGCAGCGAGTGCACGGCCGGCACGATGACCATCCGGACCACGAAGGCGTCGAACAGGACGGCCGCGGCGAGACCGAAGCCCATCATCGCGACCAGGTCGTCGGTCTCGAGGATGAAGCCCGAGAAGACGCTGATCATGATGATCGCGGCGGCCACGACCACCCGGCCGCTGTGCCGGAAGCCGGTGACGACGGCGTCCTTCGGCGAGGCGCCGTGGACGTACGCCTCACGCATCCGCGTGACGAGGAAGACCTCGTAGTCCATGGCGAGGCCGAAGACCACACCGATCATGAAGATCGGCAGCGTCGTCATGATGGGGCCGGTCTGCTCGACGCCGAAGAAGCCGGAGGCCCAGCCGAGCTGGAACACCGCGACCAGCGCGCCGAGCGCCGCGCTCACCGAGAGCAGGAAGCCGAGCGCCGCCTTCAGCGGGACCAGAACCGAGCGGAACACCAGGAGCAGCAGCAGGAAGGCCAGGCCGACCACCAGGCCCAGGTAGGGCAGCAGCGCGTCGGACAGGGTCTGGGAGAAGTCGATGAACAGCGCGGTCTGGCCGGTCACCAGGATCTCCGTGGCGCCCGAGGACGCCGCCAGCGCCGTCGCCCGGGCGCGGATGTCCTTGACCAGGTCCTCGGTCTCGGTGTCGGTCGGGCCGGTCTTCGGGACGATGCTGAACAGGGCGGTGTCGCCGGCCTTGTTGACGGTGGCCGGGGAGACCGAGGCGATGTTCCCGTCCTTCTTCAGCTCCGCGCCGACCTTGCCGCCGGCGGCGGCCGCGTCCTTGCCCTCGACGGTGACCGTCAGCGGGCCGTTGAAGCCGGGCCCGAAGGAGTCGGACAGCAGGTCGTACGCCTTGCGCTGGGTGGTGTCGGTCGCCATCGTGCCCTCGCCGGGCAGGCCCAGCTCCAGCTTGGTGGCGGGCAGGGCGATCGCGCCGAGGCCGAGCACCGCGAGGAGCAGCACCCCGAGCGGGCGGCGCACCACGAAGGACGCCCAGCGCGTGGACAGGACGGGCTTGGTCCGCGCGGCCAGCTTGGCGGCCTTCTTCTCGGACTTGCTCAGCTTGCGTGCCGACAGAGGCTTCTTGGTCTGCACGAGACGGCGGTCCGCGACCCGCAGCACCCGGCGCGGCGCGAAGCCGAGCAGGGCGGGCACGAAGGTGACCGCGATCAGGACGGCGACGGCGACCGTACCGGCCGCGGCGAGCGCCATCTTGGTGAGGATCGGGATGTTGACGACCGCGAGGCCGCCCAGCGCGATGATGACGGTGAGCCCGGCGAAGACGACGGCCGAACCGGCGGTGCCGGTCGCGATGCCCGCGGCCTCCTGCGGCGTGCGGCCCTCGGCGACCTCGGACCGGTAGCGGGAGACGATGAACAGGGCGTAGTCGATGCCGACCGCGAGGCCGATCATCATCGCCAGGGTCGACGTCGTGGCGGACAGGCCGAGGGTGGAGCCCAGCGCGGTGATGGCGGAGACGCCGACGCCCACGCCGATCAGAGCGGTGAGCAGCGGCATGCCGGCGGCGATCACCGAGCCGAAGGTGAGGAAGAGGACGATGGCCGAGATCAGCACGCCGATCTGCTCTCCGGTGCCGGAGACGGTCTGCTCGATCGGGACGGCGTCACCGCCGGCCTCGACGGTCAGTCCGCCGTCGCGGGCCCGGTCGGTGGCCTTGGTGAGGGCGTCGTGCGCCTCGTCGGTGAGGTCGGGCGCGGTGACCTTGTAGGACACCACCGCGTACGCGGTCCGGCCGTCCCGGCTGACGGTGCCGCCGGCGAACGGGTCGGCGACGCCCGCCACCTGGGGCGCCTTGCCGAGTTCGTCGAGGAGTTCGTCGATCGCCGGCTTCTCGTCGGCGATCTGCTTGCCCTCGGGTGCCCGGATCACCACACGCGCCGTGGCGCCGTCGGCGCCCGCGTCGGGGAACTTCTCCTCGAGCAGGTCGAACGCCTTCTGCGACTCGGTGCCCGGCATCGAGAACTGCTCGGTCGGCGGTGTGGGGGCGGAGGAGGCCGCGGCGCCGACGCCGACGACGATCAGCACCCACAACAGGGTCACGAGGCCGCGCCGCCGGAAGGCGAAGCGGCCGAGTTTATACAGGAAGGTAGCCACGGGTAACCGCACTTCCGTCGAGTGGGGGGCAGGAGGATCCGATGCGCCGACCGCCCCGGCTGAGCACAGGGCGGTGGCTCTGACACGCACACACGTTGACCCAGCGAGTGTTCGCGGGGCCGGTTTCTCTGGCGGAACGAGACCGATCCTTAAGCGATCATCGAGTGGACGGACGAGTTCCGGCCAACGTCCTTGCTCGGCAGGGTCGTTCGCCCAGGCCGCCGTCTAGGCCGCCGTCGCCAGGGCCGGCACGCCCACCGTGTTCTGCCGCACCAGGGGCCGTGCGGCCCGGCCGCGGCGGACGGCGAAGACGCAGCAGCGCAGGACGAGGAAGCGGCCGGTGCCGGCGAGGCCCGAGGCGCCGAGGTAGACGATCTGCTCGGTCAGCAGGCCGGGGGAGGGCTGCAGCAGGTGCAGGACCCACACGGCCACGCTGGTGGCCAGGTAGGCGGCCGTCGCGGAGCCCGCGGACTGCCAGTGCTCGCGCCATCCGGCGCCCCGCCCCTGGGCGAAGGTGAAGCGGGCGTGCAGTTCGGTGCACAGCAGGGTCGAGGCGGCGGTGACGACCGCGTTCGCGGCCGCCCAGGGCATCGTCGCCGCCAGCAGCGGCACGGCAAGGCTGGAGAGGACTCCGACGCCGCCGCCGAGGACCGCGAACCGGAGGAAGGAGGCGAGGGGGCCGGGACCGGCCGGAGCCGCCACGGCGGGCGTGTGTGCGAGCGGCGTCATGCGGCGTCCTTCCTCACGGGGCGGGTGTGCCGGGTGGTGTTACAGGCTGCGGGCGGTGATGTCGCCGTAGGAGGTGGTGGCGTGGATGGCCAGCTCCGCGGCGGAACCGGCGGTGTTGCTCAGGGAGTTGTCGACCCGGCCGTAGCCGGTGCCGGCGTCGAGGGTGGCGGAGGTGCCGCGGGCGGCGCCGACGGTGATGGCGCCCTGCTCGGTGCGCAGGGTGAGCGTGCCGCGCAGGGCCTCGGTGACGGTGAGGTCGCCCTTCTGGGTGGTGAGTTCGGCGGTGCCGTCCAGCCGGCCGACGGTGATGTCACCGGCCTGGAGGGACAGGCGGGCGCCCGCGGTCTCCTCGAGGTCGACCGTGCCCTGGGCGCCCTCGAAGGTGACGTCGCCGAGGCGTCCGGTGCCGCGGAGTTCGCCGCTGGCCGCCTTCGCCTCGACGCGGGAGCCGGCGGGCAGCTCGACGGTCACCTCCAGGGAGCCGGAGGCCCCGACGAGCGGGTTGGTCTCGGCGCGGGTCTCGATGCGCAGGACGCCGTCGGCGTAGGTCACCTCGGTGTGCTCGGCCGCCTTCACGTCCCGGCTCTTGGAGGGGTCGCGGGGGCGGACCTCGACGGTGGTGTCGGCCCGGTCGGCGGCCGCGAACCGGATGTGCCCGGCGGGGACGTCCAGGACGACGGACACGGGGGCGGGGGTCTTGAACATCTGCATCTCGGGCTCCTTGCTCGTGGTTTCTGACAATGGAAACACTACGTTGCATTCATAGATCCGGCAATCACGTTGTTGCGTGAAGCTGTCATCTTCGCAGGTCAAGGGCGCAAAATCGTTGCAACGATTCTGAATTTAATGCAACGACCCTCATCTGACTCCGTTGCAATGGATGCAAGGAAACTCTGCCGGACGGTCCGCTTCACCGACTGCTGTTGTAGCGCGCTCCGGCGGCCCCGTGGCCCGCTCCGGGCATTCCTCGACCGGTCTTCGAGCAGGCCTGGACCGGTCCTCCGCCGGTTCTTGGGACGTTGGCCGGCGACTGCCCGCCGTCCGCCCGTCGTCAGGAGGCCGTTCATGACCGTGCAGGTGTCGGAGCCGTCCGTGGTGGTGCCCGAGGCGCCGCCCGCACGGCTCGGCCGTGGCCGGGCGCGTGGTGCCGCCGCGCTCGGCGTGATCGCCGGATGCAACGCGATGATCCAGCTGGACGACCCGATCGTGAACATCGCGCTGCCCGGCCTGCGCGAAACGCTCGGACTGTCCGCCATGGGGGCCGCGTGGATCATCAACGCCTATCTGCTCACCTTCGGCGGACTGCTGCTGCTCGGCGGCCGGGCCGGTGACATCCTGGGCCGCCGCAAGGTGTTCATGGCGGGCGTCGCCCTGTTCACGGCCGCCGCGGCGCTGCGCGGCCTCGCCCAGTCCGCGGAGTTCCTGATCGCCCTGCGGGCGGTGCAGGGCGTCGGCGCGGCGCTCGCGGCACCCAGCGGCCTCGCCCTGCTGCTCAGCACCTTCACGGAAGGGGCCGCCCGCAAGCGGGCCATCGCCGTGTGCACCATGGTGGGCGCGGTCAGCACCGCCGGCGGGCTGCTCCTGGCGGGAACGCTCACCTCGCTCAGCTCCTGGCGCTGGGTGCTCTTCCTCGACGTCCCCCTGGGCCTGGCGATCGTGCTGCTCGCGCCGTTCGTGCTCGACGAGACCCCCCGCCACCGCGGCCGTTTCGACCTGCCCGGCGCGCTGCTGTCCATGCTGGGCGCCGCCCTGCTCGTCTACGGGCTGGCGCAGGCCTCCGAGCGCGAGTGGAGCGATCCGGTGGTCGTCGGCTGTGTGCTCGGCGGGGCCGTGACACTGACGGTGTTCGCGGCCGTCGAGCGGCGGGCGCAGCAGCCGATCGTGGCGCCGCGGCTGTTCGCCGACCGTGACCGGCTGCTGGCGTACCTCGGGACGCTCGCCGTGCCCGGCGCGCTCATCGGCACGTACTTCTTCCTCAGCCAGTACTTCCAGCAGCAGCACGGCTGGTCCGCGCTGGCCACCGCCTGGGCACTGCTGCCGCTGCCGGTGACCATGGCGGTGGCGGCGGTGGCCGCGCTGCGGCTCGAACGGCACGTCGGCACCCGATGGTTGTGGGCCACGGGCGCCGCGCTGCTGGTGACGGGGAACCTGTGGCTGTCCACGCTCGCGGCCGGTGACGGCTACCCGGGCACGGTGCTGCCGGCGCTGGTGCTGCTCGGCGCGGGAATGGCGTTCTGCGTGCTGCCGCCGACGGTCCTGGCCACGTCGGGGCTGCGCGGCGACGAGGCGGGCACGGCCTCCAGTGTCCTCAACTCCCTTCAGTCCGTGGGCGGCTCGATCGGCCTGGCCACGCTCGTCATGGTCTCCTCGCACACGGGCGGGATGACGGGCGGCTTCGCCACGGGGGCGGCCTTCGCGGGCTGTGCGCTGTTGGCGGCACTGCTCCTGCGGCGCCGCTGAGAGCGGTTCCCGGACCCCCGGCCCCGGCACGCTCGAAGGCCCGTCCAGCCATCGCGGTGATGGCGGTGACGGGCCTTCGCGGGGTGGGGGCGGGGCTGCTCCGGCGGTGGTGTCCGTCCGCGCTCCCATGCCGCCTAGGCGGGGTCGCGGTCGAACAGGGACTTGGACCAGAAGTAGCCGAGGACGGCGAGTCCCAGGCACCAGGCGACGGCGAGCCACCCGTTGTGGCCGATCTCGGTGCCGAGGAGGAGGCCGCGCAGGGTCTCGATGGCGGGGGTGAACGGCTGGTACTCGGCGATCGGCTGGAACCAGCCCGGCATCGCGTCGACCGGGACGAAGGTGCTGGAGATGAGCGGGAGGAAGATCAGCGGCATGGCGTTGTTGCTGGCCGCCTCGGCGTTGGGGCTGGACAGGCCCATGCCGACCGCGATCCAGGTGAGCGCCAGGGAGAACAGCGTGAGCAGCCCGAGTGCCGCGATCCACTCCAGGGCCGTGGCGTCGGTGGAGCGGAACCCGATGGCGAGGCCGACGGCCGTGACGAGGAGCACGCTCATCACGCACTTCAGCACGCTGCCGACGACATGCCCGACGAGCACGGACCCGCGGTGGATGGCCATGGTGCGGAACCGGGCGATGATGCCCTCGGTCATGTCCGTGGTGACGGACACGGCCGTGCCGATGGCGGTCGAGCCGATGGTCATCAGCAGGATGCCGGGGACGAGATAGGCGATGTAATCGGAGCGGTCCGCGCCGCCGCCCCCGATGCCGGCGCTCATGGTGTCGCCGAAGATGTAGACGAACAGCAGGAGCAGCATGACCGGCGTGAGCAGCAGGTTCAGGGTGAGGGAGGGGTAGCGCCGGGCGTGCAGGAGGTTGCGGCGCAGCATGGTGGCGGAGTCGCGCAGGGCGAGGGTCGGGCTGCTCATCGCAGGGCCTCCTTGGGCTGGGTCAGGGCGAAGAAGACGTCGTCGAGGTCGGGGGTGTGCACGGTGAGTTCGTCGGCCTCGATGCCGGCGGTGTCGAGCCGGTCGAGCACGGAGCGCAGGTCGCGCTGGCTGCCGTGGCTGGGCAGGTGCAGGGCGAGGGCCTCGTCGTCGTGGGTGGCTTCGAGCAGAGCGGTGGCGGCGGCGCGGTAGGCGGCGGGGTCGGTGAAGCGCAGGCGGATGTGTCCGCCGGGGACGATCCGCTTCAGCTCGCCGGCGGTGCCCTCGGCGGCGATGCGGCCGTCGTGGAGCACGGCGATGCGGTCGGCGAGTTCGTCGGCCTCCTCCAGGTACTGGGTGGTGAGGAAGACGGTGACGCCGCCGGTGACGAGTTCACGGATGATCTGCCACATGTTGTGGCGGGAGCGGGGATCCAGGCCGGTGGTGGGCTCGTCGAGGAAGATGATCCGCGGGTCGCCGACCAGGGTCATGGCGATGTCCAGGCGGCGCTTCATGCCGCCGGAGTAGGTGGAGGCCGGCTTCTTCGCCGCCTCGACCAGGTCGAACCGCTCCAGCAGCTCGGCGGTGACCCGGCGCCCCTCACTGCGGGAGAGGTGGTGCAGGTCCGCCATGAGAAGCATGTTCTCCTCGCCGGTGATCAGACCGTCGACGGCGGAGAACTGCCCGGTGACCCCGATCGCGGCGCGTACGGCCTGGGGGTGGGTGGCCGGGTTGTGGCCGCCGACGCGGATCTCACCGGCGTCGGCGCGGATGAGGGTGGAGAGGATCTTCACGGCGGTGGTCTTGCCGGCGCCGTTCGGGCCGAGCAGGGAGAAGATCGTTCCTTCGGGGACGGTCAGGTCGATGCCGTCGAGGACGGTCTTGTCGGCGTAGGACTTGCGCAGCCCGTGCGCCGCGATGGCCAGGTTCGTCATGAGAGTGAGGGCTCCTTCGTCACAGGCTGCGGGCGGTGATGTCGCCGTAGGAGGTGGTCGCGTGGATGGTCAGGCCGGCCGCGGGGCCGTCGGCGTTGGTGAGGGAGTTGCGGATCCGGCCGTAGCTGGTGCCGGCGTCGAGGGTGGCGGAGGTCCCGCGGGCGGTGCCGACGGTGATGTCGCCCTGGTCGGCGCGCAGGGTGACCGTGCCGCGCACGGCCTCGGCGACGTTCAGGTCGCCCTTGCGGGTGCTGATCTCGGCCGAGCCGTTCAGGCGGCCCACGGTGATGTCACCGGCCTGGACGGCCAGGCGGGCGCTCGCGGTCTCGTCGAGCTTGACCGTGCCCTGCGCGCCCTCGAAGGTCACGTCGCCGAGCCGCCCCACGCCGCGCAGTACGGCACTGGCGGCCTTCGCCTCGACGCGGGAGCCGGCGGGGAGCTGGACGGTGACCTCGATGGCGCCGGAGGGGCCGAAGTACTGGTTCTTCACCGGGGTCTCGATCCGCAGGACACCGTCGCGATAGTCGACCGTGGTCTGCTCGGCCGCCTTCACGTCCCGGCTCTTGGCGGGGTCGGCGGGCAGCACCTCGACGGTGGTGTCGGCCCGGTCGGCGGCGATGAACCGGATGTGTCCCGCCGAGACGTCCACGACGGCCGCGATGGGGGCGTGGGCGTCGTACGTGCGCGTCGTGCTCTGGGTCTTCTGCATCGCGGGCTCCCCGGCTGGGCTCGTTGTTTCCGATGACAGAAACGCTACGGTGCATTCACGTATCCCGCAACGATGTCGTTGCGATTAATGGCAGAAATTGCAGGCCACAGCCGTGAAATCGTTGCACTGGGTTCAAAATTAACGCAACATCCCCGCCTCGGCTCGTTGCAATGGAGTGGAGGTGAACGCTATGCTGGCCCTCACCACGGACCACGAAGGAGACCGCGATGCCGGGAGGCAGACTCACCCAGCAGGAACGTCAGCAGATCGCGCTGGGGCTGGCCGACGGCCTCCCCTACGCGGAGATCGCCAGGCGCCTCGACCGCCCGACCTCCACCATCACGCGCGAGGTGATGCGCAACGGCGGCCCCACCGCCTACCGTGCCGACCTGGCCCACCGCGCCACCGAACGCCGCGCCCACCGCCGCCGGCAGGCCACACCCCGGGACGGACAGCAGACGTCCGAGCAGCCCCACGGACGCGACGCCGAGGCCGTGCGCGAGTACGAGGAGACCCTCACCACCGTCTTCATGGCCTCGGGCATGCCCAAGATGATGTCCAGGGTGCTGGTCGGCCTCTACACCACCGACGAGGGCAGCCTCACCGCCGCAGAACTCGTCCAGCGCCTCATGGTCAGCCCGGCGTCCGTCTCCAAGGCCATCACCTACCTGGAGAGCCAGGGCATGGTCCGCCGCGAGCGCGACGAACGCCGCCGCGAGCGCTACGTCGTCGACGACGACGTCTGGTACCAGGCGATGATCGCCAGCGCCCGCTCCCTCACCCAGGTCGTCGAGGTCTCACGGCAGGGCGTCGGCGTCCTCGGCCCCGGCACCCCGGCCGCCACCCGGCTGGAGAACGTCGCCCGCTTCCTCGACTTCGTCCAGGAGAGCACCATTCGCGCCGCGGAACAGGCCCGCGCGGTCCTGCACACCAAACCCGAAACGGCCCCGGACCCCGCCGCCGCCCGGCCCTGACCGCCGTCGCGACCGGCCCCGGCGTCCCCCACCCGGGACCAGTCCCACTCGACCGTTCCTGCAGCGCCCTGAGCCAGGCTCTGCGGCACAGCCTCACCCCCCTACACGGACGGAGAACGCGCATGAAGCACTCCCGTACGGCAGCAGGTGCGGCGGCGGCCACGCTCGCCGCCGGCCTCCTCCTCGGCAGCGCCTCCACGGCCGCCGCAGGCCCGCAGGAAACGGCACAGCGCATCACGACGGAACAGGAGCTGACGCAGAGCGTCCTCGCCGCCGTCGCCCTGGAACGCGAGGGCAGCACCGAGCCCCTCGCCCCCACCTCCGTCGGCCGGATGGCCGTCCTCCCGTGCTGAGGAGGCCGACCCGGTGAGCGCCGCCGCCACGGAAGACGACACCACCCGCCCGGGACCGGCGCCGCAGGCCTGGTGCCCGAGCGGGGTCGCCGACGCGCCCGAGTCGGTGGTCCTGGGCGTGCGTTCGGGAGCGGACGGACGGGTGACCTACCTGGCCGACCCCGTCCCCGCGAGCGGCGTGCTCGGCCTGGTGCCCGCGGACATCGAGCCCCGGCGCGTCCTCAGGTTCGCCTCGCACTGCGTCACCGAGTGCGCCAACCGGCGGGGCGACGACTGCACGCTGATCGAACGGGTCGTGGCGGCCTACCCGGCAGCGGAGCCGGGCAACGTCCCGCGCTGCCATCTGCGGGCCGACTGCAAGTGGTGGGGCCAGGCAGGCGTCGACGCCTGCCGCCGCTGCCCCGCCCTCGCCACCCGGCACCACACCGACGAGGAACTGGCGACCCTCGTCGCGGACCCGTCGACCACGCGGGAACAGATCGACGCGCGGTTCGCCGCGGCCTGGGGCCCGGAAGCCCGCTAGGGCTGTCGTGCGGACCATCCCGGCGTCGCGGGGCCCGGCCCGCCCAACTGCGGCGATGTCGTCGTTGCCGACGCTCCGCGTCGGCGCCCGACTCCGCCGTGCGGCGGGACGCACCGGGCCCCGCTCAGGTCGGCTGACAGGAGCCGGCCGGACGGCGGGGCGGCCCCACAGGGTCACCCCGCCGCCGGCACCGGCTTCGGCTCCGGCGCCACGGTCGTCAGCGCACGCACCTGACCGCTGCACAGCGCCGCCGCCGTCGCGCACACCACCAGCGCAGCGCCGCCCAGCAGGGTGCCCCGCACCCCGAAGTGCGCGGCGAGCGGACCGGCGGCCATCTCGCCCAGCGGCAGCGCGGCGAACGACCCCAGCGCGTCGTACGAGTACACGCGGGCCAGCTTGTCCGGCGGGATGTTCTGCTGCAGCGACACGTCCCAGGCCACCCCGAACTGCTCCAGGGCGACCCCGTTCAGGAACATCGCCACCCCCAGCAGCAGCACCCCCGGCGCCTGGGCGAGGACCACCAGCGGCAGCGACTCCACCGCCACCATCGCCACCCCGATCAGCAGCGCGCGCCGGGCCCGCGACCGCGCGGCGAAGACACCGCCGGCCACCGCCCCCGCCATCTGCGCCGCCAGCACCACGCCCCACACCCCACGCCCGAACGTGTCGTCGGCGACGACCGGCCCCAGCACATGGATGCCGCCCGCCACCACGGCGTTGACCACCGCGAACTGCACCACCACGATCCACACCCAGCTGCGGGCGGTGAACTCCCGCCACCCCTCCCGCAGTTCGCGCAGCGGCCGGGTCCGCTCCCCGGTCGCGGCCACCGGCGCCGCCGTCACCCCGAGGAAGCACACCGCCGCCCCGCAGAACGCCACCGCGTTCCCGGCGAGACCCCATCCGGGCCCGAACACGGCGGCGACGATCCCGGCGAGGGACGAGCCCGCGATCGCGCCGAGGTTGGTGCCCATGCGCATCAGCGCGTTGGCCGGGCGGATCAGGGACGCGGGCACGGTCTGCGGGGTGAGCGCCGCCGACGCCGGCAACGACAGCGCGGCCAGCGCCCCGTTGAGGACACTGAGCAGCACCAGCAGCGGGATCGACACCGCCTCCAGCAGCACGCTCACCGCGATCGCGCCCTGCACACCCGCCGCCGCGAGCGCCGAACCCTGCAGCACCACCGTGCGCCGCACCCGGTCCGCGACCACCCCGCCCACCAGCAGCAGCGCCACGTTGGCCAGCGAACGCGCCCCGACGACGATCCCCAGATCGGTCAGCGAGCCCGTCGCGTCGAGCACCGCGAAGGCCAGCGCGACCGGCGCCATCGCGTTGGCGAAGTACACCAGCAGGCGCCCCCCTGCCAGCCGCCGGAAGGAGCGGTGGCGCAGCGGCGCCCACGTCTGTGCGCCGGCCGTGCCGTGCGCGTCGGTGTCCGTCATGGTGCCGGCCGCTCCCTCTCGTCCGGGCCCGGGGGCCGCAGGGTGAAGTGCACCCGGGACACCGAGATGCCCAGGTCCTGAACGGCGTACGGGCAGAAGTAGTACGCCTGTGGGGTCGCCCCGGGGGCGATGGCGACGGTGAACTCCGCGTGCACCTTCTCGCCGGGGCGCGAGGCCTCGACGCGGCGCAGCACGGGGCCGACCCGCGCGTCGAGGTACAGCGGCAGCACGATACCCAGGTTCACCGTCCCCGCCCGCCGCGCCCGCGCCTCCACCACCACGTGCAGGGCGCCGCCGGCGGCGGTCTCGGCCGGCGCCTTCACCGTCAGCTCGGCCGCGTCGGCGAGGGAGTTGGCGACGTCGCCGCAGCGCGCGCACACCACCTGGACGGTGTCGGTGATCACGGGGACCCGGCCGCGGCGCCGGTACGCGGTGAGCGGCCGGCCGCAGGCGCACGAGGAGTCCAGGGCAACCGGCGCGTCGGCGACGCTGCGTTCACCGAAGTAGGTGGGGAACCGCAGCACCGGATCGTCGTGGTGCTTGGCGAAGCGGTGGGCGAGCGCCAGGTCCAGGGAGGTGGTCTCCTTGGCGATCGCGGCCAGCGACCGCCGCGCGTCCGGCGGGGCCAGCGCCACCGTGCGCACCACGTCGTGCAGCAGCGTGTCCGCCAGGGCCCGCAGCCGGGGCCGCAGCGGGTAGTCCGGCCCGAGCAGCCCGCTGTCGAGCAGACCCGCCAGCCGCGCACCGAGCGTGTGCGGCTCGGGAGCCGCGACCGGCTCCGCCGCGGACGGCTGCGTTCCCGCCTCCGCCTCCTCCTCCAGGCCCGAGGACTGCAGGCCGAACTGGGCGAACGACGGATAGGGGTTGATGTCGCGCAGCACGTCGTTGACGGCGCCGGCCGCGCTGCCCGCGGCGGCCGCCGACGTGAGCCACGCCAGGTTCTCGGGGCGCTGCCCGTCGCACGCGGTGAGCGTGGCGACGACGGTCTGCGCGGGACCGTCGAGCGCGTCCAGCAGGATCAGGTACTTCGGGTCGTACATCGCGTGCCCGGCCAGCGCGCCGCTGAAGCAGTTGGCGAGGACCAGCTCGGCGGCGCGGATGCCGCGCGCCGGGATCAGCTTGTCCATCGGCTTGGTGCAGCCCAGTCCGTAGGCGCACTTGGGGCCGGCGGCACCGGGCAGGGCCGCGACCGGACTAGCCCCGCACAGCGTGAACTGGCCCAGGTTGAGCTGGTCGTCCTTGCCGTTGCCGTGGAAGAGCACCCGCCGCCACACCCGGCCGAGGGCCACCTCCTTGATGTCGAGGCGGCGCACGTCCTCGGCGCCGCACCACACGTCCGCGCCCGGCACCGGCTCGGCCGCGTCCAGCTCGGAGACGACCCCCACCGCCGCGCCCGGCACCACCCGGGCGTACTGCTTGGCCACCACCCAGCTCAGACTGTGCACGTCACGACCGGTCAGCAGGAACAGCGGCCGCCCCGCGGCGTACGCGTCCGCCACGACCTGCTGCACCTCGTCCCCGCGCAGCTGCGCGTAGGTCCCGGCCAGCAGCACGGACCCCTCCCCGGGCAGCCGCCCCGGCTCCGCCGCCCAGGTGCGGGCCAGCGGCCGCAGCAGCGTCTCCAGCGCGGCGGGCACCTCGCCGAACAGCACACCGGTGTCGCACGGGGCGGGTGTGCGGCGGCCCGCGTAGACCTGCCCGGCCAGAGCGAGCCCGGCCGCCAGGTCCGTACGGCCACCCGTCCACACCGGCAGCGGACCGTCCCCGGCCGCCACCGCCCGCGCGTAGTCGTCCGCTTCGGTGTACGGGGCGAACAGCGGCTCCGTCACGACACGGGCTCCTCGTCCACCTTCAGCTCGAAGTGCCGCAGCACGTGGTGCATCCGCTCCTCCACCTCGTCGGCCGTGGCACCCTCCACATGGACGTAGCCGGTGGAGGCGTGCGAGGCGCGCGGCGGGTCCAGCACGTCACCGGGCCGCGCCGTCAGCCGGGCGCCGATCACCCCCGGCATGCGCAGCAGTTCCTCCTCGGAACTGATGTGGACCACCCGGCCGGGCGCGGTCGGCAGCAGCAGGTCGCCCACCGCCCGGTCACGCGTGTACACGGGCGTCGGCACCCGGTCCAGATAGGTGTCGAGGATGACGTGCAGGAAGTCGAACCCGTAGGCCAGCCCGTGGTTCATCGGCACCTCGCAGCCGCTGAGCCGGGCCGCGACCTCGCTCATCACGAACCGGCCGTCGTCGGTGAGGAAGAACTCGCCGTGCAGATAGCCGTACGGCAGGTCCAGGCCGTCGGTCAGCTCCTGCGCCAGCTCCCGGGCGTCGACGGGCAGGTCCTCACTCGGCGCGTACGTGATGTTGGCGTTGATCTTCCCGTCGAGGACCTGCAGGATCGGCACCGGGTTCTTCGACAGGTACGCGTCCAGGACCACCCCGTTGGCGATCACCGCGCAGAGCTGGAACTCGCGGCCCTCGATGTACTCCTCCACCATCCACCGCAGCGCCGGGTCCAGCGGCGGCACCCCGGCGAGAGAGGCCGGCGAGTCGAGGCGGTAGGTGTGGATGCAGGAGTCGGAGTCGACGGGCTTGAGGACCACCGGCCAGCCGTGCTCGTCGCCGAACGCCACCACGTCGTCCAGGACGTGCACCGGACGGTACGCGGCGTGCGGGATGGCGAGCTGCGCGTACCGGTCCTTCATCGTCATCTTGTTGCGCACCCACCCCACCTGCTCCTCGCTCAGGTGCGGCAGGTCCACCAGGGCGGCGAAACGCTGGGCGTCGGCCTGCAGCGCCTCGTTGGGGTTGCAGAAGAACCTCGGCCGCGGCAGCCCGTCGGTGCCCTTCATCCAGCGCAGGTAGCGGGCCGCCTCGTCCTCGAGGGGCGCCGACGTGTCCAGGGTGAACCTCGGGACGTGCGCGGTGCGCGCGACGTACTCCTCGCTCAGCGGCACGGAGTCGAAGCGCAGCAGGACGACGTCGACGTCGTCGCGGGCGAGGACATGGTCGGTGAAGGTGGCCCGGCGGCTCTCGACGAGCAGGACGACGGGGCGGGTCGGCTCGGTGGTCATGGGCGTAACTCCTTGCGGTCCGAAGCGGGAGGGGGGAGGACGGCCGGCCCGTCAGCCGATGACGCGGGTCGCGCCGTCCAGCCGCCCGGGGCGGGTACGGCGCAGGTCACGGACGAGGTTCACGCGCTTGAGCCAGCGGTCGCCGCCGTCGAAGCCGGCCCGGAAGCGGCGCCGGCCGTGCACGACGTTGCGGTTGTCGACGAAGCAGACCGCGCCGGTGGGAACCACCACGTCGGTCAGGTTGGCGTCGAGGTGGGCGGTGATCCACGCCAGCGCCCAGGCGGCCTCCGCGTCACCTTCCCGGGCGCGGAAGAAGTCCCGGTCGATGCGCAGCACCGGCAGGTCCGGGTGGCCCTCCAGGATCGGCACCAGATCACCGGCCGGCCCGTCGGCGAACTCGTGCGCCGCGTCCGGCAGCGCCACGAACCGCGGCTCGCTCAGCACCGCGCGGACGCGCTCGGGAACCCGGCGGGCGTCGACGTGCGCGACGGTGGTGGGCACCTCGGCTGTGTTGCGCAGCGCGAACAGGCCCACCCAGTCGGCCCGGTACGGGGAGAACGCGTCCTCGGTGTGCCAGGCCAGCTCCAGCTCGCTGGAGGCGGAGATCAGGCTGGTCTCGAACCCCTTGCTGGGCAGGATGTCGGTGACCAGGCGGCCCGCCTGCTGCGTGGCCCAGCCGGTCACGTCCCCGAGGAGCGCCGCGTACAGCACCAGCAGACACCCGTACACCTGGCTCGCCTCGGTGTCCGCCTCGCTCCAGTGGGCGGGGGTCGGCCCGAGCGCCGCCTGGTCGACGACGTTGCCGCGGATCACCGTCACATGCGTGGCCTCGTCGCGGCGCGCGGAGTTCAGATGCCGGCGCACCGGCAGCGGCAGCTCGTGGGCGAGGACCGGCGCCTCGTCGAGGAACCTGCGGTCGTCGGCCGCCTTGTACGTCTCCAGGCAGGACGCGGCCAGCGCGTGGGCCGCGCGGGCGTCGCGCAGGGTCAGGTCGAGGACGTGGTGGCGGGAGTCGGCCAGGTGGTCCGGCAGCGTGGGGGTAGCGGTGGCGACGGCGGTCATGGCATTCCTTCGCATCGGGCGGGCGGATGGTCCCTTCGGCGCGTCACAGACGCTCGTTCAGGTGGTCCAGGCACAGCTCGTACAGGTCCTCCGGGTGGGTCTCGCGCCAGCCGTCCGGCACGGCCGCCGACGCCGGCCACAGGGCACGGTGGCCGGCGTCGTCGGCGACGACGACGAACGTGGCGAACTCGTCGGCGAAGGGGTCGTCGCCCGACGGCCCGTCGAGCACCTCCAGACCCCCCTCGGCGTCCACGCACGCGGCACGGCCGGTCCGCCACATGCGGGCGGTGGCGCCGTCCGGGCCGGCGAACGGGTCGGGCAGGAAACGCTCCCCCGTCGCGCCCGGCGCGTCGGCGTACCCCCGCGCCACCCCGGCGCCGGCGATGTACAGCGCGCCGACGGCTCCCGCGGCCACCGGCCGCAGCTCCCCGTCGAGCACATAGGCGCGGTGGCCGGGGGCGGGCCGGGCCGGGCGGCCCGGGGCGTGCTCGACGACGAGCCGCCCCTCGGCCCAGCCGCCGCTCACCGTCAGCGCGGTGCCCTCCGCGCGGGCGAGGGCGACCAGCGCGCCGAGCGCCTCGTCCGCCCCGCCCAGCACCGACCGGGCGCCGCGCTCGCCGAGCCACCGCAGGATCTCGTGCGGCACGGCGTTCGCCACGGAGGCGTCCGGCACGTGCACGCAGCCGCCCGAGGCGAGCGTGCCCAGCAGGCCCAGCGCGGCGTCCGCGTCGGGGTAGCCGGGCACCAGCCACGCGGCGTCCGCCGGCCCGGCGACGGCCGCCGCCACGACCGGCTCGGCGCCGATGACGACCGTGCCGTCCGCGCCGGCCGCGAGCATCACCGGGTCAGCGGCGTCCTGCGGCCGGGCCCGGTCGGCGTCCGACACCGGCCACCTGCCGTCGGCCGGCAGCAGCCCGGAGGAGGAGTCCCGCACCAGGCGCGCCGCCCCCGGCACGGCCGGCAGCAGCCAGTCGGCGGTCTCGTCGAGCAGCATCGCCACCGGCCGCAGCGCCTCCGGCAGCTCCTGCGCCGGGTCCGCCGGCAGGCAGGCGGCCCCCGTCTTGGCGACGGCCAGCGCGGCCACCGCGAACTCCGCGGGCGAGGACAGCGCGGTGAGCACCGAGGTGCCCGGGCCCGCCCGGTGTGCGATCAGGGCGTGCGCCAGCAGGTCGGAGCGGGCGTCGAGTTCGGCGTAGTCCATGCCGGTCAGGGCCGGCGCGTGCGGGGCGCGGGCCACCTGCTCCGCGAACAGTGACGCCACGGTCCGCTCCGGCAGCGGGGCGGTGGCACCCGCCCACACCCCGTCGCCGGCGCCGCCGCCGCTGTGCAGCCGCAGCCGGCTCAGCGGGGTCGCCGCACCGTCGAGGACCGCTTCCAGTACGGCGGTCAGGTGACCGGTCAGCGAGGCGGCGGCCGTCTCCTCGACGGTCTCCCGGCGGAACGCGGTCGTCAGGGTGATGCCGCAGGGGGCACCCGCCGGGCTCTGCCGCTCGGTCAGCGTCAGTGCGACGTCCACCGCGGGCGGCGGCAGCCGGCCCGGCTGCGGCAGCACCGTGAGACCGGCCGCCTCGAACTCGCCGACGGGCTCCTGCAGCACCGTCAGGGCGACACCGCCGGGCCCGGCCAGCGCCGCGCCGGGGCTGCGGTAGGCGGCGAGATCCACCTCGCGCACCCGGCGCAGCAGCTCCCCGAAGGCAGGGTCCCCGGAAGTGTCCACGGACAGCGCCAGAATCCGGCCGTACGGGCCCACCGCGCCGCGCAGCGCCGCACTGTCCCGGGCCGGCACCGGCGCGGCCACGGTGATCTCCTCACCGGCGCCCAGCCGGGCGAGCACGGCGGCCAGCGCGGCGTGCACCACCATGAACAACGTCACCCCGTGCTCGGCCGCGAACCGTGCGAGCCGCTCGTGCAGCTCCCCGCCCAGGCCGAGTTCGAGCGTGCCCGAGGACCCTTCGCCGCCTCCCGGGACGCTGCCCGGCAGCAAGGTGGGCGGCACGTCACCGGACGCCGCGCGCGGCGCGGCCTCCACCGCGGCCCGGTCACGGCGCGGAGTGTCACCGGTGGCGCGAGCCCCGTAGGCGCGGGCCAGGTCCGCGGCCAGCGGAAGATGCGACCACAGGTCGACGTCCGTAGCCGGCAGGGACAGCTCCAGCAGATGGTCGTCGGCGGCCAGCGCCCGCAGCCGCGTGCCGGCCGAGCCCAGCCGCGAGTTGCGCAGCACCTCGTGCCGCTGCCCCAGGTCCTTCAGCGCCTCCTCCAGCGCCCGTACGTCCAGCGCGCCGCGCAGCCGCAGCGGCAGCAGGGCGGTGTCCGTGCCCGCCCCGCCCGGCCCGGTCGCGGCGACGGGACCGTCCCCGACGAGCGCGGCGAACTCGGCCGGCGTCGGCGCCTGGTACAGGGCGCGGCTGCCCGGGTCCGCGCCCAGCGTCTCCCGGGCCCGCGACAGCAGCCGGGCCGCGGCCAGCGAGTGGCCGCCGACGACGAAGAAGTCGGAGTCCGCGTGGACCGTGCGCCGCGGCACGCCCACCACCTCGGCGAACAGGTCGCGGACGATCTCCTGCAACGGAGTGCCGGGCAGGCTGCCGGGCCGGTCCGCGGTGAACTTCGGCGCGGGCAGGGCCTTGCGGTCCACCTTGCCGTTGGAGTTCAGCGGCAGCGCGTCCAGTGTCATCAGCGCCGACGGGATCATGTAGTCGGGCAGCTGCTCCCGCAGATGACCGCGCAGCACGACCTCCAGATCGACCGTGTGGTCGAAGGCGGTCGGCACGTTCGCGCACCCCTCCACGTCGGCGACGGGGGCCGCGTACACGCCCGACAGCGGGCCCTCGCCGACGCGACCGGGGTCGACGAAGACGATGTCCACAGCGTGCGGGTCCACCGCCGACCAGGTCGGCAGGGCCCGGTAGCCCAGGCGCTCACCGGCCGCGCACAGCACCTCCGGGTCGGGCCCCGCCGGGCCGGGCGCGGGGACGTCGGCGCGGTCGAGGTCCAGCATCGCGGCGTACTCGTCGTGCACCCGCAGGTTGGGCACCGCGGCCAGCCGCAGCACCGCCGGACGCCGCTCGCCCAGATACCGCTCGGCCTCCTCCGCACCGGCGATCCCCTCGCCCCAGGTCACCACGGGCGCGTCGGTGAGATCGGCGACGGGCGCCGCGGTGGACAGGACGGCCTCGTACCGGAAACGGGTCAGCTCGTTGTGGTGGACGCCCCGCTTGACCCGTACATCGACCGTACGCACCCCGGGCAGCTCCCGGGCAAGAGCGGCGAACAGCGCGGGCGACAGCAGCAGTTCGGTCTCGCCCGCCACCCGCCGGTCGACGCCGCGGCGCACCGCCTCGCGATCCTTGGTGTCAGCGCCCGGCTGGGCCAGCTCCACACCGGTCTGGAAGCAGCGCGCCAGGTCGAGGTTGCGCAGGTCGCCCAGGAGCAGCGAGCCCCCCGGCGCCAGCAGCGGCAGCGCCCGCTCGATCACGGTCCGCAGATAGGACAGGCCCGGGAAGTACTGGACGACCGAGTTGACGACGATCGTGTCGAAGTACCCGGCGGGCAGCCCGCCGGTGTCGTCCGCGCCCTGGCAGCTCAGCCGCACCTTCTCCCGCAGCACCGCGTCGCCCTGCGTCTGGGCGCGCAGCGCCGCGACGACGGACGGCGAGAAATCGGTGGCCCAGTACTCCTCGCACTCCTCGGCCCGGGCCAGGTGCGCCATCAGCAGCCCGGTGCCCACCCCGATCTCCAGGACACGCCGCTGCCCCAGCTCACGGATGCGCTCCAGCGTCGCCGCCTGCCACTCCCGCATCTGCTCCAGCGGGATCGGCTGCGCGTCGTAACTGCTGTTCCAGCCCGCGAAGTTGGCGCCGAACTCGGCGGCCTCGGCGTCGTCGTAGAGCGCCTCGTAGATCTCCTTCCACTCGGTGATCTGCTCACCCTCCGCCGCCGCCGCGGGCTGCGCGGCCGGTACGACATGGGCGACCAGGCGGCGGTCGCCGTCCTCGGCCGTGTGCACGGACACCGTGGCCGCGGACACGGCGGGATGGGCGGTCAGCACCGACTCGATCTCGCCGAGCTCGATGCGGAAACCGCGCAGCTTGACCTGGTTGTCGACCCGCCCCACGAACTCGATCGCGCCGTCCTCGCGCAGCATCACCAGATCACCGGTCCGGTACAGCCGGCCCTCGCCGCCGGTGAACTCGTCCCGCACGAACCGCTGCGCGGTCAGCTCCGGCCGGTCCAGGTACCCGGTGGCCAGCCCCGGCCCGCCGAGCAGCAGCTCACCGGTGCCGCCGGGAGCGACCGGGACACCGTCCTCGCCGACCACGACGGCTACGGTCGCGCCGATGGGACGGCCGATGGGGATCGTACGGTCGCCCTCGGCCGGTTCCGCGACCTCGTGCCAGGTCGCGAACGTCGTCGTCTCGGTCGGCCCGTACACATGCAGCAGCCGCTCGGGCGGACCCGCCCGGAACACCTCCCGCACCCGCCGCGGATCACACGCCTCGCCGCCGAAGAGCACCGTGCGCAGCGGGGCGAACGCGGCCGGGCGCTCACGGGCGATCAGGTTGAACAGCGCGGTCGTCAGGAAGATCACCGAAAGGCCGTGCTCGGCGACCGCGCCCTCGAAGCGGGCCGCATCGACCACCGTGTCCTTCGACAGCCCGACCAGCCGGGCACCGGCGGCCAGCGTCGACCAGATCTCGAAAGTGACCGCGTCGAAGGCGGGATTGGCGGCCTGCGCCACCACGTCGTCCGGCGTCAGCCGCACGTAGTCGGTCGACCGCACGAGGTCCAGCACCGCGCTGTGCGGCACCACGACACCCTTGGGGGTGCCCGTGGTGCCGGAGGTGTAGCAGACGTACGCGGCGTCGGACGGCGCGGCGTCCTCGGCGGGCAGGGCACCCGGGCGCCCGGCGATCTCCGCCGCCTCGCCGTCCACGGAGACGACCACCGCGCCGAGATCCTCGTACCCGCCCGCACCGGCAACGTCGGTGACCACGGCACGGGCCGCGCTGTCCCGCACGAGCAGCCGGCGACGCTCCACGGGATGGGCGGGATCGACGGGCACGTACGCCGCACCCGCCCGCACGACGGCGAGGAACGCGGTCACCATGTCCGTCCCCGGCCGCAACGACGTCACCACACGGTCGCCGCGCCGCACACCGCGGGCCCGCAGATGCTCCGCGAGACGGTTCGCCGCCAGGCTCAGCTCCCGGTAGGTGAGCGAGACGTCGCCACCCGCGGGGGAGGGGTAGGTGACGGCGATCGCGTCGGGGCGGGTGTGCACGTGCTGCTCGATGAGGCCGGAGATGGACATCAGGGCTGGCTCCTTCGACAACGGCCTTCCGGCGCGCGAAACCTTTCCGGGAGCCTGACAACCCCGTCATGAGGCGCCGTCTCGGAACGCTGGAGCCTCACTCGAACCGCAGGCGGGAGCAGCCGCCCCCCTCCGCCCCGTACGATCGCGCTCTCACCGTCGCCACCAGCGGAAGACGGTGCGCGCCGCCCCCGCCCGCCGCCCCGCCGCCCGGGCCGCCGTCCAGCCGGGCCACAGTGCCGGTCGAACTCCCCTGGAGAGGCGTGGCCGAGGCGGGGGCGACCCGATTCACTGAAGGGATGGACCGTCACACGCGCACCCCGCCGCGGCCGGTCGCGTTCGCGCCCGGACTGCGGGACGCCCACGCACTCCTCCTGGCCGGCGACCCGCGCGGGGCGGCCGACCGCTGCGCACGGTCACGGACCCGCGCCGCCCGCGCCGGAGCCCGCGGCAGACAGGCCGCGTTCGGCGCACTGCGCGCGGAGGCCCTGCTCTGCCTGGGCGAACTCGCCGAGGCGGAACAGGAGGCCGAGGCCGCCGTACGCGCCGCCGCCCCCGGCACCTTCCCGGGCCGCTGGCCCACGGCGGTCCTCGCGGAAGTCCTCACCGAGATGGGCCGCCACGACGAGGCCGAGCGGCACCTGCACCGGGCCGCCCCGAAACCCTCCACCCGCAGCGCCGACCTCCCCCGCTACCTCAGGGCCCGCGGCCGCCACCACCTCGCCGTCCACCGCCCCCGAGCCGCGCTCGGCGACTTCCTGCTCGCGGGCGAACTGGCCACCACCGGCCTCTTCGCCCGGCTGCCCTGGCGCATCGACGCCGCCGAGGCCCTGCTGCACCTCGGGCGCCCGGACGACGCCGCCTGTCTGCTCACCGAACAGCTCACCGCCCCCACCGGCCTGAGCCCCCGCCACCGCGGCACCGCACTGCGCCTGCGCGCTGCCACCGAGGACCCCGCTCGCCGCCCCGCCACCCTGGCCCGCGCGGCCAACGAACTGCGCGCCGCCGGCGACCGCCCCGAACTGGCCCGCGCCCTGGCCGACCTCGGCAACACCCTGCACACCCTCGGCGACACCTCGGCGGCCCAGGCACTCCTCCGCCGCACCCACCACCTGGCCACCACCTGCGGCGCCACCCCACCACCCGCCCGCCCCCTTTGGTGACCCACCACCCGACCCGATGACCGCGGCAGCGCCCCGGAATCGATCCGAACGCCCGGGTCAGATGCGCCAGGAACGGAAGCCGGTCGGCTGCGACGTAACGGGCGACCTGCGGTCCGCCCTCACACGCTGATCGCGAGTGCCGGCAGCATGGCCGGCTGGATGATGCCGTGACAGGTGCGGCGATCGCCGGGCGACCACACCCGCATGACGGCGGGTTCGAGGGCCTCGGGGCCGCTGTGGGCGAGTGCGTAGACGCCCTTTCCTTTGGTGCTGATGGTGCCCGCCGGGCGGCGGGGCTGGTATCGCAGGGCGCCGGCCGCGATCACGTGGGGCACAAGCAGCGGCTGATGGCCGCACTCCGCGCTTGGGTGCGGCCCTCGGTGTGTGTGGTCACGAGGTCCAGCCGCCGTAGGGCACGGTGATGAGTAGCGGTGCCCTGGTCAGGGGTGATGACGCAGTAAGAGTCGCAGCTGTTACGGATGCTCTGCGCATCGGGCTCCTCAAAGCCGCACTGGAACTCGAGCGCAAAGCCCTCCCCGCCTTCTGACTCGGCAACCCCGGCCGTCAGGGCATAAACGTCAGGTCCCGGCTCGTGCCACCCGTATGCGATCTTCGCAGTGAATCTGTAGGTCACACGCGTGTTCTACCAGGGCCTACGACGGTCGGTTGAGACGGACGCCGCCACCGCTCAACTGTGGCTGTCGAGCCAGCAGCATGCCGCCGTGCTCAGTGGAGGCTCCTCGTCCGGCTCGGCTGGGACCGGGTGTAGGTGGTCGTGACGTTGGTGGGGGTGTCTCGCAGCAGCGCGAAACTCACCGGCCTCCGCGCGGCCAGGCGGGCCTGCGGGCATCAGGTGGCAGTGGGCCAGGTCCGCAAAAGAGCGGCGATCTTCCCTGCGGTGCAGGCGGGGTCGAGGAGCAGGTCTTTGAGGGCGATGGCATCCTCACGGCCGGGCTTGACGGAGATGCCGGCGGCTTCGAGGTACATGACGCCCGAAGCCGCGGCGACGGCCATGTTGGAGCGCTCCAGCCAGCGGCACCGGCCCAGCGTGTGGACCAGGGCGGCGGCTTTGGCATAGGGGCCGTCGTAGACGGGGTGCTCGAACAGCTCGGCCCGGTGGCGGGCGACCGCCGAGACCGGCACACCGTAGTCATCGGGGGCCGGATCGTCCGCTCCGGCGGCCTCGGTGACCTGCAGGATCCAGGGAACGTCGATGTGCAGGTCCATCAGGCCGCGTGCGCTCCCCGGGGTGCCTGCTGGGCCTGTTCGGCCTCATCGAAGACCGCTTGGTGGTCGGCCAGGAAGCGGGCGGCCGCCCCCACCGCTCGGGCACGCAGTCCGCTGGTGTCGTCCTGCACCAGCCGCGCGAGGTAGTCGCCGACGCTAAGTCCCAGGTCAGCGGCGCGCCTCTTTGCGAGTTCTGCAACGTCTTCGTCCACGCGTGCGCCCAATTGCGTCTTCGCCATACCGGCATGGTAACAGCTGTTATCGCGCTCTCGTGGAGAACTTCAGCAGCCGCTTCTACGCCTGCATTCCTTGATCGCTGAACTTGGTGACCGTGGTGGGCCCGACCACGATGTTCTTGCCGGAGTCTCCAGGGCCTCGGTCAACCTGTGGCACGGCGCCGATTACGACAGCGCTGACGGGGCCATGTCCTACGACGTCCCCAAGCGCACCACCAGTGGCACAACGGCCACCTGCACCATGGACTTCCAGGTCGAGGCCGACACTCGCGACATGATCAACGTGGTCTCCAACGCCCACGCCGGCACCTGGCACATCGCCACCTTCGCAACCGGCAAGGACCGCTCACCGTGAACGCCTCCCCGAGCCCGTCAAGAAGGGCAAGAAGACCACCGTCACCGGCGCGCTCACCCGCGCGAACTGGAACACCCACGCCTGGGCCGGCTACAGCGGCCAGAGCATCAAACTGCAGTACCGGCCCAAGAACTCAAGCACCTACACCACGCTCAAGACCCTCACCACCAGCAGCACCGGCAAGCTGAGCACCACCGTCACGGCCACCGCCGCCGGTGACTACATCGACGTCACCTGACCACCCCGCCAGCGGCTCACCACGCGGCTGCCCCCTTAGGGGGTTGGCCGGTGTGCCGGTAGCGTCCGTTTCATGATCGCCATCGACGTGCTTGTTCGACTCTGTCCACCGCCCGCTGAGTCACCACCTCCGGTGGATTGGGCGCAAGCCGAAAGCGACCTCGGTACGGCTCTGCCCGCCGACTACAAGCAGCTCGTCGAGACCTACGGCGACGGCATCTTCGACGAGACGATCTGGCTGCTCGCCCCCGACTCCGCCTACGGCGACTGCGACTTGCACGCACAGACGACGGAGAGGGAGGAGATCCTGGCCGACCTGTGGGAGTTCGAGGACAAGCCGGCCGGCCTGCAGGAGGCAGGGGCGAGGGTCCTGCCGTGGGCATTCGAGGAGGGCACGGGAGCGTTCCTGTACTGGCTGGCGCGGCCCGGGCAGTCCCCCGACGACTGGACTGTGCTGTACAACGAGGGGCGCGGCCCCATGTGGGAGCACCACGACATGGGGTGCCTCGCGTTTCTCCTGGCGGTGCTCACCGGAACCGCGGAGACGGAGTACTTCAGCAACCTCTACGAAGTGCTGAAGCCGACGGAACACCGCTTCGCGACGGCCGACCAGGCCCTTGGAGCGACCCAGCAGTGATGCCGTCGGCGGCTCTCGACGGCCTGGCTCGCCGCTGGCACACCGAACTTGGCCCATCCTCGGTTCCACCTGCACTGCACGCCCACCAGCGCGTCCTGGCTGAACCTGGTCGAGCGATGGTTCGGCGAACTGACCCAGAAGAAGCTCAAGCGCGGGGTCCACCGCTCCGTCCAGGCCCTCGAACGCGACATCCGCGGGTTGGCTCGCGGACTGGAACGACCCTCCACGACCGTTCGTCTGGACGAAGACCGCCGACGAGATCCTCGACAAAGTCGCCGCCTACTGCCGGCGAATCTCTGACTCAGATTGGGCGGCGGCGGCCGGGGCCGGCGGGGCGGGGGCTTCCTCGGGCTGCGCGCTCATCGGCACCTCCTGGCGGGCCGTATCGCCACCGTACGCGCGGTGCGGGGCGGTGGGGACCGACATGCGGTAATGCCCTCCCACGCTGGCGGGTCAGTCGACGCCGCAGTCGAAGACGTCGTTCGTGTAGTCGTCGAGGACTTCACGCAACCGCTGGACGTGTGCGGGTTCCCGCTGGTGCCCTGGTGCAGTGGACGGCGAGCGTAGCTGGGTGGCCGCGCGGGGCGGGGGCGTGGGGCTCTTCAGTCGGCGGCCACACCGGGTATGTGCTTCGCGACCTGGTTGATTGGTCCGATGAGAAGCCAGAGCGCGGCCACACCGGCGAGTGCACCTGTCCAGGGGGCGTGCCGACCGGACAGCCACGGTACGGCAAGCAGGAAGGGCACTGCGTACACCAGCAACCGCCGCACGGCACCGCGCGGCGTCCAGCACCCCTCGCTGGAGGACACCAGACCGAAGGCCAAACCACCGATAATCCCGCCCATGAGCCCGGTCATCAGCAGGCTGAACCCGGAAATCCCCCACCGTACCCAGCCGGACCACGCTCCCGCCTCCTCGGGCATCACCGCGCTCACCAGCGCAAGCACCAGCCCGGCCAGCGGGACACACA
This sequence comes from Streptomyces sp. NPDC024017, assembly GCF_040638895.1. Lineage (NCBI taxonomy): Bacteria > Bacillati > Actinomycetota > Actinomycetes > Kitasatosporales > Streptomycetaceae > Streptomyces > Streptomyces sp. NPDC024017. The sequence goes on along the minus strand of NZ_JBEZYZ010000029.1, from coordinate 9,282 downwards.
GCAGCACCAGGTGCGCCAGCCGCAGTATGTCCCACAGCCAGTCGGGCTCCCCCTGGTTGTCAGGCTCCAGCCCGGCCACAACCTGCGGCTTGCTCCCCCTGTCGGCGATCATGCCGCGCCTCAGCCAGCAGGCCGCGCGCCATACCACCATCACCCACAGCACCCCGCAGCCCAGCGCCGCACCGCCGGTGGCCAACGCCTGCTCCTGCCCGCTCTGGTCTGGCCGCCACCACAACAACGCCCCGGCCAGTAGCCCCAGCAGCACCGCGGCGGCTGCAACGAGCCGGGCGGCCGCGATGAAGCACACCCCGGTCCGCCGCGCACGACCCCTGTCCCCGTGCAGCCGGTCCACCCGGTAGAGGCTGACCACTTCGCCTCGCTCCCGCTGGCGCCGCCCCCGCAGTCGCACTTCCACCATGATCCCGCCCCCTCCACGCAGTGACTCCGACCTACGCAAGATCGGATGCAGAGTACGGCTGCAACCTGCCAATCCGTCAGTACAGAGCATGAACCTCCGTACGCCGATGTCGCCGGGAAGAGCAAAAGCAACCCAAGGGCGGCCCGGTCAACGTGATCGGCGAGGTGTCGGCCTGCGTGAGCAGGACAACGCTGGACAACTGACGGCCATCAAACAGGGCAGTGCGGCCTCTCCGCGGTCGAGACGCTGCAAAAGGCGCAGGTAGCGGTTGCCTTCGGGGACGACCGAGGCGTGGCGGTCTGGACGGGCCTGCTGCAGCTCCCTGGCCTAAGCGTCAGGCCGTCCGCGTGGCCAGGCTCCTGAGCTCCTCAATCAGAAGTCGAGATCGAGGTACTCGATGTCGCCAATGGCTACGTCCGACAGCTCCATTGCGCGGGCGCCGCCATCCTGGAAATACACGCCGAGCAGTTCAGCGGCGGCGCGGGTGCCCTTGAGCTGCTTGACCAGGTAACGCATCTGCGCCCCGGCCGACTTGGGGATAGGGCGGGTGAACGCTTCCTGATCCGCGCGCTCGAGACCGTCTCCGATGATGCCCATCGCGAGGGCTCTCCGCTCATGATCGGCTGCGTGGGCCGCCGTGGGGCGATCACGGCCGGGCTGGGGGAGGTTCCGGCGACGGTCTGATCGCGCCGCACAGTGGCGTCCAGGGCGGTTAGAGGGCCGGTTCTTCCGCGCCGGACATGTCGCGCAGGCGGCTGCAGTGGAATTGGTGGGCCACGGTCACGGTCGTCGTGGGGCCGTTGCGGTGCTTGGCCACGGGCGGGCCGACGCGCGCCGGCCTTCCTATGCCTTCCGAATTCACAGATCAATGCTGCTGCTGGAAGTGAACGAAGCCACTCCGGCCACGAGGACCCACACGGCGCGGGATCAAGACTGAACCTAACGGAGCCCCACTGGCCTCGTGGCGCCTGCGCCAGCCGGCTTGTGACGGGCATGGGTGCTGGTTGCGTCGATCGCCGCTTTCACCGCCCGTTCGATCAGCGAGATGCCGCCTTGTTTCGACGTGTTGCCGCTGCTGAGAACCGAGACCAGGTACCGATGCCCCGGCAGCCTGACCTGTCCGATGCTGTTGATGACCCACAGCCCGGTTGCAGTGCGCTGCAGCCAGCCGTTCTTGAGTGACCAGCGGGAGGATGCGGCCGACACTCCCCAGTCCTGACCTTCCACGATGTCACCCATCAACTCCCGGATGTAAGCCTTCGATTCCGGGTTCAGCCCGTCGCGCGTGCGGGCGGAGCCCGCCAGCCCATGGGGGAAAACCGACTGCAACAACCGGATCTGGTCCTTAGCCGTCGTCTGGGTAAGGCCCCAGTGGACGCCGGGGCCGCCATGTGTCGAGGAAAGCCCCAGCCGTTCGTTCGCCGCGTCGAGGCCCTCTCCCTTGCCGATCGCCCGCCACAGGAGGTCCGCCGCGTCGTTGTCGCTCGTCGTGATCATTGCCTCGGCGGCCCGGCGCTCCTCGGTCGTCAGTTCGCGGCCCTCATCCTGCGCTTGGAGCAGCAACGCCGCGAGAGTGTCCACCTTGCTGATGCTCGCCGTGGTGAACAACGCGTCGCCCTGGTAAGAGGCGATCTCCCGGTTAACGCTGTTCAGGTCGAACACGGCCACCGCCAACCGGGTGTCACCGTCCATCAGTACCGGCTCGAGCGACCGCGCAAGAGCCGCGTTAAGGCTGGCTGACGGTGGCCCCGCCACTGCGGCGGCCGGCGCGCTACTGCGCGTGAGGGACGTCTGCACCTCGTCGAGCGTGCCGGTAGAAGAACATGCGGTGAGCGACGCCATGACCGAGGCGGTGGCGCAGGCCGCGACGGCGTGCGGGCGGAGGGCGGCGCGACGGGGTCTTCTGGGCTCCTCATACGCCCTGTTGAGCTCTCCATCGGGCATAGCGGCCAGACCTCGATATTCCTGTGAAGGGAGGGGAGGATTCGTCAGACAATATGACATATCAGCCGGAGTGCGGTGATCAACAGCACCGCAGGCGTGTCCTTACGTGCAAGCAGCCCGCATCGTCATCGAAAACGCCAGCAGCCGACCTCGGCCCGGTCGCCGCCAGTGTCGTGGTCGTCCCGGCCGGAAGCGGAGGCGACGGATTGGCTCCGGCCTTCCGGGTCCTGTCGGGTGTTGAATCCGTTCCTACCAGTCAGCGCGGGCGCTGTGGCAGGTGGCGGGATCACCGGCAGGTGATCGACGGGATTCTGCACCGAGTGCGGACCGGCGTTCAGTGGCGTGACCTCCGACGAGGTCGCGGCTCCGGCTGTCCCTGCGGAGCCGGAACGGACGAACGTGACCTTGCTGACCGAACGGCGGCTGGCCCAGCTGCCGTCCGACGCCCGGCCGCTGCCCTCGGTCGCGGCCTACGACCAGCTGCTGCGAGTCCGGAAGCCGGCCGACCGCCCCGCCCTCCAGAAAGAGATGCCGTGACACTCAAACGACACCGCGGGCTGACCGAACAGGCGGCCACCGCCGCCGTCGACCAGGCATGCCGCATGCTCCGGCTGCCGACCATCCGGGCCCAGTTCCCCGAACTGGCCGAAGCCGCCGCCCGCGACCAGATGTCCTATCGCGGCTTCCTCGCCGAACTGCTGATGGCCGAGTGCGACGACCGGGCCCGCCGCCGCTCCGAACGGCGCATCAAGGCGGCGCAGTTCCCGCGGGAGAAGTCGCTGCGGGCCTTCGACTTCGAGGCCAACGGGAACGTCGACGCAGCCGTCATTCACACCCTGGCGACCTGCGAGTGGGCCAAGAAGGGCTTGCCGCTCTGCTTGATCGGCGACTCCGGCACTGGCAAGTCCCACCTGTTGATCGCGCTCGGCACCGAAGCCGCCATGGCCGGCTTCCGGGTCCGCTACACACTCGCCACCAAGCTGGTCAACGAGCTGGTCGAGGCGGCGGACGAGAAGGTCCTGACCAAGACCATCGCCCGCTACGGACGCGTCGATCTCCTCTGCATAGACGAACTTGGCTACATGGAGCTGGACCGTCGCGGCGCTGAGCTGCTGTTCCAGGTGCTGACGGAGCGTGAGGAGAAGAACAGCGTCGCCATCGCCTCCAACGAGTCGTTTGGAGGGTGGACAAAAACATTCACCGATCCACGGCTTTGCGCGGCCCTCGTCGACCGCCTCACCTTCGGCGGGAACATCATCGAAACCGGCACTGACTCCTACCGGCTCGCCAGCGCCAGGGCCGCCCGGGCGCAGCCTCAGGCTGACCCGTCCGAGCCTCAAAAACCGGCCAGAGACTGCGTTCACCGCTATCCGTGCCACGACCGAGTGCGCGTGCGCTGAACACGCTAAGCCGGGCGGGGGAGCGAGTCGAGGCCGTCGATCGCGATGTCGGTGGCCCTTTGAACGGCTTTGTAGGTCTGCTCCGGCCGGTCTCCCCGCTTTTGGCATGCGGCGACGACGACCTTGATCGCCCCGACCAGCGAGCCCACCGCCGCGGCGGCCTCGACGAGGTCCAGCTCGGGGCAAGCGAGGTGGAGCGCTTCGGTCAGCTGTAGCTGGATGTCGAACAGCAGGTGCAGTTCGCGCGCCTGAAGTGCCGGGACCGACGCGATCAGCCGGGTCCGAGCCGGGCCGACCTTCCGCGCCAGCTCCGAGTCCGTGTCCGCGAAAACACTCTGGTCGATGACGCGCCGCAGCAGGTCGGCCACCGGTTCGCCGGGCTGCCGTTCTCCGATGATCTCGACCGCGCGCTCCAGCCGCGACCTGTCGTCGAAGAAGACGATGTCGTCCTTGCTGTCGAAGTAGCTGAAGAAGGTCCGTGTCGCGATGTCTGCGGTGGCCGCGATCTCCGCCACGGTTGTCTGGTCGTAACCCTTCTCGGCGAACAATCGCAGGGCGCCTTCGATGAGCGCTTGCCTCGTGCGCATCTTCTTCCGCTGGCGCAGCCCTGGTTCGCTGGTCACGACAGCACCTTACCGCTTACCGCATGCGATGTAATTTTGCATTCATTGACGTTTTGCATTGAGTGCTGTTTTATCGGGAGGTCCGTACCGACCGAGGAGCGGCCGATGGAGAGCACGTCCCCGGCAGTAGTCATGCCCACGGCCCGCCAGAACCCGTTCGACCCGCCCGAGGAACTGCGCCGCCGGCAGGGGCTCGGCCCGATCCATCGGATGACCTACGCCGACGGTGGTCAGGGGTGGTTGGTGACCGGCTTGGCCGCGGCGCGGGCGATCCTGGCGGATCCTCGATTCAGCGTCCGCCCGGACCGCATGCGCTCACCGATTGCCCAGCCGGCAACGGCGCCCGTGCCGCCGGGATTCTTCCTCCGCATGGACCCGCCCGAGCACGACCACTATCGGCGGTTACTCACCGGTGACTTCACGGTGCGCCGGATAAAGCTCCTCGAACCGGAGATCGAAGCGATCGTCAATGACCAGTTGAACGCGATGGAGCTCGCCGGGGGCCCGGCCGACTTGTTCAAGGCATTCGCGCTGCCGATCCCGTCACAAGTGATCGGCGAACTGCTCGGGGTGCCCTACTCCGACAGGCAGGGGTTCCAGCGGAACGCCGCCACGCTCTTGAACGTCGACCTCACACCGGAGCGCCGGCAAGAGGCGGCCAGGGAGCTCATGGCATATCTACGGGACCTGCTGCGCCACAAGCGTTCCTGGCCAGAGGAAGATGTGCTCAGCGGGCTCGCTGCGCACGAGGGACTTGCTGCGGACGAGAGGGCCGGACTGGCGCTCCTGCTCCTGATCGCCGGGCATGAGACGACGACGAACATGCTTGCGCTGGGCACTTTCGCTCTGCTGGCCAACCCCGCACAGTTGGCTGAGGTCCGCGGCAAGGAGGAAGACGCCCCTGCAGTGGTCGAGGAGCTGCTGCGTTACCTCACGATCATCCCTCACGTGGTCCGCGTCGCGCTCGAGGACAGCGAGCTCCACGGCTGCCTGATCAAGGCCGGCGAGTCCGTCACTGTCGCACTTTCCGCGGCGAACCGGGATGCTGACCATTTCGCCGACCCGGACGCGCTTGACCTCACCCGCTCCACGGCCGGACACCTCGCGTTCGGTCACGGCCTCCACCGGTGCCTCGGGCAGCGACTGGCCCGCGCCGAAATGCGCATCGCCCTCCCCGCACTGCTTCGCCGCTTCCCGGCACTACGTCTCACTGTCGCGCCCGAGGAAGTGCCACTGCGGTCGGCCATGACGGTCTACGGCGTGCGTGAACTTCCGGTCACCTGGTAGGCAGATCAAGGTCGAGAAGAACGACGTGTGCTCGGCGACTTGCAGCGCGACGTCTGCGAGTTTGGGTTCTGGCTCAAGTTCCGTGACCTGCGCACGCTGAGTCACGGTTCGTGGTCGTGTTGGGCTCCTGAAAGTCGCCCGAAAATGATCAGTGGTGACCTCGGGTACCTGACAGTTCGGGACCGTGGAAGAAGTGGTTCTCCGGCTGGAGGAGTTGCTGTTCCCGACGATCGCGGACGTGTCGGTGGTGTCGGTAGACGTGAACAGCGAGACGATACGAGTCGAGGCCCGCAGCGCAACGGCCGGTTCGGCGTGTTCGGGCTGCGGGAACTGGTCGATCCAGGTTCATAGCTCCTACCTGCGGTTTCCTGCGAATGTTCCCAGCGCGGGGCGCCGGGTGGTGCTCTGTCTGCGGGTCCGTCGCTTCGTCTGCCCGGTCGCTTCGTGCGGGCGACGGACGTTCGTTGAGCAGGTGCCGGGATTGACCCGGAGGTACGGCCGGTGGACCGAGCGTCTACGTTCGACGCTCGCGGCGGTCGGCCTGGCCCTGGCTGGCCGGGCGGGAGCTCGGATGGCTGGCGTCTTCGGGGTGTCCGTCAGCCGCAGCACGATGCTGCGGCTCGTCGAGGCGCTGCCCGAACCGGATCTGCCAGCCCCGAGAGTGGTCGGCGTCGATGAGTACGCCACGCGCAAAGGCCGGCACTACGGCACGGTGCTGGTCGACGTCGAAACGCGACGGCCGGTGGACCTGCTGCCAGACCGGGAGGCATCCAGCCTGGCCGCCTGGCTGGCCAAAAGGCCAGGTATCGAGGTCGTCTGCCGGGACCGGGCTCCGTTCTTCGCCGAAGGCGCCACCGTCGGGGCACCGCAGGCAGTGCAGGTCGCGGACCGCTGGCACCTGTGGCACAACCTCAGCGAAGCCGCCGAACGGTGCGTCGCCGACCATCGGGGCTGCCTGCGAGGCACCGCACTTGAGCCATCCCAACAGGTCAAGGAACCAGAAGAACCAGCTGGCCCCACTGGCTCGCCGTGGCCCACCGGCCACCGGTTCGCCGACAGAACCCGGGCCAACCATGCCGCCGTACACGCCCTGCTGGCTGCCGGCCACAGCCGCCGCGCGATTCAACGCCAGCTCGGGATGACCTACCGCACGGTCAAGCTCCTCGCCGACGCCACAAGCCCTACCTGGACGACCGCTGGAACCAGGGCTGCACCAACGCATGGAAGGCATGGGAGGAGATCGTGCCACTCGGCTACAGAGGCAGCTACCAAACCGGATCGGCCGAAAGGCGTTTGGTGCGGAAGTAGGCGCGAACTCGCTGCCAGGACCGCCGACATCGACTTCGTGCTCGCACGTGCCGTCACCGTAGACGCCGTGGTGCGAGCTCTGGCCGGTACGGGGTGGTCGCTGCAGGAACCGCCAGGACGACCTGCCTGGTCTCCATACCCTCGCCGTCGGCATCGATCGCGACCGGGCCGCGGTCATCGCCGGGCTCACGCTGCCCTGGATCGACCGGCGAAGGCTCTCCGGAGCACCAGCCCTGACTGACATGGCGTGGTATCTGAACGCACTGGTACCGCTTACCACGGCCAGGACCTCAGCTGCCTGGTAGCACTGCTAGCCCCGCAGGCCGTCTTCACCCGAGACGGTCAGACACGCACCCACTCGAGGCCCGCACAGTCGTCCTGCAGCAGCGCACACGTCACTCCCATGGAGCCGTATAAATCCAGAGTCTATCGCATCTCGAAAATGAAGCACTCACTCTGAGCGAATCAATCTCGAAGCCACGGGTACTCCGCACTTCAAAGCCAACACGTCCATTTCGTTCCCGGGAGAGTCATGACGCAGGAGACTGAAAGCGAGAAGGGCAACCGGTTCTGCAAGGCATGTGGCACGCCGGCTGAAGACGGGAAGCTGTGCAGTCACTGCGGCACGGTTCTGGACTTCCCTGATGAGGGTGGGCTGATCGAAGACCAAGGTGCAGCGGTACGACGAGACTTCGAAGGACGCACCGAGGACACCGGGCAGGGGAGCGCAGAGGGCCCGCCTGGGCCTTGAGCGCAGCGGAAGACCCCCACCGTGGCAAGATGTCGGTATGACGATCGCTGCCCGAAAGGGTCATGCCGCGTAGGCGGCCGGGCGCCTTGCGTGCCCCTCACCCCAAGCTCTACGCATTGCACCAGCCGTACCGGATCGACCGGTTGTCGCCGCGGACTTCCGCTGCTGTGCACCGGGCTGAGCGGGAGACAGACGCTGAAGAAGTGTGGCCCGGTGCTACTGAGACGGCCCTGTACTGGTGCCGGCGGTTCCTCGCCCGGCCAGGCCGGTATCTCGAGATCTCGTACGCCGTGTGCCCGTGCCCTTCGGACAGCCTGGAAGACGTGACCGAGGCCAGGGAATTGCTGGAGCGGGTGGTGGTATTACTGCCCGTCCCGGCGCGCCGGGAACTCGAGGCACTTCTTACTGTGCTTGACGCGGAGCTGTGGCGCCGTACCCTCCCAGATCCGTTCGCGTTGGGTGATCCCCGACGCAGAGGTGGCAGCTGGTGGCATCACAGGCTTCGAGGAGAGCCGTTCGGATGAGGCACTGGAAAGCAGAGACGGCCTCACCCTGCCGCACAGGACGGAACCCCTGACACGCAGCCAGCTTGGCCCGCGCCAGCGGGCCCCAACGGTTCTGAAGCGCAGCGGAAGAACCCCACGGGGGCGGAGCCCCGTGGGCTCCGGGAGCGTAGCGGACGGAGCGTCATCCCGGTTGCGCAGCAACCGGGATGAGCGGGACGCGCAGCGTCCCGCAAGCGCTCCCGCTCCGCGGGAGCGCAACACCCGCGCGCAGCGCGGGTGTTCGCTTGCACATCGCGCAGCGATGTGGTACCCGCTCCGAGCAGGTTCAGCCATTGGAACAGCAGGAATAGCGGAATGAGGAAGGAGAGGCCGGGCGTCATACGGGCGATCATTATGACGACAGCCGACTTTTCCGCCTTCAGCCGGGCGATGCCGTAACCGGCAGGCACGCCGATCACCAGCGCCAGAATGGTGGCCGCACCGGTGACGAGCACCGAATTCCAGAAATAGAGGAAGAAATTATTCTCCTCGAACACCTTCACATAGTTCGACCATGCGAAGCGTTCGGGGATGAGGATCGGCGGATAGGCGCCGTTGTCGATTTCATATTTCAGCGATAGCGAAATCATCCAGATGAAGAACAGGATGACAGGCGAAATCATCACCAGCGCCACGAAAAACAGGCCGATGCGGTCGAGGTTTTTACGTTTGAGCAATTGGCGAGCCATCAGCGATCCTCCATCTCGTTCCATTGCGCACGCTGGCGCACCATCAAAAGCACAAAGGACAGCGCTACGATGATGATGAAGAAGACGACGGCCATGGCCGAGCCGTAACCGATGTCGTAGTAGGAAAACGCCGTGTTGTAGAGGTAGATGTTGATGGTTTCCGAGGCCGTGCCAGGGCCGCCCTGCGTCATCGCGTAGATGATGTCGAAGCTTTTGACGGCATCGATGGAGCGGATGATGACGGCGCCCGCGGTGACCGCGAGGAACCAGACGCCCATCATCTGCGAGGCGTACTTCGCCGGCGCCATCTTCGTGGT
>NZ_JBEZYZ010000028.1:0-44104 GCF_040638895.1 Streptomyces sp. NPDC024017 | reverse complement strand
GCCCCAGCACCAGCTGCGCCGCCCCCACCGCCACGGCCCCGTCTCCCCCGGCCGCGACGCGCACCGGTACGGCGTCCTGGCCCGTTCGGCGGGCCTCCACGAGCGGCCCGCAACGCCCCCTCTCCACTGTCCGGCCCCCGCACGCCGCCCCGGTCAGGTGCGTACGGCGCCGAACCGGATGTCGTACGACGACTGCGGGTGCATGACGCGCAGCATCCGCTCCCCCTCGGCGGTGACCTCGTCCCGCTGGGCCCGGGTGAGGCGGTCGAAGGGCTCGATCACGAGCGCGTCCTCCCCGAGCCGCCACAGCCCCGCGAGGAACCCGTCGACGAGGAGCGTGCAATAGGCCACGTTCCCGTTCCACGAGCGGCCCCGGTGCTCGGGCGGGACGACGCGGGTGCGGTCGGCGTGCGAGAGCAGCAGGTTGTCGAACTCGGGGAGGAAGCGCGGCGGCGCCGGGGTGTCCGGGTCGGGGCGCGGGGCGTCCGGGAGGTCGAAGAGTTCGACGCCGACGGCGTCCCGGAAGGTCACGAGTTGCGGGCGGAGGCGTTCGAAGGCGTCGCGCAGGCGGGTCATTCCGGCCCAGGTCTGCATGTCCTTCACGGAGGCCGGGCCGAAGGCGGCGAGATAGCGCAGGACGACCGCGTCGGGCGTCGGGGCCGGTTCCGCCGGCCGGCCGAGCCACTTTTCGGCGGTGGTGAGACTGACCTGCCCGCTCTGCCCCCACAGACCGCGCGGCGTCACCTGCACGAGCGGGAGCCGGCAGCGGGCGGCGACGGCCAGGGCCTGCGGATCGGCGTCGGGCCACTCCTGGAGCAGGGCCTCGCGCAGTTGCCTCATGGTGCGGGGCTCGGCCTCGACGAGGTCGCGGGCGAGCCCGGCGAGCCGGTCCAGGTCGACACCGGCGAGCCCTTTGCGGAAGGTGACGAGCTCCCGGTCCCGGGCGGGCTGCACCAGCGGCCGCAGGGTCAGGCAGTCGTCCGCGGTGTGGGTGTGGATCGTGGAGCGCATCGTGACGATCCGAACGGCCTCGCGGTCCGCCATCGGCCGGGACAGCGCCTCGGGGGTGAACCCGTCGAGCCGGGCGGCGAGCGCGTAGTACGGAGGCTTGACGTTCTGCGCCTGGAGCCCGAGCAGGTGCTCGACGGCCGCCGTGACGGAGAGCCGGGCGGGACGCAGGAGCAGCTGCCGGTCGAGGGTCGCGCGGTTGAGGGCACGCGTGCCGAGCAGGGGTGCCGTGCCGGTGACGCTCCGCTTGGTGTTCGTCATGTGCAGCACGGTAGCCGGGCTTGCGGACAGCTTCTGGCCGCGACTGCGGGCGTGGACGAGCGGGGGATCCGTTCTCGCACGCCGGGTGTTCCGCTCCTGTTCCGCTGCGTCCGCCGAGCACCGAGTCCATTCGTCATCACGGACTGTCGACGTCCGGGCAGGTTGTTAGGCCCGCCGCGCCACCGGGTACTCAGCGGACATTCCCGGAACCCGCCCCACACGCTCCACTCGGGAGATCCGATGCTCCGACGTCCACCGCGACCAGAACCCGCCGCATCCGATGAGTGACAGCACCGGACGGACGGCACAGGTCATGGAACGACGGGCAGATCCGACGCGGTCGGCTCTGATCGTGATCGACATGATCAACACCTACGACCACGAGGACGCCGAGCTCCTCGTGCCGTCCGTCGAGCAGGTCGTGCCCCACGTGACGGAGCTGCTCGGCCGAGCCCGCGAGGCGGACGCTCCCGTGATCTACGTGAACGACAACTTCGGACTGTGGCGCTCGCACCACGGAGAACTGCTGGACGCGGCGCTGAGCCGGCCGCACTCCCATCTGATCGAGCCGATCCGGCCCGACGACCACTCGCTCTTCGTGCTGAAGGCCCGCCATTCGGTCTTCTTCGAGACGCCCCTGTCCTACCTCCTGTGGAGTCTGGACGTCGGACACGTGGTCCTGACCGGCCAGGTCACCGAGCAGTGCGTCCTCTACTCCGCCCTGGATGCGCACATCCGCCACCTGGAGGTGACGGTGCCGAAGGACGCCGTCGCCTCCATCCATCCCCACCTGGCGTCCGCGGCTCTGGAAATGATGGAGCGCAACATGGGCGCCCGGATCGTCGCGGCGAAGGAGACCGACTTCGACGCCCTCACCTGACCAAGGTCAGAGAATCTGCCCTCAGCCGCAGCGGCGGCCGGAGTTGATGCAGCTGACGGCCTTCTTCATGAGCCGGTCGGGCATCGCGTTGATGAAGTCGCCGTGGTCGGTGATGGGCTTGTGCAGCGACTCGGGGAAGCTGTCCACGGCGAAGGAGGTGCTGCCGGCCAGGCCGCTGTAGGTGAGGCGCTGCACCAGTTGCGGGACCGCTTTGAATCCGGCCGGGCACGTGCCCCGGGCGTCGGCGAAGGCGACATGGCTGCGGTGGTCGGCGCTGTCGGTGTTCCTGCCGTCCCAGCAGCTCTGGAACCGCTCCGTGCGGACCACCTCGCTGCCGGCCGGGCAGATCGGGTACTTGTCCTTGAGCTGGACGCGGTTCTCGAAGCCGGTGCAGGACCAGGCCGCGTTGGCGTTGGCGCCGCCGTTCGCGTTGGCCTTGGCGTCACCGGTGATGATGCGCAGGAAACGCGGCATGGCGACCACCTTGGTGGCGGGGCTGCCGACGAAGGTGAGGCTCGCGGACGTGGGGGTGAGGATCTTGCCGACGTTGCCCTCGGCTCCACCGCCGGGCTTGCCCGCGTCGGCTTCCTCGACTCCGCCGCGGTCGCGCAGCACCGGCCAGTAGTAGGTCGACCGGTCGCCGTTGCTGCACGTGGTGTCCGCCGCGGCGAGCGTGTCGTCGGTCGTGAAGGCGTCCACGCCGATGGCGCCGACGTAGTCGTGGGTGTGGTGGGCCCCGTTGCCCACCCCCGGGGCGACGATCACGTTGTCGGAGTTGTGCCGGCCTTCCGCGTTGACACCGCAGCGGGTCTTGAAGGCGCCCTTGGAGGCGTTGCGGTTGTTGCGGGGCGGGGCGGGCACGTTGGGGGCGACCTTGGTGATGTCCACGAAGTCCTCGGGCACCGGGCCGTTGCCGGCGGCCGGGGACGGGCTCGCTCCCTGCCCCTGGCCCGCGCCGGCCAGCGTGCACGCGGCCAGGTCGCCCAGGCCCTGCGGCCGGGGTGCGCCCGTGCGGCTGATCGCGATGGCGATGCGGTCGACGGTGGCGGTCCGCTTGTCCTTGAGGGGGCCGAGGATGGCGTTCCGCACGAAGTCCGGACCGCCCTGACCGCGCGTGGCGGCCAGCCGGTTACCGGCCTCGGTGATCTGGGACTGCAGCAGTCGCAGGTTGCGGTCGACCTCAGCACGCGCCTGCCGGGGTACGTCCGGCAGCCGGTCGGCCACGGAGGGGCAGGAGATGGGTGAGGCCGCGCGGGTGGTGGCACGAGGGGCATCGGTCGCGTTGGCCTGCATGGTGACCAGCGCGAGTCCGACACCGCCCGCGGCCAGCCCGGCGACCAGGACGATCGCGTTGCGACGCCTTCGGTTGCGCCTGTGTCCCTGGTTCATGGTGGCCCTTCCGTTCGTCTGTCACCTGTGTCAGGTGTGTCAGGTGTGACCACCGTGGCCGCTGGGACGCAGAGTCGACCACTGATTCCGCCCGGCGTCACCGTCGCGTAAGAACTGGCACGTCCGCGCCGGCCCCTCCGGTCAGCGGTGCTCGGGGTTGTCCGCACCGGGGCGGCACCCGGCGTCCCACTGCGAGCGCTGGTTGCCGTGGGCGGGGACCCCTCCGGCGCGCTTCAGCAGGGCTGCGAGGTGCATCAGATTCCAGGTCATGAAGCTGGTGTTGCGGTTGGTGAAGTCGTTCTCCGGGCCGCCCGAGTCCGGGTCCAGATACGACGGTCCGGGGCCGGCCGCGCCGATCCAGCCGGCGTCCGCCTGGGGCGGGATCGTGTAGCCGAGGTGCTGGAGGCTGTAGAGGACGTTCATCGCGCAGTGCTTGATGCCGTCCTCGTTGCCGGTGATGAGACAGCCGCCGACACGGCCGTAGTAGGCGTACTGCCCTTGGGAGTTGAGCAGCGAGGAGCAGGCGTAGAGGCGCTCGATGACCTGCTTGGTGACGGAGCTGTTGTCGCCCAGCCAGATGGGGCCGGCCAGGACCAGGATGTCCGCGGCCATGACCTTGTCGTACAGCGCCGGCCAGGCGTCCGTGGTGAAGCCGTGCTCGGTCATGTCCGGGTAGACGCCGGGTGCGATGTCGTGGTCGACGGCGCGGATCAGCTCCGTGGTCACCCCGGCGCTGTCCATGATCGACCGGCTCCTGTCGATCAGGCCCTGGGTGTGACTGCGCTGCGGGGACGGTTTGAGGGTGCAGTTGATGTAGAGGGCGGTCAGGTCGTCGAAGCGGTGGGCCGCATCAGATGCGGAGGGGGCTGTCATGGGGGCAGGGTCTCGCGCCGGGCCCGTTTTGTTGCGGTTCGGCGCACCCGCGCCCGTCTTACGGAGTCATGACGTACCGGCCGTGCTCCCCCGGTGCGGCGCCGGTGTGCGCCTAGCGTGCCCGTATGCGCGTACTGGTCACCGGCGGTGCCGGGTTCATCGGGTCCCATGTGGTCGCCACCCTGCGGGAGCGGGGGCACGAGGCGATCGTGTTCGACGTGCGGGAGGATCCCGCGGCCGACGTACGGGACCCCACAGCGGTGGGCCGAGCCCTGGCCGGTGTGGAGGCCGTGTGCCACCAGGCCGCGATGGTCGGGCTCGGCTACGGGGTCGCCGACGCGGCGGACTACGTCTCCCACAACGACCTGGGGACGGCCGTGCTGCTCGCGGCCATGGCGGAGGCCGGGGTACGGACCCTCGTACTCGCCGGGTCGATGGTCGTCTACGGGGAGGGACGGTACGCGTGTGCGCGGCACGGGGTGGTGCGGCCCGGGCCGCGGGCCGTGGCCGATCTCGACGCGGGCCGGTTCGAGCCCGCGTGCCCGGTGTGCGGGGAGGACCTCTCCCCCGGGCTGGTCGGCGAGGACGCCCCGGCCGATCCGCGCAACGTGTACGCGACGACCAAGCTCGCCCAGGAGCATCTGGCCGCCGCCTGGGCCCGCTGTACCGGCGGGTCTGCGGTGTCGCTGCGCTACCACAACGTGTACGGGCCCGGCATGCCCCGGGACACCCCCTACGCCGGTGTCGCCTCCTTCTTCCGCTCGGCGCTCGCCCGGGGCGAGGCCCCGCGGGTGTTCGAGGACGGGCGGCAGCGCAGGGACTTCGTGCACGTCCGGGACGTGGCCGAGGCTAATGCGGTGGCGCTGGAGGCGGCGGCCGCCCCGGGTGTGCTCACTGCGTACAACACCGGCAGCGGCGACCCGCACACCGTCGGGGAGATGGCCCGTGCGCTGGCCGCCGCGTACGGCGGGCCCGAGCCGGTCGTCACGGGTGAGTACCGGCTCGGGGACGTACGGCACATCACCGCCGACTCCGCGCGGCTGCGGGACGGGCTGGGCTGGAAGCCGGGAGTCGGGTTCCAGGAGGGCATGACGGAGTTCGCGCGAGCCGGGATGCGGGACGCGTAGGAGCTGTCCCACCCCCCGGGGTCCGCTCGCGAAAGACCGGTGGTGCTGCCCGTGTTCACGAAGCGGCGGCGGGCAGCACCACCTCGAAACGGCAGCCTCCGGGGATGTTCCGTACGCCGGCCCGGCCCTGGTGCGCCTCCACGATCCCCCGGACGATGGCGAGGCCCAGGCCCGCGCCCGCTGGGGGCGTCCGGGCGTGCGTGCCGCGCCAGCCGGTGTCGAAGACGCGCGGCAGGTCCTCCTCGGGGATGCCACCGCAGCCGTCCGTCACCGACAGCACGACGCCCTCGGCGGAACGCTCGGCCGCGATCGCGACCGTGCCGTCGGCCGGGGTCCGGCGGATGGCGTTGACCAGCAGGTTGCCCAGTACGCGGCTCATCTCCTTGCCGTCCACCTCCACCGGCACCGGCTCGATACGCCCGCCCACCAGCCGCACCCCGTGCTCCCGGGCGAGCGGGTCGGCTCCCGCCAGCGCGTCGCCGACCAGGTCGTACAGCGAGATCCGGCTGGGGGCGAGGGCGAGCGCGCCGGCGTGGATGCGGGAGAGCTCGAAGAGGTCGCCGACCATGTCGTTGAGGCGCTCGACCTCGGTACGGATCTGCCTCAGATAGCGGCCGGGGTCGGCGGCGACACCGTCCTCCAGGGCCTCCGACATGGCGCGCAGACCGGCCAGCGGGGTGCGCAGGTCGTGTGAGATCCAGGCGACGAGTTCACGCCGGGAGGTCTCCAACGCGCGTTCCCGCTCCCGGGATTCGGCGAGTCTGGCGCTGGTGGCGGCCAGCTCGCGGCTCAGGTGGTCCAGTTCGGCGGTCGTCGGGCCGACGGGGGCGGCGAAATCTCCGCCGTCGCCGAAGGAGCGTGCGGCCACGGCGAGTTCGCGGCTGCGGGCGACGACCCAGCGGCCCAGCAGCAGCGCGGTGGCCAGGGAGACGACGGCCGCCATGGCGACGACGGTCGTGACGACGGTCAGGTCGTGCGGCGACAGGAACATGGCCCAGGCGACGGCGAGCGTGCCCGCGAGCATCGCGACGACGCCGACCGTCGCGACCACGGCGAGCGAGGCGGTGAGCGAGCGGCGCCGGATCAGGCGCAGTGCGCCGGCTCCGGCCAGGCCGGTGGCCGCGGCACCCGCGAAGGCGTACAGGGCGATGAGGAGGGTGTCGTTCACGATCCGGCGTCCTCTCCCGTAGGTTCGAAGCGGTAGCCAACGCCCCACACGGTCTGGATCAGGCGGGGCCGGGCCGGGTCGTCCTCGACCTTGCCGCGCAGGCGGCGGACGTGGACCGTGACGGTCGACAGGTCGCCGAAGTCCCATCCCCAGACCTCGCGCATCAGGTCCTCGCGGCCGAACGCCCGCCCCGGGTGCCGCAGGAAGAAGGAGAGCAGGTCGAACTCGCGGAGGGTGAGGGCGAGTTCGGTGCCGTTCTTGGTGGCCCGGCGGGCCGCGGGTTCGACGGTCAGACCGGCCGCACCCAGCCGGCCCCCCGTGGTGGCGGGGCGGCTGCGGCGCAGCACCGACTCGACGCGCAGGACGAGTTCGCGAGGGCTGAAGGGCTTGGTGACGTAGTCGTCGGCGCCCACCTCCAGGCCCAGGATGCGGTCCTCCTCGTCGCCGCGTGCGGTGAGCATGATGACGGGCACGGGGCCGTGGCCGCGGATCCGCCGGCACACTTCCAGTCCGTCCATGCCGGGCAGCATGAGGTCGAGCACGACCAGGTCCGGCCGGTGCGCGGCGGCGCGGGTGAGGGCGGTGGGGCCGTCGTCGGCGCGGTCGACGGCGTAACCGGCGCGGTCCAGATACCCGGCGACGACCTCGGCGACGGTCGGATCGTCGTCCACGACCAGGATCCGGGGGGACCCGTCCGCGGTTCTGAGGGGCTCGTACGGCTGCTGCATGCCTCCAGCCTGGCACCGCGCCGCCGCCGGCGGGGGTCCCGGCACCGCCCTGGCCTCCGACGTCCGCGTTTCGTAAGGAGCGATGGCCCGGTATGTCTGATTCGCGTTCGTAGGGTGAACCCGTGATGACGACACCTTCGGACGTCGACGTGGTGCTGCCCTGCCTGAACGAGGCCGAGGCCCTTCCCTGGGTCCTCGAACGGATCCCGCCGGGCTGGCGCGCACTCGTCGTCGACAACGGTTCCACGGATGGCTCGGCTCAAGTCGCCCGCGCGTGGGGCGCGACCGTGGTGCACGAGCCGCGGCGGGGCTTCGGCGCCGCCTGCCACGCCGGGCTGACGGCCGCCACCGCCGACGTGGTGTGCTTCTGCGACTGCGACGCCTCCCTCGACCCGGGGCTCCTGGTCCCCTTCGTGCGCGAGGTGCGCGACGGGACGGCCGACCTGGTGCTCGGGCGGCGCCGTCCGCAGGGGCGAGGCGCCTGGCCGCCGCATGCGCGGGCCGGCAATCTCGCGCTCGCGCGGATGCTGCGCCGCCGCACCGGCCTGCGCCTGCACGACCTCGGTCCCCTGCGCGCCGCCCGCCGTGAGCCGCTGCTCGCCCTCGGCCTCAGCGACCGGCGCAGCGGCTACCCGCTCCAGATGGTCGTCCGCGCGGCCGACGCGGGGTGGCGGATCGCCGAGCACGACGTGCCGTATCTGCCGCGCACCGGGGCCTCGAAGGTGACCGGCACATGGCGCGGTACCTGGCAGGCCGTACGGGACATGAGCCGCGTGCTGGCCGAGACGCCCGCGCATGAAGGGGGCACCCTCCGTTGACCACCCTCCTCGTCATCGCCAAGGAGCCGCGACCGGGGCGGGTGAAGACGCGGCTCACGCCGCCGTTCACACCCCGGCAGGCGGCCGAACTGGCCGAGGCAGCCCTCGCGGACACGCTGCACGCCGTCGCCGCCACGCCCGCCACCCGGCGCGTCCTCGTGCTCGACGGTGCCCCCGGCCCCTGGTTGCCGCCCGGTTTCGACGTCCTGGCGCAGTGCGCGGGCGGTCTGGACGAGCGGCTGGCGCAGGCCTTCGCGCGCTGCGCCGGCCCGGCCCTGCTCATCGGCATGGACACCCCGCAGGTGACCCCGGAGCTGCTCACCGTGGACTTCGCCGACTGCGACGCCTGGTTCGGCCCGGCGGAGGACGGCGGTTTCTGGGCCCTCGGCCTGGCCTGTCCGGACCCCGCTCTGCTGCGGGGCGTGCCCATGTCGACGCCGGTGACGGGTGCCGTGCAGCGGGAGCGGCTGGTCGCCGCGGGGCTGCGCGTGCGCGACCTGCCGCGGCTGCGGGACGTCGACACCGCCGCCGACGCCCACGCGGTCGCAGCGCTCGCCCCGCGAGGGCGCTTCGCGGCCCGGCTGGTCCGCTGTACGGCGGCCGGGGGGCCTGTCGCCGAGCCGGTATCGCGCCCCGCGGGTCCCCGATGAGCGCCCCACCGGCCACCGCCGTGGCCTGGGCCGCCGCCGGCCCCTACGACGCCGCCCTGCGCGCCGGCCGCGGCCCCCTGTTCCTGCGGCGCACCGACGGCTGGCTGCTGCCGCTGGAGGTGGAACGCTGGTGCGCCCGGGCCGACGCGGTCGACCGGGACGTGCTCGACCGGTGCGAGGGGACCGTGCTGGACGTCGGGTGCGGGCCCGGGCGGCTCGTGGCGGAACTGGCCGCCCGGGGGCGGGCCTCCCTCGGGATCGACGTCAGCGAGGCCGCCGTGGAGCACACCGTCCGGCTCGGGGGCCAGGCGCTGCGGCGGTCCGTCTTCGAGCACCTGCCCGGCGAGGGCCGCTGGGAGACCGTGCTGCTCATGGACGGCAACATCGGCATCGGCGGCGACCCGCGGGCCCTGCTGGAGCGGGTCGCCTCGCTCCTGCGCCCCGGCGGTCTGCTGATCGCCGAGACCGCCCCCGCGGACGTCGACGAACGCGTGCGCGTCCACATCACCGACGCCCGCACCTCCGCGGGCGCCCCCTTCCCGTGGGCCCGGCTCGGCACCCGCGCGCTGCTCGGGTACGCACAGGGCACCTGGGAGCAGGCCGGTCAGTGGACGGCCGGCGGACGGCGCTTCGCCGCCCTGCGCAGCCGCAGCGCCAGCAGCAGCGCAGAGCCTGCGAAGAGGACCGCGGTGATCAGCAGCCAGCGCGCGAGGAACACGTCCGCCGGCAGGCCGGTGCCGGACCGGTAGCGCTCCTCGACCATGCCGCTGATCAGCGGGAACCACACGAGGAGCAGCAGCCCGGAGAGGGCCGCCGGTACGCGCACGTACATCGCCCACCGCCGGCGGCGGACCGCGCCGAGCCCCCGTACCACCGCCCGGTCCGCCGCCGCGTACAGCGGCAGCAGCACGAGGTCGTGCAGCAGCGCCGCGCCCACGACCCACAGCGCCACGCCGAACCAGTCGCCGGCGAGCAGGCGCACCCCCGCGTAGGCCGCGAGGGCGAACGAGCAGGACAGCAGCAGGAGTTGCAGGGGGCTGCCGATGACGAAGCGTCCTCGCATCACAGGTCTCCGAACGTCATCCGGGCCACCCACTTGGTGTTCAGCACACCGGGCGCCGCGGGCACGATGATCCGCGCCGGGTAGCCGTGGTCGGGGGACAGTTCCTCGCCGTTGACGTACAGGGCGAGGAGGGAGCGGGGGTCGGCCACCTGGTTGGCGCGCAGGGCGGCCTTCCGGAAGGCTCCGTGCCGCTGGAGGGACTCGACGAACACGTCCGGCGGATCGTCCTCGTACCCGACGAGGGCCGCGAGGTCGCGCAGCCGCACTCCGCGCCACCACAGGTCCGGTGTGGACCAGCCCTCCACGCAGGCGATGGGCAACGCCGAGCTGTGCTGGGGCAGTTCGGCGAGCTGGGTGCGGCTGAGACGGATGGTGCCGGTACGCCCCGTCACGACGAGCCGCCACGCGTCCTCGGCCGCTTCCGCCGGGTCGATCCGCGCGTACGCGGCGGTCTTGTTGATCTGGAAGCCGTTCGGGCCGCTGCCGGGTTCCCCGCCGCCGTGCGGGGCGAGGAGGGCGGTGCGCCGCAGCGGGCCGCCGAAGTTCTGCCCCACGGTCGTGGCGAACAGCAGCAGCGAGCCGCCCCCGACGAACCACAGGGCGCCCCGCCGGGTGATGGTCGGCTCGGCGGGGCGCGGGGACACCAGGTCGTTCTTCTCCTCCCGCAGCTGCCGCAGATTGCGCAGTGCCGTGGGCGCCTTCAGCAGCGCGTGGGCCACGAAGGCCGCGAAGAACACCCAGGCGCCGTAGAAGTGCAGGGGGTAGAACGAGCCCGGGAAGACGTAGTCGAGCTGGACGTTGAGGACGCCGGTCACGAACTCGAACAGCCCGCCGCCGACCAGCAGCAGCAGCGAGACCCGCTCCAGGGCGTGCGCGAGCGAGCGGGCCGGCGGCAGGGCGAACAGCCTCGGCACCACGGACCACAGCTTGGCGAGCAGGACGGGGATCAGGGTGATGCCGAGGGTGACGTGGACGCCCTGGTTCAGCCGGTACAGCCAGTGCGGGTTCGTCGGCCAGGCGAAGAGGTAGAAGCCGAGGAGCCCCTTGTCCGGGGTCTTGTCGTTGACCGGCGACAGGTCCGGGTTGTAGGCGGCGTACGAGAGGAGTCCCGTCACGAACAGCACCGTGATGCCGGCGAGCAGGACGAGGCCCAGCACCGAGGTGAACCAGGGGCCGCGCAGGGGACTGCGCCAGAAGCCGGGGGACGTGGGGAGCCGCGGATCGCGTGGATCGTCTCGCATGAGCCGACGGTAGGCCGCGAGCACCCCGCGAAAGGGTGCGCGACCCATGACGAAACGCTGACATCGGGCCCGGTCGGCGGTCCACGACCGGCCGGGCGGCCTAGCGTGCCGGTGTGATCCGCACCCTGCCCGCCCCGGCACAGACCCACGAGTCCGAGCCCCCCGGCCGTCTGCGCCGCGACCTCTGCGCCGCCGGGGTCGCCGCGCTGCTCGTGACGGCGTCCGTCCTGGTCGGCGGCCACATCCAGGAGACCAGCCGCACGCTGTTCGTGAATTGGCCGCCGCTGCTGGCGTCCTGGAGGCCGCATCTGGGTCCCGGTACCCCGGCGGCCGTCCTGGTGGCGATCGTCACCGTCACCCACGGCCCCGCCCTGGCAGCCCGTCTCCCCTGGCGTGCCCTGCTCCCGGCCGCCTGGGGCACGGCCATGACGTGGATCCTCTCCCTCGCCCTGGTCGACGGCTGGGACCGGGGCATCGCCCACCGGCTCACCACCCGCCACGAGTACCTCCAGGTCATCGACCGCTTCCACGACATCCCGGCAGCGCTGCGGGACTTCACCCAGCACATCCTGCTCGACTCCCCCGACAACTGGCCCGCCCACATCGCCGGGCACCCGCCCGCCGCCACCCTCACCTTCGTGCTGCTCGACCGGATCGGGCTGCGGGGCGGGGGCTGGGCCGGGATGTGGTGCATCACCGTCGGGGCGACCGCCTGCGTGGCCGTACTGGTCACGATCCGCGCCCTCGCCGACGAGGCACTCGCCCGCCGGGCGGCCCCCTTCCTGGTCCTGGCCCCGGCGGCCGTGTGGATGGGCACCTCGGCGGACGCGTACTTCGCGGCCGTGGCGGCGTGGGCGGTGGCACTGCTCGCTCTGGCGGTCACCCGGGGGTCCCTGGGATGGGCGGGCGCCTCCGGGCTGCTGTTCGGCCTGACCTGCTACCTGTCGTACGGCCTCACGCTCGTCGCGCTGATCGCGGCGGCGGTCCTGGTGCTCGGCCGCCACGGCGTCCGGGAGCGCCCGGCCCTGCCGGCGGCGCTGCTCGCCGGCTTGGCGGTGGTCCCCACGGTGTTCACGCTCGCGGGCTTCGACTGGTGGGAGGCCTACCACCTGCTGGTCACGCGCTACGCCCAGGGGGCGGGCGGCATCCGCCCCTACGGCTACTGGGTGTGGGCCAACCTGGCCTGCACGGTTCTCGTCACGGGACTGGCGACGGCGGCGGGACTGCGGCGGACCGGAGCCGTACTGGTCCGGCGTCGCACCGAGCCCCGGGCCGGCGTCCGTCTCGCGTTCCTCGTGTCCGCCGCGCTCCTCGCCCTGCTGGTCGCCGACCTGTCCGGCATGAGCAAGGCGGAGACGGAACGCATCTGGCTCCCCTTCGCCCTGTGGCTGCTCCCGGCAGGCGCGTTCCTCACCCGCCCGCGCGCCTGGCTCACCGCCCAGGCGCTGCTCGCGCTGCTCCTCAATCATCTGCTGTTCACCGGGTGGTGAGCACTGCCGGGAGAAGGTCAGGTCGTGGGCGTCAAGCGGCAGAGGTGGCGCTGACCGCCGGGCGCAGATAGGCGGTGATCTGCTTGCCGTTGCCGAGGGACGTGACGGCGACTTCGCTGCTGACCGTGTGCACCACGTGCATGCCGTGTCCGCCGAAGCGCTGCCCGTCGCGCTTTCTGACCACCGGCTGCTCGGTGGAGGTGTCCCACACGGTGATGGCCAGTCCGTCGCCGGAAAGCCGCAGGATCATCCCGCAGGGGCCGGGAGCGTGCCGGATCGCGTTGGTGACCAGTTCGCTGACGACCAGTTCGGCGTCGATCGCCAGCGGGGCCGGCACGGGGGTGCGGCCGGTACACGGTACGTGCGCCAGGAGGGCCTGCAGCGCCCGGCGCGCCTCGACGGCGCATGCTGCGCCATCGGCCCAGAACGCGCCGTAGCGCAAGCCGGTCTGCTCGTCCGCGCCCGGCTCATCTTCCGCCTGCTTCATAAGCGGGATGACCATATGGGGCTCTTTCATTGTTGTTCGTGTTGCTCAGTGGCCTTTCGGTCGTTCGTCTACCCCGGCGCCGAGCGCGCATACTGCCGACGGCCACCTTGTTGTGGTGTGCGCTGCGCCGCATGGCCCGCGGTCGAGTCGACTACGGGCCGTCGCCTGCGCATACGGCCGTCAGGCCCTGTTGATCCGGGCGGCGATTCCGTGACCGATCAGCAAATAGATGACCGCGGGAAGACCGTAATTGAGGACGACGCGCAGACTTTCTGTGTCCATGGTGAAAATGTCCTGCGCCCATCCGGAGAGCCAGTCCGCCGTTCCGTGCACGAACTCGACGAAGGCATTTCCTTGATTGGCGTCGAGGAGATAGAGCACGATCCACAACCCCAGAAGACCGGCCGCGAGGTCGGCGACCGTGCAGATCGTGAGTGCCGTGCGCCGCGCGGTCGCCTGATGGCGGGCGGTGCGGTCGGGCGGCGGCGGCTGGTCGTACGGCTGATACGCGGAGGCCGGGTCTGTGCCGTTCACGAGAAATCCCATCTGACGCATTCCTTCGTCGGCCCGTCGCCCACGCGCATGACATCGAGAGCGGGATTCGGTTTCGGCCGACCTTTTCTGCCCCCTACTGCGCCTTGCGATTGCCGCCGCGTTACACCGCGTTCCACGGAAGCGAAAATATCGCGGCCTATTCGGTCACGTACTCAAAAAGGTCACCTGCGAGGTACATTTCGGGCGACCGGGGCATGGGGGGGGCGGGCTTGGCGGCACCTTGGCGCACCGGGCCCCCGCGGGCGGGCGGATCGCTAGCATGGGCGGCGATCCCGGCCGCAGGGGCGGGGAGAGCGAGGTCACAGCCAGGGCGAGGGCAAGGTCACAGCCGTTCCCTCTGCTGCTCGTTCGTGTCCGTGACCTAGCATCCGAGCATGACGGTCCTGCCTGACGACGGGCTTGAGCTGGCCGGCGAGTTCCCTGACGTGCCCCATGAGCAGTGGCAGCGCCTTGTGGCGGGTGTGCTGCGCAAATCGGGCAAGGACGTCGAGGGGGCCGAGGCCGAGGAAGCCCTGTCCACCGCGTTGGAGGACGGGTTGCGCACCCGCCCTCTCTACACCGCCCACGAGTCCGCACCTGAGCCGGGTTTTCCTGGTTTCGCCCCCTTTGTACGTGGCGGCCGCGCCGAGGGGAACACGGTCGGCGGCTGGGACGTACGGCAACGGCACACGGCGGCCGACCGTGACGCGGTGCTCGGGGACCTGGAGAACGGCGTCACCTCCCTCTGGCTGACGGTGGGGGAAGGCGGCATCGCGGTGCCGGACCTCGGCCGGGTCCTCGACGGCGTGTACCTCGACCTGGCTCCCGTCGTCCTCGACGCGGGGCGCGATGCCGAGCCCGCCGCGCGGGAGTTGCTGCGGGTCTACGAGGAGCGGGGTGTCGCCAGGGACGCGGCGCGCGGCAACCTGGGCGCGGATCCGCTCGGGCACGAGGCCCGTACCGGGGAGCGGTGCGACACCGCACCGGCGGCGGAGCTGGCGCGACTGTGCGCCGGGGAGTACCCGGGGCTGCGGGCGCTGACCGTGGACGCGCTGCCGTATCACGAGGCCGGCGGCTCGGCCGCCCAGGAGCTGGGCAGTTCGCTGGCCACCGGGGTGGCGTACCTGCGTGAGCTGACCGGGGCCGGGCTGGACGTCGAACAGGCCTGTGCGCAGCTGGAGTTCCGGTACGCGGCGACCGCGGACCAGTTCCTGACGATCGCCAAGCTGCGGGCCGCCCGTCGGCTGTGGGCCCGGGTCGCCGAGGTCTGCGGGGCGCCGCGCGCGGGGGCGCAGCTCCAGCACGTCGTGACGTCGCCGGTGATGATGACGCGCCGCGACCCGTGGGTGAACATGCTGCGCTCGACGATCGCCACGCTGGCCGCCGGGGCGGGCGGGGCCGACGCGGTCACCGTGCTGCCCTTCGACCACGCCCTCGGCCTGCCGGACGCGTTCGCGCGGCGTATCGCCCGCAACACCTCCACGATCCTCATCGAGGAGTCGCACCTGTCCCGGGTGATCGACCCGGCGGGCGGCTCCTGGTACGTGGAGCGGCTCACCGACGAACTCGCCCACGCGGGCTGGGAGTTCTTCCAGCGGATCGAGCGGCTCGGCGGCATGCCGGCCGCCCTGCGGTCGGGCGACCTGGAGCGGGATCTCGCCGAGACCTGGCAGGCCCGCGCGGGCCTGCTGGCCAAGCGGCGCGAACCCATCACCGGTGTCAGCGAGTTCCCGTTCCTCGCGGAGAAGCCGGTCGTGCGCGAGAGCGCACCCGAGCCGCCCTCCGGCGGACTGCCGCGCGTACGCCGCGACGAGGCGTACGAGGCGCTGCGCGCCCGCTCCGACCGGCACCTCGCCGCGACCGGCTCCCGGCCCCGGATCTACCTCGCCGCGCTGGGCCCGGCCGCCGCCCACACGGCCCGCCTCACCTTCGCCTCGAACCTCTTCCAGGCCGGCGGCATCGAGCCCGTCACCGAGGGCACCTTCGAGGAGAGCGGCACGACGGAAGCCGTGCTGTGCTCCAGCGACGCGCTGTACGCGGAGCAGGCCGAGGCCACCGTCCAGACCCTGAAGGCCGCCGGTGCACGGCATGTGTTCCTCGCGGGCCGCCCCGGGGAGTACCCCGGTGTCGACGCGTACGTCTTCGCGGGCTGCGACGCCGTGGCCGTGCTGTCCGCGACCCTCGACCGCATGGGAGTGTCCTGATGTCCGCCCCTTCCGGCCCGTCCGTCCCCGACTTCTCCGGGATCGAGCTGGGCACCCCGGCCCCCGACGGCGGCGCCGACGAGTGGCGTACGGCGGTGAAGAACGCGTCCGGCGGGGACGACCTGCTCTGGGAGACCCCGGAGGGCATCGCCGTCAAGCCGCTCTACACCGGCCGTGACCTGGAGGGCCTGGACTTCCTGGACACGTACCCGGGTGCGGCGCCGTTCCTGCGCGGCCCGTACCCGACGATGTACGCCAACCAGCCCTGGACCATCCGCCAGTACGCCGGCTTCTCCACGGCCGAGGAGTCCAACGCCTTCTACCGCCGCAACCTCGCGGCCGGCCAGAAGGGCCTGTCGGTCGCCTTCGACCTGCCCACGCACCGCGGCTACGACAGCGACCACCCGCGGGTGACCGGCGATGTCGGCATGGCGGGCGTGGCGATCGACTCGATCTACGACATGCGGCAGCTGTTCGACGGGATCCCGCTGGACAAGATGACGGTGTCGATGACGATGAACGGCGCCGTGCTGCCGGTGCTGGCGCTGTACATCGTCGCCGCCGAGGAACAGGGCGTGCCGCCCGAGAAGCTGGCCGGGACCATCCAGAACGACATCCTCAAGGAGTTCATGGTCCGCAACACCTACATCTATCCGCCGAAGCCGTCGATGCGGATCATCTCCGACATCTTCGCCTTCACCTCGCAGCGGATGCCCCGGTACAACTCCATCTCCATCTCCGGTTACCACATCCAGGAGGCGGGTGCGACGGCCGACCTGGAGCTGGCGTACACGCTCGCGGACGGTGTGGAGTACATCCGCGCGGGCCGCGAAGCCGGCCTGGACGTGGACGCGTTCGCGCCGCGGCTGTCGTTCTTCTGGGCGATCGGCATGAACTTCTTCATGGAGGTCGCCAAGCTGCGGGCGGCGCGCCTGCTGTGGGCGAAGCTGGTGAAGCAGTTCGACCCGCAGAACGCCAAGTCGCTGTCCCTGCGCACCCATTCGCAGACCTCGGGCTGGTCGCTGACCGCGCAGGACGTGTTCAACAACGTGACGCGCACCTGCGTGGAGGCCATGGCGGCGACGCAGGGGCACACGCAGTCGCTGCACACCAACGCCCTCGACGAGGCGCTCGCGCTGCCCACCGACTTCTCGGCGCGCATCGCCCGCAACACGCAGCTGCTGCTCCAGCAGGAGTCCGGCACGACCCGCGTGATCGACCCGTGGGGCGGCAGCGCGTACGTGGAGAAGCTGACGTACGACCTGGCCCGGCGGGCCTGGCAGCACATCGAGGAGGTCGAGGCCGCGGGCGGCATGGCCAAGGCCATCGACGCGGGCATCCCGAAGCTGCGTATCGAGGAGGCCGCGGCCCGTACTCAGGCCCGGATCGACTCGGGCCGCCAGCCGGTCATCGGCGTCAACAAGTACCGCGTCGAGACCGACGAGCAGATCGACGTCCTGAAGGTCGACAACTCCTCCGTGCGGGCACAGCAGATCGAGAAGCTGCGGCGGCTGCGCGCGGAGCGGGACGAGCGGGCCTGCCAGGACGCGCTGGACGCGCTGACCCGGGCCGCCGGCGGCGAGGGCAACCTGCTGGAGCTGGCGGTGCACGCGGCCCGCGCGAAGGCCACCGTCGGGGAGATCTCCGACGCCCTGGAGAAGGTGTACGGCCGGCACGCGGGGCAGATCCGTACGATCTCCGGCGTGTACCGCAACGAAACCGGAGAGTCCCCGAGCGTGGACCGCACCCGCACCCTGGTGTCCGCCTTCGAGGAGGCCGAGGGCCGCCGTCCGCGCATCCTGGTCGCGAAGATGGGCCAGGACGGCCACGACCGCGGCCAGAAGGTGATCGCGACGGCCTTCGCCGACCTCGGCTTCGACGTGGACGTCGGCCCGCTGTTCCAGACGCCCGCCGAGGTGGCCCGGCAGGCCGTCGAGGCGGACGTGCACATCGTCGGTGTGTCGTCGCTGGCGGCCGGTCACCTCACCCTCGTCCCGGCGCTGCGCGAGGCGCTGGCCGAGGAGGGGCGCGAGGACATCATGATCGTGGTCGGCGGGGTGATCCCGCCGCAGGACGTGCCGACGCTGCTGGAGATGGGCGCCGCGGCCGTCTTCCCGCCCGGGACGGTGATCCCGGACGCGGCGTACGACCTGGTGCAGCGGCTGTCGGGCGACCTCGGGCACGACCTGTGATCGATGTCGACGCGTATGTGAAGGGCGTGCTCGACGGGAAGCGGGCGATCATCGCCCGTGCCATCACACTCGTCGAGTCGACGCGGCCCCAGCACCGGGTGCTGGCCCAGGAACTGCTGACCGCGTTGCTGCCGCACAGCGGCCGGGCCCGGCGGATCGGCGTCAGCGGAGTGCCGGGCGTGGGCAAGTCGACGTTCATCGACGCGTTCGGCACGCTGCTGACCTCGCTCGGACACCGGGTGGCGGTCCTGGCCGTCGACCCGTCCTCCAGCCGTACGGGCGGTTCGATCCTGGGTGACAAGACCCGGATGGAGCGCCTGGCCGTGGACCCGGCGGCGTTCGTGCGCCCCTCCCCCACGGCGGGCACGCTGGGCGGGGTCGCCAAGGCAACCCGCGAGTCGATCGTGGTGATGGAGGCGGCCGGCTACGACGTGATCCTGGTGGAGACGGTCGGCGTCGGCCAGTCCGAGACCGCGGTCGCGAACATGGTCGACACCTTCCTGCTGCTCACCCTGGCCCGCACGGGCGACCAGCTCCAGGGCATCAAGAAGGGCGTCCTGGAACTCGCCGACGTGATCGCCGTCAACAAGGCGGACGGGCCGCACGAGGGCGACGCCCGTGCCGCCGCGCGTGAGCTGTCGGGCGCGCTGCGGCTGATGCACGGAAAGGACGCGTTCTGGACGCCGCCGGTGCTGCACTGCAGCGCCCGCGAGTCGACCGGCCTCGACACCGTGTGGGAGCGCCTAGAACAGCACCGCACCCTGCTGGACTCGACCGGCCGCCTCACCGCCAAGCGCCGCGACCAGCAGGTCGACTGGACCTGGACCATGGTCCGCGACGAACTCCTCGGCCGCCTCCAGGCCGACCCGGCGGTACGGGCTCTGGCGCCCGAGCTGGAGCAGCGGGTCCGGGAGGGCGAGCTCACCCCGACGCTGGCCGCCGAGCGGATCCTCGGCGCGCTCGGCGGCGGCTCCGAGGCGGCGGGTTCCTGAACCGGAAGCAACCGGGACGGCGATTTCGCATGCCCGGCTTGCATGACTATGCAAAGTGATACATACTCTTTCTATGTCCAAGGTCCTCACCTCCCTGCCCGCCGGCGAGCGCGTCGGCATCGCCTTCTCGGGCGGTCTCGACACCTCCGTCGCGGTCGCGTGGATGCGCGACAAGGGCGCCGTCCCCTGCACCTACACCGCCGACATCGGCCAGTACGACGAGCCCGACATCGCCTCGGTGCCCGGCCGTGCCAAGACGTACGGGGCCGAGATCGCGCGCCTGGTCGACTGCCGTGCGGCGCTCGTCGAGGAGGGCCTGGCCGCACTGACCTGCGGCGCGTTCCACATCCGCTCGGGCGGGCGGGCGTACTTCAACACCACCCCGCTCGGCCGCGCCGTCACCGGCACGCTGCTGGTGCGGGCGATGCTGGAGGACGACGTCCAGATCTGGGGCGACGGCTCGACGTTCAAGGGCAACGACATCGAGCGGTTCTACCGCTACGGCCTGCTCGCCAACCCGCACCTGCGGATCTACAAGCCCTGGCTGGACGCGGCCTTCGTGACCGAGCTCGGCGGCCGCAAGGAAATGTCGGAGTGGCTGCTGG
This sequence comes from Streptomyces sp. NPDC024017, assembly GCF_040638895.1. Taxonomy (NCBI): domain Bacteria; kingdom Bacillati; phylum Actinomycetota; class Actinomycetes; order Kitasatosporales; family Streptomycetaceae; genus Streptomyces; species Streptomyces sp. NPDC024017. The sequence goes on along the minus strand of NZ_JBEZYZ010000028.1, from coordinate 24,394 downwards.
CGCACGGCCTGCCCTACCGGGACAGCACGGAGAAGGCGTACTCCACGGACGCCAACATCTGGGGCGCCACCCACGAGGCCAAGACCCTGGAGCACCTGGACACCGGCGTCGAGACCGTCGAGCCGATCATGGGCGTCCGGTTCTGGGACCCGTCGGTCGAGATCGCCGCCGAGGACGTCACGATCGGCTTCTCCGAGGGCCGCCCGGTGTCGATCGACGGCAAGGAGTTCGCCTCCCCCGTCGACCTGGTGATGGAGGCCAACGCCATCGGCGGCCGGCACGGCCTCGGCATGTCGGACCAGATCGAGAACCGGATCATCGAGGCCAAGAGCCGCGGCATCTACGAGGCCCCGGGCATGGCCCTGCTGCACGCCGCCTACGAGCGCCTCGTCAACGCGATCCACAACGAGGACACCCTCGCCCAGTACCACGCCGAGGGCCGGCGCCTCGGCCGGCTGATGTACGAGGGCCGCTGGCTGGACCCGCAGGCGCTGATGATCCGTGAGTCGCTCCAGCGCTGGGTCGGCGCCGCCGTCACCGGCGAGGTGACGCTGCGGCTGCGGCGCGGCGAGGACTACTCGATCCTCGACACCACGGGCCCGGCGTTCAGCTACCACCCGGACAAGCTGTCCATGGAGCGCACCGAGGACTCCGCGTTCGGCCCGGTGGACCGGATCGGCCAGCTCACCATGCGCAACCTCGACATCGCCGACTCCCGCGCCAAGCTGGAGCAGTACGCCGGCATGGGCCTGATCGGCACCGGCAGCCCCACCATCGGCGCCTCCCAGGCCGCCGCGACCGGGCTGATCGGCACCATGCCGGAGCTGCCGCAGGGCGGCGCCGAGGCCATCGCCTCCCGGGGCGCGGTCTCGGAGGAGGACGCGTGGCTGGACCGGGCCGCGATGGAGTCCGGCACGGACTGACCCCGGCACCGCCGCGAGGCCGGCCCGACGTGTGTCGGGCCGGCCTCGCGGCGTTCCGGATCCCGGTTCCGCTCTACCGGTCGAGGGCGGTCGCGCCTTCGGCGGACACCTCTTGCGGCAGGCATGCCTCGACCCCCAGTTCCTGCCCCATGGTGAAGGCGTCGACCCGCTCGGAGGCGCTTCCGTGGTCTCCTTCCTTCGTCCAGGGGGTCTTGTCGGCGTCGCGGACAAGGGCCGTATGCACCTCGTCGACGTCCCCCCGCTCGAAGACGACCGTTCCGTCCTGCGCGGCGCCCTCCAGTTCCGCACCGGCCAGGCAGTCCGCCTGCAATTCAGCGTCCACCGTCTGGAGTTCCGCGTCGAGGCGGTTCTGTATCGCATGACCCCACTCGTGCGCGACGACCAGGTACACGAACGCGTCTCCGTACTCGTAGCCGAAGCGCATGAGGTCGGTGTCCCAGGCGACGTAGTCCTCGTCCGTGCTGCAGTAGACGGCGTTGTCGTCGTCCAGCGGTTCCCCGTCGCAGGTAGGGACGTCGGGAGAAGCGCCGTCGTACTCGCCCAGGACAGCGGGCGGGACGTACGTCTCCGTAAAGAACTCGGACCAGTGGGCTTTCCAGTACGCGTCGACGCCCTGCACGGCTGTTTCGATGTCCTGGGTCATCTCGTCGTTCGGCGCGGCGAAGGCGTAACCACCCGAAACGGCCAGTAGAGCAGCGGTCAGTCCCGCGCACACTCGCATCCGATGCCGATGGGCCATGGTTGACTCCGCAACATGACGATGTCGCAACGCGGCTGCGTCAGTTCGTGCCTGCCGGGCGTTGCCGTGGTGCCTCTGTTCATCAGTCAACGCCGATACGTTGCCGACCGCATCCCCACGCCCGTGCCCCGCCGGCCGTGCCGGCGGGGCACCGCGCTCAGCGCGACGTGCCGGCCATCTCCGGGACCGGTGCGTCCAGGGCGTCGAGACCGCGCAGGATGTCCTCGACGCGCTGCTTGGCGTCGCCGAAGAGCATCTGGGTGTTCTCGCGGAAGAACAGCGGGTTCTGCACGCCCGCGTAGCCGGCGGCCATGGAGCGCTTGAAGACGACCACGTTGGCCGCCTCCCATACGTGCAGGACCGGCATCCCGGCGATGGGGCTGGACGGATTGTCGGTGGCGGCCGGGTTGACCGTGTCGTTGGCGCCGATGACCAGGACGACCGAGGTGGCGGCGAAGTCGTCGTTGATCTCGTCCATCTCCAGGACGATGTCGTACGGCACGTTGGCCTCGGCGAGCAGCACGTTCATGTGCCCGGGCAGCCGGCCGGCCACGGGGTGGATACCGAACCGCACCTCCACGCCCCGGTCGCGCAGCTTGCGCGCCAGTTCGGCGACCGGGTACTGGGCCTGGGCGACGGCCATGCCGTAGCCCGGGGTGATGATCACCGAGGTGGCGTTGCCGAGGAGTTCCGCGGTCTCCTCGGCGTTGATCTCCCGGTGCTCGCCCTGCTCGCCCTCGTCCGCGGCTGCCGCCGGGGTGCCGAAACCACCGGCGATCACCGAGATGAAGGAGCGGTTCATCGCCTTGCACATGATGTACGACAGGTAGGCACCGGAGGAGCCGACCAGCGCGCCGGTGACGATGAGCAGGTTGTTGGCGAGCAGGAAGCCCGAAGCGGCGGCGGCCCAGCCGGAGTAGCTGTTCAGCATGGAGACGACCACCGGCATGTCACCGCCGCCGATGGAGGCGACCAGGTGCGCGCCGAGGGCGAGCGCGATCACGGTGACGGCGATGAGCAGGCCCATGCCGGGGCGTACGACGAACGCCGCCGTGAGCCCGACGAAGGCGACGAGCGCGCCGATGTTGAGGACGTGCTTGCCCGGCAGCGTGAGCGGGCGGGAGTTGATGCGTGCCGAGAGCTTCAGGTACGCGACGACGGAACCCGTGAAGGTGACGGCGCCGATGAACACCCCGATGAACACCTCGGCGTGATGGATGGCCAGCAGCGAACCGGAGAGCCCGGCGTCGACGTCGAGGTAGCCGTTCCAGCCGACGAACGCGGCGGCGAGGCCGACGAGGCTGTGCATGATGGCGATCAGCTCCGGCATGCCGGTCATCTCGACCACCCGGGCCCGCCACAGTCCGATGCCCGCGCCGAGGGCCGTGGCGACGGCGATCAGCACGAGCCCGGTCGCGGTGATGCTGCGGGAGGCGAGCCCGACCGTGGCGGCCAGGGCGACGACCATGCCCGCGATGCCCCAGACGACTCCGGAACGGGACGTCTTGTGCTGGGAGAGGCCGGCGAGGCTGAGGATGAACAGCAGCGCGGCGACGACGTAGGCGGCCTGGGCGGCCGTGTCTGTGGTCATCCCTGATCAGCCCTTCGAGAACATGCCGAGCATGCGGCGGGTGACGGCGAATCCGCCGAAGATGTTGATGCTCGCCAGCAGGATCGCGGCGAACGACAGCACGGTGACGGCGGTGTCCCCGTGCCCGATCTGCAACAGCGCGCCGACCACGACGATGCCGGAGATGGCGTTGGTGACCGACATCAGCGGGGTGTGCAGTGCGTGGTGCACATTGCCGATGACGTAGAAGCCGATGACGATCGCCAGGACGAACACCGTGAAGTGGCCGAGGAGTTCGCTCGGTGAGAAGGCCGTCACGAGGAACAGCGCGAGCGCTCCGGCAGCGACCAGGGCGTACGAGGACCAGGCGGGGCGGGCGGGCTTCGCCGGGGCCTCGGCCGGGGCCGCGGCCTCCGGGACCGGTGCGGCGGCGGGCGCGGCGGACACCTGGACCGGGGGCGGCGGCCAGGTCTTCTCGCCCTCGCGGACCACGGTCATCGACCGCTGCACCACGTCGTCGAAGTCGAGGACGAGCCGCCCGTCCTTGCCGGGGGTGAGCAGCTTCAACAGGTTGACGATGTTCGTGCCGTACAGCTGCGAGGCCTGGGCGGGGAGCCGTCCGGGCAGGTCGGTGTAGCCGATGATCGTCACGTCGTTGTCGGTGACGACGGCCTTCCCGGCGACCGTGCCCTCGACGTTGCCGCCCTGCGCCGCGGCCATGTCGACGATCACGCTGCCGGGCTTCATGCGCGCGACGTCCTCGGCGGTGATCAGCCTCGGCGCCGGGCGGCCCGGGATCAGCGCGGTGGTGATGATGATGTCGACGTCGGCCGCCTGCTCGGCGTACAGCTGCGCGGCGAGCCGGTTGTAGTCGTCCGAGGTGGCCTTGGCGTAGCCGTCGGTGCTGACCTCCTGCTGGGCGCTCACCGCGAGGAACTCGCCGCCCAGGGAGCGCACTTGCTCGGCGACCTCGGGCCGGGGGTCGGTGGCGCGGACCACGGCGCCGAGGCTGCGGGCCGCTCCGACCGCGGCGAGGCCGGCCACTCCGGCTCCGGCCACCAGCACCTTGGCGGGCGGCACCTTGCCGGCGGCGGTGACCTGGCCGGTGAAGAACCGGCCGAAGGCGTGCGCGGCCTCGACCACGGCCCGGTAGCCGGCGATGTTCGCCATCGAGCTGAGGACGTCCAGGGACTGGGCGCGCGAGATGCGCGGCACGGCGTCCATGGCGAGCACGGTGATGGGACGCCGTGCCAGTTCCTCGACCAGTTCCGGGTTGAGGGCGGGGCTGATCAGCGCGATCAGTGTCGCCCCGTCGGGCAGCCGGCCGATCTCCTCACTCGAGGGGGCGTTGACCTTCAGCAGGATCTCCGCCTGCCACGGGTCGCCGAGCCGGGCTCCCGCCTCCTCGTAGGCCGCGTCGGAGAAGCGGGACGAGGCTCCCGCTCCCGGTTCGACCGTCACGTCGTACCCGAGCGCGACGAGTCTCCCCACGGTGGCCGGCGTCGCCGCCACCCTGGTCTCGCCCGCAGTGGATTCGGCCGGTATGCCGATCCCCTGGGGTTGCGGTTCCGCTGGGACCATCGTCTGCCTCTCCCGTCGTTCGACTGCCTGTCCTCCTTGGTGCCCGCATCCTGCACGTTCGACGCGGCATCCGTGGCGGGCCGTGGTCACATGGCCGAGGAGGTTGTCCTCACACCGCCGAGGGGTTGCCGTGAGACGTGTTCGGGGGTATCAGTGTGCCGCCCGGGGCGAAAGAGTCCTGTGATGCGACACGGCAGGGCCCGGCGCAGACTGAGGGCGTGAGCAGCACGCGCCCGGGGCGCGGCGAGGCCGCGGCCCCCTCCCGATCCGCACCGCAGCAGACTGTCGCGCTGGCGGCGATGATGTTCGCCGTCGCCATGACCTTCATCGACCAGACCATCGTGTCGATCGCGGCCCCGGACATCGTCCGCGAACTGGGTCTGTCGTCCTCCGGCATGCAGTGGGTGGTCAACGCCTATCTGCTGGCCCTCGCGGCGTTCTTCGCCCTCGGCGGCCGTCTCGCGGACCTCTACGGGCCGCGCCGGGTCGTCGTGATCGGCACGCTGGTCTTCGTCGTCTCGTCGGTGCTGTGCGGCTGCGTCCCCGAGGGCGGCGCCGCACAGGCCTGGCTGATCGTCTTCCGCGCCACCCAGGGGCTCGGGGCGGCACTGCTGTTCCCAGCGGCGCTGGCCGTGGTGGTGGCGGTGTTCCCGGTCGAGCGGCGCGGGCGCGCCCTCGCCCTGTTCTTCGGCGTCACCGGCGCGCTGACCGCCGTCGGCCCGCTGCTGGGCGGCTGGCTGACGAACTGGACCTGGCGGGCCGTGTTCTGGGTCAACGTCCCCGTGGCGATCGTGGCGCTGGTCCTCACGGCCATGGCGCACATCTCCGACCGGCGGCGGTCCGGCACCCTGGACGTCCCGGGCGCCGCCCTGATCGCGGCCGGCATGGGCCTGAGCGTCCTCGGCTTCCAGCAGGCCTGGTCCTGGGGCTGGGACAGCTGGGCGACCTGGGTGTGCATCGCGGGCGGCCTCGCGATTCTCGCCGGGTTCGTCCGCTTCGAGCGGCGGGGGGAGCATCCGCTGATCGACCTGCGGGTCTTCCGGGACAAGGCGTTCACCATGGACGCGGCGGTGCTGTTCTTCTCGATGCTCGCCTTCGTCCCGCTGTTCTTCTTCACCTCCGTGTACGCCCAGGTGTCCCTGAGCGCCTCGCCGAACCAGGCGGCCCTGTTCCTGCTGTACTTCTTCGTGGGCTTCGCCATCGCCTCGCAGTGGGGCGGCCGGATCCTCGACAAGCAGGGCGCGCGCCCCGCGCTGAAGCTCGGCACGGCCGTGGGCTGCGTCGGCTTCGCCCTGTGGGCGGGCAAGCTCACCGACCTGTCCATGCACGACCAGTGGCCCTACGCGGCCCTGGCGGGGGCCGGCATCGGCTTCGTCCTGGCGCCGGCCTCCACGGACGCCGTCAACCGGGCCATCGGCGCCTCGTACGGCGAGGTCACCGGCATCACCCAGACCGTGCGCAACTACGCGGCGAGCGTGGGCCTCGCCATCTACGGCACGATCCTGACCCACGTCACGACCGACAAGGTGGTGGGCACCCTGACGTCCAAGGGCATGTCCGCCGGGGACGCGAACACCGTGGCCCGCGACGTCACCGAGTCGATCACCGGCAGCGGCGACTCCCAGCCGCCCACCGGCACCGGACCCGCCGCCGAGGCGACCCGGGAGTCGATGTCCGCGATCCGCATGGACTTCGCCGAGGCCAACCAGTGGGTGTTCTACGGCATGGCCATCGCCCTGGGCATCGGCTTCCTGTGCGCCCTGCGGCACCCGGGCGGCAAGGTGGACGCGAACGCGGCGGTGAAGGAACCGGCCGTGCGGGCGCACTGACGCCGCCGGTCAGGTGAACAACTCGTCGGTGCGCCGCTGGATTTCCTCGGGGGTCAGGTCCTCGATCGTCTGGGAGATCATCCAGAGATGGCCGAACGGGTCGGCCAGGCGGCCGCCGCGCTGACCGTAGTGCTGGTCGGCGACGGGGTACACCACCGTCGCCCCGCACCGCACCATGGCTTCGGACACGGCGTCGGCGTCGGACACGTCGAGCGCCATGATCACCGGGCTGCCGCCGAGGGACGTCGGCGCCGGGTCGCCGGTGTCGGCGTCCTTGACCGCGATCGCCGTGCCGCCCAGCCGCAGCATGGCGTGCACGATCTTCCCGTCGGGGCCGGTGTACCGCTCGGTCTCCTCGGCGCCGAGCGCGTCCCGGTAGAAGTCGATCGCCCGGGCTCCGTCGGAGACCACGAGCCGTGCGTAGAGGCGGGTGACGGCGGGTTCGCCGGTTGCGTTCGTCATGCCTTCACGATCGCGGGTTCCGGGGGGCGTGGATTGTAGAAAACGGCCGGCCGGGCGGAGCCGGTCACCCGTCGAGCGGAACGTGGTTGCGTTCGAGGGGCGAGCGCGGTGCGTACGCGGTCGGGGTGATCCCGGCGAGCGCGCGGAACTCGTGGATCAGATGGGCCTGGTCGTGGTAGCCGCAGTCCGCGGCGAGGACCGCCCAGTCCGGCGGCCCGCCCCCGGCGTTCACGCGGCGCAGCAGCCGCTGGAAGCGCCGGATCCGCGCATAGCGCTTGGGCGGGAGCCCCAGCTGTTCGGTGCAGCTGCGGGTCAGCCGCCGCGCGGTCCAGCCGAGCCGGTCGGCGACCTCGCCCACGGGTGTGCCGCGATCGAGCAGGGCCGCGGCGAGGCGGACCGCCGGATCGGGCTCCAAGGGGTGTTCCGCCCGCCCCAGCAGGGCCGTCTCCAGCTCCCGCAGCCCGGCCCGCGGGCCTCCGGCGGACACGGCCTCCAGCAGCCGCTCGCGCAGCACCGCACCGTCCGTGCCCCACAGTTCGTCGAGGCCCACGAGCTCGTCGCGGACGGCGGAGACCGGGGCGGCGAGGAAGGGGTACGCGCCCGCGGGCCGGAACGCCACCCACAGGACGGCCCGCTGCTGCGCCGGGTCGATCACGGCCGGCTCCGAGAACGGCCCGTGCACGGCCGCGCCCCGGGTGCGCCGGTCCGCGCCGCGCCCCAGCGGGGACGAGGACAGGGCGTCCACGTCGAGGTTCACCAGCAGTTGCGCCGCGCCGGTCGGCAGGGCCAGCTCGGCGGAGTGCGCGAACCGCCCCTCCGCGTAGCCCATCGCGCCGATCAGCGCCAGGAGCGGGGGCGCCGACGGCCGGACCGTGAGCGCGACGGGCGACTTCGCCGCCGTACGAGCCATGTGTCCACCTTACGGCCGGGCACGGGCACGGACACGGCACCGTGTCGGGCTCCGCCCGGAAGCCTCATCCTCGCTCGCGCCTGTCCGAACCGTTGACGAGGGTGAGAGCCCCCCTTATCTTCTGACCGCATTCCTGGCCGAATTCACGAACTGCGTTCGACATGACGGACAGAGGCGGCTCGTACCCACCGCCCGATCCCCCGGAGAACTCCCTTGAGACGTATGGCCGTACGGCTGCTCCTGGCCGTCCTCGTCGCTCTCGCGACCTGTCTGGCGAGCGTGCCCGCCCAGGCCGCCGTGCCCGACTCCCCCGCCGTCACCTACACCAACCCGATCGCCGAGAAGCGGGCCGACCCGCACATCTTCAAACACACCGACGGCTACTACTACTTCACCGCGACCGTCCCCGAGTACGACCGCATCGTGCTGCGCCGGGCGACCACCATCCAGGGCCTGAAGACGGCCCCCGAGACCACCATCTGGACCAAGCACGCCAGCGGTGTGATGGGCGCTCACATCTGGGCGCCGGAGATCCACTTCATCGACGGCAAGTGGTACGTGTACTTCGCCGCCGGCGCCACCGACGACGTGTGGGCGATCCGGATGTACGTCCTGGAGGGCACCGGCGCCAACCCGCTCACCGCCTCCTGGACGGAGAAGGGCCAGATCAAAACCCAGTGGGAGAGCTTCTCGCTCGACGCCACGACGTTCGTCGTGGGCGGCGTGCGCTACCTGGCCTGGGCGCAGCGCGACCCGTCCGTGAACAACAACACCGACGTCTACCTCGCGAAGATGGCCAACCCCTGGACGATCACCGGCACTCCGGTGATGCTGTCGCGGCCCACCTACGCCTGGGAGACGGTCGGCTACAAGGTCAACGAGGGTCCGGCCGTGATCCAGCGCGGCGGCAAGGTCTTCATGACGTACTCCGCGAGCGCCACCGACGCCAACTACTGCCTGGGCATGCTCACCGCCTCCGCGAGCGCGAACCTGCTCAGCCGGGCGTCCTGGAGCAAGAGCCCCACCCCGGTGTTCGCGAGCAGCGCCGCGACCAGCCAGTACGGCCCGGGCCACAACTCCTTCACCGTCTCCGAGGACGGCAGGAGCGACATCCTCGTGTACCACGACCGCAGCTACAAGGACATCAGCGGCGACCCCCTCAACGACCCCAACCGCCGCACCCGCGTGCAGAAGGTCTACTGGAACGCCGACGGCACCCCGAACTTCGGCATCCCGGTGGCCGACGGGGTCACCCCGCAGCGTTTCTCCTCGTACAACCTCCCGGACCGGTTCGTCCGCCACTACGACTACCGGGCCCGTGTCGAGGCGAACGTCGCCAAGCTCGCCGACTCGCAGTTCCGGGTCGTGCCCGGCCTCGCCGGCAGCGGCACCGTCTCGCTGGAATCCGCCAACTTCCCCGGCCACTACCTGCGGCACGAGAACTTCGAGGTGTGGCTGGAGAAGAACGACGGCAGCACGCAGTTCGCGTCCGACGCCACCTTCCGGCAGCGCGCCGGACTCGCGGACCCGGCGGGCGTGTCGTACGAGTCCTACAACTACCCGGGGCGATACGTCCGGCACTGGGAGTACCTGCTGAACGTGCAGACGGTGAGCACCGCCACCGACCGGGCGGACGCGACCTTCTACGCCCAGTGACGGCACGGTAAATGCGCGTAATGCCCTGAATGTCTTCCCGGTGGGAGGGCACTCAGGGCATGTGCACACACAACAGGGCAAGCGACCGCGCAGGGTGCTGCTCACCGGCTGGTTCAGCTTCCGGGACAGGGAGGCGACCGCCGGGGACGTGCTGGCCCTGCGCCGGGTGGAGGACGTGATGCGGGGCACGGGCATCCCGTACGACGTCGCCTGGAGTCCCCGCTTCCGTCCGGAGGCGCTGCATCTGGATCAGCTGTGGCCCGAGGACTACACCCACCTGGTGTTCGTGTGCGGCCCGCTGCACGGGCCGCAGGTGGAGGAGCTGCACCGGCGGTTCGCGCACTGCGTGCGGATCGCCGTCGGCACCTCGGTGATCGACCCCGGCAGCGCGGCCGTGACCGGCTTCCACCGGGTGCTGCCGCGGGACGGACCCGACAGCGAGCCGGTGGAGGACCTCGCGGCCCGCGCCCCGGACGTGCCGGCGCGGCCCGTCGTCGGGGTGATCCTCGCCCACGGGCAGCACGAGTACGGGCAGCTGCGGCGGCACGGGCAGGTCGCCGAGGAGCTGACCCGCTGGCTGGCCGCGAAGGACTGCGGCAGGCTGGAACTGGAGACCCGGCTGGACACGCACGACTGGCATCTGAGCGCGACACCCGCGCAGCTGCAGTCCGTGCTGGCCCGGCTGGACCTCGTCGTCACCGACCGGCTGCACGGGCTGGTGATCGCGCTGCGGGTCGGCACGCCGGTGCTGGCCGTCGACCCGGTCGCGGGCGGCGCCAAGCTGACCGCACAGGCCCGTGCCTGCGGCTGGCCCGCGCTGGTGCCCGCCGAGCGGATGGACGTGCGGCAGTTGGACCGCTGGTGGGACTGGTGCCTGACCGGCGGCCGGGTGACCGCGCGGCAGATCCGCGACGGGTTCCGCGAGGGCAGCGTGCCGGACAGCGCGGACCGGCTCGTCGAGGCGCTGGCCCGGCCGGTGCCCGGTTAGCGCGGGCGCACCACGGGGCACCCGCTTGTACGTCCCCCGCTGTACTTCCCCCGCCGCACGTCCCCCCGGAGGAGAGACGGTCCGGCCGCCCGGAAGGAGAGAGCGTGTCCATCGGCCGACTTCCCGAGAACGAGCAGCGCATCCTCGACGAGATGGAACGCGCCCTGCGCCGTGACCGTCGCCTCGACCGCAAGCTGCGCACGCACCGAGTGAGCCGTCGCCCCGACCTCGGCCGCATCCTGGCCCGTCTGGCCTCCTACCGCCCCCGCGTCTGGACCGTGGCGGTCCTGGTCGCGGTGTCGGCCGGGCTGATGGTGGCCGGGATCGTCACATCAGATCCGGGTGTGATCTGGGCGTTCGCCGCGATATGGCCCCTGACGATGTTCGCCGCGTTCCGGCTCATGCACCGGTGGTGCGGGAGCTGAGCGCGCCCCCTCCCGCCAGGTCGTGTCCGCAAAGTCCCGTCGTCCGCCCGGAGGACGGGCCCCGCGGCGTCCGGTGCGTGCTCTCGCGATGAGGTGCGGGGGCGCCGGGGCGCCCTCGGGGCCGCGCCACAGGGCGCGGTGGCGCAGGCCGTGCGTTCGCCGCGACCCTGGCGGCTTCGGCGACCCGGGCAGGCCCGGTGGCCCCGAGGCCTTCAACGAGCCCGGCAGTCCCGGCACCCCCGGCGGCCCTGGAGCCCTCGGCGCCTTCAACGACCCCGGCCAGCGGGGAGGCCCCGGCGCGCCCGCCGGCCCCGGAGCCATAGGCGGCGGCCCCGGTGGCCGGTGTCCGCTGCCGCGGGCCGCTCATCGGGTGCCGGTGCCGCACAGCATCCCGGTGGCCGCGTCAGTGCGGGCGACCGCCCCGTGGGGCACCGGCCGTCACAGCTGCCCGCCCGGTGCGGGGTCGGCCGTGAACGCCTCCTGGATGGGGCGCTCGTCGGCGAGGACACGGCCCTTCGGCGGTCCGTCCAGCACCGCGCGGGCGGCGGTGAGGAGGTTGGGGGCGACGTGGTCGGCCTCGGTGGTCTCCTCGGGGCGGGTCCGCCCGTTCGGGACGAGGATGCCGTGGGCGCCCGCCCGGCGCGCGGCCTCGGCGTCGGCGCCGAGGCCGCCGATGACGACGAGGTCGGTGGGCCTGGTGCAGATCCGCCCGGCCGCCCACAGCAGCATGCCGGGCTGCGGCTTGCGGCAGTGGCAGCCGTCGTCGGGGCCGTGCGGGCAGACGGCGAACACGTCGAAGGGACCGAGGAGTTCGTCGACGCGGCGGTTGACGCGGCGCACGTCGGCGTCGGTGAGCAGTCCGCGGGCGACACCGGGCTGGTCGGTGACGACGCCGGTGCGGATGCCGCGCCGGCGCAGCAGGGCGAGCGCCTCGCGGGCGCCCTCGGCGGGGCGGACGCGGTCGGGGTCGGCGTTGTTCGGGACGTCCTCGACGAGCGTGCCGTCGCGGTCGAACAGCACGGTCTTCACCGGGCTCACGGGGTGGCCTCCTCCTGCCAGGCGGGGGTGTGACGGTGGCGCCAGGCACCTGCCAGCCGGTGCCAGGTCGCGGTGGGCGGGATGAGCACGCTGGTCGCCAGTACCGTCGTCACCTCGTGGCGGGTGCGCGGGCCGGGGACGATGCGGGCGCGGGCGAACTCCGCCGTGCCGGCCGCCCAGCCGAGTGCGCAGGCCGTCGCGGCCCGGCCGTGGCCGGTGGCGGCGAGGGCGCAGGCGGCGACCCCGGCGGTCGTGATGGCCGCGTGGGTGCGGATCCGGTCGCGCGGCGCGACGGCCTTGGCCCACCAGTCGGGACCGTGCAGATGCCGCATGAGGGCGTCGTCGGCGTTGCCGCGCTGCTGGCGCACGGACGCCCAACGGGAGGCGGAGCGCACGGGGTGGCGGGTGGTGCGGCGGCCCTGCCGGATGCGCCAGCCCGAGTCGAGGACGCGCAGGGCGAGATCGGCGTCCTCGCGGAAGGCGCGCTGGAAGCGCTCGTCGAAGCCGCCGACCTGCTTGAGGACCTCCGTGCGGTAGGCCATGTCGGCGGTGACCCAGTGGGCCCGGACGAGTCCCGCGGTGCCGCGTTCCCAGTCGGTGGGGCGGCGTTCGCCGGGCAGCGGCACGGCGAGGACGCCCTGGACGCCCGCCGTGTCGTGGGACGCCTGGGCGAGGTCCTCGGCCAGCTGGTCGCACCAGCGCGCCCCCACCTGGACGTCGTCGTCGAGGAACACGGTCCACGGGGTGTTCACGGCACGCAGCCCGGTGTTGCGGGCGGCGGCGGGCCCACGACCGCCGCCGCCCAGCACGGTGGTCCGCTCCCGCAGGTCGCCGAGGACGCTCAACGGGTGGTGCAGCGGCCCGGGTTCGGGGTCGGTCCGGTCGTCGACGAGGACGATCTCGTCGGGGCGCGGCCCGGTCGCGGCGGCGAGCGCGGCGAGACAGTCGGCGAGAGTGTCCGGGACGAGGGTGGGGATCACGACGGCGTACGAGGTCATACGGGCGGGCCCTCCCTCCGGCGGCGTGCGCGAACTACCTTGCTGGCGAGTGCCGCGGTAGGGCTCCCTCAAACACCGGGCCAGGCCGTCGGGGCACGCCTCGGTCACTATAAACCGCGCGTATACACGCGATATATAGTCCCGGCATGCCTTCTCTGACCAAGAAGATGAAGAAAACGGGGACCGCGTTCCGAACGGCCGGAACGCTCGCGGCCACCGCCGCCCTCACCCTCGCCCTGAGCGGCTGCACGGGGCCCGACACCACGGCCCCCAGCGCCGTCCGGGCCCGCCCGGCCACGGACGTGCAGGCGGCCCGCTTCGGTACCGTCGACTGCCGCGAGGTCAAGTGCATCGCACTCACCTTCGACGCCGGACCGAGCGAGAACTCCCCGCGGCTGCTGGACATCCTGAAGGAGAGACAGGTCCCGGCGACCTTCTTCCTCCTCGGCGAGCGGCACATCGAGAAGTACCCGGAGCTGGTGCGGCGGATGGCCGACGAGGGCCACGAGGTGGCCAGCCACACCTGGGACCACAAGATCCTGACCCGGCTCAGACCCGAGGAGATACGCGAGGAACTGGAACGCCCCAACGAGGAGATAGAACGCCTCACCGGCCGGCGCCCGACCCTCATGCGCCCGCCGCAGGGCCGCACCGACGACACCGTGCACGAGATCTGCCGCGAACTGGGCCTCTCCGAAGTGCTGTGGAGCGCCACGGCCAAGGATTACCAGACGACCGACTCCGACCTGATCACCCGCCGCGTCCTCGCCCAGTCCTCCCGGGACGGCATCATCCTCCTCCACGACATCTACGACGGCACGGTGCCGGCGGTACCGGGGATCATCGACGCACTGAAGGAACGCGGCTACGTCTTCGTGACGGTGCCCCAACTCCTGGCACCGGGGAAGGCGGAGCCGGGCAAGGTGTACCGGTAGTCCGCACGCCCGAGCCCGCCGCGCCCCGCACCTGCTCGGCAGCCGACCGGGGCAGCCCTACGATCGTGCCGTGGCGAACATCCTGCTCGAACGCACGGTCCCGCTCTCCCTCGACGAGGCGTGGCGGCGGATCACGCAGTGGCCGCGGCACGGTGAGGCGGTGCCGTTGACGGCGGTCAGGGTGGAGCCGCCCGAGCCGACGCGCGAGGGCACCGTCGTCGTGGCCCGCTCGGGCACCGGTCCGCTGGGCTTCGACGACCCGATGGAGGTCACGGTGTGGCAGCCGCCGGAGGACGGGGCTGCGGGGATGTGCCGGCTGGAGAAGCGGGGCCGTGTGGTGCTGGGGTGGGCCGAACTCGAAGTGCGGCCGGGGCCGGGGGGCCGTACGCGGGTGATCTGGAGGGAGGAGATCCGGGTCCGGTTCCTGCCGTCGCTCCTCGACGGCGTGGTGCGCCGCTCCTCCCGGTACGTGTTCGGGCGGGCCCTGAACCGCCTGCTCAGACAGCCCTGACGCACCGGCCGCCGACGAGCGTTCCCGGCAGGGCCTCAGGCCACCGACCCGATCCGCCCCACGGACTGCGACTCCGGCTCGTGGTGGATCGGCGTGTGCGCCCCGGTCAGCGAGAGGCCGCTGCCGCCACGCCGGCCGGCGACGATCTCCGACGCGATCGACAGGGCCGTCTCCTCGGGCGTACGGGCCCCGAGGTCCAGGCCGATCGGCGAGTGGAGCCGGCTCAACTCCATGTCGGTGACGCCGACTTCACGCAGGCGCGAGTTGCGGTCCAGGTGGGTGCGCCGGGAGCCCATGGCACCGACGTACGCCACCGGAAGGCGCAGCGCCAGCTTCAGCAGGGGCACGTCGAACTTGGCGTCGTGGGTCAGCACGCACAGGACCGTGCGGGCGTCGACGTCGGTGCGCTCCAGGTAGCGGTGGGGCCACTCGACGACGATCTCGTCGGCCTCCGGGAAGCGCGTCCGGGTCGCGAAGACGGGGCGCGCGTCGCACACGGTGACGTGGTAGCCGAGGAACTTGCCCATGCGGACCAGGGCGGCGGCGAAGTCGATCGCGCCGAACACGATCATGCGGGGTGCGGGGACCGAGGACTCGACCAGGACCGTGAGGGGTGCTCCGCAGCGGGAGCCCTGCTCACCGATCTCCAGGGTGCCGGTGCGGCCCGCGTCCAGGAAGGCACCGGCCTCGGCGGCGACCGTACGGTCCAGTTCCGGATGGGCGCCGAAGCCGCCCTCGCAGGAACCGTCGGGCCGGACCACCAGGGCCCGGCCCGTCAGTTCGCCCGGGCCCGACACGATCCGCGCCACCGCCGCCGTCTCCCCTCGGGCGGCGGCGGCGAGCGCGGCCGCGACCACCGGGCGGACCGGATCGGCGGCCCGTACCGGGGTGACCAGGATGTCGATGACGCCGCCGCAGGTCAGCCCCACGGCGAAGGCGTCGTCGTCGCTGTATCCGAAGCGCTCCAGGACGGTTTCGCCGTCCCGCAGCGCCTGCTCGCACAGGTCGTAGACCGCGCCCTCCACGCAGCCGCCGGAGACCGAGCCGATCGCCGTGCCCTCGGTGTCCACCGCGAGCGCGGCGCCGGGCTGGCGGGGTGCGCTGCCGCCGACGGCCACCACGGTGGCGACGGCGAAGTCACGGCCCTGCTCGACCCACCGGTTCAGCTCCTCGGCGATGTCCAGCATCTGTCTCGGTCTCCTTAAGGCTGCGGCGACAAGGCTGCGACGGGGCGTCAGTGGACGCCCAGCCAACTCTCGATCGGGTTGAGGGCGAAGTAGACGAGGAACACCGCCGTGAGGACCCACATGAAGGCGCCGATCTCGCGCACCTTGCCCTGGGCGGTCTTGATGGCGGCCCAGGAGATGACGCCCGCGGCGACACCGGTGGTGATGGTGTACGTGAACGGCATCAGCACGACCGTGAGGAACACCGGGACGGCGGTGGCCCGGTCGGCCCAGTCCACGTGCCGGGCGTTCATCAGCATCATGGCGCCGATGACGACGAGGGCGGCGGACGCGACCTCCGACGGCACGATCGCCGTGAGCGGGGTGAAGAACAGGCAGGCCGCGAAGAACAGCCCCGTGACCACCGAGGCCAGGCCGGTGCGGGCGCCCTCGCCGACACCCGTGGCCGACTCGATGAACACCGTCTGGCCGGAACCGCCGGACACGCCTCCGATCGCGCCGCCGGCCCCGTCGATGAACAGCGCCTTGGACAGGCCCGGCATGCGGCCCTTGTCGTCGGCGAGCTTGGCCTCGGTACCGACGCCGATGATGGTGGCCATCGCGTCGAAGAACCCGGCGAGCACCAGCGTGAAGACGATCATGCCGACCGTCATCGCGCCGACCTCGCCCCAGCCGCCGAACCGCACGTCCCCGAAGAGCGAGAAGTCGGGCATGGAGACGGCACTGCCGTGCAGTTCGGGTGCGCCGCCCGCCCACTGCTTGGGGTCGACGACGCCGGCGGCGTTCAGGATCGCCGCGACGACCGTGCCGCTGACGATGCCGATGAGGATGGCGCCCGGGATGTTCCGGGCCTGGAGCATGAAGATCAGCAGCAGGGTCCCGGCGAAGAGCAGAACGGGCCAGCCGGCCAGTTCGCCCGCGGGGCCGAGGGTGACCGGGGTGGCCTCGCCCTGGTGCACGAAGCCGGACTTGTAGAAACCGATGAGGGCGATGAACAGGCCGATGCCCATGGTGATGCCGTGCTTGAGCGCGAGCGGGATCGCGTTCATGATCATCTCGCGCAGGCCGGTGACGACCAGCAGCATGATGATCACGCCGTACATCACGCACATGCCCATCGCCTGCGGCCAGGTCATCTCGGGTGCGACCTGGGAGGCGAGGACTCCGGAGACGGAGAGGCCGGCGGCGAGGGCCAGGGGCACCTTGCCGACGAAGCCCATCAGCAGGGTGGTGACGGCCGCCGCGAACGCGGTGGCGGTGATCAGGGCCGGCTGGGCGAGCGTGGCCCCGGCCGCGTCCTTGCCGGACAGGATCAGGGGGTTGAGCAGGAGGATGTACGCCATCGCCATGAAGGTCGTGATGCCGCCGCGCACTTCACGGGCGACGCTGGACCCTCTGTGGGATATGTGGAAGTACCGGTCGAGCCAGGACCGTCCGGCCGGGACGCGGGTGCCTTCACCCGCGTCGTCGGCTGTGGTCCTCGGCTCTGTGGACTGCTGGGTCATGGGTGCCGTCTCCCAAGTTTCAAAGGGGGTTGGGATGTTCACGACCCGGGGGACGGCCCGAGACGAACAAGGGACCTGGGGGACGAAGCCCCCCAGGGGATCGTGACTGCTCAGCCCTCGGAGAGCTGCGTACCCGTCAGGTGCTCGGGCCTCACCGGGGTCCGGTTCAGCTCGAGCCCGGTCGCGTCCCGGATCGCCGCGAGGACGGCCGGGGTCGACGACAGGGTGGGTGCCTCGCCGATGCCGCGCAGCCCGTACGGGGCGTGCTCGTCGGCGAGTTCGAGCACGTCGACGGGGATGGTCGGCGTGTCGAGGATGGTCGGGATCAGGTAGTCGGTGAAGGAGGGGTTCTTGACCTTCGCCGTCTTCGGGTCGACGACGATCTCCTCCATGACCGCCACGCCCAGGCCCTGCGTGGTGCCGCCCTGGATCTGGCCGAGCACCGACAGCGGGTTGAGCGCCTTGCCGACGTCCTGGGCGCAGGCCAGCTCGATGACCTTGACCAGGCCGAGTTCGGTGTCGACCTCGACGACGGCGCGGTGCGCGGCGAAGGAGTACTGGACGTGCCCGTTGCCCTGGCCGGTGCGCAGGTCGAAGGGCTCGGTCGGCCGGTGCCGCCACTCCGCCTCGACCTCGACGGCCTCGTCCTCCAGGACGTCGGCCAGGTCGCCGAGGACCTCGCCGCTGTCGGTGACGACCTTGCCGCCTTCCAGGAGCAGTTCGGCGGTGGCCCAGGCGGGGTGGTAGGAGCCGAACTTGCGGCGCCCGATCTCCAGGACCTTCTCGCGGACCAGCTCGCAGGAGTTCTTCACCGCGCCGCCGGTGACGTACGTCTGCCGGGAGGCCGACGTGGAACCGGCGCTGCCCACCTGGGTGTCGGCCGGGTGGATGGTCACCTGCGTGACACCCAGCTCGGTGCGGGCGATCTGCGCGTGGACGGTGACGCCGCCCTGGCCGACCTCCGCCATGGCGGTGTGCACGGTGGCGACGGGCTCCCCGGCGACGACCTCCATGCGCACCTTGGCGGTGGAGTAGTCGTCGAAGCCCTCGGAGAAGCCCACGTTCTTGATGCCGACCGCGTAGCCGACCCCGCGTACGACGCCCTCGCCGTGCGTGGTGTTGGACAGCCCGCCGGGCAGCTGCCGTACGTCGGCGCCCTCGCTGGACTCCCACTGGCGCTCCGGCGGCATCGGCATCGCCTTGACGCGGCGCAGCAGTTCGGCGACGGGGGCCGGGGAGTCGACGGGCTGCCCGGTCGGCAGGAGCGTGCCCTGCTCCATGGCGTTGAGCCGGCGGAACTCCACCGGGTCCATGCCGAGCTTCGCGGCGAGCTTGTCCATCTGCGCCTCGTAGGCGAAGCAGGCCTGGACCGCGCCGAAGCCTCGCATGGCGCCGCAGGGCGGGTTGTTGGTGTAGAGGGCGATGGCCTCGATGTCCACGTCGTCGACCACGTACGGGCCGACGGACAGGGAGGAGGCGTTGCCGACCACGGCCGGGGAGGCGGAGGCGTAGGCGCCACCGTCCAGCACGATCCGGCACTTCATGTGGGTGAGCTTGCCGTCCTTGGTGGCCCCGTGCTCGTAGTGGAGCTTCGCGGGGTGGCGGTGGACGTGCCCGAAGAACGACTCGAAGCGGTTGTAGACGATCTTGACGGGCTTGCCCGTGCGCAGGGCCAGCAGGCAGGCGTGGATCTGCATCGACAGGTCCTCGCGGCCGCCGAACGCGCCGCCGACGCCGGACAGCGTCATCCGCACCTTGTCCTCGGGCAGGCCGAGCACGGGCGCGATCTGGCGCAGGTCGCTGTGCAGCCACTGGGTGGCGATGTAGAGGTGGACGCCGCCGTCCTCCTCCGGCACCGCGAGGCCGGACTCGGGGCCGAGGAAGGCCTGGTCCTGCATGCCGAAGGTGTACTCGCCCGTGACGATCACGTCGGCCCGCTCGCGGGCGGCCTTGACGTCACCGCGGACGATCGGCTGGCGGTGCACGATGTTGGGGTGCGGGACGTGACCGGCGTGGTGGTCGTCGCGGTTCTCGTGGACGAGGAGCGCGTCCGGGGCAGTCGCGGAGGCCTCGTCGGTGATGACGGGCAGCTCGCGATAGTCGACCTTGATCTTCGCGGCGGCCCGGCGCGCGGTCTCCGGGTGGTCGGCGGCGACGATGGCGACCGGCTCGCCGTGGTGGCGGACCTTGCCGTGGGCGAGGACCGGGGTGTCCTGGATCTCCAGCCCGTAGTTCTTCACGTCGGTGGGCAGGTCGTCGTAGGTCAGCACGGCGTAGACGCCCGGCATGGCCAGGGCCTCGCTGGTGTCGATGGACACGATCTCGGCGTGGGCGACGGTCGAGCGGAGGATCTGCCCCCACAGCATGTCCTCGTGCCACATGTCGGACGAGTACGCGAACTCGCCGGTGACCTTGAGGGTCCCGTCGGGGCGCAGCGTGCTCTCGCCGATGCCGCCCTTGGTCTGGGACCCCTGGGTGATCTTGGTCGGGGTTCCGTTCGGGGAAGACACGATCAGACCGCCTCTCCCTGCCGGGCGGCCGCGAGGCGGACCGCGTCCATGATCTTCTCGTAGCCGGTGCAGCGGCACAGGTTGCCCGACAGGGCCTCGCGGATGTCCGCGTCGCTCGGGTTCGGGTTGCGCTCCAGCATCTCGTCGGCGGCGACCAGCAGGCCGGGGGTGCAGAAGCCGCACTGGACGGCGCCGGCGTCGATGAACGCCTGCTGGATCGGGGAGAGCTCGGTGCCCTCGCCGGTGTGCGAGTCGCTGCCCTTGGCCTCCCACTGCTGCGCGTTCTGCAGCGTCGTACCGCAGGCGCCGGTCGCGCAGCCGCCCTCGGCGCGTTGCTTGGCGAAGTCGGCGAGCCCCTCGACGGTGACGACCTCGCGGCCCTCCACCTGCCCGGCGGCGACCAGGCACGAGCACACCGGCACACCGTCCAGACGGACCGTGCACGAGCCGCATTCGCCCTGCTCGCAGGCGTTCTTCGAACCCGGCAGCCCGAGCCGCTCCCTCAGTACGTACAGCAGGGACTCGCCCTCCCACACGTCGTCGGCTTCCTGCGGACGGCCGTTGACCGTGAAGTTGACGCGCATTACGCAGCTCCCTCGGTGAGGCGGCGGGCGCCGCGGTAGGACTCCCAGGTCCAGGTCAGCGTGCGGCGGGCCATGACGCCGACCGCGTGGCGGCGGTAGCTCGCGGTACCCCGGACGTCGTCGATCGGGTTGCAGGCGGCGGAGCACAGGTCCGCGAACTGCTTGGCGACCGACGGGGTGATGATCTTGCCGTTGTCCCAGAAGCCGCCCTCCTCCAGCGCGGCGTTCAGGAACTCCTCGGCGGCCTTGGCCCGAACGGGTGTCGGGGCGGCCGAGCCGATGCCCGTCCGCACGGTCCGGGTCTGCGGGTGCAGGGCCAGCCCGAAGGCGCACACGGCGATGACCATGGCGTTGCGGGTGCCGACCTTGGAGAACTGCTGCGGCCCGTCGGCCTTCTTCACATGCACGGCGCGGATCAGCTCGTCGGCCGCCAGCGCGTTGCGCTTCACGCCCGTGTAGAACTCGTCGATCGGGATACGGCGGGAGCCGCGCACCGACTCGACCTCCACCTCGGCGCCCGCGGCGAGCAGGGCGGGGTGGGCGTCACCGGCCGGGGAGGCGGTGCCGAGGTTGCCGCCGACGCCGCCGCGGTTGCGGATCTGCGGGGAGGCGACCGTGTGCGAGGCGAGGGCCAGACCCGGCAGCTCGGCGCGCAGGTTCTCCATGATCTTCGTGTACGGCACGGAGGCACCGACCCGTACGCTCTCCTCGCCGACCTCCCACTCGAGGAGGTCGCCGATGCGGTTCAGGTCCAAGAGGTACTCGGGCCGGCGGTGGTCGAAGTTGATCTCGACCATCACGTCGGTGCCACCCGCAATCGGCACAGCTGTGGGGTGCTCGGCTTTCGCGGCGAGCGCCTCCTCCCAGCTGGCGGGGCGAAGGAAGTCCATGACCGGCTCTCTTCTTCGTCTTCTCGTGGGGCGTTCAGATTGAGCCAATCCGTGTGCGGCGGTCCCGGCTCGTTCATGTGCTGTTTACGCGTAGTGGTCTCAGTACACAGCGCGTTGCGCCGGGCGAGTCAGTCACGGAAACCATGAAGGAGTTGGCTGGCCAGGACAGGCATCTTGTAGATTCGTATGAACGGAGGCCCTCAGAAACCTCCTCGTTCTCCTGTGGAAACGCGCGACACAACCGCGTGACCTGGACCACAGCCGGGGCAGGGTTTGATTTCGAGACAAAGAACGGCGGCGACGAGAATGCGGCTGCGCGCACTGCTGGACACCGACGCGCTGGGCCTCAAGCTGCTCGGCGGCGAGGACGAGCTGGACCGCACCGTGCGGGGTGTGATGACCACCGACCTCCGCGACCCCAGCCGCTACCTCGCGGGCGGCGAGCTGGTGCTCACGGGCCTGGCCTGGCGCCGGGACGCCGACGATTCGGAGCCGTTCGTGCGGATCCTGGTGCAGGCGGGCGTGACGGCCCTCGCCGCGGGCGAGGCCGAGCTCGGCGACGTACCGGAGGACCTGGTCGTCGCCTGCGCCCGCCATCGCCTCCCGCTCTTCGCGGTGCACGAGTCGGTGGCGTTCGCGACGATCACCGAGCACGTCGTACGGCAGGTCTCCGGCGAGCGCGCCGGCGACCTCGCGGCGGTCGTGGACCGCCACCGCCGGATGATGACGTCGGGCCCGGCGGGCGGCGGCCCGGACGTGGTCCTGGACCTGCTCGGCACCGACCTCGACCTGCGGGCCTGGGTCCTCTCCCCCACCGGCCGCCTCATCGCCGGCTCGAAGGCCGCGGGTCCCGCCCTGCCGGCCGAGGCGTGCGCCCGGCTCGCGGGGGAACACCTGGCCGCCACCCGCACGGGCCGCCGCGGCCCCCACCGCGTCCTCCTGGGCGCCACGACGTACTCCCTGTTCCCGGTCCGCTCCACGGGCCGCTCCCCGCAGCCGGCCCGGGACGTCCGCGAGACCGTCCTGTCGGACTGGCTGCTGGCCGTGGAGGCGGACGCCGGGGACTGGCCCGAGGAGCGCCTGGACCTGCTCTACGGCGTCACCCAGCTGATCGCGGTCGAACGGGACCGCCGCGACGCGGCCCGCACGGTCCGCCGCCGCCTGGCCCAGGAGGTCCTGGAACTGGTCCAGACGGGCGCGGCGCCCGCCGAGATCGCCGGCCGGCTGCGCGTGGCCGCGCCGGTGCTGCTGCCCGGCCTGGGCGCCGCGCCGCACTGGCAGGTGGTCGTGGCCCGCGTCGACTGGGAGGGCGAGGAGATCGAGGGCGGCCCGGTGGCGCAGGCCCTGCTGGAGGAGGTCCTCGTCGACCCCGCGGTCGCCGGGCCGGAGCACTCCGACCGCATCGCCGTGGCCCACACGGGCGGCGAGGCCATCGCCCTGGTCCCCCTCCCGGCCGTCTCCTCGGAGCACGACGGCTCGGAGACGGGCGTCCTCGCGGAGACACTCCTGGAATCGGTACGGGCCCCCCTCACGGCGGGCCTCGACGACGACGGCCGGCTCACCCTGGGCGTCAGCGCGGCCGTCCACTCGGCGGAGGGCCTGCGCGGGGCGCTGGAGGAGGCCCGCCACGCACGGCGCGTCGCCGCGGCCCGCCCGGGCCGGGTCTGCGCGGCCGGCCATCAGGAGCTGGCCTCGCACGTCCTGCTGCTGCCCTTCGTCCCGGACGATGTCCGCCGGGCCTTCACGGCCCGCCTCCTGGACCCCCTGCGCGACTACGACCGCCGTCACCGCGCCGAGCTGATCCCCACCCTCGAAGCCTTCCTCGACTGCGACGGCTCCTGGACCCGCTGCGCCAGCCGTCTGCACCTGCACGTCAACACGCTGCGCTACCGGGTCAGCCGAATCGAGCAGTTGACGGGCCGTGATCTGTCGCGGCTCGAGGACAAGCTGGATTTCTTCCTGGCCCTGCGAATGAGCTGAGACTCGGGGGTGTCCCGGCCCAAACCCGGGACACCCCCGAGTCCCACGACTTTGTGAAATCCTTCACCCACCCCCTTGGCCCGGCCCGCCGATTCGTGCTGAGATGCCGCCACCACTCAACAGCTCGATGGCGTGCTCGGGGAGGGCAACGTGGCGCATACCGCCATGTCTGGTAACGGAACGACCGCCGGTGACGATCCCCTCCAGACCGCGGTATGGCGGCTGCGCTCCCGCGGATGCTGGGCCGACGCGGCCGCCCTGCTGCTGCCGGCCACACCGGCGGCGGCGCTGCAACGCGCGTCGTTGCTGGTGGAACGGTGTCTGTACACCGAGCAGGGCTGGGAGGAGGCCGAGGACGCGCTGCGCACGGCCGAGGCGATGGCCCACACCGACGACGAGCGCGGCGCGGCCGCTTGTGAACGCGGGTACTTGGCCTACGCGTCGACGCTGCTCGCGGTGCGGGACCGGGCCGACGAGGCGCGGGCCGCGCTGGGGCGGGCGGCGGCGCTGGTCCCTCCGGGGGCTCCGGCGCGGGCTCTTCTCGACTTCCGTCGCGGGCTCCTGGCGGAGAACCTGACGAGCGCGCCCCAGGCAGCCCGCGCCGCGTACCGTCGTGCCCACGCGGGCGCGACGGCGCACTCCGACCCGCTCCTGCTGTCCTTCACCTGGCGCCATCTGGCGGGACTCGCCCTGCGGGAAGGGGAGTTGGCGGAGGCGCGGCACGGTTTCGCGGAGTCGCTGCGGATCCGGGAGGAGCTGGGCTACCTCGTGGGCACGGCCCCGGCGCTGGTGTCCCTCGCCGACACCGAGACGGAGCCGGAGGCATCGCGGCTGCGCGAGGAGGCCCGGCGGTTGTTCCGCCTTCTGGGGGGCGTACCGACCTGGCTGGCCCGCCAGTTGGCTCCACCGGTGCCACCGGCTGCGACGGCCTGAGGGGGTGCGGGGTACTCGGCGCTGTTGCTGATGGCGGGTGGGTCTGCAGCCCGGCGTGACGGGCCCCTAGCGGCACGCAGCTGAGCGGGACTGGGCGCCCGCCCCCGCACGCCCGCACCCGCGTACGGCGAGAAGGGGCCGTGTCGGGGGGTGTCCGCCCGCAGCGGTTGGCGCGTCAACGAACAGTCAGTCGGCACGCAACCCCATCGCGCCGTTCCG
>NZ_JBEZYZ010000027.1:0-56699 GCF_040638895.1 Streptomyces sp. NPDC024017 | reverse complement strand
GCCAGTCCGTCGGCCTGTGCCCCGCCATACCGCAACCCCCGTCACGTGCACATCTACGTCAACAACCGTATGCACACGTGAACTTACAAGGCACAGCCGTTCGACAGCGAGGCGGGGCCCGGGGGTGAACTGCGGAGACCGGCGTCAGGATCTGTGTCCGCGTACGGCCCGCCAGGCATCCCCGACGGCATACACGCCCCGCAACCACCAGGCTTCCAGCTTGTCCCGCACCGCCACATACACCCACCGCCGCTTGAACCACGGCGGCAGTTTCCGGAACGGCACGAAGGTGAGGGTGTCCCTGATGGGGTGCTCGGCGACACCGCCGGGCCCCTCGGCGCGCAGGGCCGCGTACAGCTCCGGGGTCAACTCCCCGTTCAGACGGGCCGCGTGGCCCGCCGCCGTGAAGGCGAACCCCCGCTGGCCGGCGTCCGGCAACCGCATCGCCCTGACGATCCGTGGAGAGACCTCCGCCAGCGGGCAGTGAAACGCCAGGCCGATCACTGCCGTCCCGAGACCCGCCTCGCCACGCTCGAACGCGGCGTCCCACTCCTCGGGGTCATCCAGCCTCAGCAGGCCCTCACCGCTCCCCCAGTCCCCTCCACCGGACATCAGTCCGTGAACCGGAACGTCGACGTGATCGCGTCGAAGATGTCGAAGAAGGAGTCCGCGAGGTCGAGGACCTGGCTGCTGCCGGCGACCAGGGCCACCTTGCCCTCCTGTCCCGGCACGGGGATGTACGTCTGCATCAGCACGGCGCGGATCGTGCGGTTGAGCGCGTCGCCCGGCACGGCGATGTCCTCGATGCCGTACGTGCGCGCGGCCGGGCCGACGCCCGGGATGTCGACGGTCGTGACCTTCCGCCACGAGTCGCCCTCCCGCTTCGCCTCTTTGACCGCGAGCTGACTCGCGATGACGGCAGGGTCGTTCGACAGCGGCTCGCCCCGCTCGTTGCGGCCGCCGACCAGAGAGACGGTCACCGAACCCGTGATCGGCGTGTCCCCGCCGAAGCTCTCCGCCATGCAGCCGCAGTACATCGCGCCCGACTTCCAGGCATCCGCGGCGGCCTTCTGGAGGAAGTCGACGTACGCGTCCCGGTACTGCTCCAACTCCGGCCGCTGCCGCACCCGTTCGCTCACCATCCGCCGGATCGAGTCGTCCCGCGACTCCGGCCGTACGTCGAACTCCCACCACGACTCCGGCACCTTGATCCGGAAACCGCCCCGCTCGACGGTCAGTGTCTCCATGTAGCGGGCCATGACGCCGGTCTCCCCGTTCGCTCGATCACGTGTGCGCACATCGTGCCACTACTCGTCCAGCGTCCAGTACGGCGAGTCCCGCGGCGGCGCAGGGCGCACGGGGAGCGTGCCGAAGTCGATGTCCGCGTCCACCTGCGGATCTCCAATCGCCCCAGGCGGCCGACTCCCGCGTTCCGTACATCGCGTTGATCCTGGCAACCGCCTCCGCGCGGGAGATACCGATCCGCGGCCCTCATCGACCGGCCTGGCTTCCGAACGAGGAGTTCCTGAACCGCTCGGGCCGGACCTACGACGGCTCCGGCATCCCGCCCCACCTGACCGAACCGGTCTTCGCGAAGGAGGAGTTCGCGAAGAACCGGGACTCGGCGTTCGACCGCGCGGTGAGCGTCCTCCGGAACGAAGGCTAAACAGAGGCCACGAACCCGACCCAGGCCTCCGGCGTGAGCGCGAGCCGGGGGCCCTGGGTGGCGTGCTTGGAGTCGCGGACATGGATGGCGTGGGGCGCTATCGCGATCTCGACGCAGGAGTTGCCATCAGGGCCACTGCTGTAGCTGCTCTTGAACCACGCCAGTTCGGAGGCGTCCCCGACAGAGGACTTGCGGATCATGTCTCTCCCAGCAGTTGCTCAATGAAGGCCAGCGACTCCCGTGGGGGAAGGGCCTGAGCTCGGATGGTGCCATACCGCAGTTCGAGGATCCGGATCTGTTTCGGGTCAGTGATCGGTCGGCCATTGAAGGCACCATCGGACCGGCCCACCGCAGTGCCGTCCCCGAATTTCAGCACCTCGATCCTCCCGTTCAGACCGGGATGGGCCTCGCTGCTCGTCGGCATCACCTGAAGCCTGACGCTACGCAACCGCCCCACCTCCAGCAGGCGCTCAAGCTGCTGACGCCAGACCATTGTGCCCCCGACCGGGCGGCGCAGCGTAGCTTCCTCCTGGACGAAACTCAGCGACGGCGCCGGCGACCGCTCGAATACGGACTGTCGAGCCATGCGCGCAGCCACCAGACGCTCCACCTCGTCCGGTGAGTACGCGGGCTGCCACGACTCGAACAACGCCCGAGCATGCTCGGGGGTCTGCAACAGCCCGTTGACGCTGTTGCACTCATACACCCCGATCTCCACCGCCTGCCCCTCCAACTTGGCAAGCTCCCGAACCCTCTTGGGATACCGAACCCTCTTCACGTCCTCCCAGGCCGCCGCAATCAGCCCACCCGCCCCCAGCACCTCATCAGCCCTGACCAGATAGTCCTGCCGAGGGATCCGCTTCCCGCCCTCGATCTTGTAGACCATGTCCTCGCCGTACCCCACCGCCGTCCCGAACTCGCCGGCCCGCATCCCCACCGCCTCCCGCCGCAGCTTCAGCTGCCGCCCCACCGTGGCGATGACAGCGACGCCCCACTCGTCGTCCGGGTCCACCTCCCAACCCGGCTCGTCCGCCTCGCTCTTGAGCCGCCCCGAGTCCGCCTCGACCGTCATCCCGCACCCTTTCGCCGCCCTACGACCGTGCCCAGCGCCCTACCCGTACGCCAGGCCCCGACAGCCCGGACAACGCCGGACAAGCTCCGGACAGTTACCGTACGCACCCGCTGAGTCACTGTTCACAGTAGGCACTGACGGCCACGCTGAGTGACGTGAAGCAGAACTCCCCCGAAGTCACCACCCCCATCCGCAACTTCAGCCTCCAGCTCTCCCCCACCCCACGCGGCGCCCGCCTGGCCCGCCTGCTGGCCACCGAGCAACTGCGTTCCTGGGGCCTGCCGCTGGACCCGGCACAACAGGTCGTCGCAGAGCTGTCGGCCAACGCGGCCACCCACGGCCGCATCCCCGGCCGGGACTTCCGCCTGCTGCTCTACGTCGTCGCGGCCACCCTCCGCATCGAGGTGACGGACACCCGCGGCGACCGCCTGCCGAGTCCGCAACTCCCCGGCCCCGACACCGAGTCCGGCCGCGGCCTGCTCCTCGTCGACGCACTCGCCGACCGCTGGGGCGTCACCCCGGGCCTGCCACCCCGCAAGACCGTCTGGGCCGAACTGGACCTTTGACCGGAAGCACCGGACCCCCACACCTCGGACCAGGCCGCACGGCGCCGACGAGGCACGAACCCCTCGCCGGTCGGGCTCAGGTGCAGCAGTCGCATCCGGGGCGGCAGCCGCACGCGTCCGCGTCCGCCCCGGCAGGGGCCGTCACCGTCGGGGGCACGGGTGCGCAGCATCCCTTCCCCTGCCAGGCGTCGCGTCCCTCCTTGACGGCGATGACGGCAATGACGAGCGCGGCGAACGGGTCGGCCCAGGACCAGCCGAGGGTGGCGTTGAGGAGCAGGCCGACCAGGAGCACGGCGGAGAGGTACGTGCACAGCAGGGTCTGCTTGGAGTCCGCCACGGCCGAGGCGGAACCGAGTTCCCGCCCGGCGCGGCGCTGCGCGGCGGACAGGAACGGCATGATCGCGAGCGACAGGGCGGCGAGCACGATGCCGGTGACGGAGCGGTCGGCCTCGCCGGCGCCGGCCAGGGCACGGATCGCGTCGGCACTCACATAGGCGGCGAGGGCGAAGAAGGAGGCCGCGATGATCCGCAGGGTGGTCTTCTCCCGAGCCTCACGGACCGCGTGGTCGGCCGCGGAGAACTGCCAGGCGACCGCGGCGGCGGAGGAGACCTCGATGACGGAGTCGAGACCGAAGCCGATCAGCGCGCTGGAGGAGGCGACCGTGCCGGCGACGAGGGCGACGATCGCCTCGACGACGTTGTAGGTGATCGTCGCCGCGACGAGCAGCCGTATCCGGCGGGTGAGCGTGTCGCGGCGGGCCGGGGACGGCCCCAGGGACAGGGCCACCATCAGCAGCAGCCCTCCGTGGCGGCGTCCGGGCAGGTCTTGCCCTCCTCGACCGCGACCACCACGGCGAGCAGCTGGTCGAGCGCGTGGCCGAGACGTTCGTCGGCGAGCTCGTAGCGGGTGCGCCGCCCGTCCGGAACGGTCACCACGAGGCCGCAGTCCCGCAGACACGCCAGGTGGTTGGAGAGCCGGGTGCGGGAGACGCCGAGTGCGTCGGCGAGGTCGGCGGGGTAGGCCGGGGCTTGGCGCAGCGCAAGGAGGATCCGGCAGCGGATCGGGTCGGCGAGCGCTCGGCCGAAGCGCGCCAGCACGTCGATGTCGGAAGCAACGGTCAGCATCCCACCACAGTACAGAGCATCCTGAATTCAGCAAATCCTGAACCGTGCGGGCGGGCCCGTCCTGATCAACAGCAAAAGGGCCCGCACGACCGAAGTCGTACGGGCCCCTTCGAGCCACTCAGGTCAGTAGACCCTCAAGCCAGTCCGAAGACTCACTTGTTGATCTTGGTGACCTGGCCGGCGCCCACGGTCCGGCCACCCTCACGGATGGCGAACTTCAGGCCCTCCTCCATGGCGACGGGCTGGATGAGCTCCACCTTCATCTCGGTGTTGTCACCCGGCATGACCATCTCGGTGCCCTCGGGGAGGGTCACCACGCCGGTCACGTCCGTCGTACGGAAGTAGAACTGCGGGCGGTAGTTGTTGAAGAACGGCGTGTGGCGGCCACCCTCGTCCTTGGACAGGATGTAGGCCTGCGCCTCGAACTCGGTGTGCGGGGTGACCGAGCCCGGCTTGATGATGACCTGGCCGCGCTCGACGTCCTCGCGCTTGATGCCACGAAGCAGCAGACCGACGTTCTCACCGGCCTGGCCCTCGTCGAGGAGCTTCCGGAACATCTCGATGCCGGTGACCGTGGTGGTGGTCTTCTCCTGCTTGATGCCCACGATGTCAACGGTCTCGTTGACCTTGAGGACACCACGCTCGATACGGCCGGTGACGACCGTACCGCGACCGGTGATCGTGAAGACGTCCTCGATCGGCATGAGGAACGGCTTGTCGACGTCACGCTCGGGCTGCGGGATGTTCTCGTCCACGGCCTTCATGAGCTCGAGGACGGAGTTGCCCCACTCCTTGTCGCCCTCGAGGGCCTTGAGCGCCGAGACCTTGACGACCGGCAGGTCGTCGCCCGGGAACTCGTACTCGGAGAGGAGCTCACGGACCTCGAGCTCGACGAGCTCCAGGATCTCCTCGTCGTCCACCATGTCGGCCTTGTTCAGCGCGACGACGATGTACGGAACGCCGACCTGGCGGGCCAGGAGCACGTGCTCCTTGGTCTGCGGCATCGGGCCGTCGGTGGCGGCGACCACGAGGATGGCGCCGTCCATCTGCGCCGCACCCGTGATCATGTTCTTGATGTAGTCCGCGTGACCGGGGCAGTCGACGTGGGCGTAGTGACGCGTCTCGGTCTGGTACTCGACGTGCGCGATGGAGATGGTGATACCGCGCTGGCGCTCCTCAGGAGCCTTGTCGATCTGGTCGAAGGCCGAGGCCTCGTTCAGGTCCGGGTACGCGTCGTGCAGCACCTTGGTAATGGCGGCCGTGAGGGTCGTCTTACCGTGGTCGATGTGACCGATGGTGCCGATGTTGACGTGCGGCTTAGTCCGCTCGAACTTCGCCTTCGCCACTGGGGTCCTCCTGAGAGTGGTTCTGGTACGCCTTACTCATCGGCGCCAGGTGATCTTTGCTGGAAAGCCCGGGCCTCGGGGCATTCGCACCACGATTGCGGCGGAATGCCCCTCGAGCACCGGAGTCAAGCCTACGGCGTGTAGACGCGGTGCGTTACTCGCCCTTGGCCTTCGCGATGATCTCCTCGGCGACGTTCCGGGGAACCTCGGCGTAGGAGTCGAACTGCATCGAGTAGCTTGCGCGACCCGACGTCTTGCTGCGGAGGTCTCCGACGTAGCCGAACATCTCCGAGAGGGGCACCAGGCCCTTCACGACGCGGGCACCGGCCCGCTCCTCCATGGCCTGAATCTGACCACGGCGGGAGTTGATGTCGCCGATGACCTCACCCATGTAGTCCTCGGGCGTGGTGACCTCGACGGCCATCATCGGCTCGAGCAGCACGGGGCTGGCCTTGCGCGCGGCCTCCTTGAAGGCCTGCGATCCGGCGATCTTGAACGCGAGCTCGGAGGAGTCGACCTCGTGGTAGCCACCGTCGATCAGGGTGACACGCACGCCGGTCATCTCGTAGCCGGCGAGGATGCCGAACTGCATGGCCTCCTGCGCACCGGCGTCCACCGAAGGGATGTACTCCTTCGGGATACGGCCACCGGTGACCTTGTTCACGAACTCGTACGAGGCGTCGCCGCCCTCGATCGGCTCGATCGCGATCTGCACCTTGGCGAACTGGCCGGTACCACCAGTCTGCTTCTTGTGCGTGTAGTCGACGCGCTCGACGGCCTTGCGGATCGTCTCACGGTAGGCGACCTGCGGCTTGCCGACGTTGGCCTCGACCTTGAACTCACGGCGCATACGGTCGACCAGCACCTCGAGGTGCAGCTCGCCCATGCCACCGATGATGGTCTGGCCGGTCTCCTCGTCCGAGTGGACCTGGAAGGACGGGTCCTCCTCGGCCAGGCGCTGGATGGCGACACCCAGCTTCTCCTGGTCGCCCTTGGACTTGGGCTCGATGGCGACCTGGATGACCGGCGCCGGGAAGTCCATGGACTCCAGGATCACCGGGTTCTTGTCGTCGGACAGCGTCTCACCGGTGGTGGTCTGCTTCAGGCCCATGACGGCGACGATGTCGCCGGCGCCCACCGAGTCGATCTCCTCACGCTTGTTCGCGTGCATGCGGTAGATCTTGCCGATGCGCTCCTTCTTGCCCTTGACGGAGTTCAGCACCGCGGTGCCGGACTCCAGGCGGCCCGAGTAAACCCGGACGAAGGTGAGCTTGCCGAGGTGCGGGTCGCTCATGATCTTGAACGCGAGCGCGGCGAGGGGCTCGTCCTCGGACGGCTTGCGCGCGATGACCTGCTCCGGGTCCTTGACGTCGTGGCCCTCGATGGCCTCGACGTCGAGCGGGGTGGGCAGGTAGCGCACGACCGCGTCGAGCAGGGGCTGAACGCCCTTGTTCTTGAACGCGGTGCCGCAGAACACGGGGGTGACGGTGGTGCCGCCGCCCTTGCCGGACGCGATCGTGATACGGCGGATCGCGGCGTAGAGCTGCTCCACGGTGGGCTCGGTGCCCTCCAGGTACAGCTCCATCAGCTCTTCGTCGTTCTCGGCGACGGCCTCGAGCAGCTTGCCGCGGTACTCCTCGGCAGCCTCGGCGTGGGTGTCCGGGATGTCGACGGTGTCGTACATCTCGCCCTTGGTCGCCTCGGCCGACCAGACCAGGGCCTTCATCGTCACGAGGTCGATGACGCCCTTGAAGTCCGCCTCTGCACCGATCGGCAGCTGCATGACCAGCGGCTGCGCGCCCAGGCGGTCCGAGATCATGTCCACGCAGCGGTGGAACTCGGCGCCGGTACGGTCCAGCTTGTTGACGAAGCAGATACGCGGCACGCCGTAGCGGTCGGCCTGACGCCACACCGTCTCGGACTGCGGCTCGACACCGGCGACACCGTCGAACACCGTCACGGCACCGTCGAGCACGCGCAGGGAGCGCTCCACCTCGACGGTGAAGTCGACGTGACCCGGGGTGTCGATGATGTTGATGGTGTAGTCGTTGTCCTCGAGCGGCCAGTGACAGGTGGTCGCAGCAGACGTGATCGTGATGCCACGCTCCTGCTCCTGCTCCATCCAGTCCATGGTGGCAGCGCCGTCGTGGACCTCACCGATCTTGTACGACACGCCGGTGTAGAACAGGATCCGCTCGGTGGTGGTCGTCTTGCCCGCGTCGATGTGGGCCATGATCCCGATGTTGCGGACCTTGGCCAGGTCAAGTGAAGTGGTAGCCATAAGGCTTCAGTCTTCTCTCGGTCTCGATGTGGGTAGCGACTACCAGCGGTAGTGCGCGAAGGCCTTGTTGGACTCGGCCATCTTGTGGGTGTCCTCGCGCTTCTTCACAGCGGCACCAAGGCCGTTGGAGGCGTCGAGAAGTTCGTTGAGCAGACGCTCGGTCATGGTCTTCTCGCGACGGGCGCGGGAGTAACCGACCAGCCAGCGCAGCGCGAGCGTGTTGGCGCGACCGGGCTTGACCTCGATCGGAACCTGGTACGTCGCACCACCGACACGGCGGGACTTGACCTCGAGGGTCGGCTTGATGTTCTCCAGCGCGCGCTTCAGCGTGATGATCGGGTCGTTGCCCGTCTTCTCACGCAGACCTTCCATGGCACCGTAGACGATGCGCTCGGCGGTGGAGCGCTTGCCGTTCAGCAGCACCTTGTTGATGAGCGACGTCACCAGAGGAGAACCGTAGACCGGGTCGATGATGACCGGGCGCTTCGGGGCGGGGCCCTTACGAGGCATTCTTACTTCTCCTTCTTGGCGCCGTAGCGGGAACGGGCCTGCTTGCGGTTCTTGACACCCTGGGTGTCGAGGGAGCCACGGATGATCTTGTAGCGAACACCCGGCAGGTCCTTCACACGGCCGCCGCGCACGAGCACGATGGAGTGCTCCTGCAGGTTGTGTCCCTCACCCGGAATGTAAGCGGTGACCTCGATCCCGCTGGTCAGACGCACACGCGCGACCTTACGCAGGGCCGAGTTCGGCTTCTTCGGGGTGGTCGTGAACACACGCGTGCAGACGCCCCGGCGCTGAGGAGAACCCTCGAGTGCGGGCGTCTTGTTCTTCTCGACCTTGTCCTGCCGGCCCTTACGGACCAGCTGCTGGATCGTAGGCACTACTTCTCCGGTTTCTGTGTGCCGAATGGTGAAGCTAACCTGGAACGTCGCCGACCCACGCGGTCGGGTGTGTCGAACCCCGCGGACTCCCGCCGCCAGGCAGAAATAAGCGCGGATTACGGTGGCCGATGTCAGCTCGCCGTGCGGTTCATGGCACACACGCGAGCCAGGGCACACCCCAGGCACAAGGTCTGAGCGTACCTACCGCATTCGCTGCGGTCAAAACAAATGGGCACCGCCCGCATCGCCATGCGGGACATGTCAAGCCCCTCGGCCGTTGTCGATCTTCAATTCGGTGGCCAGTGTCCGATTTGCATACCTTCACGATGCTACGACGGACACCACGGTGAGCAACACCAGAACGAGTGCCCAGCCCGCCGTGGACAACCACCCGAGCACGAGACCGGTCAGCGCGAGCCCGTCCCCCAGCTCGCCCCGGCTGCGGATCTCGGCCCGGGCCACATGCCCCAGCACGACGGCCGGGATTCCGGTCAGCCCCATGGTCGGCACGCACAGCAGCCCGCACACCCCGGCCGCGACGGCCTTCCCATTGGTCCGCGGCCGCGGCACGGGCATGAACGTCGCCGGCACCGGCACGACCGAGGCCGACTGCGGCAGCGGCCCCTGCGGCAGATCCGCGACGAGCAGCGCCAGCTCCCCCACGGTCCGCGCCGCGTACGCCCGCCCGACCCGCTGCTCGAACTCGCCCTGCTCCATCCGCCCCTCGCCGTACCCGGCTCTGAGCACATCCACGGCCCGCTCCCGATCGGCGTGCGACGCGAGCATCGACGGGGCACCAGAGCCCTGCCAGGGCTGCCAGGACGGATAGTGCGGCTGCGACACGGAGCACCTCCCCGGGGGCCGGAGTCCTTCCATGATGCGCCGAAGCGGGGCTTCCGGCACCGGTGCGTCCACGACGGGGCACCGCGTGTCGGCCAGACGGCCGACAGACGCCATCGCACACGGGAGGACGCCCTGGCCCGCCGTCGTACCGCCGGAGGCGGCTGAAGGCCCGCCGCAACGGCCTCTGAGCCGGTTTGGGAACGCCGAAGGGCGGCCACCCCTCAGGGTGACCGCCCTTCAACTCAAGCGACTCGCTTACTGGTTGTACGGACCGTAGTCGTAGTCCTCCAGCGGAACGGCCTGGCCGGAGCCCGTGCCGAACGGCGAGTAGTCGATGTCGTCGT
Source organism: Streptomyces sp. NPDC024017 (assembly GCF_040638895.1). Classification (NCBI taxonomy): domain Bacteria; kingdom Bacillati; phylum Actinomycetota; class Actinomycetes; order Kitasatosporales; family Streptomycetaceae; genus Streptomyces; species Streptomyces sp. NPDC024017. The sequence continues at coordinate 46,572 of NZ_JBEZYZ010000027.1, read as the reverse complement.
AGCCGACGGCCGAGTACATCGCGGCCTTGGCCTCCTCGGTCGGCTCGACCCGGATGTTGCGGTAGCGGGACAGACCCGTACCGGCCGGGATGAGCTTACCGATGATGACGTTCTCCTTGAGGCCGATGAGGCTGTCGGACTTGGCGTTGATCGCCGCGTCCGTCAGGACTCGGGTCGTCTCCTGGAAGGAGGCGGCCGACAGCCAGGATTCCGTCGCCAGCGAGGCCTTGGTGATACCCATCAGCTGCGGACGACCGGAGGCCGGGTGACCGCCCTCCTGGACCACACGACGGTTCTCGGTCTCGAACTTCGAGCGCTCGACCAGCTCGCCGGGCAGCAGCTCGGCGTCGCCGGACTCGATGATCGTCACGCGGCGCAGCATCTGCCGGATGATGATCTCGATGTGCTTGTCGTGGATCGACACACCCTGCGAGTTGTAGACCTTCTGGACCTCGCCGACCAGGTGGACCTGGACGGCACGCTGGCCCAGGATGCGCAGCACGTCGTGCGGGTTGGTGGCACCCACGGTGAGCTTCTGGCCCACCTCGACGTGCTCGCCCTCGCTGACCAGGAGACGGGCACGCTTCGAGATCGGGAACGCCGTCTCGTCGCTGCCGTCGTCCGGGGTGACGACGATCTTCTTGGTCTTCTCGGTCTCCTCGATCCGCACGCGGCCCTGGGCCTCGGAGATCGGGGCGACACCCTTCGGGGTACGGGCCTCGAAGAGCTCGACGACACGCGGCAGACCCTGGGTGATGTCGTCACCGGCCACACCACCGGTGTGGAAGGTACGCATCGTCAGCTGGGTACCGGGCTCACCGATGGACTGGGCGGCGATGATGCCGACCGCCTCACCGATGTCGACCAGCTTGCCGGTGGCCAGCGAACGGCCGTAGCACATCGCGCAGGTGCCGACGGCGGACTCGCAGGTCAGGACCGAGCGGGTCTTGACCTCCTCGACGCCGCGCTGCACGAGCTCCTCGATGAGGACGTCGCCCAGGTCGGTACCGGCCGGGGCCAGCACCTGTCCCTCGACCACGATGTCCTCGGCGAGGCAGCGCGCGTACACGGAGGTCTCGACGTCCTCCGTCTTGATCAGCGCGCCCTCGGCGTTGCGGTCGGCGATCTTCAGACGCAGACCGCGCTCGGTGCCGCAGTCCTCCTCGCGAATGATGACGTCCTGGGAGACGTCGACCAGACGACGCGTGAGGTAACCCGAGTCGGCGGTACGCAGAGCGGTGTCCGCCAGACCCTTACGGGCACCGTGCGTGGAGATGAAGTACTCCAGCACGGACAGGCCCTCACGGAACGACGCCTTGATCGGACGCGGGATCGTCTCGTTCTTCGCGTTCGACACCAGACCACGCATACCGGCGATCTGACGCATCTGCATCATGTTGCCTCGTGCACCCGAGTTCACCATCATGAAGATCGGGTTGGTCTTCGGGAAGTTGTCGTTCATCGCCTCGGCGACCTCGTTGGTCGCCTTGGTCCAGATCGCGATGAGCTCCTGCGTGCGCTCGTCCTTGGTGATCAGACCGCGCTCGTACTGCTTCTGGACCTTCTCGTCCTGCGCCTCGTAACCCTTGACGATCTCCTTCTTCGCCTCGGGAACGACGACGTCGGAGATGGCCACGGTGACGCCGGAGCGGGTCGCCCAGAAGAAGCCGGACGCCTTCAGGTTGTCGAGCGTCGCCGCCACGATGACCTTCGGGTAGCGCTCGGCGAGGTCGTTGACGATCTCGGAGAGCTGCTTCTTGCCGACCTCGTAGTCGACGAACGGGTAGTCCTCGGGCAGCAGCTCGTTGAAGAGCGCGCGGCCCAGCGTGGTGTTCAGCCGGAAGCTGTCACCCTGCTGCCACTCGGGCTCGCCCTCCTCGCGCGCCGGCGGGGTCCAGCCACGCGGCGGGATGGTGCCGACCGGGAAGCGGACGTCGATCCTCGACTGGAGCGAGAGCTCGCCCGCGTCGAAGGCCATGATCGCCTCGGCGACCGAGGCGAAGGAACGGCCCTCGCCCTTGAGGTCGCGCATCTCGCCGTCGGTGGTGAGGAAGAACAGACCGAGGACCATGTCCTGGGTCGGCATCGTCACCGGGCGGCCGTCGGCCGGCTTGAGGATGTTGTTCGAGGACAGCATCAGGATGCGGGCCTCGGCCTGCGCCTCCGCGGAGAGCGGCAGGTGGACGGCCATCTGGTCACCGTCGAAGTCCGCGTTGAACGCGGTGCAGACGAGCGGGTGGATCTGGATGGCCTTGCCCTCGACCAGCTGCGGCTCGAAGGCCTGGATGCCGAGGCGGTGCAGCGTGGGCGCACGGTTCAGCAGAACCGGGTGCTCCGCGATGACCTCTTCCAGCACGTCGTACACGACCGTGCGGCCGCGCTCGACCATGCGCTTGGCGCTCTTGATGTTCTGCGCGTGGTTCAGGTCGACCAGGCGCTTCATCACGAACGGCTTGAAGAGCTCCAGCGCCATAGCCTTCGGCAGACCGCACTGGTGCAGCTTCAGCTGCGGACCGACGACGATCACGGAACGCGCGGAGTAGTCCACACGCTTACCGAGCAGGTTCTGACGGAAGCGGCCCTGCTTACCCTTCAGCATGTCGCTGAGGGACTTCAGCGGGCGGTTACCGGGACCGGTGACCGGGCGACCACGACGGCCGTTGTCGAACAGCGCGTCGACGGCCTCCTGGAGCATGCGCTTCTCGTTGTTCACGATGATCTCGGGCGCACCGAGGTCGAGAAGGCGCTTCAGGCGGTTGTTCCGGTTGATCACACGGCGGTACAGGTCGTTCAGGTCGGAGGTCGCGAAGCGGCCACCGTCCAGCTGCACCATCGGGCGAAGGTCCGGCGGGATGACCGGGACGCAGTCGAGCACCATGCCCTTGGGGCTGTTGCTGGTCTGCAGGAACGCGGAGACGACCTTGAGGCGCTTGAGCGCACGGGTCTTCTTCTGGCCCTTGCCGGTACGGATGATCTCGCGGAGGCGCTCGGCCTCCTCGTCGAGGTCGAAGGACTCCAGGCGCTTCTGCAGCGCCGCGGCACCCATCGAGCCGTCGAAGTACGTGCCGAAGCGGTCACGCAGCTCGCGGTAGAGCAGCTCGTCGCCCTCGAGGTCCTGGACCTTGAGGTTCTTGAACCGGTTCCACACCTCGTCGAGGCGGTCGATCTCGCGCTGCGCACGGTCGCGCAGCTGCTTCATCTCGCGCTCGGCACCCTCGCGCACCTTGCGGCGCACGTCGGCCTTGGCGCCCTCGGCCTCCAGCTCGGCCAGGTCGGTCTCGAGCTTCTTGGCGCGGGCCTCCAGGTCGGCGTCGCGGCGCTGCTCGATCTGCTGGCGCTCGACGGAGACGTGGGCCTCCAGCGAGGGCAGGTCGCGGGTGCGGCGCTCCTCGTCGACGTACGTGATCATGTACGCCGCGAAGTAGATGACCTTCTCGAGGTCCTTCGGGGCCAGGTCGAGCAGGTAGCCCAGACGCGACGGGACGCCCTTGAAGTACCAGATGTGCGTGACCGGGGCGGCCAGCTCGATGTGGCCCATCCGCTCACGGCGCACCTTGGCGCGGGTGACCTCGACGCCACACCGCTCACAGATGATGCCCTTGAAGCGGACACGCTTGTACTTGCCGCAGTAGCACTCCCAGTCCCGGGTCGGACCGAAGATCTTCTCGCAGAAGAGTCCGTCCTTTTCGGGCTTGAGCGTGCGGTAGTTGATCGTCTCGGGCTTCTTGACCTCGCCGTGGCTCCACTGACGGATGTCGTCAGCGGTGGCCAGACCGATCCGGAGCTCGTCGAAGAAGTTGACGTCGAGCACTATGCGTCAATCCCTCTCAGGGTTGTAAGTCATGGGGTCTGATACGGGGGTCCTGGGGCCGGAGGCCTTCATGACGAAGGCCTCCGAACTCCCGTCAGACCTCTTCGACGCTGCTCGGCTCACGCCGGGACAGGTCGATGCCAAGCTCCTCCGCAGCGCGGAAGACGTCCTCGTCGGTGTCGCGCATCTCGATGGACATGCCGTCCGAGGACAGCACCTCCACGTTGAGGCACAGGGACTGCATCTCCTTGATGAGCACCTTGAAGGACTCGGGGATGCCGGGCTCGGGAATGTTCTCGCCCTTGACGATGGCCTCGTAGACCTTCACGCGGCCGGTGACGTCGTCGGACTTGATGGTCAGCAGCTCCTGGAGGGCGTACGCGGCGCCGTAAGCCTCCAGCGCCCACACCTCCATCTCACCGAAGCGCTGGCCACCGAACTGGGCCTTACCACCCAGCGGCTGCTGGGTGATCATCGAGTACGGACCGGTCGACCGGGCGTGCAGCTTGTCGTCGACCAGGTGGTGCAGCTTGAGGATGTACATGTAGCCGACCGAGATCGGCTCCGGGAACGGCTCGCCGGAACGGCCGTCGAACAGCGGCGCCTTACCGGTCGGGAGCACCATGCGCTCGCCGTCGCGGTTCGGGATGGTGTGGTTCAGCAGACCGGCCAGCTCGTCCTCACGCGCACCGTCGAAGACGGGGGTGGCGACGTTCGTGCCGGGGGCGACCTGGTCGGCCTCGATGGCCTGCAGGCGCTGCGCCCAGTCGTCCGCGAGGCCGGAGACGTCCCAGCCGCGGCTGGCGAGCCAGCCGAGGTGGATCTCCAGGACCTGTCCCGGGTTCATTCGGGACGGCACACCGAGCGGGTTGAGGATGATGTCGACCGGGGTGCCGTCCTCCAGGAACGGCATGTCCTCGATCGGCAGGATCTTCGAGATGACACCCTTGTTGCCGTGACGGCCGGCGAGCTTGTCACCGTCCGTGATCTTGCGCTTCTGCGCCACGTAGACACGAACCAGCTGGTTCACGCCCGGCGGCAGCTCGTCGCCCTCTTCACGGTCGAAGACGCGGACGCCGATGACCTTGCCGATCTCGCCGTGCGGGACCTTCAGCGAGGTGTCACGGACCTCACGGGCCTTCTCACCGAAGATCGCGCGCAGCAGGCGCTCCTCCGGCGTCAGCTCGGTCTCGCCCTTGGGCGTGACCTTGCCGACGAGGATGTCGCCGGCGACGACCTCGGCACCGATACGGATGATGCCGCGCTCGTCGAGGTCGGCGAGGACCTCCTCGGAGACGTTCGGGATGTCCCGGGTGATCTCCTCGGGGCCGAGCTTGGTGTCACGGGCGTCGACCTCGTGCTCCTCGATGTGGATCGAGGAGAGGACGTCGTCCTGCACGAGGCGCTGCGACAGGATGATCGCGTCCTCGTAGTTGTGACCCTCCCACGGCATGAACGCCACGAGCAGGTTCTTGCCGAGCGCCATCTCGCCGTTCTGGGTGGCCGGACCGTCGGCGAGGACCTGGCCCTCGATGATCCGGTCGCCCTCGTTGACGATGACCTTCTGGTTGACCGAGGTGCCCTGGTTGGAGCGGGCGAACTTGGCCAGGCGGTACGTGATGTACGTGCCGTCGTCGTTGGCGGTGGTGATGTAGTCCGCGGAGACCTCCTGGACCACACCGGGCTTCTCGGCCTTGACCACGTCGCCGGCGTCGACCGCGGAGCGGTACTCCATGCCGGTGCCGACGAGCGGGGCCTCGGACTTAATCAGCGGCACGGCCTGACGCATCATGTTCGCGCCCATGAGGGCACGGTTGGCGTCGTCGTGCTCGAGGAAGGGGATCATGGCCGTCGCGACCGACACCATCTGGCGCGGCGAGACGTCCATGTAGTCCACGTCCTCGCCGGTGACGTAGTCGACCTCGCCGCCCTTACGGCGGACGAGCACGCGGGCCTCGGCGAAGCGGAGGTCGTCCGTCAGCGGCGCGTTGGCCTGCGCGATGACGAAGCGGTCCTCCTCGTCGGCGGTCAGGTAGTCGACCTCGTCGGTGACCTGGCCCTCGAACACCTTGCGGTACGGGGTCTCGACGAAACCGAACGCGTTGACCCGGCCGTAGGAGGCGAGCGAGCCGATCAGACCGATGTTCGGGCCTTCAGGCGTCTCGATCGGGCACATGCGGCCGTAGTGCGACGGGTGCACGTCACGGACCTCGAAGCCGGCCCGCTCACGGGACAGACCACCCGGGCCGAGCGCGGAGAGACGCCGCTTGTGCGTCAGACCCGACAGCGGGTTGTTCTGGTCCATGAACTGGGACAGCTGGCTGGTGCCGAAGAACTCCTTGATGGAGGCGACGACCGGCCGGATGTTGATCAGGGTCTGCGGCGTGATCGCCTCGACGTCCTGGGTCGTCATCCGCTCGCGGACGACTCGCTCCATACGCGCCAGACCCGTACGGACCTGGTTCTGGATGAGCTCGCCGACGCTGCGCAGGCGGCGGTTGCCGAAGTGGTCGATGTCGTCGGTCTCGACGACGATGTTCGTACCGCTGTCGCCGACCGTCTCGGTCTCGCCCGCGTGCAGCTTCACCAGGTACTTGATCGTCGAGATGATGTCCTCGACGGTCAGGATGCCCGCGTCCAGCGGAGCGTCCGCACCCAGCTTCTTGTTGACCTTGTAGCGGCCGACCTTGGCCAGGTCGTAGCGCTTGGGGTTGAAGTAGAGGTTCTCCAGCAGCGTCTGCGCGGCCTCACGCGTGGGGGGCTCGCCCGGACGCAGCTTGCGGTAGATATCGAGCAGCGCGTCGTCCTGGCCCTGGGTGTGGTCCTTCTCCAGGGTGGCGCGCATGGACTCGTACTGGCCGAACTCCTCGAGGATCTGCTCGGTGGTCCAGCCGAGCGCCTTGAGCAGGACGGTGACGGACTGCTTGCGCTTGCGGTCGATGCGGACACCGACCATGTCGCGCTTGTCGATCTCCATCTCCAGCCAGGCACCCCGGGACGGGATGATCTTGGCGGAGAAGATGTCCTTGTCGGACGTCTTGTCGATGGAGGAGTCGAAGTAGACGCCGGGCGAACGGACGAGCTGCGACACCACGACACGCTCGGTGCCGTTGATGACGAAGGTGCCCTTGTTCGTCATGAGCGGGAAGTCGCCCATGAAGACGGTCTGAGACTTGATCTCGCCGGTCTCGTTGTTCGTGAACTCGGCGGTGACGAAGAGGGGGGCCGCGTACGTGAAGTCGCGGTCCTTGCACTCGTCGATGGAGTTCTTCGGCGGCTCGAAGCGGTGGTCGCGGAAGGTCAGCGACATCGACCCGCTGAAGTCCTCGATCGGGGAGATCTCCTCGAAGATCTCCTCGAGCCCGGACTTGGTGGGGACGTCCTGACCGTTCTCGAGAGCCTCCTCGACCCGACTCTGCCAGGCGGTGTTGCCGAGGAGCCAGTCGAAGCTCTCGGTCTGCAGCGCGAGCAGGTTCGGAACCTCAAGAGGCTCCTTGATCTTTGCAAAAGAGATGCGCAGCGGGGCAGTGCTGGCGGCGTTGTTCGTATTCGCGGTCGAGGCGTTGCGCGAGGCGGCCAAGAGGGGGTCCTTCCGAGGGCTCGGACTCACTACGCGCGTACCGGCCCCTCTCCCGTACACGGAGACAAGCTGTGTCCATCGGGCCGTAAGGCCAGTTCAGACGGGTCTTGTCGTCGATGCTCGGGCGAGGGCAGACCCCTGGTGACGGGCAGGGGACAGCTAACAGGCAGCGCAAAGGGTCAGTGTAGCCACTTGGCACACTGATGTCCAGTGCGGGTCGTGAAACCCGTGTTCACCCTCGTTGTTCCACTCCTGCGACACGGCGCTGCCCTCAACGCACGTTAGTACTGCCCTCTTCGTCGTCGATCCATGCCTCGGATTCGGATCCTGTGACGACGCGTCCTGAGAATTGCGCGCTGCGTGCGGTTCGTCAAGGCCCCACTGCCCGATCCGGGGCCGCCCGGAGACACGACGAAGATCACCATACCCCCCGTCACCGGGGCTTCAAGGCAACCGTGGCCCACCCCCGAGAACGCCGAAGAGCGACCACCCGGATGGATGATCGCTCTTCCACGCTTACGCGTTACACGTCCAGCGGGACGTGTTGTGGATCCTGACGGATCCGAGGGTCTTACTTGACCTCGACGGAGGCGCCGGCGCCCTTGAGGGACTCGGCGGCCTTCTCGGCGGCGTCCTTGGCGACCTTCTCGAGAACGGGCTTCGGGGCGCCGTCCACGAGGTCCTTGGCCTCCTTCAGACCCAGGGAGGTCAGCTCACGCACGACCTTGATGACCTGGATCTTCTTGTCGCCGGCACCCGTGAGGATGACGTCGAACTCGTCCTGCTCCTCAGCGGCCTCGGCAGCGGCGCCACCAGCGGCACCACCGGCGACGACGACCGGCGCGGCAGCGGCGGCGGTGACGTCGAACTTCTCCTCGAACGCCTTCACGAACTCGGAGAGCTCGATGAGGGTCATCTCCTCGAACTGCGCGAGCAGGTCTTCCTGGCTGAGCTTCGCCATGATGGCGGTCCTTCCACTAAATCGGCAGGTGCCGGATGTACATGTGAGGCGGGCGTACGTCTGGCCCGCTACGGTCGCCGCGTTCAGGCAGCGGCGGCCGGGATGCGAGCCGAGTTACTCGGCACCGCCCTGCTCGTCCTGCTTGGCACGGAGCGCGTCCACGGTGCGGACGAGCTTCGACGGCAGCGCCTGGAAGACAGAGGCAGCCTGGGACTGCTTGCCCTTCATGGCACCGGCCAGCTTGGAGAGCAGAACCTCGCGGGACTCGAGGTCCGCAAGCTTCTTGATCTCATCGGCGGACAACGCCTTGCCGTCAAGGACGCCGCCCTTGATGACGAGGTTGGGGTTGTCCTTGGCGAAGTCACGGAGACCCTTCGCCGCCTCGACCGGGTCACCGGTCACGAAGGCGACGGCCGACGAACCCGCAAAGAGGTCGTCCAGCGTCGTGATCCCGGCCTCGTTGGCCGCAATCTTGGTCAGCGTGTTCTTCGCCACACGGTACTGAGCGTTCTCACCGAGTGAACGACGCAGCTTCTGGAGCTGCGCAACGGTGAGACCGGTGTACGCGGTAACGACGGCAGCGTTGGAGTTGCGGAACTTGTCCCGCATCTCCTCGACGGCATCGACCTTGTCAGGCCTCGCCATGAGCCTCGGCCTCCTTCCGGGTGATTCGGACCGCGCGGACCCGAAGGAGGACTGGGGAAAACGAAACGCCCCGGCGCAAGCGCACGGGGCGTAGCTCGACCGGTTTCACGCACACACGAGGCGGCGGACTCCGGGAGCTTCTCCAGTGTCACCTGCGCGGGTCGTCCGCCGTTCAGCGGATCCTTCGGCCACCACGCCCTCTGATGAGCGCGCGGTAACGACCAGCGGTCTTTGGCTTCTGTAGGAGAGTACGGGAACGGATCGCCGTCAAGCAAATCCGCCCCGTACGGCGTACCAGCGCAGGGCCGTTCAGCCCTGCTCCAGCTCCTTGAACATCTCGCCCAGGTCCGCGACGTCCTTGGCCGGCGGGGCCGTGACGGTGACGGGCTTGTTGTAGTCGAGGAAGGTGATGGTCATGTCGAGCGGGCCCTTGTCGGCCTCACCCTTCATGCGGAACTGCTTGGTGTGGTCCTCGCCGTCGACCCACATGTCCATCGTGAACTTGTCGACGCCCAGCTTCTCGTACTGCTTGATGCTCTTCTCGCGCTGCTTGCGCGTCTCCGCCTTGTCGTCCTTGAGCGAGGCGCGCAGGTCGTCGAGGGTGACCGTGCCCGAGTAGTGGGTGGTCTCGACGCCGTCGACCTCCTCGCTGCCGACCTTCTTCACGTCCTTGGCGCCCGTGAGGAAGGTGGACTCCGCCGCCGGGTTCTGCTCGGCCTGGCTCGTGGACCCCATCTGGTCCAGGTCCTTGGCCGCGTCGGATCCGGACAGGTCGAACTTCAGCCAGCGCTTGCCGTCCATCTCCTTGGCCATCTCGGCTCCCCCACCGAGATACATGGCCTTGTCGACGAGACGGATCTCCATGGTTTCGCCGGCTCCCTGGTCGGGCGCCTGCATCTTCATGCTCATCGCGATCGTGGGCTTCAGCCGCATGGACGCCTGGCCCTCGACGCGGCCCGACTCCGGGACCGTGCCCTTCATGCGGTACTGGAGGGACGTGATGTCCTCCGTGTTCTTCGCCGCCTTGGCGACGGCCGCCGCGGGCGTCATCTCCGGCGACTTCTCGGAACCGCAGCCGACCGCACCGGCGGCGAGCAGCAGGGCGCACAGCCCGGCGGCAGGTATGGATGTCCTCATCGATTCCCCCCAAGGAATACATGCTTGCTTCACAGCAAGGCCGCGAGCCTATCCCAGAGGGGCACAAGTGATCTATCCGAATAGACGCACGCCTCAGGGCGTACCGGACTGCTTCCGCACCAGGTCCTCGAAGTCCCCGGTGTCGGACCGCGGGGGCCGCTCAGCCCGGACCGCCACGCCGTAATCGGCGTAGTGCGCGGTCTGGGTCATCAGGCCCGTGGTCATCCGCGCCTTCTCGACCTTCTTGACCAGCAGGTTCCGCTTGTCGATCCAGATGTCGACGGTCTCGGTGGTGACCCCGGCCTCGGTGAGCTGCTTCCTCAGGCCGGCGTCGGCGACGTCGGCCGCCGTCACGGTGCCGGACCAGTGCGTGGTGGTCCGGCCGCGGACGGTCTCCTCGCCGACCTTCCTGACGTCGCCGGAGGACAGCAGGAGCTTCACGGACTGGTTGGGCGTGGTGCTGCGCATCTGGTCGCCGAGATGAGCACCGGAGCCGCCGGCGAGGGCTTCGAGGTCCTTGTACGCGTACCGGATCCAGTGCCTGCCGCCGGCCTGTTCGGCGAACTTCTCGCCCATGCGCGCGTAGTACGCCTCGGGCAGGTAGCGGGCCTCCATCGACGTGGTGCCGAGCCGGCGCATGGTGTCGGCCACGGTGCCACCGGTGTACTTGATGGTGAGGGTGCCGGTGATGCCGTCGCTCCAGCCGAGGGTGCCGTCGGCGGTCATGGACATCAGCGAGCCCATGGTCGTCGTGGACTCGACCCGGGCGGACTCGGCGTGCTCGGTGGCGCGCTCGGCGGAGCGCAGGGCGGCGAGGGTCCGGCCGCGCGCGGCGCGGTCGGGCTGGCCGGGGCCGTCGGAGGAGTCCTGAGAAGTGCAGGCGGCCGCCCCCGTCAGCGCGGTCGCCACCGCGATCCCCAGGCCCACACGGCGCACGGTCGTGCCCTGCATACGTCCCCCCGATCGCATCCGGTTCCCGCACGTTAACCCAGGCCACCGGCGTACGTACCGGAAAAGGGAACGGGCCCCGCACCTGTAAGAGGTGCGGGGCCCGTGACCGGTTGGGTGAGCCTCAGGCTCAGACCGCGGCCGGGTCCTCCTCGACGAGGAGGTTGCGGGTGCGGTTCGAGTCGACCGGAATGCCGGGGCCCATCGTGGTGCTGATGGCGGCCTTCTTGATGTAGCGACCCTTGGCGGCGGACGGCTTCAGACGGAGGATCTCCTCCAGGGCCGCGCCGTAGTTCTCCACCAGCTTGGTGTCGTCGAACGACGTCTTGCCGATGATGAAGTGCAGGTTCGCGTGCTTGTCGACACGGAACTCGATCTTGCCGCCCTTGATCTCGGTGACGGCCTTGGTGACGTCGGGGGTCACGGTGCCGGTCTTCGGGTTCGGCATCAGACCACGCGGACCGAGCACGCGGCCGAGGCGGCCGACCTTGCCCATGAGGTCCGGGGTGGCGACGACGGCGTCGAAGTCCAGACGGCCCTTCGACACCTCGTCGATCAGCTCGTCGGCGCCGACGATGTCGGCGCCCGCGGCACGCGCGGCCTCGGCACGGTCACCGGTCGCGAAGACCAGGACCCGGGCGGTCTTACCGGTGCCGTGCGGAAGGTTCACGGTGCCACGGACCATCTGGTCGGCCTTGCGCGGGTCGACACCCAGGCGGAAGGCGACCTCGACGGTGCTGTCGAACTTGGTCGTGGAGGTGTCCTTGGCGAGACGGACGGCCTCGAGCGGGGCGTAGAGCTTCTCCCGGTCGATCTTGGCGTCCGCAGCGCGAAGGGACTTGCTGCGCTTGCTCACTACTGCTCCTGTGGATTCTTAGGAGTTGTGGTCCGGGCCGAGCAGGCCCCGCCACTTCTGCTGATGGAGGTTGGGGCTCAGCCCTCGACCGTGACGCCCATGGAACGGGCGGTGCCGGCGATGATCTTCTCGGCGGCGTCCAGGTCGTTGGCGTTGAGGTCGGGCATCTTCGTGGTGGCGATCTCACGGACCTGGTCACGCGTGATCTTCGCGACCTTGGTCTTGTGCGGCTCGCCGGAGCCCTTCTCGATGCCCGCGGCCTTCAGGATCATCTTCGCGGCCGGCGGCGTCTTGGTGATGAAGGTGAAGGAACGGTCCTCGTAGACCGTGATCTCCACCGGGATCACCCAGCCACGCTGCGACTCGGTCGCGGCGTTGTAGGCCTTGCAGAACTCCATGATGTTCACGCCGTGCTGACCCAGCGCGGGGCCGACCGGCGGGGCCGGGTTGGCGGCACCGGCCTGGATCTGGAGCTTGATGAGCCCCGTGACCTTCTTCTTCTTGGGAGGCATAGCTCTCCGGGTCCTTTCGATTCGGGTCCTGCCTGCACACGGGGACCACCCGGACGCAGGCATACCGCACAACGATAACGGGTATAGATGCGCGGCCAAAAACCGCGCAGGTCAGGCGGCCGCTCGAGCGATCGCCTGACCTGCGCGGAAGCGGTGAGTCCGGAAGTTAGTTCTTCTGGATCTGGTCGAAGGAGAGCTCGACCGGCGTCTCGCGGCCGAAGATCTCGACGAGGCCCTTGACCTTCTTCGAGTCCGGGTTGATCTCGTTGATGGTCGCCTGCAGCGTGGCGAACGGGCCGTCGGTGACGGTGACCGAGTCGCCGACCTCGAAGTCCAGCACCTGGACCTCGACCTTGCGCTGCGGAGCCGGCTTGCCCTCGGCCTCGGCGGCCTCGCGGGCGGCCTTCTCCTCGGCCTCGGGGGCGAGCATCTTGACGATCTCGTCCAGGGTCAGCGGGTACGGGTCGTAGGCGTTGCCCACGAAGCCGGTGACACCGGGGGTGTTGCGGACGACACCCCAGGACTCGTTCGTCAGGTCCATGCGGACCAGGACGTAGCCCGGGAGCTTGTTCTGCTTGATCGTCTTGCGGTCGCCGTTCTTGATCTGGACGACCTCTTCCTGCGGCACCTCGGCCTGGAAGATGTAGTCCTCGACGTTCAGCGAGACGGCGCGCTGCTCCAGGTTGGTCTTCACGCGGTTCTCGTAGCCGGCGTAGGTGTGGATGACGTACCACTCGCCGGGCAGGACCCGCAGTTCCTCGCGGAGCTTCTCGATCGGGTCGCGGTCGTCCTCAGGCTCTTCCTCGGACTCGTCCGCGGTCTCTTCCTCGGACTCGTCCGCGGCCTCTTCCTCGGACTCGTCCGCGGCCTCTTCATCGGCTTCGGTCTCCGCCTCGGCGGCGTCGTCCGCGACGGCGTCGGCAGCCTCGACCTCGGCGGAGGCCTCGGTGTCCTCGCTGTCCGCGCCCTCGACGATGTCGAGCTCGTCCTCGACGGACTCGACAGGCTCGATGGCGTCGTTCACGTTCGGGTCAGACACGGTGGCTGCTTCTTCCTGGATACATGGGGGTGGAACATGCGAAAGGAGCGCCGGGTACCTCGGCGCTCTTCGCGGACTGCTCAGCCGAACACGTACTTGGCGGCGTTGCTGAGCCCATAGTCAATCACGGTGACCAGGCCGATCATGATGACCACGAAGATGATCACCACGGTCGTGTAGGTCGTCAGCTGGTTGCGGCTCGGCCAGACGACCTTGCGCAGTTCCGCGACGATCTGGCGGTAGAAGAGGGCAAGGCGCTTCAGCGGGCCCTTCTTGCCGCGCTTGCCGCCCTTGCGGGTCTTCTTGGACTCCGGCGCCTCATCCTGGGCATCAGGCATGTCGATGGAGCCCACGGCGTCCGTCACTCGTCCTCACCTGATTCCGGGTCGTGGCCGTGCCGCGCCCGGTCTGAGCCGCACGGCGGTGCATTGCTGTACGTACATGCGCACACATCCTGGCGAAGGTGTGTGTAGCAGGGCCGGAGGGACTTGAACCCCCAACCGCTGGTTTTGGAGACCAGTGCTCTACCAATTGAGCTACGACCCTTTGTGTGTCCCCCAACGTACCGCATCCATCCGGATGCTTGGTGTGCACCGAACGGGCGCGGCCTGCTGAAGGCCAACGAGGTGAGAGTGTACGTGCTCGGCGGCCGGTCGTCGAACAGAAAGGGCCCGAGGGAGGGCTCGTTGGCGGAAGATCGCCTCCTGAACGGGGAGCGGACTGACGTGATTCCGCTGAAGATCGCCCAGGCCGCGCGGACGATCCGCACTGTTGTTCAGGGGTTTGCCCGACGTTGTTCAGTCTGTGAAACCCCCGTGCCGCGCGCGTTTCCAGTCTGAAACGATGGGGCCCATGAGCGCTGCAACCCCTCCCACCGAGCGCCGGGTCTCCGCCCGAGTCGGCGCGATCTCCGAGTCCGCCACCCTCGCCGTGGACGCCAAGGCCAAGGCCCTCAAGGCCGCAGGGCGGCCGGTGATCGGCTTCGGCGCCGGTGAGCCCGACTTCCCGACCCCGGACTACATCGTCGAGGCCGCGATCGAGGCCTGCAAGAACCCGAAGTTCCACCGCTACACGCCCGCCGGTGGTCTGCCCGAGCTGAAGGCCGCGATCGCCGCGAAGACGCTGCGGGACTCCGGCTACGAGCCCGACGTCTCGGAGATCCTGGTCACCAACGGTGGCAAGCAGGCCATCTACGAGGCCTTCGCCGCGATCCTCGACCCGGGCGACGAGGTCATCGTGCCCGCGCCGTACTGGACGACGTACCCCGAGTCGATCCGGCTGGCCGGGGGTGTCCCGGTGGAGGTCGTCGCCGACGAGACGACCGGCTACCGGGTGAGCGTCGAGCAGCTGGAGGCGGCCCGTACGGAGAAGACGAAGGTCGTCCTCTTCGTCTCGCCGTCGAACCCGACCGGCGCGGTCTACAGCGAGCAGGAGACCGAGGCGATCGGCCGCTGGGCCCTCGAGCACGGCCTGTGGGTGCTGACCGACGAGATCTACGAGCACCTGGTCTACGGCGACGCCTCCGCCGTGTCGCTGCCGGCGGTGCTGCCCGAGCTGCGCGACAAGTGCGTCGTGGTCAACGGTGTCGCCAAGACGTACGCGATGACCGGCTGGCGTGTCGGGTGGGTCATCGGCCCGAAGGACATCGTCAAGGCCGCGACGAACCTCCAGTCGCACGCCACGTCGAACGTGTCCAACGTCGCCCAGGCCGCCGCGCTGGCCGCCGTCTCCGGTGACCTGGACGCCGTGGCGACGATGCGTGAGGCCTTCGACCGGCGCCGCAAGACCATCGTGCGGATGCTGAACGAGATCGACGGCGTGGTGTGCCCGGAGCCGGAAGGGGCCTTCTACGCGTACCCGTCCGTGAAGGCGCTGATCGGCAAGGAGATCCGGGGCAGGCGGCCCAAGGACTCGGTCGAACTGGCCGCGCTGATCCTGGAGGAGTCCGAGGTCGCGGTGGTGCCGGGTGAGGCGTTCGGTACGCCCGGGTACCTGCGGCTGTCGTACGCGCTGGGTGACGAGGATCTGGTCGAGGGTGTGAGCCGGATCCAGAAGCTGCTGGCGGAGGCCAGGGACTGACGCTTCCGTCTGAGGGGGCACATACCGGATCCGGTATGTGCCCCCTTTGTTTGTGCCAGTTTCTTTGTGCGAGCAAGACCACGAAAGGGGAAACGGCTACCGGGACGGCTGGGACGTACGGCAGGATCTTGGGATGGAGCGTGTACGTGATGTCTCTGAGCTGCCGAAAGCCCATCTGCACCTGCACTTCACCGGGTCGATGCGGCCCTCGACCGTGCTGGAACTGGCCGACAAGCACGGGGTGCGGCTGCCCGACGCGCTGAGTGAGGCGCTGACCAGCGGGGAACCGCCGAGCCTGCGGGCTACGGACGAACGGGGCTGGTTCCGCTTTCAGCGGCTGTACGACGCGGCGCGCTCGTGTCTGCGGGAGCCGGAGGACATTCAGCGGCTGGTGCGGGAGGCCGCGGAGGAGGACCTGCGGGACGGGTCGGGGTGGCTGGAGATCCAGGTCGACCCGACGTCGTACGCGCCGCGGCTGGGCGGGCTGATTCCGGCGCTGGAGATCATCCTGGACGCGGTGGAGACGACGTCGCGGGAGACAGGGCTCGGGATGCGGGTGCTGGTCGCGGCGAACCGGATGAAGCACCCGCTGGACGCGCGGACGCTGGCGCGGCTCGCGGTGCGGTACGCGGACCGGGGCGTGGTCGGCTTCGGGCTGTCGAACGACGAGCGGCGGGGGATGGCGCGGGACTTCGACCGGGCGTTCGGGATCGCGCGCGAGGCCGGGTTGATGTCGGCGCCGCACGGGGGTGAGCTGGCGGGGCCGTCGTCGGTGCGGGACTGTCTGGACGACCTGGGGGCGACCCGGGTGGGGCACGGGGTGCGGGCGGCGGAGGATCCGCGGCTGATGAAGCGGCTGGCGGACCGGCAGGTGACGTGCGAGGTGTGCCCGGCGTCGAACGTGGCGCTGGGGGTGTACGAGAAGCCGGAGGACGTGCCGCTGCGGACGTTGTTCGAGGCGGGGGTGCCGCTGGCGCTGGGCGCGGACGATCCGCTGCTGTTCGGGTCCCGGTTGGCGGCGCAGTACGAGATCGCGCGGCGGCATAACGGGTTCACGGACGCGGAGCTCGCGGAGGTGGCCCGGCAGTCGGTGCGGGGGTCGGCGGCGCCGGAGGACATCAAGACGAAGCTGCTGGCGGGGGTGGACGACTGGCTGGCGTCGTAGCGCGGGTGTGGGCAGCGCCTTCCCGCCGGGTGGTGGGTCGGGGCGACGGGCCCAGCTGCGGGCATGCGTGCCGCCAGGGGCGGCACGGGTGGGCGCAGCGGCAGCCCGCTGCGCCGGGTCGCGCACCCACCCGGCCTCAGCAGCGACGCCGGGCGCCTACAGGCTGACCCCGACCGTAACCGGCTCGTTGACCAGGGTGATGCCGAAGGCCTCGCGGACGCCGGCCACGACCTCACGGGCCAGCGCGAGGAGATCCTCGGTCGTCGCGCTCCCCCGGTTCGTGAGCGCCAGCGTGTGCTTCGTGGAGATGCGGGCCGGACCCTCGCCGTAGCCCTTCGTGAAGCCCGCCTTGTCGATCAGCCAGGCCGCAGAGGTCTTGGTACGGCCCTCACCGGCCGGGTACGCGGGGGGCTCCACCGCGTCGCCGAGCCGCTCACGCACGCGTGTGCGGAACGTCGCGAAGTCCGCGTCCGTGAGGATCGGATTGGTGAAGAAGGAGCCGGCCGACCAGGTGTCGTGGTCCTCGGGGTCCAGGACCATGCCCTTGCCGGCGCGCAGCTTGAGCACCGTCTCGCGGGCCTGCGCGAGCGGGACGCGATCGCCCGGTTCCACACCGAGGGCGCGGGCCGTCTCGGCGTACCGGAGGGGGGCGGAGAGGCCCTCGGCGTCCTCCAGACAGAAGCGGACACGCAGGACCACGTACCGCTCGGGGTCGGACTTGAAGCGGCTGTGGCGGTAGGAGAAGGCGCAGTCCTCATTGGCCAGGGTGACCGTTTCGCCGGTGGTCCGGTCGTAGGCGACGACCTCGGTGATCGTGGAGGAGACCTCCTGGCCGTACGCCCCGACGTTCTGGATGGGGGTCGCGCCCGCCGAGCCGGGGATGCCGGCCAGGCACTCGACGCCGGCCAGGCCCGCCTCGACCGTGCGGGCGACGGCGTCGGTCCAGACCTCGCCGGCGGCGAGCTCCAGCGTCGTGCCGTCGAGGGAGAAGCCCTTGGTGGCGATGACGAGGGCGGTGCCCTCGAAGCCCTTGTCTCCGATGACCAGGTTCGAGCCGCCGCCGATGAGCAGCAGCGGGGTGCCCGCCTCGTCGGCTTCGCGGACGGCGGCGATCACCTCGTCGTCCGTCGTCGCGGTGACCAGCCGGGTCGCGGGGCCGCCCAGCCGGAAGGTCGTCAGCGGGGCGAGGGGGGCGTCGTGGAGTTCCTGCACGGGCTCAAGAGTACGAGACGGTACCGACAGGGTCGGGCACGCGTGTGTGCGGCCCCGTTCGCGGGAACGGGGCCGCACACACGCGTGGTGTCCGTCAGGGCAGCCGGCGGAGCGCCTCGGACCAGGAGAGCGGGAGGTCCTCGCTGCTCACCTGCCAGGTGGTGAACGCCGAGTCCCTCATCTGCGGGGCGAGGCCGCGGGAGGCGGGGCCGTGGGCACCCGCGCGGACGAAGGCGTGGAGCGCGTCCTTGGACTCCCAGGCCGACAGGGTCCAGAAGGTCCGTTTCAGAGGCTTCGCCTTCAGGGTCGCTCCGTAAGCGCCGGGGCTCCGGCGGACCTGCCGCCACACGGCGGGCGTCCCGGCGAGGAACTTCAGGGCTCCCCACAGGGTGCTGGTCTCGAAGCGGGAGGCGAAGACGTGCACCTCGGTGTCGCGGGGCGGGGTGTTCGGGACGGTCCAGGGAAGGGTGGGCATGCCGCTTCTCCTTGTTGAGGGCCTTCGGGGTCAGTGGGCGGCCGTCTCCAGCACCGGTGCCGGTTCGGCCTGGGCCGTCTGCCGCTCGGTGCGCCGCCGGGTCGGTATCAGCAGGGCCGCGATGCCCGCGAGGGCGACCACCGCGGAGCCCGTCACCAGGGCGGGCCGCATGCCGTCGACGAAGGTCTGGCCGGTCTCGTAGCCGCCCTGGGCCGCGAAGATCGACGCCATGACGGCGATGCCGAGCGCCCCGCCCACCTCGCGCAGGGCGTTGTTGGCGCCGGAGGCGATGCCCTGCTCCGATGCCCGCACGCTGGACATCACCAGGTGCGAGGCGGGGGCGAAGAACAGCGCCATGCCGATGCCGCTGACGATCAGGGCGGGCAGCTGGGCCGTGTAGGAGGCGTCGGCCGTGGCGACCACCGCCATGTAGCCGAGGCCCAGGGCCTGCAGGAAGAGGCCCGCGGCGACGACCGGGCGGCCGCCGATCCGGTCGGCCAGGATGCCGGCGATCGGGGCCACCAGCATCGGCATACCGGTCCAGGGCAGCATCCTGAGGCCCGCCTCGGTGGGCGAGTAGCCGAGGACGCCCTGCATGTACTGGCTGAGCAGGAAGATCGAGCCGAACATGCCGAGGAACATCAGCAGGCTCGCCGCGTTGATCCCGGCGAAGGCCCGGGACCGGAACAGCCGCATCGGGAGCATGGGGTTCTTGGCGCGCGTGCTGTAGAGGACGAAGCCGGCGAGCAGCGCGGAGCCCGCGAACAGGCCGGTCAGGACGAGGGAACCGGTCCAGCCGTCGGCGGGGCCGCGGACCAGGCCGTAGACGATGCCGAAGAGACCGCCGCTGGCGAGCAGGGTGCCGGGGACGTCGAGCGGGGCTCCGGTGCCGTGGGACTCGGCGAGGCGGAGGCGGGCGAGCGGCAGCAGGGCCAGACCGAGCGGGACGTTCAGCCAGAAGATCCACTGCCAGGAAATGTGTTCGGTGAGCGTGCCGCCGACGAGCGGCCCGGAGGCGACGGCCAGTCCGTTGACGGCACCCCAGATGCCGTAGGCCATGCCGCGTTTGGCGGCGGGCACGGCGGCGGTCAGCAGGGTGAGCGTCAGCGGCATCATGACCGCCGCACCCGCGCCCTGGACCGCCCGGGCGGCGATGAGGGAGTCGATGCCGGGGGCCATGGCCGCCGCGGCGGAGGCGCCGGTGAAGACGGCGAGTCCCGCGATGAAGAGCCGGCGGCGGCCGAAGCGGTCGCCGAGGGCCGCGCCGAACATCAGCAGGACGGCAAAGGTGAGCGTGTAGGCGCTCACGGTCCATTCCAGGTCGTGCAGTCCTCCGCCGAGGTCCTCGCGGATGGAGGGCAGGGCGGTGGTGACGACGAGGTTGTCGAGAGCCGCCATGAATCCGGCGACGCTGGTGATGACGAGGGCCCAGGCGGCTCCCCCGCGACGTGCGGTCTGCTGTGACATCGCTCCCCCAAGGAGTATCTGCCGTGATCGATTAGTTATTGCTCACTAACTTTCGCGCACATGAAGAGGCACACTCGTGCGCTCTTCCCCGCTCATTTCTCCAGCCGGCCCTTGAGCCTCGCCGACGGGTACATCCCCTCCCAGACACGGTGCTCGGGCGGGAAACCCATGGCCGTGAGGCAGTTGATGAGCATCCCGTACGCCATGAACGTCGTCGTCTCGCCGGCGTCGGCCCCGAGCGGCAGATGGACGGTGTCCCACAACCGCATCCAGCCGGCGCGCACCGACTCGCCGAACTCATGGTCGCCCTCCTCCTCGGCGGCCTTCACGGCGACATACATCTGCATCTGCATCATGAGCCGCTCGGGCCGCTCTTCGATGACCTTGGTGTACGCGTTACCCATGGCGTGCAGGGCCTCTTCGCCGTGGAGCCCCTCGGAGGCCTCGGCGAACGTGCGGATGGTGTCCTCCACGCAGCGCTCGGCCGCCGCCAGGAAGATCGCCTTCTTGCCCGGGAAGAGCCGGAAGAGGTACGGCTGCGAGACGCCGACCCGACGGGCGATCGCCTCGGTCGAGGTGCCGTGGTAGCCACCCCGGGCGAACTCGGTCGTCGCCGCCCGGATGACGCTCTCGCGCCGCTCTTCCGCACTCATCCTCGCCATGCATTCGAAGTTAGTACTCAATCACTAACTACGTCAAGCGGTGGTCTGCACGCGCCATGCGTAAGGGGCGCCCCGCAATGGAGAGCGCCCCTTACGTCGTGTCGCGGCCGCTCAGGCCAGTCGCACGACCGCCCTGGACATGCCCAGCACCTTCTGCCCGGCGCTGGTCGCCGTCAGGTCCACGCGGACGGTGTTGTCGTCGAGCTTGGCGGCGACCTTGCCCGCCACCTCGATCACGGCGCCCTGGTCGTCGTTCGGGACGACGACCGGCTTGGTGAAGCGGACGCCGTACTCGACGACCGCGCCCGGGTCGCCGGTCCAGTCGGTGACCACGCGGATCGCTTCGGCCATGGTGAACATGCCGTGCGCGATGACGTCCGGCAGGCCGACCTCCTTGGCGAACTTCTCGTTCCAGTGGATCGGGTTGAAGTCGCCGGAGGCGCCCGCGTACCGGACGAGGGTGTCGCGGGTCACGGGGAAGGTCTGCGCGGGCAGTTCGGTGCCGACCTCGACGTCGGAGTAGGAGATCTTCGCGGTCATGGGGTCGCTCACGCCTCCTCGGCCGCGCGGGCCACGAGCTTGGTCCAGGCGGTCACGACGTGCTCGCCCGCCTCGTCGTGGACCTCGCCACGGATGTCCACGATGTCGTTGCCCGCGAGGGACTTGACGGCCTCGATGGTCGAGGTGACCGTGAGCCGGTCGCCGGCGCGGACCGGGCGGCGGTAGGCGAACTTCTGGTCGCCGTGCACCACGCGGCTGTAGTCGAGGCCGAGCTGGGGGTCCTGGACGACCTGGCCGGCGGCCTTGAAGGTGATCGCGAAGACGAAGGTCGGCGGGGCGATCACATCGGGGTGACCGAGCGCCTTGGCGGCCTCCGCGTCCGTGTACACCGGGTTGGCGTCCCCGACCGCCTCGGCGAACTCACGGATCTTCTCCCGGCCCACCTCGTAGGGCGCGGTGGGCGGGTACGTCCGCCCCACGAAGGACTGGTCGAGCGCCATGGCTCGGTACCTCCTGGTAGCTCTACTGACCGGTACGGGTCCCTCAACGACACGAGGCCGCCCCCGATCACTCGGGAACGGCCTCGTGTACGAGCCTGTTTTTATCGCGTTTCGCGGTGCGCGGTGTGCGCATTGCAACGCGGGCAGTGCTTCTTCATCTCAAGACGATCCGGGTTGTTACGCCGGTTCTTCTTGGTGATGTAGTTCCGCTCCTTGCACTCCACGCAGGCCAGCGTGATCTTCGGGCGGACGTCGGTGGCAGCCACGTGAGTGCTCCTAAGACGAACGGATGGACTGTTTAACGCAAGAAGAGTAGCCGATCGAAGGACCGACCCCGCAATCGGCTACTGAGAGTAGCGGTGACCGGACTTGAACCGGTGACACAGCGATTATGAGCCGCTTGCTCTACCGACTGAGCTACACCGCTTTGATGTGGTCCGGTCCCGCCTCGCGACGGAACCAGTCACACCAGAGCCCCAAAACGGAATCGAACCGTTGACCTTCTCCTTACCATGGAGACGCTCTGCCGACTGAGCTATTGGGGCGAGCGATGAAGACATTACACGCTCGGCAGCCGTTCACCCAAATCCGTTTCGAGGCACCCGCGCGGGTGCCCGGACCGTCCTCCCGGCAGCCTCGTGAGTGCCTCCCGTGCCATGGCGGACCACGCCGGTACGACTATTGCGCTCCTCCCCGCCACGGGCGGGAGGCCGTCCTAGGCTCGTCTCACTCTGCGTGATCATGCCTCCTCCGCGCGCAGCCCGAGCCCCTGGAGTGCGATGCCCGACAGCCGGCCGCAGCCACCACCGCCACCGTCGTCCTCGCCGGGTCCGGCCGACCCGTCGTCGCTGCTGCTGTGCGGAGCGCGGCTCACCGACGGCCGGACCGTGGACGTACGGCTGGGCGGCGGGCGCATCGAGGCGGTCGGCACGGCCGGCAGCCTCGGGGCGGGCGGCACGCGCGCGTGCGGGGCGCGCGTGGACCTCAGCGGCTATCTGCTGCTGCCGGCCCCGGCCGAGCCGCACGCCCACGCCGACACGGCCCTGTCGGCCGATGCCGAGGGGCCGGTCTCGTACGAGCCGCAGGACGTGCAGCGGCGGGCGACGGAGGCCGCGTTGCTCCAGCTCGGGCACGGGGCGACGGCACTGCGGGCGCATGTGCGCGTGGGGGACGTCCAGGGGCTGGGCGCGCTGGCGGCGGTGCTGCAGGCGCGGCGGGCGCTGCGCGGGCTGGCGGAGCTGACGACGGTGGCGATGCCCCGGGTGCTGACCGGGGTGGCCGGCGCGGACGGCCTGGCGATGCTGCGGGACGCGGTGAAGATGGGCGCCTCGGTGGTGGGCGGCCGGCCGGACCTCGACCCGGATCCGACAGGGTACGTGGAGGCGGTCCTGGAGATGGCCTCCGAACACGGCTGCCCCGTCGACCTGCACACGGACGCCGACGACCCTGCCCGCCTGGCCCGGCTCGCGGCGATGGCCGGCGGACTGCGCCCAGGGGTCACCCTCAGCCCGTGCGGGGACCTCGCCCGGCTGCCTTCCGAGGTGGCTTCACGGACGGCCGACCAACTCGCGGCGGCCGGGGTGGCCGTGGTGTGCCTGCCGCAGGGCGGCTGCTGCGGCGTCGACCGGCGCGGTGCGGCTCCGGTACGGCTGCTGCGCGCGGCCGGGGTGCGGGTGGCCGCCGGGAGCGGCGCGCTGCGGGACGTGTCGAACCCTGTGGGGCGCGGCGATCCGCTGGAGGCGGCCTTCCTGCTGGCCTCGCGCTGCGGGCTGCCCCCCGAGGAGGCCTACGACGCGGTCAGCTCCTCGGCGCGGGCGGTGCTGGGGCTGCCCGAGGTGCGGGTGGAGGCGGGCTTCCCGGCCGAGCTGCTCGCGGTGCGCGGGGACCGGCTCGCGGGGGTGCTGTCCCTGGCGTACAGCCGGATCGTCGTGCATCAGGGGCGCGTGGTGGCGCGGACCAGCGCGGTGCGGGAGTACTGCAGTTCGGCTGCCTCGGTGGAGCTGGGGCTGCCGCGGCAGGGGCGGGGCGAAGTGCCGTAGGGCCTGCGGCGGGGTGTGGCCGAAGTCGTGCGGCGGACGGTGCTGTCCAGGCGTACGGTCGAAGGCATGCGCATTGTCATCGCTGGTGGTCATGGTCAGATCGCGTTGCGGCTGGAGCGGCTGCTCGCCGCGCGCGGGGACGAGGTGGCGGGGCTCATCCGCAAGCCCGAGCAGGCCGACGATCTGCGGCAGGCCGGTGCCGAACCGGTCGTGCTCGACCTGGAGTCGGCGTCCGTGGACGAGGTCGCGGAACGGCTCAGGGGTGCCGACGCCGCGGTCTTCGCGGCGGGCGCGGGCCCGGGCAGCGGGGCGGCCCGCAAGGACACGGTGGACAAGGCCGCGGCGGTCCTCTTCGCGGACGCGGCGGTGAAGGCGGGCGTGCGGCGCTTCGTGATCGTGTCGTCCATGGGCGCCGACCCGCACCACCAGGGCGACGAGATCTTCGACGTGTACCTGCGCGCCAAGGGCGAGGCGGACGCGTACGTGCGCGGGCTGGACGGCCTGGACTGGACGATCCTGCGCCCCGGCCAACTCACCGACGACGCCGGCACCGGTCTCGTACGCCTGGAGGCACACACGGGCCGCGGTCCCATCCCGCGCGACGATGTGGCCGCCGTACTCGCGGAGCTGGTGGACACCCCCGCGACGGCCGGGCTCACCCTGGAGCTGATCAGCGGACCGGCGCCGGTGTCGGTGGCGGTGAAGTCGGTGGCGGGGAACTGAGGTTCGCGGCCGGCCGCGGCTCACACAGCCGTCGGGGCGCCTAGAACAGGGGCAGTTGGCCCGGGAAGTCCGGGACCGTGTAGCCGTCCAGGGACGGTTGCTCCGGGCCGGGGCGTGCCTGGCGGCGGGAGCCCGGGCACGAGGTGAGTTCGCCGTGCTCGCGGGCGCCGGGCGGGTCGTGGCGCGCGTACCGCCCGGCGACGACGGCGATCTCGCGGCGGCACTCGGGGCAGACTCTGCGGCGGGAGGACATGGGGTCAGTGTGCCGCGTGGGCGGGTCGGCCATGCCACTCCCCGGGTGCGGGCCGTGTGCTGGGTTGGTCCCGGGCACCGGCGTGGACGACCACGACATCGAACTCGTCCACGCCGGCGAGTAGGCGTGGCTTGTCGGGGCGGATCGGGTCGGGTCGGGGCATGCAGGGGTGCTGCTCAACCCGGTCGCTCCTGCCGGACGCCACAGGGGGCTCTCAGCCGGTGGCCGCTCCGAACCACCTCGGCAGTCGGGCGAGCAGTTCCCGCTGGTCCTCGCCGGTCCAGGCCACGTGGCCATCCGGTCGTAGCAGTACCGCGGGCACGTCGAGTTCCTCGCTGACGTCGACGACGTGGTCGACCCGGTCCGACCAGCCCGCCACCGACAGCCGGCCGCCGGTCTGGTCGAGCAGCAGTCCGCGGCCGCCGCGCATCTGCTCGTAGAGGCGGCCTCGCTTCAACTGCACGTCCCGCAGCCGCCGTCCGAGCAGTTCGTGGCCCTCGCCGAAGTCGTAGCGGACGGCGATCGCGGTGATCTTCTCGATCAGGTGCCGGTTCACCTCCTCGAAGTCCATCAGCTCCGCCAGCAGCCGGCGTACGGCCTGCGGTCCCGGCTCGGGCGCCAGCAGCTGCATCTGCGCACGGGTGTTGTCCAGCACGGCCGCGGCCGCCGGGTGGCGTTCGGTGTGGTAGCTGTCCAGCAGCCCCTCCGGCGCCCAGCCGCGCACTTCGGCGGCCAGCTTCCAGCCGAGGTTGAACGCGTCCTGGATGCCGAGGTTGAGTCCCTGACCGCCGGTCGGCGGGTGGATGTGCGCGGCGTCGCCGGCCAGCAGGACGCGGTCGACGCGGTAGCGCTCGGCCTGCCGGGTGGCGTCGCCGAAGCGGGAGAGCCAGCGCGGCGCATGCACGCCGAAGTCGGTGCCGGCGAACTTCCGCAGCTGTTGCCTGAACTCCTCGAAGGTGGGCGGGGCGGTGCGGTCCTCGGCCACTCCCTCGGCGGGCACGATGACGCGGTGCACCCCGTTCTTCAGCGGCATGGCGCCGAACCGGAAGTGGGTCTTGCGGACTTCGGCCATCACGGCCGCCAGTTCCTCCGGCGGGGCGGACACCTCCATCTCGCCCAGCAGCGTCTCGACCCTGGAGGGCTCACCGGGGAAACCGACGCCCAGCAGCTTGCGCACCGTGCTGCGGCCGCCGTCGCACCCGACGAGGTAGCGGGAGCGCAGCCGCGTGCCGTCGGCCAGCTCGGCGGTCACGCCGTCGCCGTCCTGGCTCAGCCCGACCAGTTCGCAACCGCGCCGGATCTCGGTGCCGAGCTCGGCGGCGTGCTCGGTCAGCAGGCGGTCGGTGACGGGCTGCGGGATGCCGAGGACGTACCCATGCGCGGTGTCCAGCCGGTCAGGTGACGGCTTGGTGATGCCGGCGAAGAAGCCGCCGACCGGGTGTGTCCTGCCCTCCGCGAGGAAGCGCTCCAGCAGACCGCGCTGGTCGAGCACCTCGATGCTGCGCACGTGGAGGCCGAGCGCGCGAACGTGCGGAGCGGGCTCCGCCTCCTTCTCCAGCACGACCACCTGCACGCCGTGCAGCCGCAACTCGCCGGCCAGCATCATTCCGGTCGGGCCACCGCCGGCAATGATCACATCAATCAAGGCAGACCCCAATTTTCGCCTGTTTCTGGCTTCAGGTCGAAGATTCTGCGGCACCACGGGGGCCTTGCCGCAAGGCCCCCCATGCGCTATATGTTGAAAGTGGCAAGGAGCAGGTGACTCCTTGCCTTTCCTTTTGCGCTTCCGCCTCTCCCTTTTCTTTTCGAAATGGGCGGCAGCAGCATGTGGGGCGCCGAGGGGAAGGGCAGTACCGGCTCAGTAGCCGGTGGCCAGGTCCAGCGTCCACCAAGGTCCTCCGTCGCCCGTCGCGACGCCGACCCCCGCGTGGATGTAACGGCAGGTCAGGATGATGGCCCGGTGCTCGGGGCTGTCGATCCAGGTGCGGACGGCGGACTCGGGCGTGCCGGGGCCCGCGGCGATGTTCTCGGCGATGTGGCCGGGGTGGTAGCCGGCGTCCCGCATCCGGGAGGCCGGGGTGCTGCCGTCGCTGCCCGTGTGGGCGAGGCGCTGTCTGCGGGCCATGTCGGCGCTGTGCCTCTGGGCGGCACGGTTGAGGGACGTCTTCAGCCGCACGGGCTTGCAATCGGCCCGGGCGCGCTGCCGGTTGACGGCGTCGACGACCTCGGCCGCCACATCGTCACGGACCTGGCCCGGGCGGGCGTGGGTGTTGCTGTCCCTGGGCTGGACTGGCCCGGGCGCCGGCAGAGGCCACAAAGGCGCCTCGTAATACGGAGGCGGCATCGGCACGGGCGGCCCGGCCCAGGCGAAAAGGGTGGCTCCCAGGGCGAGCGCGGCCCTGCGCATCCCGGTCATCTTCTCCCTCTTCTTTTCTCCGCGTTCTGGGTTCTACGTTCTGCTTTCTGCGTTCCCGTTCTACGTTCTGCGATCCGCGCATCGCACTGCACACCGTAGCGATATCCAGGTCCGCTGTTGCGCCCAGCCGCGCGTTCGGGGGAACGAGGAATTTCACGGCAGGTTCGGAAGCTTTTTCTTCCTCTACCGTCGGGAGTCGAAGTCGCTCAGGGTTCGCCGGCCGGCGAGGTGCCCGGGCGTGCCCGGGACATGCCCTGAGGTGCCCCCCGCCTGGACCTCGACCGCAGCGATGGCCTCCGGCCGACGGGTGCGCTGACGTACGTCGGAGGCCGCGCCCGCGCGTGAGACACCTCACTCCGCCTGCCGCAGGGTCCGCAAGGGCGAGAAAACGAAAAACCCCCTCTCATCTACGTCTCCGCAGATGAGAGGGGGTCTTCCCCAGTGTGGCGGCGCCAGGATTC
The DNA here is from genome assembly GCF_040638895.1 of Streptomyces sp. NPDC024017. NCBI lineage: Bacteria > Bacillati > Actinomycetota > Actinomycetes > Kitasatosporales > Streptomycetaceae > Streptomyces > Streptomyces sp. NPDC024017. Next base: position 19,130 of record NZ_JBEZYZ010000027.1, on the reverse strand, counting down.
GAACCTGGGAAGGCTGAGCCGGCAGATTTACAGTCTGCTCCCTTTGGCCGCTCGGGCACACCGCCGGGGTTGCTGCCCGTCGAGCCGCTCTTCCGCGGCGCTCCGTGGCAACGACGTAAACAATACCCGATACGGAGGGGTGCTTCGCCACCCGATTGATCGGCGCTCGGCGGGCCGGGGGTGGCTAGGCTTGTCCGGATGCGGCCCGGGACCTGAACGGGCCCTGCGACCGCCCAAGTACGCCGGTACGCACGATACGCACCCCGATACAAGGAGCCACAGGACATGGCCGACTCCAGTTTCGACATCGTCTCGAAGGTCGAGCGGCAGGAGGTCGACAACGCACTCAACCAGGCCGCCAAGGAGATCTCGCAGCGCTACGACTTCAAGGGCGTGGGTGCCTCGATCTCGTGGTCCGGTGAGCAGATCCTCATGGAGGCGAACTCCGAGGACCGGGTGAAGGCCATCCTCGACGTCTTCCAGTCCAAGCTGATCAAGCGGGGTATCTCGCTGAAGGCTCTGGACGCGGGCGAGCCCCAGCTCTCCGGCAAGGAGTACAAGATCTTCTCGTCGATCAAGGAGGGCATCTCCCAGGAGAACGCCAAGAAGGTGGCGAAGACCATCCGCGACGAGGGCCCCAAGGGCGTGAAGGCGCAGGTGCAGGGCGAGGAGCTGCGGGTCAGCTCCAAGAGCCGTGACGATCTGCAGGCCGTCATCACCCTGCTGAAGGGCAAGGACTTCGACTTCGCGATGCAGTTCGTGAACTACCGGTAGGTCCGGTCCTCCGGGCTCCCGCCCGCACGGATACGAGGAAGGGTGGGCACCGCGGGTGTCCACCCTTCTCGTCTGCCGGCTGTCATCGGTGGGCGCGGTCAGTCGCGCGAGTTGCCGAACAGGAGGCGGTAGGCGATCAGCAGCACGAGCGATCCGCCGATCGCCGCCGCCCAGGTCGCACCGTCGTAGAAGTCCTTGCTGATCGGGTGGTCCATCCAGCGGGCCGATATCCAGCCGCCGATGAACGCGCCCGTGATGCCGATCAGGGTCGTGCCGATGAGGCCGCCCGGGTCACGCCCCGGCAGCAGGAACTTCGCGATGGCTCCGGCCAACAGTCCCAGGATGATCCAGCTGAGGATGGTCATGCCGTGAACCTGCCCTTTCACGCTGTGCCCGCACTGTCCCGGCCATGTGATGCTGCTTTCGGCCAGACCGAGCCCGTGCGTCGTACGTCGGGCGTCCGGCGCGCGGCCTCCTTGCCACGCACGTTCACACCGTCTTGGTGGGGAGGACGTCCTGGCCGCACCCGCTGGTTGCACTGATCAGTAGGGTGCGACGCATGACAGCTCCCGCTCCTGGACTGCGCCGCACCCTCGGCGTGGGCGACGCCGTCGTCATCGGACTCGGCTCGATGGTGGGCGCCGGGATCTTCGCCGCCCTCGCGCCGGCCGCGCACGCCGCCGGTTCCGGGCTGCTCCTCGGGCTCGCCGTCGCCGCTGTGGTCGCGTACTGCAACGCCATGTCGTCGGCCCGTCTCGCCGCCCTGTATCCGGCCTCGGGCGGCACGTATGTGTACGGGCGGGAGCGGCTCGGGGAGTTCTGGGGGTATCTCGCGGGCTGGTCGTTCGTGGTCGGGAAGACGGCCTCCTGTGCGGCGATGGCGCTCACCGTGGGCACGTACGTCTGGCCGGGGCAGGCGCACGCGGTGGCGGTCGCGGCCGTGGTGGCGCTGACCGCGGTGAACTACGGCGGTGTCCAGAAGTCCGCGTGGCTGACGCGGGTCATCGTGGCGCTGGTCCTGGCTGTCCTCGCTTCGGTGGTGGTCGTGTGTCTGGCGTCCGGTGAGGCCGATGCCGGGCGGCTGGACATCGGGGCCTCGGGCGGCGCGGACGGGGTGCTGCAGGCGGCCGGTCTGCTGTTCTTCGCCTTCGCCGGGTACGCCCGGATCGCGACACTCGGCGAGGAGGTGCGGGATCCGGCGCGCACCATTCCGCGGGCGATCCCGCTGGCGCTGGGCATCACGCTGGTGGTGTACGTGTGTGTGGCGGTGGCTGTCCTTTCGGTCCTCGGGTCGGGCGGCCTCGGGGAGGCGACGGCGCCGCTGGCCGACGCGGTGCGGGCGGCCGGGGTGCCCTGGCTCGGGCCGGTGGTACGGATCGGTGCGGCCGTGGCCGCGATGGGCTCGCTGCTCGCGCTGATCCTGGGGGTGTCGCGGACGACACTGGCCATGGCCCGGGACCGGCATCTGCCGGGGGCGCTGGCCGCCGTGCATCCGCGGTTCCAGGTGCCGCACCGGGCGGAGCTGGCCGTGGGTGCGGTGGTCGCGGTCCTGGCCGCCACGGTGGACGTCCGGGGCGCGATCGGGTTCTCCTCCTTCGGTGTGCTGGCGTACTACGCAGTGGCCAACGCGTCGGCCTGGACGCTGTCTTCGGCGCCGGCGGCGCGGGCGGTGCCGGTGGTGGGGCTGGCCGGGTGCGTGGTGCTGGCGTTCTCGCTGCCCGCGGTGTCGGTGGTCGTGGGCGCGGGGGTGCTGGTGCTGGGGGCGGTTGCGTACGCGGTGCGGCGGTGGAGGAAGGCTGGGGCGGGGAGGGGGTAGGGCCGGGCCTCCGTTACCGCCCGGACCTTCCAGAGCCTCTCGGCCGGGGTCTTTCAGGGCACCGCGACTCGGGGCGCGAAAGAACGGCCTCCACGCGGGAGTTGTGGGTCTCGGTCGTCACTCGGGTCGGCAACTGCTCGATCGCGGTCATGGGTTCATCATGCAGGCCGCCGGTGACAGCCGGGCGGGCCTGTGGACAACCACCGGCCTGTGGAAATGGGAGGGGACGAGCCCCTCCGTCAGCGCACCGCGAACGGCTCGTCCGTCCGCACGATGTCGCGGCCGAGTGGGAGCAACGAGACCGGGATGAGCTTGAAGTTGGCGATGCCCAGCGGGATGCCGATGATCGTGACGCACAGGGCGATGCCGGTGGCGATATGGCCGAGGGCGAGCCACCAGCCCGCGAGGACCAGCCACAGCACGTTGCCCACACAGGACGGCCCGCCCGCGTCATGGCGCTCGATGGTCGTGTACCCGAAGGGCCACAGGGCGTAGACGCCGATACGGAAGGCCGCGATGCCGAACGGGATGCCGATGATCGTGATGCAGAGGAGCAGGCCCGCGAGCATGTAGGCGAGGAACAGCCAGAAGCCGCTCAGGACGAGCCATATGACGTTGAGAATGGTCCTCACTAATTCCCACCTGCCATCTTCTCGAGCCGGGCGATACGTTCCGCCATCGGCGGGTGTGTGGAGAACATCTTCGAGAGGCCCTGGCCGGGCCGGAACGGGTTCGCGATCATCATGTGACTGGCGGTCTCGATGCGCGGCTCGGGCGGCAGCGGGAGCTGCTTCGTGCCCAGTTCGAGCTTGCGCAGGGCACTGGCCAGGGCGAGCGGGTCGCCTGTGAGCCGGGCACCGGAGGCGTCCGCCTGGTACTCACGGGACCGGCTGATGGCCAGCTGGATGACCGAGGCGGCGAGCGGGCCCAGGATCATGATCAGCAGCATGCCGAGCAGACCGGGGCCGTCATCGTCGTCCGAGCGTCCGATGGGGATCAGCCAGGCGAAGTTGACCAGGAACATGATGACGGAGGCGAGGGCGCCGGCAACCGACGAGATGAGGATGTCGCGGTTGTAGACGTGGCTGAGTTCGTGGCCGATGACGCCGCGCAGCTCGCGCTCGTCCAGCAACCGCAGGATGCCGTCGGTGCAGCACACCGCGGCGTTGCGTGGGTTGCGGCCGGTGGCGAAGGCGTTGGGTGCCTCCGTCGGCGAGATGTACAGGCGCGGCATGGGCTGGCGGGCCTGGGTGGAGAGCTCGCGGACCATGCGGTAGAGAGCCGGGGCCTCGAACTCGCTCACCGGGCGGGCGCGCATCGCACGCAGTGCCAGTTTGTCGCTGTTCCAGTACGCGTACGCGTTGGTGGCCAGTGCGACCAGGACGGCGATGACGAGCCCCATACGGCCGAAGAAGCTGCCGATGACGATGATGAGTGCGGACAGTCCTCCCAGGAGGATCGCTGTCCTGAGCCCGTTGTGCCGGCGGTGCACGGTGCGCCCTCCAAGTGGTGCGGCAGGGGGACCTTTGCTTGCTGAATCTGCGGTGCCACTGGTGGCGCGTTCTCACGTCCAGTGGACCCTCCCGTACTGGTCAACGCCAAGCGGGAGGCTCTAGTTCCCTTGTGCGTGCGGCGGCGGGTGTGGACCGTCCGGGTGACGGCTCCGGGAAGCGGCACGCGCGCGTGGGAGCGGGTGCCCCACGCGCGCGGTGTAAAGCGGCCGGTATCCCGGCGAGCCCGGTTCGTTCAGAAGAGCCCGGTGTCGGTGAAGCGCAGGACCAGCTGGGGTGCTCCGGACAGGGCGATGCCGAGGACACCGGTCAGAGCGATCGCGGCGGCGACCGGGCCGGGGACGCGGTGCCTCTCGGGTTCGCCCTCGGGGGCGCGGAAGAGCAGGGCCGTCCACTGGAGGTAGTAGAACAGCGCGATGACGACGTTGACGGCCATGACCACGGCCAGCCAGCCGAGGCCGGCGTCGACGGCCGCCGAGAAGACGGTGACCTTGGCGAAGAGGCCGATGATGCCCGGCGGCAGCCCGGCGAGGCACAGCAGGAAGAACGCCAGGAGGAGCGCGGACAGGGGGCTGGAGGCGTACAGGCCGCGGTAGTCGGCGACGCGGTTCAGGGTCTTCGTCCGGCCGACCAGCGCGGCCACGGCGAAGGCGCCGAGGTTCACGGCGCCGTACATCAGGGCGTAGGCCACGGTGGAGCCGATCGACTTCTCGGCGTCCCCGGAGTACGCGGCGGCGGCGATCGGCACCAGGAGGTAGCCGGCCTGGCCGACGGAGGACCAGGCGAGCAGGCGTACCGCGCTGTACGCGCGCGTGGCCTGCTGACGCAGGGCTCCGGCGTTGCCCACGGTCATGGTGAGCGCGGCCAGGGCCGCGAGGGCCGGGCCCCAGACGTCGGCGTACGACGGGAGGGCCACGACGGTGACGAGGATCAGGCCGCTGAAGCCGACCGCCTTGCCGATGACCGACAGGTAGGCCGCGATCGGCAGAGGCGCCCCCACGTAGGTGTCGGGCACCCAGAAGTGGAAGGGCACGGCGGCCGTCTTGAAGGCGAAGCCGACGAGGGTGAGGACGACGCCGGTCTGGGCGAGCGTGTGGAACTGCCCGTCGACGTCCTGGATACGGTCGGCGACCTGGGTGAGGTAGAGGGTGCCCGTGGTGGCGTACACGAAGCTGATGCCCATGAGGCTGACCGCGGTCGCGGTGACCGAGGACAGGAAGAACTTGAGGGCCGCTTCGGAGGACTTCCGGTCGCCGTACCGCAGGCCGACCAGCGCGAAGGCGGGCAGGGAGGCGACCTCCAGGGCGACGATCAGGGTGGCGAGGTCGCGGGAGGCGGGAAGCAGGGCGGCGCCGGCCGCGGAGGACAGCAGCAGGAACCAGTACTCGCCTTCGGGGAGTTCCTTGCGGGCGTCCTTCAGCGCGGTGACCGACAGGAGGGCGGCGAGCAGGGCGCCGCCGAGGACCAGGAACTGGATGACCACGGTGAACCGGTCGGCCGTGTAGCTGCACACGGCGGCGTCGCCGGTCAGGCAGAAGGTGCTGCGGTCGCCGTCCAGCAGGGGCAGCAGCATCGCCGTGGCGGCGGCCAGGCCCGCCACCGATGTCCAGCCGAGCAGGGCCTTGCGGTGCTCGGCGACGAACAGGTCGGCGACCAGGACGACGAGTCCGACGACCGCCGCGATGGTGGGCGGCGCGATGGCGAGCCAGTCGACGGACTGGACCAGCGACGCCGCGAGGGGCTGGGCCGGGGAGCTCATCGGGTGCCTCCTGCGAGGAGCTGCTGGACGGCCGGGTCGCTCAGGCCGAGGAGAGCCTTGGGCCACAGGCCCGCGACGACGGTGAGGACGACGAGCGGGGTCCACGCCGCGAACTCGTAGGAGCGCACGTCGGTGAGCTTGGGGGCGTCCTGGGGCAGGGCGCCCATGCAGACGCGGCGGACCACGATCAGCAGGTACGCGGCCGTGAGCAACGTGCCGAACGCGCCGATCGCCATGAAAGTGAGGAAGGCGGGACGGCTGAGGCCCTCCGCCGGCTGGAACGCGCCGAACAGGGCCAGCATCTCGCCCCAGAAGCCGGCCAGGCCCGGCAGGCCGAGCGAGGCGACGGCGGCGAAGGCGAGCAGGCCGCCCAGGCGCGGGGCCTTGCCGTAGAGGGCGGCTCCGGTCTCCTCGGCGAGGCTGTCGAGGTCGGTCGTGCCGGTGCGGTCCTTCAGGGCGCCGACCAGGAAGAAGAGCAGGCCGGTGATGAGGCCGTGGGCGATGTTGGCGAACAGGGCGCCGTTCACGCCGGTCGGGGTCATCGTGGCGATGCCGAGCAGGACGAAGCCCATGTGGCCGACGGAGGAGTAGGCGATGAGGCGCTTGAGGTCGCCCTTCGCGCCCTGCTTGGCGAGGGCCAGACAGGCCAGCGATCCGTAGATGATGCCGACGACGGCCAGGGCGGCGAGGTAGGGCGCGAAGATGCGGAAGCCGTCCGGTGCGATGGGGAGCAGGATCCGGACGAATCCGTACGTACCCATCTTCAGTAGGACACCGGCCAGGAGGACCGAGCCGACGGTCGGCGCGGCGGTGTGGGCATCGGGCAACCAGCTGTGCAGCGGCCACATCGGCGTCTTGACCGCGAGCCCGATCCCGATCGCCAGAACGGCGATGACCTGCACGGATGTGCTCAGCGACCGGCCGTTGTCAGTGGCGAGTGCCATCATGTCGAACGTGCCCGCCTTGATCCCGATCATGAGCAGGCCGAGCAGCATGACCACGGAGCCGAGCAGCGTGTAGAGGATGAATCGCCAGGCGGCCTGGCTCCGTCCTTCACCGCCCCAGCGGGCGATGAGGAAGTACATCGGGATGAGAACCATCTCGAAGGCGAGGAAGAACAGCACGAGGTCGAGGACGGCGAAGGTCGCGAGCGTGCCCGACTCGAGGACGAGCAGCAGGGCGACGAAGGCCTTCGGGGTCGGCCCCTCGGGCATCTTGAAGTACGAGTAGAGCGCGCAGAGGAAGGTCAGCAGCGCGGTCAGGACCAGAAGGGGGAGGGAGATGCCGTCGATGCCGAGATGGATGCGTACGTCGAGTGCGGGGATCCAGCTGATGTCGGTGCTGGCCTGCATCTTCGACGGCTGGTCATGGTCGAAGCCGAGCGCGAGGACGATCGCCGCGATGAGGACCGCGCCGGTGACGGTGACGCCGTGCCGGAGTACGGCCTGCTCGGGCGACTTCCCCTTCAGCCCGGGCGGGGCAGGCAGGAGAGCCGCGGCGGCGCCGAGGAGCGGGCCGACGACGACGAACGCCAGAAGGAACTGCATCACGGACTCGTTGATATCGATCACGCCTGCTCACGCTCCCGTGGCGACGAGGACGGCGGCGACCGCGAGGACGACGGTGCCGGCGAGCAGCGCGCTCACATAGGTCTGGACGTTGCCGGTCTGGGCGCGCCGTACGGCGGCGCCGAGCCAGCGGGGCAGCGCACCCGCACCACGGACGTAGGTCTCCACGACCTCGCGGTCGAGGAACCGGACGAGGCTCGCTCCGGCCTGGACGGGCCGGACGAACAGGGCCGAGTACACGGCGTCCAGGTGGAAGCCGGCGGCCGCGTGCCGGTGCAGGGGGCCGAGCAGCAGTCGACCCGGGTCTGCGGGGTCCGGTGCATAGGCGATGTCCCCGTAGGCCGGCTCGTGCGTGGCGATGGCCTCCGCCTCGACCTGGGCGGCGTCGCCCTCCGGGTGGGCCGCGACCGCGCCGAGCGGGACGCGGGCGGTGAGCGCGGTGGTGTGCCGCCAGGCGGCGTAGGTGACGATGCCGCCGACCAGGGCCACGCCCGTGCCGAGCACGGAGGTGGTCAGGGTCGGGCTGAGGTCACGGCCGTCGAACCAGTCGGGCAGCAGGCGGAACGCGAACCCGCCGAGGGCCAGGGACGGGGCTGCGAGGACCCACAGCACGACGGTCATCGTCAGCGGCTGCCTGCCGTGGTCGGGGGCTTCGATGCCCCGGCCCCGGAAGGCCAGCAGCCACAGGCGCATCGCGTAGGCGGCGGTGAGCACGGCCGTGAGCAGGCCGGCGACGAGGACGATCCAGCCCGCGGCGGCGGGGGCGTGCTCGGTGTGGCCGGTGACGACGTGCTCGGCGACCCCGAGGACGGCCTCCTTGGAGAAGAAGCCGCTGAACGGCGGGATCGCGGCGAGCGCGAGCAGCGCCACGGTCATCGTCCAGTAGGCGTCGGGGACGCGGTCGCGCAGGTCGCGCATGCGTGACATGGCGGCGAGCGAGTTGGTGCCCGCGGCGTGGATGATCACGCCCGCGGCGAGGAACAGCAGCGCCTTGAAGGCACCGTGGGACAGGAGGTGGAAGACGGCGGCGCCGCGGTCGCCGACGGCGAGGGCGCCGGTCATGTAGCCGAGCTGGCCGATCGTCGAGTAGGCGAGGACGCGCTTGATGTCGTCCTGGGCGAGCGCGGCGAGCGCCGAGCCGGTCATCGTGACGGCGGCCATGACGGCGAGGACGACCATCGCGGCCTGGGAGGCCTCGAAGACCGGAAGGAGACGGGCGATGAAGTAGACACCGGCGGCGACCATCGTCGCGGCGTGGATCAGCGCGGAGACGGGCGTCGGGCCCGCCATCGCGTCGGGCAGCCAGGTGTGCAGCGGGAACTGCGCCGACTTGCCCGCTACGCCCGCCAGGAGCAGCAGGGCGATCAGCGTCGGGTGGTCGAGCCCGCCGCTCGCGACGGTGCCGAGGATCCGGGTGATGCGGAACGAACCGGCGTCGGTGGCCAGGGCGAACAGGCCGATGAGGAAGGGGACGTCGCCGAGCTTGGTGACCAGGAAGGCCTTGAGGGAGGCGGCGCGGGCCTCCGGGGTCTCCCAGTAGTGGCCGACCAGGAAGTAGGAGCAGATGCCCATGACTTCCCAGCCGACCAGCAGCACGATCAGGTCGCCGGAGTAGACGACGAGGAACATCGCGGCGGTGAACAGCGAGACGAGGGCGGCGTAGGAGGGGTAACGCGGGTCGTCGCGCAGGTAGCCCGTCGAGTAGATCTGCACGCAGGAGGCCACCAGGCCCACCAGGACCGCGACGAGGGCGGCGAAGCCGTCGATGTGCAGGGCGAGCTCGATCGGGACCGAGCCGGTGGGGGTGAGTTCCGTGGCCGAGTCGACGGCCGCGTCGCCGCCCTGGCGTACGGCGACCAGCGCGGCGAGCACCAGGGAGGTGAGCGTCGGCAGGACGGCGAGCGGGCGGACGAAGCCGGGTGCCGTGCGGCCGAGGAGCAGGCCGGCGGCGGCGCCGAGGAACGGAAGGAGGGGGACGAGGACGGCGAGGGTGGTCGTGGTCACGCGGTGGCCTCAGCCTTCTGGGCCTCGTCGGACTGCTCGGCCGTGCGGGCGTCGTGGTCGGGGTCGTCGGGGTCGTGCCGTTCGGCGGTGTCGCGGAGCTTGTCGATGTCCGAGGTGCCGCGGTTGCGGTGGACGGCGAGGACGATCGCCAGGCCGATGCCGATCTCGGCGGCGGCGATGGCGATGGTGAACAGGGTCAGGGCCTGGCCGGAGTGCAGGGTCTCCTCGGCGGTCCTGCTGAGCCAGACGTCGAAGGCGACCAGGTTGAGGTTGACGGCGTTGAGCATCAGCTCGACCGACATCAGGACCAGGATCGCGTTGCGGCGGGCGAGGACGCCGTACAGGCCCGTGCAGAAGAGGAGGGCGGAGAGCACGGCGGGATAGGCGAGGTGCATCAGCGGCCGCCTTCCTTCTCGGAACTCTCTGTGACCGTTCGGGAACTCTTGGTGGTGCCTCGTGAGTTCACAGGGGGAGAGCTCGACTCCGCCTTCGACTTGCGGGACAGGACGATCGCGCCGACCAGGGCGGCGAGGAGGAGGACGGAGAGGGCCTCGAAGGGGAGGACCCAGTTCTGGAAGAGGCTCGCGCCGGTGGCCTCGGTGGAGCCGGCGGCGGGGCCGTCCAGGTCGATCCAGGTCGTGCGGAACGCGTCGACGACGACCCAGACCAGGGCGGCGGCAGCGACGACGGCCACGGTGAGGGCGGCCCAGCGGTTGCCTGAGTCGGCGTCCGGGGAGCGGCCGATGGGGGCCCTGGTGAGCATCAGTCCGAACAGGAGGAGGACGACGACGGAACCGACATAGATGAGGACCTGCACCCAGGCGATGAACTCGGCGGTGAGCAGGAGGTACTCGACAGCGAGGCCACCGAGGGTGACCACCAGCCACAGGGCGGCGTGCACCAGTTGCCGGGTGGTGACGGTGACGAGCGCGGCGCCGAAGGTGACCAGGCCGACGAGGAGGAAGGCGATCTCGACGCCGGTCGGGGAGAGGAAACCGTGGGTATCGGCGGCGGCCCCGGTGGTCGGGCCTGTCGCGAGGAGAGCGGCGGTTGCGGCGAGGGTCATTCCGAGCCCTCCTGCCCCGGCTTGGGGCGATCCGGCGTTTGGTGACCCGGCGTCGACTGACCCGGCTTCGGCTGGTCGGTCTGCTGCTTGGAGTCGCCCTGCGGCCGGGTGGGCTGCTCGGCGGCGCGGGCCTGCTCGTCGGCGTGGGGTTCCGTGGCCGGCGGGGCCTGCTGGGCGGCGAGTTTGTCGGCGGTCTTGCGGGCGGTGACGAGTTCCTTCGGTTCCTCCGCGCCGGGGTCGAGCGCCGGCGGGGCCGGGACGGTCCACATCCACTCGCGGAGCTTGTCGCGCTCGTGGGTGAGCTCGCGGATGTCGGTCTCGGCGTACTCGAACTCAGGGGACCAGAACAGGGCGTCGAAAGGACAGACCTCGATGCAGATACCGCAGTACATGCACAGGGAGAAGTCGATGGCGAAGCGGTCGAGCACGTTGCGGCTGCGCTCGCGGCCACCCGGGGTCGCGGCCGGGACCGTCTCCTTGTGGGAGTCGATGTAGATGCACCAGTCGGGGCACTCGCGGGCGCACAGCATGCAGACCGTGCAGTTCTCCTCGAACAGGCCGATCACACCCCGGGTGCGGGGCGGGAGATCGGGCTGGGCGTCCGGGTACTGCGCGGTGACGGACTTCTTCGTCATCGTGCGGAGGGTGACGGCCAGGCCCTTGGCGAGGCCACTGCCAGGAATGGGGGCCATGGTTACTGGATCACCACCTTGACGATGCCGGTGAGGGCGATCTGGGCGAGGGAGAGGGGGACGAGGAGCGTCCAGGAGAGCTTCTGGAGCTGGTCCTCGCGCAGGCGGGGGTAGGTGACGCGCAGCCAGATCACGAGGAAGGCGAGGACGGCTGCCTTCAGCAGGGTCCAGACCCAGCCGAGGCCGTCGGCGCCCCAGGGGCCGTGCCAGCCGCCCAGGAAGAGGACGGTGGTCAGGCCGCACAGGACGACGATCCCGGCGTACTCGGCGAGGAGGAACAGAGCGAAACGGAGGCCGGTGTACTCGGTGTACGCGCCGAAGATGATCTCCGAGTCGGCGACGGGCATGTCGAAGGGCGGGCGCTGGAGTTCGGCGAGACCGGCCACGAAGAAGACGATGGCGCCGACGATCTGCCAGGGCAGCCACCACCACTCGAAGGCGTCGAGGATGCCGGTGAGGGAGACGGTGCCGGCCGCCATCGCCACGGAGGCGGCCGTCAGGAGCATCGGCAGTTCGTAGGCGAGGAGCTGGGCGGCGGTGCGCAGGCCTCCGAGCAGGGAGAACTTGTTCGCGGACGCCCAGCCGGCCATGAGCGAGCCGAGGACGCCGACGCCCATGACGGCCAGGACGAAGAAGACGCCCGCGTCGATGACCTGGCCGACGGCTCCCTCGCCGGGGCCGATGGGAATGGCGAGCAGGACGAGGAGGTAGGGCAGGAGGGCGACGGCGGGGGCCAGTTGGAAGATGCGGCGGTCGGCGCCCGCGGGGACGACGTCCTCCTTCTGCGCGAACTTCACGCCGTCGGCGATCAGCTGGGCCCAGCCATGGAAGCCGCCGGCGTACATGGGGCCGAGGCGGCCCTGCATGTGGGCCATCACCTTGTGTTCGGTCTGGCCGATGACCAGAGGGAAGGTGAGGAAGACGACGAAGACGCCCAGGAGTCGCAGGGCGACGTCGAGCACGTCGTTCACTGCGGGCCTCCTGCGGGGTCCTCTGGGTCCTCGGGCTTGTCAGGGTTATCAGGGCGGTCAGGGTTTTCGGTGGACTTCGCGTTGTCGCCCGTCGGCTTCGGATTGTTCGCCGACTTCGGAGTGCCCGGGGTGTCCGGGGTCTCGGGGGCGTCCAGTGCCTCGGGGCTGTCCGAGGACTCCGGGCTGTCCGAGGACTCCGGGTTGTCCGCGGGCTCGGAGGTCTGTGACCCACCCGACGGCTCTGAAGCCGGCAACGGCGCTGCCTCCGGCGACGGTTCGGGAGCCGGTTCGTCGAAGGCCGGACGGGCGTGGTGCCAGGGGGCGTCCGAGCTGCGCGGCGTGCTCGAAGCCCTGCCTGGCCGGCTGTCGCCGTGGTCGGCCCCGGGCCTCTGGCTCGCGCTGCCCTCCGATGCGCTGCGCGCCCGGCGCGGTCCCGCCGGTGGGGCCGGGTGGCCGACCTCAGCGGCCGACGGCCCCGAACCGGTCGTCGGGGTCGCGGAATCGGTCGCCGCTGCTCCGGAATCGGGCGTCGCGGTCTCGGGACCGGGGGCCGGGGATGCGGAATCGGGCGTCGCGGTCTCGGGACCGGGGGCCGGGGTCCCGGAACCGGTCGCCGCTGGTTCCGAACCGGGCGTCGCGGGCTCGGGCCCGGAGGCCGGGGATGCGGAACCCGGCGACGCGGCCTCCGGGCCCGTCGTCGGGGACCCAGAACCCGGCGTCGGGGATGCCGGGTCGCTGGGCTGCTGGCTCGCCGAACCCTGCGACGCCGAGCGGTTGCGCCGCGGTCCCGTCGGGGCCGGAGCGGTCGGCTCGCCGGGCGTGGACTGGCTCGCCGAGCCTTCAGCAGCCGTACGAGCACGGCGCGCAGCAGCCGGAGCCTCCCCACCCGCAGCAGACTGACTCACCGAACCCTCACCCGCCGTACGCGCACGCCGCGCAGCAGCCGGAGCCTCCGCACCCGCAGCAGACTGGCTCGCCGAGCCCTCACCCGCCGTACGCGCACGGCGTGGAGCAGTCGGGGTCTCCGTACCGGCGGCGGGCTGGCTCGTCGAGCCCTCCGATGCCGAGCGGGTGCGTCGTACCGGGCGTTCTCCCGCAGGGCGTGCTGCGCCTCGGGCGGGGCGTTCGCCCGCTGCCCGGCCCGCGCCTCGGGCGGGGGCCGGAGGGAGTTGGCCCTTGAGGGGGCCCCATTCGTTGGGGTCGGGGACGCCGGGTGGGAGCATCTGGCGGCGCTTGGGGCCGCCGTGTTCCGACTCGCCCGGTTCCTTCGCGCCGGGCCAGGCCTTGGCGACGCGGGCGGCGAGGACGAAGTCCTTGCGCAGGGGGTGGCCTTCGAAGTTCTCGGGCAGGAGCAGGTGGTCCAGCGCCGGGTGGCCCTCGAAGGTGACGCCGAACATCTCGTACGTCTCGCGCTCGTGCCAGGCGGCACCCGCGTAGACGTCGACCGCCGAGGGCAGGGTGGCGGCCTCGTGCGGGACGGTCGTGCGCAGGAGGAGGCGTCGTACGGGCGAGAGGGCGGCGACGTGGGCCGTGACGCGGAAGCCCGTGCCCGGTTCGTCGACCGCGCTCAGCCAGTCGAAGTAGGTGCAGCCGAGCCGGTCGCGGGCGGTCTCCAGGGCGGTGATCCAGGCGGCCGGGGGCACGTCGACGGTCAGGACCTCGTAGGACTCCTCGGCCGTGGCGTCCGGGCCGAAGAGCTCCTCGGCGTCGGAGGGCAGCCAGCCGACGGCGGTCATCGTCCCTCCCCCGGCGTCGAGTCGGAGCCCGGGGCGGGGGCCGGGGCGGGCGCCGGCGGCTGCACCAGACCGCTCTGCAGGGCCGCCGCCGAAGGACGGCCCGCACCGCTGCCGTACCGCTCCCCAAGCGACTCGCGGGCGATCTTCTCCTGGAGCTTGAGGATGCCCTGGAGCAGCGCCTCGGGCCGGGGTGGGCAGCCGGGGACGTAGACGTCGACGGGGATGATCTGGTCGACGCCCTTGGTGACGGAGTACGAGTCCCAGTAGGGGCCTCCGCAGTTGCTGCACGCGCCGAAGGAGATGACGTACTTGGGCTCCGGCATCTGCTCGTAGAGGCGCTTCACGGCCGGGGCCATCTTGTCCGTGACCGTGCCGGAGACCACCATCAGGTCGGCCTGGCGCGGGCCCGGGGCGAACGGGATGACGCCGAGACGGATGAAGTCGTGGCGGGCCATCGAGGCGGCGATGAACTCGATCGCGCAGCAGGCGAGGCCGAAGTTGAAGACCCAGAGCGAGTAGCGGCGGCCCCAGTTGAGGATGACCTTCATGGGCTCGGGGGCGAGGCGGGCCAGGGCGCCCAGCCGCTTGGGCTCGGGCAGCAGGACGGGCTCGGGCGCCGAGGGGTTCACGTCCATGTCAGGACGCCCTTCTTGTATGCGTAGAGCAGGCCGACGGCCAGGAAGCCGAGGAAGATGAACATCTCGACCAGGGTCGTCGCGCCGTAGCCGGGGGCGGCGAAGACCGTCGCCCAGGGGAACAGGAAGATCGAGTCGACGGCGAAGATCACGTAGAGGAAGGCGTACACGTAGTAGCGGACCTGGGTGTGGGCCCAGCCCTCTCCGACGGGGTCGACGCCGCACTCGTACGTCAGGAGCTTCTCGGGGGTGGGGACCACGGGCCGCAGCAGGCGCCCGGCCCCGAAGGCGACGGCGACGAACAGCACGCCGACGACGGCGAGCAGTCCGACGACCGAATAGGACTGGAAGTAGTCCGCCGCGACGACGGTCGTGGTGACGACGGTCGGTTCCGGCACGTCCGTCCCTCGCTCCCTGAAACTCGGACCTGGATCCTGCGACGATGCTGCGGCTCACTGGGGCGCCGCCGTTCGACGATCTGTACGCACGGGAGTCTAGGCCCTGATAAAGGCAGGGTAAGCAGCCCGTCACGGCCCGGCATGCGGGGGTGGGGTTTTCCTCAGTTGATCCTGGCGGTCCACCTCATGGCGCCGTCGCCCGCCGCCGGGCACGCTAGCGCATATGACCCAACGCATCCCGTCCTCGGGCACCACGGCGGCCCGGGCGGCCGCCGGGCCGGACGACCGTCCTCCACCGGCCCGGCTCGCCTATGACCGGCACACCTGGAAAGAGATCGCGCACCTGCTGGCCAACCTTCCGGTCGCGCTGCTCGGTTTCACCTATGTCGTGACGGTGTTCTCCACCGGTTTCGGGCTGACCGTCACGGTGATCGGGTTCCCGCTCCTCGCGGCCGGACTCGTGGGGGCGCGGCAGTTGGGCAGGCTGGAGCGGGCGCGGGCCCGGGCGCTGCTCGGGGTGCGGATCGAGGAGCCGAGCCGACTGCGGATGCGTGGCGGGGGCGGCTTCTTCCAGCGGCTGTGGATGCAGCTGAAGGACCCGGTGGGCTGGCGCACGGCCCTGTACGAGTTCATCCGGCTGCCGTGGGGTGTCCTCACCTTCACCGTCGCGCTGACCTCGCTGTTCGTGCTGTGGCCGGTGCTGCCGTTCATCGCGCGGGGGCTGACCAACGCCGACCGGGCCATGGTGCGGGCGCTGCTGTCGCCCTCCGACGAACTGGAGCGGCGGATCGCCGAGCTGGAGTCGGACCGGGGGGTCGTGGTCGACACGGCCGCGGCCGACCTGCGGCGCATCGAGCGGGATCTGCACGACGGGGCGCAGGCCCGGCTGGTCAATCTGGCGATGGGGCTCGGCCTGGCCAAGGAGAAGGTGCTGGAGGATCCTGACGCGGCTGCGGCGATGGTCGAGGAGGCGCACGGCGAGGTGAAGCTGGCGCTCCAGGAGCTGCGGGACCTGGCACGCGGCATCCACCCGGCGGTCCTGACCGACCGCGGCCTGGACGCGGCCCTGTCCTCGGTCGCCTCGCGCTGCACGGTCCCGGTGAAGGTGACGGTCGATCTGCCGGAGCGGCCGGCCGCGGCCATCGAGGGCATCGCCTACTTCACCGTCTCGGAGCTGCTGCAGAACGTCAGCAAGCACAGCGGGGCGAAGTCGGCCTCGGTGGATGTGTGGCGGACGAACACCCGGCTGCTCATTCAGGTGTGGGACGACGGTGGCGGGGGCGCGAGCCTCGACGGCGGTACGGGGATGAAGGGCCTGGCGGACCGGCTGGACGCCGTCGACGGGCTGTTCGTCCTGGAGTCGCCCGTGGGCGGCCCGACGACGGTCACGGCGGAACTGCCGTGGCGGAACCGCACGGACTCCGCGGACGCGGGCACGGCCCGATAGCGACCCCGCGGCCAGGGCCCGGTCCGGAGGTAGGGAAAACCCCCCGTCCAAGACGCCGACGGACTCCATGGTCCGCCGACCTGCGGCGGAGCAGGGTGGAGGTACGAGAGCACAGCCGCGGGACGAGGAGAAGGACGGCGCCGATGGCCACGGAGTACGGACAGGGATACGGGCTCGACAGCGGGCCCGGGTTCCCCGGGAGCACCGAACGGCGGCACCGGCTGCCCGCCGCGCTGCGGGCGCCGGTCGAGGGCCGCACCTGGCTCGAGCTCACCCATGTGCTGCTCAGCCTGCCGATCAGCATCCTGCTGTTCACCTACGCGGTCACGATGGTGTCGCTGGGGGCGGGACTGCTCGTCACGTTCCTCGGTGTGCCGGTGCTGGCGGCGGCCCTCGCCGGGTGCCGCGGCTTCGGGGCGCTGGAGCGGATGCGGGCGCGGGGGCTGCTGGGCCTGGAGGTGGCCGAGCCGGAGCCGCTGCGGATGACCAAGCCGGGCGCGATGGCGTGGATGGGGGCCGTCCTGAAGAGCGGCGCTTCGTGGCGAGCCCTGCTGTACGCGGTGCTGCACCTGCCCTGGGCCGTGTTCTCGTTCGTCGTCGCGGTGAACGTGTGGGTGCTGGGCTGGGCGCTGCTGACGTACCCGCTGTGGTTCTGGGTGTTCCCGGTGTACGCCGGTCAGGAAGGGATCCAGCTGTACGGCGACGAGACGCACCGGATCTACCTCGACAACCCCTTCGAGATCACGGTGACCGCGCTGGTGGGTCTGCTGTTCACGATCGCCTCGCCGTGGATCGTGCGGGCGCTGACGATGGTGGACCGGCTGCTGGTGCACGGGCTGCTCGGGCCGTCGCGGCTGGCCTCGCGGGTGGTGGAGCTGGAGTCGGACCGTGGGGTCGTGGTGGACACGGCCGCCGCCGACCTGCGGCGCATCGAGCGGGACCTGCACGACGGGGCGCAGGCCCGGCTGGTGGCGCTGGCGATGGACCTGGGACTGGCGAAGGAGAAGCTCCAGGAGGATCCGCAGGCGGCCGCGCGGATGGTGGACGAGGCCCACGGCGAGGTCAAGACGGCGCTGCAGGAGCTCCGGGACCTGGCCCGGGGGATCCACCCGGCGGTGCTGACGGACCGGGGGCTGGACGCGGCGCTGTCGGCGGTGGCGTCGCGGTGCACGGTGCCGGTGCAGGTCGAGGTCGACCTGGCGGAGCGGCCGGCGCCGGCCATCGAGGGGATCGCGTACTTCACGGTGTCGGAGCTGCTCCAGAACGTCAGCAAGCACGCGCGGGCCACCTGGGCGGGCGTCGAGGTGTGGCGGACGGCGAACCGGCTGATGCTGCAGGTCGTGGACAACGGCGTGGGCGGGGCCGATGTGTCCGAGGGATCCGGACTGGCCGGGCTGGCGGAACGGCTCGACGCGGTGGACGGGATCCTGGTGGTGGACTCGCCGGCGGGCGGGCCGACCCGGGTGACCGCCGAGTTGCCGTGGCGCGGGGAGCACGTGCGGTGATCCTGGCGGGGGCCCGGCCCCCGCGAGCAGTGACGGGGCCAGGGGCGCTCGCCTCCGGCCCCGAAGCTTCCCCCCCGCCACCCGATCGGCCAGTCAAGAACCCGGTCCCGACCCCATGCACCCCCCGACCCTGAAATGCTGGACCCGTCGCACGGGTGGGCGCGGAGCCGTTGTGGGCCGCGGACGGGCGGCATCGGGCTGTGGGGGGCCGAACATCGTGGAGGACAGGGTGCGGGTGGTCATCGCCGAGGATTCAGTGCTGCTCAGGGAGGGCCTGACCCGGTTGCTGACCGACCGCGGGCACGACGTCGTCGCCGGTGTGGGTGACGGCGAGGCACTGATCAAGACGATCACGGAGCTGGATGCGCAGGGCGAGCTGCCCGACGTGGTCGTGGCGGACGTGCGGATGCCGCCGACGCACACGGACGAGGGAGTGCGGGCGGCGGTGCAGCTGCGCAAGGCGCACCCGGGGCTCGGGGTGCTGGTGCTGTCGCAGTACGTGGAGGAGCGCTACGCCACGGAGCTGCTCGCGGGCTCCAGCCGGGGTGTCGGCTATCTGCTGAAGGACCGGGTGGCCGAGGTGCGGGAGTTCGTGGACGCGGTGGTGCGGGTGGCCGAGGGCGGTACGGCGCTCGACCCGGAGGTGGTCGCGCAGCTGCTGGGCCGCAGCCGTAAGCAGGACGTGCTGGCGGGGCTCACCCCGAGGGAGCGGGAGGTGCTGGGGCTGATGGCCGAGGGGCGGACGAACTCGGCGATCGCACGGCAGCTCGTGGTCAGCGACGGGGCGGTCGAGAAGCACGTCAGCAACATCTTCCTGAAGCTGGGGCTGTCCCCGAGCGAGGGGGACCACCGCAGGGTGCTTGCCGTGCTGACGTACCTCAACTCCTGATGCATCTCGACTTGAGGTGTGCGGGTAAACCCGGACAAGTCCGAGCGCATGATCATCCCAAAGTCGTGTCCAAGATGCGAATGACACAAGGAAGGCGACCCTTGCGGTCGTAGGGTTGATCCTGGGAGGGCCTGCGGGAAGGCCTGTCCCGGACAGCGTCCTCGAGGGAGGTCCAGTTCAGTGACCAGCCAGGTCAGTAGCCCAGCGGAGCAGGCCGACGAAGCAGTCCTAGGAGAGCAGCGCAAAGCGGCGGGCGCGAAGGATGTCCGTCGCCTGGACCGGGTGATCATCAGGTTCGCGGGGGACTCGGGTGACGGTATGCAGCTCACCGGTGACCGTTTCACCTCGGAGACCGCGTC
>NZ_JBEZYZ010000026.1:0-58451 GCF_040638895.1 Streptomyces sp. NPDC024017 | reverse complement strand
CAGCAGCATGATCGTGCCGTGCATCGTGAACGCCTGGTTGAACTGCTCGTTCGACATGATCTGCAGACCCGGCCGGGCCAGCTCGGCGCGCATGAACAGCGCCATCACGCCACCGATGACGAAGAACGCGAAAGACGTGACCAGGTACAGCGTGCCGATCGTCTTGTGATCCGTGGTCGTCAGCCACTTCAGGTGCCTCATGCCCCGCCTGTGTCCGCGCCCCGCCCGGACGTCACACGTCACCGACGCGAGGAGAATCACGAAATCGGGTGTGACGATCGAGAAGGTGCCGGACACGAACGGGACATGAGCAACGACGAGATCTTCGCCGCTGCCTACCGCGAGCACTACTGGGCGGTCAGCCGCTATGTCGCCCGGCGACTGGACGGGCGGACCGGCGACGTGGAGGAAGTGGTGGCGGAGGTGTTCACGGTGGCCTGGCGGCGCCGGGCCGACCTGCCGGCCGCCGCGCTGCCCTGGCTGTACGGCGTGGCACGCAACTGCCTGGCCAACGCGGTGCGCGGTCACGGACGCCGCCGCCGGCTCGTCGACCGGCTCGGCAACGACGACACCGCGCACGGACGGCACATCACGGCGGGCCCCGAGGCCGACACGCCCGGCGGCTGGGTGCACGAGGCACTCGCCCGGCTCTCCGCGGCCGACCAGGAGGTGCTGCGCCTGACGGCCTGGGAGGAACTCGGCATCGACGAGGTCGCCGTCGCGCTCGGCTGCGGCAGCCGGGCCGCGTCCATGCGGCTGCACAGGGCCCGGCGCCGCCTCAGAGCCGAGATCGACCGGTTGCGTCCCAAGCCGCCGACCGCCGAGCACCCCTGCATGACCGCCCCGAAGGAACACGGCCATGGCTGACGAACTCGAACTCCTGCGCAGCGCCGACCCGGTGCCGCCCGACGGCCCCCACTTCGGCGACGGCCCCCTGGACCACAACGCCGAACGCCGGCTCGAGCGGCTGCTGTTGGAGCCGGGGGAGGGGCACTTTGGCCGTCTGCGGGCCCGGCCGGGCCAGTTCTCCGCCCGTCTGCGGGGCCGCCCGGGCCGCCTCTCCGGTCGTCTGCGGGACCGTTGGGATCGGCTGTCCGGTCGTCTGCGAAACCCGGGCGAGGGCGCCGGCCCGGCCACTGATCCGCACCGTTCGCTGCCCGGCTCCGGCCGGCCCCGGCCGGTGTGGGGGCCCCGGCTGGCCTGGGGGCTGGCCGCCACGGCCGTCGTCGCCGCCCTGACCCTCACCTTCGTGCTGAGCGGCCCGAGCACCACGCCCGCGGTTGCCGCGCCCCGCCCGCTGGTGATCGAGTCGGGCTCCACACCCGTACCCCTGGACCGGTTGGCCGAGCGCGCCGCGGCCGAGGCGGCCGACGGCTCGCCCCGATTGCGCAAGGGCACGCACGTGCAGTCCTGGAGCCTCGGAATGTCGGACGACAAGCCTCCGATCACCCTGCCCGAGGAGCGCATCGTGCGCTGGCGGCCCGACGGCAGCCACACCGAACTCGTTGTGGCGACCGACCCACGGCACCCCGGCCGCCCGGTCCTCTCCGACGCGGCCGGCACCCCGCACCTCGTCGACGACCGCCACGTCCTCCTCGACCGCACGTACCCGCCGAGCTGGAGCGACGCCCCGCCCCAGTCGCCCCCGCCACGCGACCCGGCCCGGCTGCGCGCCTACCTGATGGAGGCTCGGTTCACCGACACTCCGCTGACCACACCCGAGCTGCTGGACGCCATGGCGACCCTGCTGGACCACTGGACCCTCGGCGCACGGGAGAGCGCGGCGCTCGCCCGGCTCCTCGCCGGTGCCGAGGGGCTGCGACCGGTCGGCCAGGTGACCGACCGGCTCGGCCGACGCGGCCAGGCCTACGTGAACGACACCGGCGGCGTCCGCCGCATGCTGATCATGGACCCGGCCACTGGAGCCGTCCTCGGGCTGGAGAGCACGCTCACCGACCCGGAACCCGCGTTCGGCGTCGAGGAGGGAGACGTCATGTCGTACAGCGCCTGGATGCGCTGATCGCACCCCGCCGACACCGAGATGATCCACTCCTGGGTCGGGGCCGGTGAGCTCCCGCTACTCGTCCCAGGCCTGGACCAGGGTCTGCTCGGCGATCTTGCCGCCGCGCAGCGCGATCATGGATTCGGACAGGACGCGCACCCCGTCCGCGTACTGGCAGCTCTCGCTGTAGGCGGCTTCGTCACCCTGGATGACGCACCGCTCCAGCTTGTGCGACATGTCGCGGCTGTAGACGTCCTCCAGCATCCGGCCGATCTCGTCCCGGCCGTGCAGGACCTTGGGGTGGCTCGGTTGGGTCGTGCGGTCCACGATGCGCAGTTCCGCATCGTCGGCGTACAGGGAGAGCAGGATGTCCGGGGTCTGTCCTTCCACGCCCCGGCGCAGGGTGTCTCGGTCGAAGGCGGGGTCTGCCGCGGTTCCCATGATGACCTCCTTCGAAGGGCCGCGGCCCGCCGGGAGCGGGCCGCGAAAGGCCTCTCCTGTCGAGCGTCCTCCCGCCCGCCGGGCTCGGCAAGCGCAACCGGGACACTGGGCCTGACGGGTGAGCGGCACCGCCCACCCGTGTCCGCCGGGCACCCGCCCGCGTTGCGATAGGCATGATCTCAACACGACGTATCGTCGCCGCCGTTGGTCTCGCCGCTGGCGTCACCGGCCTCGCCGCGCCGATGGCGAACGCGGCCGACGCGGAAGCGAAGAGCCCGCTCAGCCCGATGTCCGCGCTCGACTCGCTGACCGTGAGCGACATCCCCGCCGAGCACAAGGACGAGATCCCGCGGCCCTCCTCGCAGCTGGCCGGGCTCAACCGCCTCAACGACCTCGACCAGCTGAACCAGGTCGTCGGTCTGGTCTCCCCGGTCTTCGGCTTCCTTCCGAACGTCCGCTGACCGCGGCGTGTGCGTGAGGGCCGCCCCCGTCCGGGCGGCCCTCACGCACACCCGGGCTCAGTCCGCGGTGGCGAGGAACTGCGTCGCCGCCAGCTCCGCGTAGAGCGGATCGGCCGTCACGAGCTCACGGTGCGTGCCGACGGCCCGGACCCGGCCCGCGTCCATCACCACGATCCGGTCGGCCATCGTCACCGTGGACAGCCGGTGCGCCACGACGAGGACCGTGGTCGTACGGGCCACGTCCGCGACGGTGTCGCGCAACGCCGCCTCGTTCACCGCGTCCAGCTGCGAGGTCGCCTCGTCGAGCAGCAGCAGCCGGGGGCGGCGCAGCAGCGCACGGGCGATGGCGACGCGCTGCCGCTCACCGCCGGAGAGCTTGGTGCCCCGGTGCCCCACGAGCGTGTCGAGGCCGGCGGGCAGCCGGGAGACCAGACCGTCGAGACGGGTCGTCTTGAGCACCCGCGCGAGAGCGTCCTCGTCCGCCTCCGGATGGCCCAGCAGCAGGTTGTCCCGCAGGGAGCCCGACAGGACCGGTGCGTCCTGCTCCACATAGCCGATCGCGGCACGCAGCCGGGGCAGCTCCCAGTCGTTCAGGTCCCGCCCGTCCAGCGTGATGGCACCGGACTCGGGGTCGTAGAACCGCTCGATCAGCGAGAAGACGGTTGTCTTGCCGGCGCCCGACGGGCCGACGAACGCCGTCATGCCCTGCGCGGGCACGGTGAACGTCACTCCGTGGTGGACGTAGGGCAGGTCGTCGGCGTAGCGGAAGCGGACGTCGTCGAAGGCGAGGGCGGCGGGCTGCGCGCCCGGGGAGGGCAGCGGCGCGGCCTCGGCGGCCGGTTCGGCGGGCAGGCGCAGCGCCTCCTCGATGCGGGTGAGGGCCGCGGCGCCCGTCTGGTACTGCGTGACGGCGCCGACGACCTGCTGTATCGGCGACATCAGGTAGAAGACGTACAGCAGGAACGCCACCAGCGTGCCCACGTCGACCGCCCCGGTCGCGACCCGTGCGCCGCCCACGGCGAGCACCGTGATGAAGGCGATCTGCATGGCGAGCCCCGCCGTGTTGCCCGCGGCCGCCGACCACTTGGCGGCCCGCACGCTCTGCCGCCACGACTCCTGCGCCGCTTCGTGCAGCGTCTGCTCCTCCCGGTGCTCCGCACCGGACGCCTTCACCGTGCGCAGGGCGCCGAGGATCCGCTCCAGCGAGGCCCCCATGACCCCCACCGCGGTCTGCGCCTCCCGGCTCGCCTTGTTGATGCGCGGCACGATCACCCCGAGGACCACGCCCGCGCCCAGGATCACGGCCAGGGTGACGCCCAGCAGCACGGCGTCCACCAGGCCCATCATCACCACCGTGGCGACGAGTGTGAGCCCGCCCGTGCCCAGGCCGACCAGCGAGTCGGTGGTGACCGCGCGCAGCAGGGTGGTGTCGGAGGTGATGCGGGCCATCAGGTCCCCGGGTTCGCTGCGGTCCACGGCGGGGATCCGCAGCCGCAGCAGATACGACGACAGGGCGCGCCGCGCGCCGAGCACCACCGACTCGGCGGTGCGCGTCAGCACGTACGAACCCAGCGCGCCCACCGCAGCGTTGGTCACGACCAGGGCCGACATCGCCAGCAGGGCGCCGGTGATGGCCCGCTCGTGCGACAGGTCGTCGATCAGCTCCCGCGCCACCAGCGGCAGCAGCAGCCCGGTCGCCCCGGTGACCAGCGAGAGCAGCGCACCGGTGAACAGGGACCAGCGGTGCGGCCGTACGTATCCGAGGAGCTGCCGCCACGCGGGTGTGGCGGTCTCGGTCTCTGCGATGCTCACGGCGCTCCCTCGGCGTCGGCGGAGCGTTCAGGCTACGTCGCCGGCGACCCGCGCGGCCTGCCCTTTCGTGGAGAGGAGGGTGGCCGATCCGCGCTCCTTACCGATCAGTCGCGCGTAGGGTCGGAAGGGAACGGACCCCGGCCGACGAAGGAGTCAGCACCATGGCCCAGGAAGTACGCGGCGTGATCGCCCCCGGCAAGGACGAGCCGGTGCGGATCGAGACGGTCGTGGTGCCCGACCCCGGCCCGGGCGAGGCCGTGGTGCAGGTGCAGGCCTGCGGGGTGTGCCACACCGACCTGCACTACAAGCAGGGCGGCATCAACGACGAGTTCCCGTTCCTGCTGGGCCACGAGGCCGCGGGCGTGGTCGAGGCGGTCGGTGCCGGCGTCACCGACGTCGAGCCCGGTGACTTCGTGATCCTCAACTGGCGTGCGGTGTGCGGGAAGTGCCGGGCCTGTCTGCGCGGGCGGCCCTGGTACTGCTTCGACACCCACAACGCGCAGCAGAAGATGACCCTCGCCTCGACCGGCCAGGAGCTGTCCCCGGCCCTCGGCATCGGCGCCTTCGCGGAGAAGACACTGGTCGCGGCCGGACAGTGCACCAAGGTCGACCCGGGCGTCGCCCCGCAGGTGGCCGGGCTGCTGGGCTGCGGTGTGATGGCCGGCATCGGCGCCGCGATCAACACCGGGAACGTCGGCCGGGGCGACTCGGTCGCCGTGATCGGCTGCGGCGGTGTCGGCGACGCGGCCATCGCGGGATCGCACCTGGCCGGAGCGGCGACGATCATCGCCGTCGACATCGACGACCGCAAGCTGGAGACCGCCCGGTCCATGGGCGCCACCCACACCGTCAACTCGCGCGAGAGCGACCCGGTCGAGGCGATCCGCGAGCTCACCGGCGGCTTCGGCGCCGACGTCGTCATCGAGGCCGTCGGACGCCCGGAGACCTACAAGCAGGCCTTCTACGCCCGTGACCTCGCGGGCACCGTCGTCCTCGTCGGCGTCCCCACACCCGAGATGAAGCTCGACCTGCCGCTGCTCGACGTCTTCGGCCGCGGCGGGGCGCTGAAGTCGAGCTGGTACGGCGACTGCCTGCCCTCCCGCGACTTCCCCATGCTGATCGACCTGCATCTGCAGGGGCGCCTGGACCTCGGCGCGTTCGTGACCGAGACCATCCAGCTCGACGAGGTGGAGAAGGCGTTCGAGCGGATGCACCACGGCGACGTGCTGCGCTCGGTGGTGGTGCTGTGATGACGACGCGTATCGAACACCTCGTCACCTCCGGCCAGTTCAGCCTCGACGGCGGCACCTGGGACGTCGACAACAACGTGTGGATCGTCGGCGACGACCACGAGGCGATCGTCATCGACGCCGCCCACGACGCCGACGCCATCGTCGAGGCAGTCGGGGACCGCAGGCTCACGGCCATCGTGTGCACGCACGCCCACAACGACCACATCGACGCCGCCCCCGCCCTCGCCGAGCGCACCGGCGCCACGATCTGGCTGCACCATGACGACCTGCCGCTGTGGAAGCAGACCCACCCGGACCGCGAGCCGGACGCCTGGCTGGTCGACGGCCAGACGATCGAGGCCGGCGGCGCCGACCTCAGGGTCCTGCACACCCCGGGGCACGCGCCCGGCGCGGTCTGCCTCTACGACCCGGGCCTCGGCACCGTCTTCACCGGCGACACCCTCTTCCAGGGCGGCCCCGGCGCCACCGGCCGTTCCTTCTCGCACTTCCCGACGATCATCGACTCGATCCGCGACCGGCTGCTGACCCTGCCGCCCGAGACGACGGTCCGCACCGGCCACGGCGACTCCACGACCATCGGCGCGGAGGCCCCGCAGCTTCAGGAATGGATCGCCCGGGGCCACTGATCGCGTGTCGCCGGTAAAAGGCGACAGAAGATGTCCGGCTTACCCGTCACGCTGAAGGCGCCAAGCAGTCAGCTCACGGGAGGTCGGACATGTCAGCTCCGTTGCAGGGCAAGGTCGCACTGGTCGCCGGTGCGACCCGGGGCGCCGGACGAGGGATCGCCGTGGAACTCGGCGCGGCCGGCGCGACGGTCTATGTCACCGGCCGCACCACCCGCGCCCGCCGCTCGGAGTACGACCGGCCCGAGACCATCGAGGACACCGCCGACCTGGTCACCGCGGCCGGCGGGCGGGGCGTCGCCGTCCCCACCGACCATCTCGACCGGGCGCAGGTCCGGGCGCTCGTGGACAGGATCGCGGACGAGCAGGGCCGCCTCGACGTCCTCGTCAACGACATCTGGGGCGGCGAGAAGCTCTTCGAGTGGGACACCCCCCTCTGGGAGCACGACCTCGACAACGGCCTGCGCCTGCTCAAGCTCGCCGTCGAGACACACGCCGTCACCAGCCACCACGCCCTGCCCCTGCTGCTGCGCAACCCAGGCGGCCTGGTCGTCGAGGTCACCGACGGCACCGCGGACTACAACGCCGAGAACTACCGCGTGAACTTCTTCTACGACCTCGCCAAGGCCTCCGTGCTGCGCATGGCCTTCTCCCTCGGCCACGAACTCGGCCCGCGCGGCGCCACCACGGTCGCCCTGACCCCGGGCTGGATGCGCTCGGAAATCATGCTGGACGCCTTCGGAGTACGGGAGGACAACTGGCGCGACGCCCTGGAGCGCGTCCCCCACTTCGCCATCTCGGAGACCCCGCACTACGTGGGGCGGGCCGTGGCCGCGCTCGCCGCCGACCCGGACGTGTCCCGTTTCAACGGCACGTCCCTCTCCAGCGGCGGCCTCGCCCAGGTGTACGGCTTCACCGACCTCGACGGCAGTCGTCCGGACGCCTGGCGTTACCTCGTGGAGGTCCAGGACGCGGGGAAGCCCGCGGACGTCACCGGATACCGGTGACGAGGACGGTCACCTGCGGCCGGGCTATGGCGCACCGTCAGCGCTCGCTCTCGATGAAGCGGTCCAGCAGTGCGTCCAGCCCGGCCGCCAGGCCCTCGGGACCGCCCCGCTCGGCAAGGGCGGGTGCGGTCGCGCGGAGCCTCGGCAGCTCCTCCGACGGCATGCGGTACAGACCGAGCCGGAACGCGGGGTCCGGCTCCCTCGGGTTGTCGACCATGGCCCGCAGCTCCACGGACACGTACCCGAGGACCCAGGCGGTGAAGGCGCGCAGGACCCGGGCGGAACGTGTCTCCTCGACGCCGGCGTCCCAGAGCACGGCGAGCACGCGTTCATGATCTCTGAGGACCGCCGGTGCCCTGCGTGCCAGCGGTACCTCGGTGAAGCGCGTGAAGATCAGCGGTGCCCCCTCCGGGTGGTCGAGGCAGACCTGGTAGGTGATGCGGGCGATGCGGTGCAGTTCGGCCCGCCACTCGGGGCCCGCGGCCTCAGCGGCCGTTTCCGGGGCGGGTACCTGGGCGAGCCGGTCCTCCAGCTGCAGGAACAGAGCCTCCACCACTCCGTCCAGAAGCGCGGTCTTGCCCGGCGCGTAGCGGTACAGAGACATGGCCTCCACACCGAGTTCGGCTCCCAGGCGACGCATGGTCAGTGCCGAGAGGCCCTCGCGGTCGACCAGGTCCAGGGCGGCGGTGAGGACCCGCTTGCGGCTGAGCCTGCCGTGACGTCCGTCCTCATCGGCACCCGGCCCCGCGCCGTTCACCATCACGTGCCTCCTCCGCGGAGATGCATCCGGCCGTCATGGCCTTTCCAGTTCGCCCCACACGACGAACCGGTGGACGTACGTGCCGTCCCAGCCGCGATCCGTACAGGTGATGAGGGTGATCCGGGCCTTGTCGGGCCGAGCCCCCGGCTTGCCGGGAACGGGAAGGAGGACTCCGACGTCAGAGGGCTCCACGACCTTGCTGTGGGTGACCCGGTAGGTGTAGGTCGTCCGCTTCCACTCGATGTCGATCGTGTCGCCCTTCCTCAGCTCCGGGAGCCGGTTGAAGGGCTGTCCCCACCCTGTCCGATGGCCCGCGACCGCGAAATTGCCCGCCGCTCCCGGCAGCGCCGTCTCCGGGAAGTGCCCGGGGCCCTTCTCGAGAGCCTTCGGGGAGACGCCCTCGACGATCACCGGGGTGAATTCCCGGCCGAATCGAGGAACGCGCAGCTCGGCGAAGGCCTCTCCGTCGCGCGGATCGGGTGCCTTTTCCCGGGTCGTCTGCGGTGGTGCGGCCGACTGCCGAAGCTCTTCGCGCAGCACCTGCTGCGTATGGGCATAGGCGTCGCCGGAGTGCCCGTCGTGGAAGAGTCTGAGGCCGCCCAAGGCCAGGCCGGCGAGAATCAGGCCGACGCTCAGAAGCCGGATCACCCTTCTCATTTCGGACCTCCCGCATTGCGGTGGGGCCACTTCCGTGGCCCCGCCTCGGCGACCTCGTCAGGCGTCGTTCCTGACCTTTCGCGGGATGAGCCGCAGTGCGGCTGATCCCGCCGAGATCAGAACGAAGACGACAATCCAGAACCAGACACTTCCAGGGCCCCCGGTGACCGGCAGCAGTCCTGCTCCGGTGGTTCCAGCGGCTGTGGTGCCGGCACCTACATAGTTCGCCATGATCTTTTCCTTTCCTCGGGCGATTCCTTGTGTGCGTCTTTGTATGAGTCGTTCGGGTGTCACCAAGTGCGGTTCCTTCGCAGGGCCGTGTCCGCGAGCGCGCGGAGGTGGACGCCCTGGAGAAACAGGTCGAAGCACCACTCGGGCAGGACCAGCATCGAGGCGATCGACACACGCCAGCCGCGCGATTTCACGGTGATGGCCCGCTCAAGGGCGTAGAACGCCGTGAAGGCGATCCAGAAGGGAGCGATCCGCAGCCCCGAGCCGAAGGCGAGGAACCAGATGACGGAACCTATGTAGGCGGTCGACACGGATACTCCGAGGAAGGCCACGAGCTGTCTGGCCCAGCCTTCCGTCGTGTAGCGGGTGAGGCCGTAGTCGATCAGGTTCTCCAGCGCGCCGCGCTTCCACCGGAGCCGCTGCTTGGCAAGCGCCCGCCAGGTCTCCATGACTTCCGTCGTCATGGTGGCCCGCGGCGGAGCGACGATGCGGTGGTGCAGATGCTTCAGGGCCAGCGTGAGTTCGTTGTCCTCGGTCAGCGCCTTCGTGTCGTAGACGCCTTCGGCCGGAGGAAGCCGGCCCGATCGCCGGGCGTCGAGGACGTCTTTCAGGGCTCCGGCCCGGAAAAGGCACGCGGTGCCGGTCAAGCACAGCACCTTGCCGTTCTTGCGCGCCGTGTCCCGGGCATACCGGGCGAACTCGTTGCGCTGGAACGCCCCGCACAGTCTGCCGCCCGAGCGACCGCGGAAATTCCCGCCGACCGCGCCGTATCCCTGTCCCATCTTCTTGCGGGTGACCTCGATGAAGTGCGGGTCCAGATAGGTATCGGCGTCCTGGACGAGGATCGCGTCCTGATCGGAGAGGTCCGGCAGCAGTCTGCTCAGCGCACCGTTCAGGTTGCCTGCCTTCTTGTGCCGGTTGCCGACCGAATGCCAGACCTCGGCACCGGCCGCGTGGGCGATCCGTTCCAGCTCCGCGGTCCGACGGCTCTCCTTGTGCGGATCGAGCGTCACGATGACGCGGTCCGCGGAGTGTGTCTGTCCCCGCACCGCCTCCAGCACATGGGGGAGTGAATCCACTTCCTTGTAGGCGGGCACGAGCACGATCACCCGAGGCGATTCTGGTGCCGCGGCGGGCGCCGTCACGGGACCGTCGCGGTGTGCGAGGTGCCTGCCGTGGGACGCCAGGAGAACCCCGAGAGTCAGCGGGAAGACGAGCTTGAGCGCCCTGGCCGCCGGGTCACGCCGCAGGCGGCGTTCCGATGCTGTGGGTGAGGGCGTTTCGATCATCACGTGCTCCGTGGACTGGAGAACTGTTACCCGATGTCCGTAAGTTTACGCCGTAAGCCTATATGTGCAACTTACGGCGTCGGTTTCACCTGTCCACGGCTTTGCACGGGCCCGCGCCCGCTCCATGAGGAATGTCACTGTTCCGTCCCAGCGCGCCCGACCGCACAACCGGAACCGTTCTCCGCCCGTCTAGCTGGCAGACATCGCAGACCCGCATTCGTGAAAGGGCATGACCAGCCATGGGGGACGTACGCAGACGCAGCGCCGTCGCACTGGGGATCACCGGCCTGGTGGCACCGCTCACGCTCGCACTCGGCGCCACACCGGCCCAGGCCGCGAGCTGCACCACGCAGGCCGGCCCGTACCAGAAGAAGGTCGAGAAGTTCCTCGGCCGTCCGGTCGACGGCAAGCAGTCCGCCGCCGACTGCAAGGCCATCAAGGCCTTCCAGACCAAGCACGGCATCTCGCCGAACATCGGCTACGCCGGATCCGTCACCTGGGGCGTGATGGACCTGATGCAGAAGCAGAAGGCCGTCGGGTCGAACCCCAACAAGGACGGCAAGTGCCCGGTGAACAAGGGCCGGATCGCCTGTGTCAACCTGACGCTCCAGCTGAGCTGGATCCAGGACGGCGAGAAGCTCGTCTACGGCCCCGTCCCGGTCCGCACGGGCCGCGACGGGTACGAGACCCGCACCGGCCTGAAGAAGATCTACTGGCGCAACATCGACCACGTCTCGTCCATCTACGACGTGCCGATGCCCTACGCCCAGTTCTTCGACGGCGGCCAGGCCTTCCACTCGGTCGGCGTCAGCATGTGGAACCCGCCGGGCTCGCACGGCTGCACCAACATGACGAAGACCGACGCCAAGAAGTACTGGTCGCTGCTGAAGAAGGGCGACGACGTCTTCGTCTACGGCCGCAAGCCGGGCACCTGATCTCAGGCACCCGGCTCGCACCCGCCGTCCCCTACTGGGGCGCGTCCCCGAAGTCCGGGATCTCCAGCCTGGCCCCGCCCTGCCGCGCGGACTCGTGCGCGATGATCCCCGGCAGGGTGTAGCGGGCGGCCACCCAGGCGTTCACCGAGGGCAGCGTGCGGCCGTTGACGGCGGTCACGAAGTCGTCCACCAGGAAGTGGTGGCTGCCCTCATGGCCGTTGTGGAGGTGGTCGAACTCCCTCGGCAGCCGCGCACGGTCGTGCACGGGCGCCGACCCGGAGGTGAAGGCCGCCCGCAGCTCCGGCGCGATGTGCTGCAGCGAGGGGTCGTCGGGCGCCATGGTGGGCTTGGGCTCCAGCAGTTCGCTGATGTCCTTCACCCCCTGCTTGTCCTGCCACAGGGCGACCGTCGCGAGCTGCTCCATGCTCGCCTCGGTGCCGAAGAAGCGGAAGCGCGACTCCCGTATGTGCGAGGGGTAGCCGACCCGCCGGAACTCGTTCGTACGGAACGAGCCGCCGCCCGCCACCTCGAAGAGCGCGGTGGCGTTGGAGACGTCGTTGCCGAACTGGCTGACGTCCTTGTCGAAGACACCGTCGCCCCGGTCGTCGACGACACCGATCGCCGACACGCTCACCGCGTGCGTCTTCCAGGCGCCCAGCACCCCGCCGACCGCGTGGGTCGGGTACAGCAGCGGGGGATAACTGGCGGTCGCCTTCCAGTTCTCGCCGCCGCTGTACTGGTAGGCCTCGTAGAACCCCAGATCCATGTCGTGGACGTAGTCGCCCTCGGCGTAGAAGAGCCGCCCGAAGGCGCCCTCGGCGATCTGGTTGCGGGCGTGGACCGTGGCCGGGTTGTACTCGCTGGTCTCGCCCATCATGTAGGTCAGCCCGGTCGCCTTGACCGCGTCGATGATCGCAGCGATCTCCTCCACGCTGATCGCCATGGGGACCGCCGAGTACACGTGCTTGCCGGCGTTGAGGCCCTGGAGCACCAGCGGCCCGTGCGTCCAGCGCTGAGTGAAGATCGCGACGGCGTCGACGTCCTCCGACTCCAGCATGGCCTGGTAGGAGGGGAAAGTGCCCGCCAGCCCCTGGGCGGAGGCGAGTTGCGCGGCCCTCTCGGGCAGCAGGTCGGTGACGTAGACGGCGCTGACGCCGGGGTGGGCCTGGAACAGGGTGGCGAACTGGCCCGAGAACTGTCCGGCGCCGACGATGCCGAGGGAGAACGTCATGTAAGGCGTGCCCTTCACTGGTCGGGGGATCACTGCGAGAGGATCAGGTTGATCTGTTCATTGGTCTGGTCGAGGCTGCTCACGGGCTTTCCGTTGCCGTAGATGTCCTCCATCGCCGGTGACATCAGCGCCGTCATGTCCGCCGAGTAGCTGGCGATCGGATAGGAGAAGGTCCGGAAGCGCTTCTTGTCGGCCACGGGCTCGGTGAACGCCGAGACGTCGATGCCCTTCTTCCGGTACGCGGCGACGGCCGCCTCGGTCCCGGCCGGAGTGGCGGGGAAGACGACCCCGGACCTGCCGACGACCCTCTGGCACCGGTCCGAGGCCATGTAGGCCACCCACTTGCGGGCGCCCGCCTTGTTCTTGGAGGCCTTGGTGATGGAGTCGGCGAGGCCGTTCATCATCGTGGCGCGCTTGCCGGTCGGGCCGGCCGGCGTCAAGGCGGTCTTGATGTCCTTGCCCTTGAAGCCCGCGTATGTGGAGATCATCCAGGCCCCGTCGAAGGCGGTGGCCGCCTTGCCCGCCGCGACCTGGGTGTTCGCCTGGTTGGACTGGACGTTGTAGTCGGACAGCGGCGGCATGTAGCCCTTCTTCGCCAGGCCGAAGTACCACTGGATGACGGACTGGAAGGTCTTGCTGTCGTACTGGTACTTCGTGCCCCAGCGCGGCTTGTCGAGGTAGCTCCACCCGGCGGAGGCGGCGAAGTTGCTCCACTGGGTCTGGCCGTCGCCGAACCCGCCGCCGTTGGTGGCCATGCCGTACACCTTGACGTTGTTCCTGTCGAAGCCCGGCTCGTCGCCCCGCTTGCCGTTCCTGTCGACCGTGAGATGGGCGATGGCCTTCTCGAAGGTGCCGCCGTCCTTCGGGTTCCAGGAGAGGCTGTTCAGCTGCTCGGCGGTGAGGCCCGCGTCCTTCGTCAGCTTCTCGTTGTAGAAGAGCGCGACCGTGTCCCAGTCCTTCGGAGCGCCGTAGCGGTGGCCGTCCTGGCCGACCCAGTTGGCGGCGAGCCCCGGCTGGTAGTCGGAGTCCTCGATGCCGAGGTCGTCCAGCGGTTCCAGGACCTTCAGATCGGCGAACTGGCCGAAGTTCTGGATGTGGTCGGTGAACACGTCCGGCTGGGTGCCCGCGATGAACCCGGCGGTGAGCTTGGTCCAGTAGTCGCTCCAGCCCAGCTGCGTGATCTTCACCTTCAGCCCGGGGTTCTCCTTCTCGAACCCCTTCGCGCAGGCCTGGTAGGCGGGCAGCTGGTTGGCGTCCCACAGCCAGTACGTGACCGTATGCGCGGAGGATCCGGCGGCGCCTCCCTCCGCGCATCCGCTGACCAGGGACAGCGCCAGCGCTCCGGTCGCCGCGACGAGCGTACGAATTCGCATCACAGTCCCCTTACTTGATCCCGGTGAAGCCGATGGAGCTGACGATGCGGCGGGCGAAGCAGGCGAACAGCACCAGCATCGGCAGCGCGGCGATCAGCGTCGCGGCCATGAGCCCGGACCAGTCGACGCCGGTCTGCGGGGTCTGCGCCCGGAAGACCGCCAGCGCCACGGTCAGCACGCGCGAGCTGTCGCTGTAGGAGACCATCAGCGGCCAGAAGTAGTCGTTCCAGGAGGTGATGTACGTCAGCACGGCCAGCGTGATGATCGGCGTGGACGCCATCGGCAGGACCACCCGGAAGAAGATCTTGATCTTCCCGGCGCCGTCGAGCAGCGCGGCCTCCTCGACCTCTTTCGGGATGTTCATGAAGAACTGCCGCAGGAAGAACACCGCGAACGGCGTCATGAACATGGTGGGCAGCGCGATACCCAGGAGCGTGTCGATCAGGTGCAGTTGCTTGATCAGCACGAAGTTCGGCAGGAGCGTGAAGATGGCCGGCACCATCATCCCGGCCAGGAACAGCCCGAACATCTTGTCCCGGCCCCTCCAGCGCAGCCGCGAGAAGGCGTACGCGGCCATCGCGGAGAAGAAGATCTGGCATCCGGTGATCAGGGTCGACACCAGCACCGAGTTGAGCAGATAGCGCCAGAAGTCGAGCCCGCCGCCGGCTCCTCCCTGTTTGACGGCCTCCTCGGCCGACTGCATCCCCAGGGCCCGTTCGAAGCCGCTGGTGGTGAGGTCCACCGGCAAGGGGTTGGTGGGGTCGGCGTTCAGGCCCGCGTTGGTGGAGAGCGCGGTGCGCAGGATCCAGTAGAACGGCAGCAGGGTGATGAGGACGATCAGCCCCATCACGGTCCAGGCGGCGGCCCGCCCGAAGGGGAACCTGCGCCGGACCGGCCGCAGGGTCGTCGGCGTCGTTGTCGTCACGGCAGCCATGGCGGTGTCTCCCTTCCGTCAGCCGAGGTCGGTCCGGCCGGCCCGGGTGAGCCGGTACTGGAGGATGGTGATCGCGCTCAGCACGACCAGCAGGGCGACGGACATGGCCGAGGCGTAGCCGAACTGGAAGCGTCCGAAGGCCGAGCCGTAGATGTAGTACTGCAGGACGTTGGTCGCGTTCGCCGGACCGCCCGCGGTGGTCACGGCGACGGTGTCGAACACCTGGAACGACCCGATCACCGTCATGATCAGCACGACCGCGAGCACCGGCCGCAGCAGCGGCAGGGT
Organism: Streptomyces sp. NPDC024017; assembly: GCF_040638895.1. Taxonomy (NCBI): domain Bacteria; kingdom Bacillati; phylum Actinomycetota; class Actinomycetes; order Kitasatosporales; family Streptomycetaceae; genus Streptomyces; species Streptomyces sp. NPDC024017. The sequence continues at coordinate 43,154 of NZ_JBEZYZ010000026.1, read as the reverse complement.
GATCCGCCAGAACATCCGCCACTCGCTCGCGCCGTCCACCCGGGCCGCCTCGTACATGTCGTTGGGGATGGCCTGCAGACCGGCGAACAGCAGCAGGGCGGTGTAACCCACGTGCCGCCACACGTTGATGAGCGCGATCGTCGGGATCGCCCAGGTCTCGTCGGCGAGGAACGGGATACGGTCCACGCCGAGGCCGCTGATGATCTCGTTGCCGATACCGAGCTGGGTGTCGAGGATCCAGAGCCAGACGAGACCGGCGACGACGTTCGACATCAGATACGGGGTCAGCACGATGCCGCGCAGCATCGCCGACCGGGTCAGCCGCTGGAGCAGGACGGCGGTGGCGAGCGCCGCGACCGTCTGGACGCCGATGTTGATGACGACGTACTCGACGGTGACCCACAGGGAGTCCCAGAAGATGGGGTCGTTGGCCATGCGGACGTAGTTGTCCAGGCCCACCCACTCCGCCGGCGTCAGCAGGTTGAAGCGGGTGAAGCTCAGGTAGATGCCCCGGAGCGTCGGCCACAGCAGGAAGACCAGGAAGCCGAGCAGGGCCGGCGCGATGAAGAGCGCGGCCAGCCGCCCGTCCCCCCGGTCCTCGCCGGACACCCCCCGTCGCGTTCCGGTCCTGCTGCGGGCCTCCTCCGCGCCGCCCGCGGGCAGACGCGAAGGAGGACTGCTGGAGGCGATGGTCATCGGGAGACTCCCTCGCTGCGGCGGCTCGTCCTCTGGCGAGACTTACTTTTGGTGCGAAACAATTGCTGCGTCAAGGGGCCTGCAAACATCTTTTCCCAAGAACCGTCATCGACTTAGAGTGGTCATGTTGGTTTCAGTGCGAAAAAAAGGGTGAGGGGAGTCGGACCTTCATGAACGAAGGCACCGCCGGCTGGCTGCCGCTGAGCCCGGGGGAGCGCTCCGTGGCGATCGAAGTGCTCGTCCACGGCCCGCTGTCGCGCACCGAACTCGCCCGCAGGCTGGGCCTGTCGGCCGGCAGTCTCACCCGGCTGACCAAGCCGCTGATCGAATCGGGCCTGCTGGTCGAGGTGCCCGAGGCGGGAGCGCCTGCGGAGACGCGCCAGGGCCGCCCCTCCCAGCCGCTGGACGTCGTCGCCGACTCGGACTTCTTCCTCGGCTTCAAAATCACGGAGGACACGGTCTACGGCGTCGTCACCACCCTCCGAAGCCATATCGTCGCCCGCCACGACCGGACGCTCACCACCCACGACCCCGCCGAAGTCGCCGACGTGCTGGCCGAGATGACCGCCGAGATGGCCGAGGGGCACCCCCGCTTCGCCGGGATCGGCATCGGGGTCGGCGGCTTCGTCCAGGACCGTGCCGTGGTGGGCGAGTCCCCCTTCCTGCTGTGGCGGGACGTCCCCCTGGCCGACCTGGTCGAGGAGCGAACCGGGCTGCCGGTGGTCGTCGAGAACGACGTCGCCGCCCTGGTGGAGGCCGAGACGTGGTTCGGCGCCGGACGCGGCCTGGAGCGCTTCGTCGTCCTCACCATCGGCGCCGGGCTCGGTTACGGGCTCGTCCTCGGCGGCAAGCGGGTGCCCTTCGCGGAGGAGGACCGCGGGTTCGGGCGACACTGGATCGTCGACCGCAACGGGCCGCTCACCCCGGACGGCAGGCGCGGCAGTGCCGTCTCGCTGCTGACCATCCCCAGCATCCGCTACCAGATCCGGGCCGCCACCGGCAGTGACCTCACCTATGAGGAGATCCTCGCCCTGGCCGCCGCGGGGGACCCGATGCCCGCCCGGGTCGTCGAGGAGGCCGCGCGTGCCCTGGGCACGCTCGTCGCGCAGATCTCCAACTTCGTGATGCCGCAGAAGATCCTGCTCGCGGGGGAGGGGGTCGGGCTGATGGACGTGGCCGGGAAGACGGTCGAGGAGACGGTCCGCGAGCACCGGCACCCGCTGGCCGCACCGGTCGGCCTGGAGACGAAGGTGTCCGACTTCCACGACTGGGCCCGTGGCGCGGCCGTGTTGGCCATCAAGGTGCTGGTGCTGGGATCGGCCGAAGCGTGAACCGCGGTGAACGTCCGGGTGGCGAAAGGTACTCGCAGGTGGCTGATGTGAACAGCCTCACGTTTACCGGGAGATGGACGTGATCAGCAACACTGTCCGGAATGACCGTTTAGTTCGCGATTACTCACATCGTCTTCACGTCCGGCGACGTATGCTTCACAGCATGTCCACCACTGTTGAAACCTCATCCGAGCGATCGGCTGACGAGGTCAACGAGGAGATCCGCGCGTTGTGGCGCCGGTCGGGCGGGACACTGAGCGTCGAGCAGCGCGAGGAATACCAGCGGCTCGTCCTTGAGTGGGCCTCCGCGGCCCCGCAGTCGGCGCCCGCGGCCTGACCTTCGTCCCGGCCCGCTGACGCATCGGACCCTCGTCGAGGGGCACCCCTGATCCGATGGGTGCCCTTCTCGCACTTTCCTCGGCCGTCGTCTACGGCATCGTCGACTTCACCGGCGGTCTGCTCTCCCGGCGTGCACATCACACCGCCGTCACCTTCCTCGGCCAGCTGGGCGGACTGCTGCTCGCCTGCGCCGCCGCGCTCCTCCTGTCCGCCGACCCCGTCCACCGCGCCGACCTGCTGTGGGGCGCGCTGTCCGGTGTCGGCAGCGGCACGGCCATGTGGTTCCTGAACCGCGGGCTGAGCCGGGGCGACATGAGTGTCGTGGTGCCCGTGAGCGCCGTCACCGGGGTCGCGCTGTCGGTGCTGTGCGGGGTCCTCGTCCTCGGCGACCGTCCGGGCGCCGTCGCCTGGCTGGGCATCGCCGTCACGGTGCCCGCGCTGTGGTTCGTCGCCGGCGGCAAGGGCGGTGCGGGCAGGGGAACGGCGGACGGACTGATCGCCAGCCTGGGCGTCGCCGTGCAGTACCTCGCCCTCGGCCAGGCCGGGTCCGGAAGCGGGCTGTGGCCCGTCGCCGCGGGCCGGGCAGCCGCGGTCCTCGTCCTGCTGCCGGACGCCGCACGTCACGCCCGCCGCCTGAAGCTGCCGCCGGTCCGGTGCGTCCAGGCCGTCCTCATCGGGGCCGGGGCGGCCCTCGGCCTCGTGCTGTATCTGCTCGCCGCGCAGCGGCAGTTGCTGGCCGTCGCCGTCGTCCTGGCCTCCCTCTACCCGGCCCTCCCCGTGGTGCTCGGCCTCGTCCTGCTGCACGAGCGGATCAGCCGCCGTCAGGCGGTGGGGCTGCTGGGGGCCGGGATCGCGACCGTGCTGCTCACGCTGGGCTGACGGGCCGGCCCCACGACGGTCGGCCACCGGCGGCATCATCCCCAAGTGGCCGAGTAGTACTGCCGGTACGCCTTGCGGTCCTGCTCCGCGCGGATCCACCGGGTCGCCACCAGGGCGACGAGGCTGCCCGCGATGACGAGCATGCCGGGGCCGACATTGCGCGGGTCGGTGAGGCGGCTCAGCAGCGTCGACACGTCCGTGCCCGTGATCGGCGCCGACGAACCCGGTGAGGCGGCGCCCTGCGAGGCCGACGGCGCGGGGGCGGCCCCCGTGCCGCCGGCCGACTTGGCCACGATCAGCTTGACCCCCAGCTCGGTCAGCGCCTTCGTCACCGGCTGGAAGAACGTCGTACCGCCCGCCCTGCAGTCCCCGCTGCCGCCCGACGTCAAGCCGAGCGCGACGCCGTCGGCGAACATCGGGCCGCCGCTGTCGCCCGGTTCGGCGCACACGTTCGTCTCGATGAGGCCGGTGACCGTGCCCTCGGGGTAGTTGACCGTCGCGTTGAGCGCGGTCACCTCTCCCTCGCGCAGTCCGCTGGTGCTGCCGCTGCGGAAGATCTTCTGCCCGACCTCCGCATCGGCGACGCCCGTGATCCGCACTCCCTTGCCGTCACCGACCGCCACGACGTCCGCGCCCTTGCCCGCACGGCCGCCGTCGTACTTCACCAGGGAGTAGTCGTCGCCGGGAAAGCTCCCCCTGAGCGATGTGCCGACCTGGTCCCGGCCCCGGTCGTCGGCGAACCAGATGGAACCGTCGGGCCCGCAGTGCCCGGCCGTGAGGATGTAGTCGCTCTTCCCGTCGGTCACGTTGAACCCCGCCGAACAGCGCCCGGCGGTGGACAGGATGGGCTGCGCGCCGTTGACCCGTGTCGTGAACGTGCCCTCGGTGCGCTCCATGCGCACGAAGGAGCCGATGCGTTCGGCGACCTCGGTCATCCGGGACCAGTCGGAGGCGGAGACGGTGGTGTCGCCCCGTACCACCACCTGGTTGCTCTTGTAGTCCAGGGCCCAAGAGGTCCCGGCGACTCTGGGTGCCGAACGCAACGTCGCCGCCGCCGACTTGAGGTCGCTCATGCTGTGGCTGACCATCTTCGCCTGCGCGCCGGCGCGCTTCACCTCGGCGGCCGCCTTCTCGTCGGTGACCGCGACGACCGGCCGCCCGGCCGAGTCGAGCCAGCTGCCCGCCGTGCGGGAGTTCCCCAGCCGGGACACGAGGTCGGTGCCCTCCCCGGTCGCAGGCGGCGCCGTGAACGGGACACCGATGGTCGGGGTCGGGGGCTCGCTCGCCACGGCGTTGGTGACCATCGCTCCTCCGAGGAGGAGTCCGCCGACGGCCGCCAGCCGTGTCACTCGCCGGACGACCCGTCGTCGTGCGTGCCTCATGCATGGCTCCCGAACCCGAACATCACGGTGCGAACACCGCGGGGCCCTCCTTGAGTTGAGTGCCCTTCATCCATACGGGTCGCAGTCGCGCCGCGTTCAGCGCACCGGGGATCTCTTCGGCGTCATCCGGCGAGCGGGGCCGCGAGCAGGGCCCCGCTGCGCGCGTCGCCCCACACCGAGTCCGGATCGACGTAGGGCCGCAGCAGAGCGGTGAGCGCGGGGTCCCCGCGGCCGTTCAGCTCGTCGGAGGCGATCTTGCGGGCGATCCCGGCGAGGAAGTCCGCCACCTGCACCCGCGCGTCGTCGCGCGCGACGACCAGCCGCAGCCCGGCCAGGCCGATCCCGGCCCGCCGGGCCGTACTCTCGATCCACGCGATGCGGTCTGGCGTCAGCATGTTCTGCCGGTCGTGCACCAGGTGGACCGGCCGCCCGTCACGACTCCACAGCGCGGCCGTCCGCACGATCGCCGGGAGCAGCGGGTTGAGCGGCGGGATCAGGGGCGGCCCGGCCAGGAAACCGTCCCGGTAGGAGACCGCGCGGGGCCGGGTCGCGGCGAGCCGCTCCAGGATCCTCGCCGCGTCCGTCCGAGGGTGTGCGCGGCGCAGGGCGTCGACCGTGCCGTAGAAGGCGTCCACCGGGTCCCCGTCGTGACGGACCCGCAGCAACTGGTTGGCCGCCTCCAGGAACGCCCGCCAGCCGTCCTCCCCGAAGGCCGGACGCCCCGCGCGGAACAGGGCCGTTGCCTCGGCCGCGTCGCCCAGCAGCAGGCCGAGGGTCCGGTCCACCACGAAGAACGTCTTCTCCATGAGGTGCACCCGCGCCTGCCCGTCGATCGGCCCCTGCGGCGCGAGCAGCCACTCCAGCACCGCGCGGTGCTTCTCCCGCAGCAGATGGTTCGCCTTGTACTCCTCGGCCGGAGAGCGGATCCGGTCCCGGATCTCTCCCACCGCCGCCGCGGCCGACGCCACGGACAGTGAGACGCCGGCGTGGGCGAACACGTCCGTGTTCCCGCCGGTGAGGTTCTCACCGTCCGACCCCGACTCGTCGCAGGCGATCTCCAGGAACGCGCCCGCGGCCCCGCCCCGATCCCGGTCCACAAGATTCCCGGTCACCGCACAGCCCCCTATCGTGTGCCCATGACCAGGATCCCGCACGAGACGTCCGGTGAACCGAATCCCCTGCAAGTCCTCACCCTCGACCGCCTCCGGCAGCGCACCAGCATGAAGTGGCGCGCCTACCCGGAGGACGTACTGCCGCTGTGGGTGGCCGAGATGGACGTGCCGCTCGCCGAGCCCGTCGTGCGCGCCGTCACCGACGCGCTCCACCTCGGTGACACCGGCTACCCGGCCGGCACCGCCTACGCGGAGGCCCTGGCCGCCTTCGCCGGGAAGCGGTGGGGATGGGACGGGCTCGCCGTGGAGCGCGCCGCGATCGTGCCCGACGTCATGCTGGGTGTCGTCGAGATGCTCAAACTGGTCACCGGCCCCGGCGACACGGTGGTCGTGAACCCGCCCGTGTACCCGCCGTTCTATCCGTTCGTGGAGCACATGGACCGGCGGGTCGCCGAGGCCCCGCTCGGAGCGGACGGGCGCATCGACCTCGCTGTCCTGGAGGAAACCTTTCGGCAGGCCGTGGCGGACCGACGGCGGGCCGCCTACCTGTTGTGCAACCCCCAGAACCCGACCGGCACCGCGCACACGGCCGAGGAACTGTCCGCCGTCGCGGGGCTCGCCGAGCGGTACGGCGTGCGTGTCGTCGCCGACGAGATCCACGCCCCGCTCGTGCTCGACGGCGCCGGCTTCGTGCCGTATCTGAGCGTGCCGGGCGCCGAGCGCGGCCTGTCGCTGATGTCGGCGTCCAAGGGGTGGAACCTGGCCGGGCTCAAGGCCGCCCTCGCGGTCGCCGGGCCCGGGGCCGCCGCCGACCTGGAGCGGATGCCCGAGGAGGTCGGGCACGGCCCGAGCCACGTCGCCGTCATCGCCCACACCGCCGCCCTGCGCGACGGCGTCGCCTGGCTGGACGCCCTGCTGGCCGGCCTCGACGGCAACCGGCGGCTGCTCGCGGACCTGCTGGCCGAGCACCTGCCCGCGATCCGCTACCGGCCGGGCGACGCCACCTACCTGGCCTGGCTCGACTGCCGCGCCCTCGGGCTCGGCGACGACCCGGCCGACGTCTTCCTGCACCGCGGCCGCGTCGCCCTCAACTCCGGGCTCCCCTTCGGCACCGGCGGCTCCGGCCACGTCCGCCTCAACCTGGCGACCTCGAAGGAGGTGCTCACGGAGGCGGTGCGCAGAATGGCGGCGGCGCTGCACTGACCCCGGGGGCACGCTCGTACACTGCCCGCCATGGACGACAGGGCCCTGGACGAACTCGGCGCGGGCAAGTACCTGCTGATCACCAGCTACCGCAGGAACGGTACGCCGGTCGCCACCCCGGTCTGGGTGGTACGCGACGGGGACGCGCTCGGCGCGTGGACGCCCGCCGACTCCTGGAAGGTGAAGCGGATCCGCAACCGCGCCGACGTGCTGGTCGGCCCCTGCGACCTGCGCGGCAACCCCACCGGCGACCAGGTGCCCGCGACGGCGGAGATCTGCGACCCGGCCACCACCGCCCGCTACCGGAAACTGATCGCCCGCAAGTACGGCGTGACGGGCCGGCTGACCCTGCTCGGCAGCCGACTGCGCCGGGGCCTGGACGGCACCGTGGGCATCCGCATCACCCTCTGACATCCAGCAAGCGCTTTCGGTCGCAGGGGAGTGGACGCCCGGTCCACGGGAAAGGGCACCTGCCATGAGCCGAACTCCCGTCCTGCGCGCAGCCGTCGTCGGCACCGGCCACCGGGCCCAGCTGTTCACCCGCGGCCTCGCCGAACGCCCCGGCCACGTCGTGGCCGCGCTGTGCGACCCCAGCCCGACCCGGATGGCCTTCCACAACCGGCTGCTGACCGAGACCGGCGCCCCGGCCGCCACCACGTGGGAGCCCGACCGCTTCACCGACCTGCTCGCCGAGGAGGGCATCGACGAGGTCGTCGTCACCACCGTCGACGCCGAGCACGACCGCTACATCGTCCCGGCCCTCGAGGCGGGCTGCCGGGTCGTCACCGAGAAGCCGATGACCGTCGACGCCGGGCGCTGCGCCCGCATCCTCGGCACCGTCCGCGAGACCGGCAACTCCCTGACCGTCGCCTTCAACTACCGCTTCAACCCCGTGCACGAGCAGGTCCGCGCCCTGCTCGCCGACGGCGCGATCGGCGAGGTGCTGTCGGTCCACTTCGAGTGGCTGCTCGACGTGCGGCACGGCGCCGACTATTTCCGCCGTTGGCACCGCGAGAAGCGCCACAGCGGCGGCCTGATGGTGCACAAGTCCTCGCACCACTTCGACCTGGTGAACTGGTGGCTCGCCGACGAGCCCCGGGAGGCCTTCGGGTACGGGCGGCTCGGCTTCTACGGCCGCGAGGCGGGGGAGCGGCACGGACTGCGCCGGGACTACGACCGCGCCCACGGCGCCGAACGGGCCGCCGACGACCCCTTCGCCCTGGACCTCGCGGCCGACGACACCCTGCGCGCCCTCTACCTCGACGCCGAACGCGACGACGGCTACCTGCGGGACCGCAATGTCTTCGACGGGCCGGTCACCATCGAGGACGACATGTCCGTCCTCGTGCGCTACGCGCGCGGCGCGACCATGACGTACCACCTGACCGCCTACTCCCCGTGGGAGGGCTACCGGGTGATGTTCAACGGCAGCGCGGGCCGGCTGGAGCTGGAGGTGGAGGAGAGCCGCTGGCAGCCGCCGCCGACCCGGGTCGCCTCGGCGGCCGGCGCGGTGCACGGGGACGCGGCGGCCGAGCACCCGGGCGGCGCCCGCCTGACCCTGCGCCCGCTGTGGCAACCTCCGGTGGACGTGCCGCTCGCGGTCGCCCACGAGGCCCACGGCGGCGGTGATCCGCGCATGCTCGACGCGCTGTTCGGCCCCGTCGGCCCCGACCGCCCGGCGGACACCGCCGCCACCCGTCCGACGGCCACCGAACGCGACGGGGCACTGGCCCTGGCGGTCGGACTGGCGGCCAACCGGAGCTTCGAGACGGGACGGCCGGTGCGCACCGACGAGTTGATCGCCGGCTGAGGGAAGGTCAGCTCCAGGCCCGGTACGGCTCGTCCAGCAGCTGGAAGACCGGCTCGCCCCGTACCGGGTCCTTGGCCGTGGACAGCCGCACCCGGTCCCCGCTGTGGATGCCGATCGGCGGGCCCATCACCCGGCCGCGCACCACGAAGCCCTCGGACATCTCGATCAGGGAGACGTTGCGCGCCGCGGGGGTGTTGCGGTGCACGACGGTGGAGTGCCGCACCGTGCCCGTGCCCTCGGCGCGCTCCGTGCGCAGCTCGCTGCCCCGGCAGACCGGACACAGCAGCCGGTGGTACATGGAGGTGCCGCACCAGGTGCAGCGCTGGAAGAGGATGGCCTCCGAGTCCTGGCCCCTCGGGTCGAGCAGACCCATCGCGGAGCCGGCGGCCTGCTGAGTGACGCTTCCTGAGTGGTACACGCTGGTCAACTCCCTGCACTCGGCCGGAATCCGCGCACGCGATCACCCGCGCACACGTGTGCGCGGTTCGCCGTGCCACCGTGCACGCAGCACAGAGTATGGCACTCAGTGCCACTCGTAAAGGCACTCCGTACCCTCAATGTACGGAGCCTCAGCCCCGCCCCAGCGTCGCCTCGATCTCCTGCACGACCCGCCACAGCGGTGCCCCGCGCCGCGACACCACGACCACCACGTCCTCCGGCTGCGCCACGGCCGGTGGTACCGGTGTGCCCCCGAACGCCGACTGCACGTAGGCCAGCGCGTGGTCAACCGCGGTGCTCGCCTCGCCCTGCCCGTCGGAACGCAGCCAGGAGCGCAGCGCGTTGTTGTGCGCCGCGACCACCGCCGCCGCGATCACGTCGGCCTGCAGAGTGCCGTCGCGGCGGACCGCGAAGCGCCGGCGCAGGTACTCGGCGAGAGCCCGCTCGTAGCGCCACACGACCGACAGCTCGTAGGCACGCAGCCCCGGCACCTGCTTGGTGAGGCGGTAGCGCTGCACGGAGAACGTCGGGTTCTCGGCGTACATGCGCAGTACGAGCCGGGCCGCGTCGCAGACCCGCCCCACGGGTTCGTCGTCGGAGCCGTCCGCCAGGAAGGCCGTCATGTCCGCCAGACAGCGCTCGTGGTCGGGGAAGACCACGTCCTCCTTGGAGGGGAAGTAGCGGAAGAACGAGCGCCGTCCGACACCGGCGAGCGCCACGATGTCGTCGACGGTGGTCTGCTCGTACCCCCGCTCGAGGAACAGCTGGAAGGCCGCCGCCACCAAGGCGTCCCGCATGGGCGGCTTCCCGGCGACGGCCTCGGCTTTCTCGGAGCTCATGAGCGCGAACGTAGCACCCGGCACGCCACTCATGGCACTCAGTGCACTCGATGGGAGGTACTGAGTGCTCTGCACGTCGGGCGTGATCGGTCTCTGAACCCCGGGCGCGGCAGCCGCGTATCTAGCGGCAGGACGATCCTCGAAGACGGGCGCCCGGGCCCGGACGAAGGAGAGCAGCGTGTCGACACCGTCCGAGCCCCGGCCGCCGCACGACGGCCCGGCCCTCGAACCCATCCGCGTCCTGCGGCCCCGCCGCACCGACGCACTCGCGGAACTGATGCGGGAGTTCCAGCAGGAGACCGGCCGCGAACCCGGCGGCTACGAGTCCGTCACGCTGCCGGGGCGGCCGGCCGGCTCCGAGGCCCTGACACAGGAAATCCCGCCCGTCGCCCGCGAGACCCGTCGGCGTACGGACGCCGTACCCCCGGGAGCCGGGCTGCGCCGCGCCGCCGTCGCGGTGGCCGTCCTCGCGGCCGCGGTGATCGGCTTCGGCGGTGCGCTCCTGCTCCGCGGCGAGCACAAGGAAGACACCGCGGCGCCCGCGCCCGCGCCGCCCCGGTCCGCCGCCTCCACCCCTGACCCCACACCCACCCCGCCCACCACCGCTCCCGTGGACCCCGACGGCGCCGGCACGCTGCGCGAGGGCGCCACCGGCCCCGAGGTGACCGAACTCCAGCAACGCCTCCTGCGCATCCCGGACGTCTACCGGGACGGCTCCACCAGCGGCCGCTACGACCCCACCCTCACCGCGGCGGTCGCCCGCTTCCAGCTCTGGTACGGCATCCGCGGCGACGAGACCGGCGTCTACGGCAACGACACCCGGGCCGCGCTGGAGTCCCGCACCCCGGCGGGCTCGAGCTGATGTGTGACCATGGCCGGCATGGACGAGTTCATCGACCGGCTGAACCCCGACATGTACGTGGTCACGGCCGCCGCGGGCGGTGAACGGGCGGGCTGCCTGGTCGGGTTCGCCTCGCAGTGCTCGCTGCGGCCCGTGCGGTTCGTGGTGTGGCTGTCCGAGCTCAACCACACCTTCCGGGTGGCCCGGAACGCAGAGGTCCTCGCCGTGCACCTGCTCGGCCGCGAACAGCGCGGTCTCGCCGAGCTGTTCGGCGGGCACACCGGCGACCGGACGGACAAGTTCCAGGACGTCCGCCTGCGGGAGGCGTACGGCGGGGCCCTCGTCCTGGAGGACGCGCCGGCCTGGTTCGTCGGCCGGATCGTGACGCGCGCGGGCGGCGGCGACCACATCGGCTTCGTCCTCGACCCGGTCGAGTGGGGCGGACACGAGGCGCACGACGGACCGTTGCTGCGCCTCTCCGACGCCGTCACCATCGATCCGGGTCACCCGGTCGACTGACGCCGCTCCCTGTATATCGAACGCCGGGCAAGGGCTGGGGAAAGCAGCGGAACGGCGGGACCACCCGGCGTCACCCTGGGCCCGGGCGACGCACGAGGCGCCCGAACCGCCGCGAACCGAAGGCCACGCCCATGAACGGCTCCCGCATCCCCGGCCTGGTGCTCCCCACCCTGTTCCTGCTGGCCCTGCTCGTGGGCCTGTGGTGGTACTGGCGCCACCGCGGGGACTCGTGAGGCGGGCGCGGTCCCTACCGTTCCCGCACCCCGGGCACCCGGACGTCCACGACGCACACGTCGTCCCGCCGCTCGTCCGGCAGCATCCGCGCGAGCAGCGGCCCGAGCGACCCGGGCCCGTCGCCGTGCGGGGCCGCCACCGCCTCGGCGAGCTGCTCCAGACCCCGGTCGATGCTGTCCGGAGGGTGCTCGACCAGGCCGTCGGTGTACAGGATGAGCCGGTCGCCCGGGTCGAGGCGGCACTCCGCCTCCTGGTAGACCGGCGTGGGGGTCGCCCCGAGCAGCATGCCGCCGGGGCGGCGCAGATACCGCGCCTCGCCGTCACGCAGCAGCAGCGGCGGGGGATGCCCCGCCTGTGCCCAGACCAGGCGCCGGTGACGGGGGCTGTAGCGGGCCAGCACCATCGTGGCGGTCGCGTGGGAGTCGCGCGAGTGCAGCAGCAGCGTGTTCAGCCGGGCGAGTGCGCCGGTCAGGGACGAGCCCGTGATGACCATGCCCTTCGCGGTGAAGCGGAGCTGGGCCATGGTGGCCACGGCGTCGACCCCGTGCCCGGCGACATCGCCGACCACCAGCAGTGCGTCACCGTCGGGCAGTTCGATGGCACTGAACCAGTCACCGCCGACGTGCACACCCGACTGGGCCGGCAGGTAGGCGACCTCGACGCGCAGCCCGGCCAGGTGCACGGGCCGGTTGGCCATCGGCAGCAGCGCGTGCTGGAGCCGGGTGGCCAGGGTCCGCTCCGCCTGGAGCACGTCGTGCTGCGTCAGGATCGCCCGCTCGCTCTCGACCAGCGCGAGCTCCGCCTGCCGCCGGGCGGTCATGTCCTGCATGAAGCCGTGCACCTCGACGGGCGTGCCGTGCCGGTCGGCCACCGACTCGGCCACCAGGCGCAGATGCCGGATGCCGCCGCTCGTCCGGATCCGGAACGGCATGTCGAACGGCCGCCCCTCGTGGACGAGTTCATCGACGGCGCGTGTCAGTGCGGGCGTGTCCTCGGGCAGTGCGAGCTCCGGCACCTCGGACAGGCGCAGCGGGCCGTGCGCCGGGTCCCGGCCGACGAGGGAGAACACCTGGGTCGACCAGGAGGCCTCCCGCGTGGCCAGGTTCCAGTTCGCCCAGCCGAGATTGCCGAGCCGCTGCAGGTCCGCCAGCCGCTGCTCCTGCCGGTCGGAGGAGCCGTGCCGGATCCACGAGACGACGAGGGCGTCGCCCAGCGGCGCCACCCGTGCCGTGTACACGAACAGCTCGGCGACGCCCGCCACGACCTCCTCGTGCGCGAACGGCTCGCCCTCGTAGGCATTCCCGGTGGCCAGTACCTGCAGACAGCCCCGCCACAGCGGCTCGGCCGCCAGGGCCGGCCGCAGCTCCAGCAGTCGCCGCCCGGCCGGATTCTCACCGGTCCGGCCCAGCAGGTCACCCACCTGTGCGGTGGCGGCCTCCACCCGGAAGTCCTCGGTCTCGCCCGTCGCGGCCCGTAGCGGCGTGAGCAGCATCGCCGCGACCGGCAGCGCCTCGAACAGTGCCTGCACCGCGTCCGTGGCGGCGTCGCCGTCCCGCTCGGGCGGGGTGTCGAAGGCGCGCAGCCGGCCGGCGCACAGCCCGGTGACGCCCCGCAGATGGGCGCGGTCGCGCGGAGTGAACACCCCGGCACGGCCACGCAGCACGCCGATGCAGACCTCGGCCGAGCCCGCGGCGAGCACCGGCAGCCAGGCACGCGAGCGCCACCTATCGGGAGGGTCACCGATGAGCAGGTACTGCCGCTCGTCCGCGGCGAAGTCCTCCAGCCAGCGCGGCTCGCCCGCCCGCAGCGCGTCCAGCGCCGCCATCCCGCTCAGCGGCGGCACCTGGCACCACTGGGCCGCCAGGTCGTCGTCGATGCCCGCGTGCCCGATCAGATCGAGGCCGCCGTCGGACCTGCGGGCGTAGATCAGGACCGCGTCCGCCGACATGTCGGGGCCGAGATGCTCCAGCAGACACCGGGCGAGGTCGTGGGGTGTCATCACCCGAACGAGGGTCCGGCCGAGACGGGCCAGAGCGGCGGTGACGTCGTCCGGGGTGTCCGACTGCTCCAGGGCGTCCGCTTCGGAGTCGAAAGCCCCGGTGCCGGCGGACTCGCTCGCCCGGCCCGGGCCGGGTGGCGTGGGCGCGAGACGGCCCAGGGTGATCCAGCACTCCTCCAGCAGGGTGTGACGGGCGGCTTTGGCCCGCTGGAGCAGTTGCTCGCCCGCCGCGTCGGCGGAACAACCGGTCAGCGCCATCACCGCGCCCTTGGCGCGCTCCATGACAGCAGAGGTGGCCGCCTGGTCGCGCAGCCGGTCCATCTCGGCGCGCTGCCGGGCGACGATCTTGGCCAGTTCGACCAGGTCCGGTGCGGCACCGGGCTGCGCCGGCGTCACGGGCTCGCTCGTCACGCGTTGAGCATTGCACACCTGGCCCGATTCGAAGACCGCCCTGTGCGCGCGGACTGCTCGCTCGCCCCAGGCGTCCCGTCGGTCATGTCAGCCCCGCGGGGGCCGGCTCAGTCGCCGTCGTGCCGATACAGCCACTGCCGCAGCAGCCGGCTCAGCCGCGGCATCACGAGATACGTCAGCACCGGCAGCAGTACCAGTGGGAAGACGGCGGCCCGCAGCGGCAGCGGCCAGCCGGTGGTGTGGGGCGCCACCAGCCACTGGATGAGCAGGGTGAAGGGGTAGGCGCCGAGGAAGGTCGTGAGGACCATCTTCCACCGGGGCGGGGCCTGCACGGTGGTGCCCGGCAGGCTGAACCAGGTCTCCATCCCGGTCGTCGACTGGCGTTCGCTGCTGACCTCGGCGGCGATGTCCTCGATCCGCCGGTGCCAGTGCGCGCGCTCCTCGGATTCCAGCCAGGCGGCGAGCCGGTGCTGATCGGACCAGCGCAGCACCGCGTGGTAGCGGTGGCCGTCCTCGGGTGTCAGCCAGGAGACGCCCTCGTTGCCGGGGAACTGTCTGGCGCAGCGGGTGATGCCGTGCGTCCACTCCTCGAACCGCCGCTCCCGGCCGGGACGCACCTGCCAGGTCAGGACCGTGGTAACCGGCTCGCCGCGCCGGGCTTCGGTGGTGCTCATTCCTCCACGTGTGCCACGCGCGGCGCGGGTCATGCCCTCCGGTTCACGGCTGGCGGTTCGCCTCGACCAGGGCCTGGGTGACCGCCCGGACGCTGCGGGCGATGTGCTGGAGCTGCATGACCTCGGCCGCGTACAGCTTGATCGTGTGCTCGATGACCCCCTCGTGCAGGCCGAGTCCGGGCAGGTCGGCGCGGGCGGTCTGGAGGGCGGTGCGAGCGACCCGGATCTCGTTCTGGACCTGGATCTGGGCGTGCCGGGCGAGGAGGACGGGATGGCGGATGAACACGGGGTATCCGGCGTAGCGCGTGGGGACCAGCTCGCGCAGCCACTTGGCCGCCGAGCGCTCCCAGTCGTAGCTCCCGGGGGTCTTGACCTGGCAGGGCCAGTCCGGGCTGATGCGCGTGGTCGTCAGGTGCATGGTCATCGCTTCCGGGTGTGCGGCGTCGTGAGGGTGGACGACGGGTCGGGGCGGCCCCGGCCTAGGGGATGGCCGGGGCCGCCACGGACACCCGGGACCCGGAGTGGGTAGGACCCGGCTCCACGGGTGCGGAACGGATCCGGAACAGCCGGGTCGCGATCCGTGAGCAGTATTTATATATGCCATCCGGTTTGCAAGGAGCATGAAAACATTCATGCGCGCTTTGTTGCGGATGCTCCCCATGTGAGGTCCGCCGAGTGCCGCTCAGTCCCTGAGGAAGAACTGGTGCTGGTCGGCGACCTGCTCGTACTCCTCCAGCCGCGCCTGCGTCCGCTCCGGATCCGCGTCCGTCATGGCCTGCAGCAGCGCCGAGCACATCACGCCCGGGGCCGCGTAGGAGTCGAAGACCAGTCGCGACCCGGTCCCGATGGCGAAGACGACGTCGGCCTCGTCCGCCAGCGGCCCGAGTGCCAGGTCGGTGATCAGGGCGACCTTGAGCCCGGCGCCGCGCGCGACCCGCACCGCGGTCAGGGTCTCCTGGGCGTGCCGGGGCATGGAGAACGCCAGCACCCACGTACCGCCCGCCTCACGCGACTGCAGCAGCGCGTCGTAGGCGACGCTGCCACCCCGTGTCACGAGCCGTACGTCCGGATGGATCCGGCGGGCGGCGTAGGCGAAGTACTCGGCGAGCGAGACGGAGATGCGCAGCCCGAGGACGGTCAGCGGAGCGGACGAGGAGAGCTTGCGGCCGACGTCGATGACCACGTTCGGGTCGGCCAGGTCCCGCCGCAGGTTCTCCAGGTTCTCGATCTCGGCGTCGACCGCCGCCTGCAGTTCGTTGCCCTGGTTCTCCTCGGCCGGGCCGACGGCCAGGGTGCCCAGCGCGATCGACTGGAGCTTCTCCCGCAGTGCCGGGTAACCGCTGAAGCCGACCGCCGAGGCGAACCGCGTCACGGAGGGCTGGCTGACGCCGACCCGGTCCGCGAGATCCGTGATCGACAGGAACGCCGCCTCGGTGATGTGCTCGATCAGGTACTGCGCGATGCGCCGCTGCCCCGGGGACAGCCGGGGCCGGTCGAAAAGCGACCTGAGCTGGGCGGACGGGGAGACCTCCGCTTCGGGGGCGGCCTTCCCCGAGGTGATCGCGGATGCCTGTGCGCGTGCCTGCTGCGGCGATGGCACCGGTGCGCCTCCTTCGTCTCCCACGGACGTTCAACATAGCTCACGCACCGTGGTGACCAGGGCTTCTTCGGGCAGCATGAGCTGCCCGGACCTGGGATACCCGTACGCCGGGCGGGAACCCGCCGCCACACACGATGCAGAGAGGAGCGCCATGACCGTCCCCGAGGAGAACCGGCCCAAGACGGAGACCACGGACGTACTGCTGGATCACCAGGACGAGAACCGCACCCGCCCGCCGGGCGCGACCGGCCGCACGATGCGCGAGGCCCTGGAGGAGGCCGAGGTGCGCCCCGACGACTACGACGACCGGTAGGGCATCCCCTCCCCGGCACCCCAACCGAACCGACGACGCTTCCGGCAGGTGAGACGGCATGGGCGCGCTGAGTGCGCTGGAACAGACCCTGGAGAACCGTTGGGACGCGCTGTGGGCGCGGCTCCTCGACAAGGAACCGGTCGAGGTCCTCGACGCCCTGCGGCGCGAGTGCGACGACAACGCCGTCGTGTGCCGTGAGGGCCGCGTCATGGTCCCCAACGCCTACGACGTGGAACTGCCCGACGACGTACACGACCACCTGACCCGCACCGGCACCGATGTGGGACAGGCCCTCACCGACAGCCTGTCCCGCCACGCGGAACGCCGCGGCTACGAATTCGCCGGCCCGCTGGCGGTCCACGTGGCGAGGTGCCCCGACGTGCCCAACGGCCGCTACCGGGTGGCCGGCCGGGTCATGCAGAACGTGAGCGCGGACGGGTTCTTCTACGCCACGCACTGACGCAGGCGCGTCACAGCACTCAACGGCGATACAGCGTGATCGAGTGCCCGACGTCATCGACGGGGCGGCTGCTGCCGATCAACTCGGCCAGCCGCCCCGTGGCCTTCGCGGCCGCCGAGTCCGACACGGCCAGCAGGCCCCGGACCTCGTCGACCGGCACCCGTCGGGGATCCGCGGCCTCGATGCCGTAGTAGGCCGGCACCCCACTGCCCTTGTACACGAGCCACACCCGCTCACCCCGGTACCGCTCGCGCAGCCGGTCCGAGAGCCGCCCGAGATCCTGGCCCCAGTCCACGTTCGAGTCGTGCAACCACTCCCGGGTCCTGGCCGGCCCCCCGAACGCCTCGTTGGAGTACGGCAGATAGTAGGGAAACGCCCGCACCGAACTCACGGCGGCGAACGCCGCCAACAGGGCCACCCCCACGGACACCCACCGTCGCCGCGCCACGAGCAGGCACCCCGCCGCCACCGCGAGGAACAGCGGAAGGTACACGGCGTACCGGGTCCCGAGGTCCCGCGCCCCCTGCGTGGCCGCCGCCAGCAGCACCACGGGAGCGGCCAGCACATACGGCGCGGTGGGCCGCAGCCGCCGGACCGCGACAACGGCCGCCGCGCCCCCGGCCCACAGCGTGAGCATCCCCAGCGGGGTCTTCACCAGCAGCGCGGCCGGCAGGTAGTACCAGAGCGAGCCGTCGTACAGCCGCCCGAACAGAAAGCCCTGCCAGGGCCGGTTCTCCAGCCCGAACTGCACCCGCATCCCGTCCCGGTAGGCCTCCGGGAAGGGCAGGAGCCCCACCAGCAGCCCCCGCAGGCCGTGCACCACGGGCACATGCTGTTCCGGAGTCCAGCGCAGCCGCGGATCGACCATCAGATACGTGACCCACACGACCGCGACCGCGGCCAGGGCCACCACGCCGGCGCCGGCCACCGCACGCAGGAGGCGCCGGCCTCCCGCGGACGCCCGCCATACGGACACCGCGGCCAGCACCGCCAGCACCGGCACAGCGGGCAACGTACTCATCTTCGTCGCCAGCGCGGCGCCGAGCGCCAGCCCCGCGAGCGGCACGTAGCGCCGCGGTCTCCGGCGCGCCCGCCACAGCAGCCACGCCGAGGTCAGCACGAAGCCGGCGGCCGGCACATCGAGCGTGGCGAGCGAACCGTGGGCGATGACGTCCGGGGAGAAGCAGTACAGCGCGAGCGCGGCCAACCCCGCGACGGGCCCGGCCAGTTCACGGGCGAAGGCGAACACCACCAGCCCGAACGACAGGGTCAGCGCGATCACCGGAAGGCGGGCCCCGAGCATCAGCCGCCAGGGATCGTTGCCCGACTCGTACAGCAGATGCCGGCCCAACCGCCCCTGGTCCCCGGTGAAGGCCGGGTCGACGTGCGGATCCGCGAGGGCGACCCCCGCACCGATGACCAGCTTGCCGAGCGGCGGATGCTCGGGGTTGTGCCGCAGCCGGTGCTCGTGCACGTACTCCGCGGCCGCGCCCACGTACACCGGTTCGTCGATCGTCGGGGTCTGCTGCACGGCGGTCGTGACCATCGCGAAGGCCATGTGGGCGAGCAGCACGGCCACGAGGAGCGGCACCGGCCACCGTCTGCCCGGCCGACGCGCGTCGTCCGCCCGTGCCGGGGGCGAGAGCGACACGGGCCGGGGAACGGCGGGAGCGATCCGGAGGTCCCTCATGGGCCCACTCTGCATCAGCCCCCGCCGTGGAAAGCGCTACCGCCTCACGAGTCGCACCGACAGACCGTCAGCCGTGTGGACGGGCACGGCTCGCAGCGTCTTCGAGTCCAGTTCGACACGGTCGAACCGGCCGCGCAGCTGCGCGGCGGACAGGACCGGAACGGTCGTCCCCGCGACCGGCGGCCGCTCTGCGTCGAGCCGCAGCGACAGCACGCTGCCCCGGCCCAGCAGAACCCGCCGGTCCACCGTGAGGGCCGGGCCGTGGTTCCGGCGCAGCAGCAGCTCCAGCGTCGACTCGCACTCCTGGACGTACGAGCCGCGCACCCGCAGCACCTTGTTCGCGCGCAGTGTGCCGCCCGTGACCCGGACGTCGCCTTCGCCCAGGGCGCCCGGCGACGCGGCGACCAGCGTGCCGGCCTCCAGGACGGTCCCGCCGTGGTAGCGGTTGTGGCCCGTCAGCGTGAGCGTGCCGGTGCCGCGCTTGGTCAGACCGCCGTCGCCCTCGATGTCGTTGCGCCAGCTGTCGGCCGCGTGGAAGCCTCCGGCCGCCGCGTCCAGCGTCACGGAGACGTCCCGGTCGAAGGCGCCGTAACCGTCCGCCGCGGCGAACAGGTTCAGCCGGCCCCACTGCTCGAAGCCGTCCAGCAGGACATAGCCGGAGGGCAGCGCGGTCGTCCGCAGCACCTCGCGCCGCTGGGCCGCGGTCAGGTACGGCAGCCGCGTCTCCAGCAGCACCTCCGCGCCCTTCGGCACGGTGAGCGGGTCCTTGCGGCCGCGGCGCGGCAGCACGTACGTCAACTTCGGCCCGACCGCGCGGGCGTTGGCCTCGCGGTCGGCGTAGGCGTCCCCGGCGCCCGGGTGGGCGTAGTCGTACAGCGTGTCCGCCGTCGTGCCGGTCCGCTGTGTGAAGTAGGCGAGGGCCTGGGCGCGGGCCGCGGCCTTGAGCTCCGCGTTCGCCGGGTCGGCCAGGGTCGCGGCGGTCAGGGCGGTGGCCATGATCCGGCCGCCGATGACGTCGACGGTGGAGTGCATGCCCGCCATGATCCGGGTGTGGCTGAGCTCGAACGCCCGCGTGACCAGTTCCTGGAACCGCTCGGGCACCGCGTAGGCGTAGGCCAGGGCGGCCAGGTGGAAGGCGTTGGTGTGGCCGCTGGGGAAGCCGCCGTCCTCCTGCGCGTTCTCGGAACGCTGACGCAGCAGCTGGGGGGCGACGACCACGTCCGAGTCGTACACCGGGTAGCCCAGCGCGTCCTTCTTCCCGGTGTCGACGACCTCGCTGTCCTCGTTCATCCGCCACGGACGCGGGTACTGGAAGGCGAACTTGCCCGGGTTGCCCGAGGCGAACGGCCCGCGCACGGTGTCGACCAGCTTGGCCACCCGGCCGAGGTCCGAGTCGTACGAGCCCGCCCCGAGGGCGGATCCGGCCGGGGCGTCGGCGGGCAGGGTGTCGTTGATCTTCCCGGCGGGCGTGCCGTCCGGGGCGCTGGTGATCGACGTGACCGCCTTGGCGCCCGCCTTGTAGAGCCCGGCGAGCGGACCGAGACCGGCGATCATGGCGTAGCTCTGGTGCTGGCGGTCGTAGAGGAAGGCCTCCTTGGCCTGGGCCTCGGTGCGGGCCTGCGTGAGACGGGCGCAGTAGCGCATGTTGGCGCGCAGCACCTCGCGGTCCAGGACCCGGCCGGTGTTCCAGGCGTCGCCGGTCTTCCACACCTCCGCCATGCCGCCCAGGACCCGGACGACGGCGTTGGTCTCCGGGGTCAGGTTCGCTATGACGTTCGACTTGTAGTCGTCGACGAACGCGGCCAAGCCCGTGGCGGCCTTCGCGTCCGCGGCGCCGAGCCACGAGACGAAGGTCGGTGCGGCGAGCAGGCCCGCCGAGGCACCGAGGGAGGTCTTGAGGAAGCCCCGCCTGTCGACGGTGGCGGGGGAGCGGTGCCCGGCTGATGACGGCATGGGTGCGCCTCTCTGGAGTTCTGCGAAGAAGGTGTCGTGGCGTTGCGCGACGGTGCTTCGGCCGGTGCGGCCGGGGAGGTGATGCGGCGTGTGCGACTTCTGGTGCCTCTGAGGACTTCTGTGGCACCTGTTGCGTACGAGCGAAGATCTACGGCCGTGTCGTGACCCTTCGGAGAGAGGTCGGCCACCGGCCGGTGTCCGGAAGGTGAACGGCGGCCGCCCGGCTCACAGAAGGGAACGGGCCAGGGCCAGCGCGCCTTCGACCGGCGGCACCCGCAGCGGCTGTGGCCGGGCCCCGGGCAGGGACTCGGCCAGCGCGGAGGCGAACGCCTCGTACAGCGCGGGCTGGGCGAGCACCGTGCCGCCCGCCACCACCACGTCGTCCACGGCGACCCCGCGCGCGGCGAGCCGTACGACGAGCCCGGCGAGCGCCCGGCCGCCGTCGGCGATCACGGCCCGGGCGAGCGGCGAGCCCGCCTCGGCGGCGGCGAACACGGCGGGGGAGTGGCGGCCCCACTCGGCGGAGACGTCCGTGGCGGACTCCAGGGCGGCTCCGAGCGCGGGAACCTCGGCCACCCCGAACGCGGCGACCAGCCCGGTCGCCAGCGCGTCGGGCTCCTCACCGCGGTCGTGCGCGGCCCAGACGGCCCGCGCGGCCTCACGGACGAGGCCGGCCGCACCGCCCTCGTCGCCGAGCACCGCGCCCCAGCCGCCGACCTGGACCGCAGAGCCGTCGGGCAGCCGCCCCACCGCGACCGAACCGGTACCGGCGACCAGACCGACGCCCTTGTCCAGCCCCGCGGCCGGGACGAGCAGTTCGGCATCGCCCACGACGAGCGCGGGCACCCCGAGCCGCTCCTGAAGGGCGGCCCGGATGCCCGCGCACTGGCGTGGCGTCTCGCAGGCGTGAGCGCCAACGGCGAGAGCGGACGGTCGTACGTGGGACGGCAGGGCGTCGGTGACCAGAGCGGCCAGCCAGTCGGCGGCGGCCCCGGGGTCGTGCGGTCGCCATCCCGAACTGCCGCGCACCCGGTCGACGACGTCCTCGCCGCCCGCGAAGGCGCGCAGATGCGTCTTGGTGCCGCCCACGTCGATACCGACCGCGTAAGGCGTGGAGTCCTGCACGGGTCCTCTTTCGTCGTTGCGCGGCACGGCGACGGCAGGCGAACCGCCCGTCGGACCACGGCAGTTGAAGAGGTAGGGAAGCCCCGGGACGGGCTTCTGCGGAACACGGCAGGCGAGTACCGTGAAGTTCGTTAGGAAGTTAACTAACGAAGTAGGGTGCGCGTCAAGAGGCACGTATCGCCGGTGCCGCGCGACCCTTGCGGCCGCCCTGCTCGGCCGCAGCACGACCTGGGGAGACCATGCACCTGAGTGAGAGTGCCCGTGTGGTGTTCGACGTACTGGCCGGGACGGGAACGGCCACCCGCCCCCAGCTGGCGACCGGTGCGGGCCTTTCCAAGCCGACCGTCTCCACCGCCGTGGCCGAACTCGAGGCCGTCGAGCTCGCCGCCCACTCCGGCCGCGCGTCCGGCGGCACCGGCCGCAGCGCCGCCGTCTACCGGCTCGGCCCGGCCGCCGGGGCCGTGCTCGCCGTCGACCTCGGCCCCGCCAAGACCCGGGTGCGCAGTTGTGCCCTGGACGGCACGCTGCTCGCCGAGGGCACGGGGTCCAGACAGGAGGCCGCAGACACCGTCCGCGAGGTCCTCGACGCGCTGCCCGCCGGGGCCCCGCTGAGGGCCGTCGTCGTCGCCGTCGGCGATGTCACCACCCGGGACGGCGAGGGCGCCGGGGAACGCCCCGCGACCGCCAAGGCCGGACCCGTCTTCGACGCCATGGCCGTCGCGCTGCCCGAGGGCGTCCCCGTTCACCTGGAGAACAACGTCAACTGCGCAGCCCTCGCCGAACTGCACGAAGGCGCCGCCGTCGGCCGCGAGACCTTCGGCTACCTGCGCATCGGCGTCGGCATCGGTCTCGCCGTCGTCATCGGCGGCCGGGTGCTGCGCGGCGCGAACGGCGCCGCCGGTGAGGTGGCCCGGCTGCCCTACCCCTGGGACGAGAGCCGCGCCCCGCGCCACGAGGGCCTGGAGCAGCGCATGGGATCACGCACGCTGCTGCGCAGGGCGGCCGAGGCCTGGCAGGACACCGACGGCCCCCGCCCGCGCACCGCCGAACGGCTCCTCGCCCTGGCCGGGCAGGGGCATGCCACGGCCCGGTCCGTGATCGACGCGCACGCCGCCGATGTGGGCCGGCTCGCCGCCGCCGTCGCCGCCGTGCTGGACCCCGGCCTGATCGTCCTGGGGGGCGGCACCGGAGCGGATCCGCAGCTCCTGCCCGGGGTGCGGGCCGAGCTGGACCGGCTGAGCTGGCCCACCGAGGTGGTCAGCAGCGTGGTGGGCGACACCGGCACCGTGGCGGGCGCCAGCAGGCTCGCGGTCGCCCATGGAATTCAAACCGTGACCGGAGCTGTGCGGGCGAAGCATTGACGGCTGCGCCATCGGTCTGCCAATGTCCGGACAAGCGCTTTCTGAGTCGGCCGGGACGCCGACTCCGGGTGAGCCTCCCGCCCGTACGCGAAGTACGGCAGCCGCACGAGGGCGTGCTTGTGCGACGACGGCCGTCATGGCCGGGGACCCCACCCGTCAAGGCGACGCGGCCGGGCGAGGCCGTGCCCCCGGAAAGCGAAATTTCCTGCAAAATGCACCCGTGCCGCCTCGGCTGGCGCCGTGCTTCTTCCGCTACGACGAAAAGGGATTGAAGATGACCAGTCTGGGTGTGCGGCGCTCTCGCCGGCTCGGCCGCGGCGGCATACGCCGCGTTGTTCCCCTCGCTGCCGTGGCCACGGCAGGTGCCCTCCTCCTCTCCGCCTGCGGGTCGGAATCCGGCTCGGGCGGGACCTCCAAGTCGCTGACGTTCTGGATCTCCACGGTTCCGGGGCAGGACGCGGGCTGGAAGAAGATGGTGGCGCAGTACAAGAAGGAAACCGGCGTCAAGGTCAAGCTCGTCAACATCCCCTACGACGGCTACGACGCGAAGCTGCGCAACGCCGCGCAGGCGAACTCCCTGCCCGACGTGGCGGCAGTGCCGAAGCTGGACCCGATCTGGGCGAACAAGCTGATCGACCTCGGCTCCATCGCCAACAAGAAGAGCAACAAGATCAACAAGAACTTCATCGCCAAGGACTCGTCCGGGAAGGTGCTGTCCATCCCCTCGGACATCACCGCGTCCGGCCTGTTCATCAACGAGACGCTGTTCAAGAAGGCCGGCGTCTCCGTCCCGACCTCGCCCCAGAAGACCTGGACCTGGACCGAATTCGTCAAGGCGGCGGACAAGGTCCGGGAGAAGACCGGCGCCAAGTACTCCCTCACGTTCGACCAGTCGCCCTCCCGGCTCCGCGCCATGGTGTACGAGCTCGGCGGGAAGTACGTCCACGCGGACTCCTCCGGCAAGTTCTCGGTGGACGCCGCGACCAAGAAGGCCGTGAAGCGCTTCGTCGAGATGAACGACGACAAGACCATGCCGAAGTCGGTGTGGACCAGCGGCGCCGACCCGTCGGCCATGTTCCAGAGCGGTGACGTGGTCGCCTACTGGTCCGGCGTGTGGCAGGTGCCCGCCTTCGCGGAGAGCATCAAGAAGTTCGACTGGGCGAGCGTCCCGACTCCCGCCGAACCGGTGCAGGCCAGCGACGTCAACAGCGGCGGCATGACGGTCGGCTTCAACAACAACGGCGACGCGGCCGCCGCCGCGACGAAGTTCCTGACCTGGCTGTACGAGCCGGCCCACTACCAGGCGCTGTGCGAGGCGTCCGGGTTCCTGCCCGTCGAGAGCGGTCTGAGCCCGAAGTACCCCTTCAAGTCCGAGGCGGCGCAGGCGGCGTTCAAGCTGTACAACGAGTCGATCCCGCTCTACGACCCGATCTCCGGCTACTTCAACACCGCGCAGACGAACTGGGTGCTGAAGGGCAAGAGCCTCACCGAGGACCCGACCAAGACGGAGCTCGGCAAGGCGATCAACGGCCAGCAGTCGGCCGACAAGGCGCTGGACAACATCGTGGCCGGCTACAACCAGCAGGTCGGCGGCTGAGCGCAGGCCCACAGAGCCGGGCGGCGAGGTCGAGACACCGCCGCCCGGCCCAGGGTCTGTCTGACAAATCGAGACCCACGCGATGCCGGGCTCATGGCCTGAGCCCTGTAGGAACCCATTCCACCAGCACGGAGTCAGGAAGATGACCAAACGCGCCCCGGACGTGTCCGCGAGCCCGCCCAGGAGCCGCAGTAAGTACACCCTTGCGCCGCTCGTCCTCATCGCGGCCAATGTCGTGCTCTTCGCGCTGTTCTTCCTCTGGCCGGCGGTGATCGGGCTTGTCTACTCCTTCACGAACTACACGGGCGTAGGGGCGTTCCAGTTCGTCGGACTGGACAACTACAGCAACCTGTTCGGGGACTCCACCTTCTTCGACGCGCTGACCCGGACGCTGCTGTACACCGTGCTCTTCGTTCCGCTGAACTTCGTGTTCTCGCTGCTCATCGCCAACGTGCTGGTGAGCAAGCACGCCAAGGGCGTGTCGGTCGCCCGCGTCTTCTTCTTCATCCCGTGGCTTCTGTCGCCCATCGTCGTGGGTGTCCTGTGGCGGTGGCTGTTCGGCGAGAACTTCGGACTGGTCAACTACCTCATCGAGAAGGTCGGCGGAAGCGCCGTTCCGTGGCAGTCGAACGCGGACCTGTCACTGATCGTGGTCGTGGTGGCGGCATCCTGGGCCTGGACGGGCTTCTCGATGCTGCTGTTCATCGCGGCGATCAAGAACGTACCGACGTCGTACTACGAGGCGGCCGCGCTCGACGGCGCCGGTCCGTGGCGCCAGTTCTTCAGCATCACCCTGCCGAGCATCGCGCCGACGTCCTTCATCGTCATCCTGCTCAACACGATCCACGGGATGAAGGAATACCCGCTGTTCGCCTCCCTCAACAACGGCGGACCCGGAACGTCGAACAACCTGCTTGTCCAGTACATCTACCAGACCGGCTTCAAGTCGGGCCAGATCGGCTACGCGAGCGCCGCGTCGTTCGTGCTCATGCTCATCCTGATGGCCGTCGCGTTCATGCAGCTGATCGTCAACCGGCGGGTGGAGAACCGATGACAACCACAGACATGCCACGCAAGGTCGACTCCGGGTCCGGGCGGGCTGTTCCCAAGAAGCGGCTCGGCGGCGCGGCCAGTGGTGGGTTCCGGCGCGCGGTGCCCGCGACGACACTGCTCTGGGTCCTGGCGGCCCTCTACGGGCTGCCGGTGCTGTGGTTCGTACTCAGTTCCTTCAAGCCGGCGGGAGACCTGTTCTCCCTTCCGCTGACGCTGTTTCCGGAAGACCCCACGGTGTCGGGTTACAAGGCGGCGTGGGACAGCGCCAACTTCTCCCAGTACTTCATCAACACGACCATCGTGTGTGTGATCGCGACGATCCTCACGGTGGGCGTCAGCTGCTGCACCGGGTACGCGCTGGCCAAGTACGACAACAAGTGGCTCAAGGTCTTCTTCGTCGGCATCCTGGCCACCACGATGCTGCCGTCCGAGGTCATGCTCGCCCCGCAGTTCCTCGTGGTCCGCGACCTCGGCCTCTACAACTCGCTCGCCGGCATCATCCTCCCGGCCGTGCTCACCGCGACCGGGTGCTTCATGTTCCGCCAGTTCTTCCTGACGGTCCCCGACGAGCTCATCGAGGCCGCCCGCATCGACGGCGCCCGCGAACTGTCGATCTTCCTGCGGATCATGGTGCCGATCTCCCGGCCCATCATGCTGACGCTCGCCATCCTGTCGTTCCAGTGGCGGTGGAACGACTACATCTGGCCGCTGCTGATGCTCAACGACCCCGAAAAGTTCACCGTGCAGATCGGCATCCAGAGCCTCGTCGGGGCGCAGAACATCAACTGGTCGGTGGTGCTCGGCGGATCGGTCATCTCCATGGTCCCTCTGATCGTCGTCTTCCTGGTGTTCCAGCGTTACGTCATGAACGCCGACATCAACGCCGGACTGAAGGACTGACCGTGCCCACGCACCTCCCTCACCAGCGCGGCCCGTTGCACGACCTCCCGGACACCCCGGAGTCGTACGACGCCGTCCTCGCCGACGTCACCGAGCAGGCACTGGCCCGCATGACGCCGGAGGGCAACCTCGAACACCCCGACTGCGTCGACGACATCGGCGACACGTCCCTCGGCGTCACCTCGCTGCTGGCCCTCGCCTGGCAGCGGGGCAAGGACCCGCGGCTGCCCGACGCGGTGCGCCGCACCCTCGCCTTCCACCTGGACGAGCGGGTGTACACCGAGGACAACCCGGGCTATCCCAACCTGCGGTTGCGCAACTCCGGTCTCCCGTACGCCCGTTACACCCTGGCGGCCGGCGCGCACCCCATCGGCGACTGGCCGAGCACGGTGTGGGCGCTGCTCCAGGCGGTCAACGTGCTGGACGCGGCGGACGGCCTCGTCGACGACGCGCAGCGCACACGGCTGGTCGAGGTGGCGCACGGCTACTGGCGCTGGCTGACGGAAGTGACGTTCTTCAACCCGCAGGAGGCGGGCAACCAGGCCATCGGCTGCATCGTCGGCGGCCTGATGCTGGCCCGGTACCTGCCGCCCGCCCAGGGCGACCCGGTGCGGCGGGAGGCCCTGCGGCTGTACGAGGACGAGATCCGCGCCCACCGGGTCGCCGACCGGGGCGCGCTCCTGCCGCCCGAGCACGGCGGCGCCTACGACAACAACTACGGCCCGATCTCCCTGTCGTTCCTCGCGCAGGCCCACCGGGTCAGCGGCGAGGAGATCTTCGCCGAGGACGGCGACGCTCTCGCCCGCTACCTCGACGCCCGCCTCACGGGCGGCGGCTTCGACAACGGCGGCCCCCGCTACAGCGAGCAGCACTCCGCGTTCGAGTCGGTCCTGGGCCTGCGCTACTTCGGTGCCCGCATCGGCTCCGACCTGGGCCGCTACCGGGGTGACAGCCGCTGGGCCCGGCACGCGTGCAAGGCCGACGGCGGGGTCGACGGCCACTTCGCGTGGATGCTCGTCTGGCAGATCCAGGACACCACGCGCTGGCACCGCACCCCGTCAGCGGCTCCGGCCCGTCACCAGCTCCGCGCGGGCTCGGTGTCGGTGGCCTTCGACAGCCGCATGACCCCGTCCCTCGTCGAGGCCGCGGGCACGTACTACCTGCCGGCCGCGGTGAACCGCCAGCACGGCTTCGGCCCGGTCACCGACGGCTTCCTGATGTGCCGCCCGATGGGTGAGGTCCGTGTCCGGGACGTGGCAGCGGAGGGTCTGAGGGCGAAGCTGGTCACCAAGCCGGTGGTCGGCCGCGACCACGTGCTGCGCCACGTCCAGTCCCTGTACGTCACCGACGGCACGACCCTGTGGACGACGGTCGCGGTGGAACGCCTCCCGGGCACGCCGTACCTGCTGGCCGGCCTGCCGTACGCCGCCGACGACGGGGACCGCGTCCGCAGGACCGCCGAACCCCGGGTGACGTCGGCCGGTGACCTGCGTCTGACCCACCCGGCCCCGGACGACCCGCACCACTTCGACGCCCGCACGGACCTCACGCAGGAGCAGGCCGCCTTCGCCCTGGCCGCCGACCCCCGCGGCTACGGCAACCCCGACGAGGGCTGGCGCCACCTGGTCGCCTCGACGGCCCTGGAGGCCGGACCGGCCCCCGGCGCCCCCGAGGACCTGCATGTCTTCGCCGTCCGCTACGGCCCGCACGACAGCGCCTTCACACCGGCATTCGAACGCGACGGTACGGGCCTGAGGGTCCGCACCGAGGCGTTCACGGCCGTCATCGGGGATCCGGCGGGCGACGCCGCCGGGGAACCGGAGCTCACGCTGTCCGCGTGAGGTGGCCTTTCCGTACCTCACCCAGGGATCGGCGGTGGGTGGGGCGGCCACGGACCGAGGTCGGGCAGCGCCTGAGCCGCCACGGGCAGGACGGCGGGAGCGCGCCCGGCCATCCAGGCGGCCAGGTCGCGCACCGGTCCGCCGACCACCTGACCGGGACCGTCGCCGACGGACCATTCCCGGGGCACGTCCTCGGCCCGCACCCGCGTGCCGGCCGGCAGTCGGCAGAGCAGGAAGTCGACGGCGTGGCAGGCCAGTTCCACCGGCCAGTCCGCCGGCCGGACACCGAGGTCCAGGTCGACCAAGTGGATCCACACCTCGCGCCAGCGGGCGAAGACGGTCGCCGAGACGTCCGCGTCGCGAAACGTGACCGGACGGCTCCAGTCGGCGTCGCCGACGCGCTCCCAGACCGCCTCCAGCTCGTCCGTGCGGGCGGCGAGTTCGGCGCGGTGCCCCGCGGCGTCACGGCCCGCGTCGGCGTCGATGATCGCGTTGCGCTCGTCCACGCCGCCGTCGTAGGCGGGCACGAGCTCCCCGCGCAGGGCGTGTTCCGCGAGACGGGCGAACATCCGGGCGTTGTCGGTGAGATGGGCCAGGACGTGTCCGCGCGACCAGCCCGGAAGGGCGGACGCCGCACGGACCTGCGCGTCGTCGAGCGGGGCGACCAGGCGGGCCAGCACACGGTGGGCCTCGATCACCTCGGTCACAGGGGGTCGCACGGGTCTCCCTCCCGCGCCTCGGCGGCCGGGTGCACGACAGCCGGTGCCTGGGCGGCTAGTTCGCCGAGAGGATCACCGCTGAGCCGGCACACCTTCCACTCCTCCAGGAGCTCCACCCCGAGTGACTTGTAGAAGTCGATCGTCGGCGTGTTCCAGGCCAGGACCCACCACTCGAAGCGGTCGTATCCGTTGCTCCGGCAGGTCGCGGCGAGAGCCGCGAGCAGGGCCTTGCCGTGCCCCGCGCCCCGCGCCTGCGGGCGTACGTACAGGTCCTCCAGGTGCATACCCCGCGTGCCCGTCCAGGTCGAGAAGCGCGGGAACCACAAGGCGTAGCCCATGACCTCGCCCGTGGCGTCGTCCTCGGCGATCAGCGCGAAGGCGGCCGGGTCCGCACCGAACAGCGCCTCGCGCAGTTGCTCCTCGGTGGCCCGGGCCTGCTCGACGGCCCGTTCGTACGCGGCGAGTTCGCGGATCATCGCCCGGATCTCGGGGACGTCGTTCACGGTGGCGTACCTGATCATGCGCAGATCATGCCTCATCGCGGCGGGGCCGGGATACGGCTTGTGGCGACAGGTGAACTCGACGATCCTGACGCGGTGTCGACCTCCCTCATCGCGTTCATCGGCGCCGCCTTCCTGATCGCCATGGCCCCCGGCCCGAGCACCGTCGTGATCCTGCGCCGGTCGGTGGCCGACGGCCGCAGGACCGGAATGGCCGCGGTACTGGGCAACGAGTGCGGCGTGCTGCTGTGGGGACTCGCCGCGGCCTTCGGCCTCTCCGCGCTGCTGCTGGCCTCGCAGATCGCCTACGACGTCATCCGGATCGCCGGTGCCGCCGTGCTGGTGTGGATGGGTGCACGTGCACTGTGGCAGGCGCGGCGCAGGGCCGGGGCGGCAGCGGAACCCGCCGCATCGGCCTCGGTCTCGCTGCGGCGGTCGTACTGGCAGGGGCTGGTCACCAACGCCGCCAACCCGAAGGCGGGACTGTTCGCCGTCTCGTTCCTGCCGCAGTTCGTGCCCGAGGGCGCCGCCGTCCTGCCCACCCTGCTCCTCCTCTCGGTGATCTGGGCCCTGGTGGACCTGGTCTGGTACCTGCCGGTGGTGTGGCTGGCCGGGCGCGTGGGGGGCGTGCTGCGGCGGCCGTCCGTACGGCGCCGCATGGAGCAGATCTCGGGCGCGGTCCTGGTCGGGCTGGGCGTGCGGCTGGCCGTGGACGCCTGAGGCCGGGGCCCGGGCGTCACAGGGGCAGGCCGACCAGTCCCCAACCGCGTCGTTCCGCCCCGGTCACCACCACACCCCACTCCCGCAGCAGCACCGAGAACTCGTCGAAGTCCTCGATCCACCGCCCTGGGCAGGCGGCGTGCATGCCGTACGGTTCGCGCAGGCCCTCCAGCAGGGGCTCGGCCCGTACCCAGTGCCCGGCCAGTGCGGACACGGTCGCGGGCGGGCAGGCGAGCAGCAGCCGACGGTGCCAGGGGTCGGTGTCCGCGGGGAACAGCCCGGAGACCGAGGCGTCCTCGGTGTCCGTGTCCCAGATCAGGTCCCGCAGGAACGCGTCCAGGTGCTCGCGGGGCTCCGGTCCGGCATGCTCCCGTACGTCTTCCCATGCCTGCCCCGCCCAGAAGTGCGGTTTGTAGGAGCCGGTGGTGCTGTGGAACTCGTACCGGCCGCACCAGGGGACAGTCGGCGCCGCGGGCCACACCCAGCCCCGCCGCGGCTCCGCGTACCGGTCGAGGTCGTCCTCGGGCAGCGCGGCATCCTCGAGCAGCGCGTACCGCTCCTCGAACGGTGTGCTTTCGAGGCGCTCCCAGTCGACCGCCAGCACCGTGATGTCCAACCCCATGTTCAGGCCTCGACGCGCGGCAGGGCCGACTCCGGCACCACCAGGTCGGCCTGCCCCCGGGTCGTCGCGACCAGTTCCGCGTTGCGCTCGTCCGAGCGGGACACCCAGGCCGCCGCCTCCTCGTGCGTCTTGCCGAACTCCTCGTGGCGGGCGACCAGTCGGCGGACCCGCTCGCGCTCGGGCACCTCGCAGAACCACGCCTCGTCGAGGAGCGGGCGGACGCGGGACCAGGCGCCGGTGGTCAGGAGCAGGTAGTTGCCCTCGGTGATGACCAGACGGGCCGTGGGAGGCACCGGGATCGCACCCGCGAGCGGCTGCTCCAGGACGCGTTCGAAGCCGGGCGCGTACACGACGTCGTCGTACGTCTCCTCGCGCAGCCGCCCCAGCAGCGCCGCGTACCCGGCCGCGTCGAACGTGTCGGGCGCGCCCTTGCGGTCCCGCCTGCCGAGGCGCTCCAGTTCGGCGTCTGCGAGGTGGAAGCCGTCCATGGGGACGTGTGCGACCCAGGGGGCACCGGTGCCGTTCAGCTCCCGCACCAGGTGCTCGGCGAGTGTCGACTTGCCCGCGCCGGGGCTGCCCGCGATGCCGAGGATCGCGCGCCGTCCGCCCCGGGGGAGGGCGCGGGCGCGGAGGACGAGGTCGTCGAAGGTGAGCGGCACAGAGGAGAGTGTGTCACCCGCGCCCGGGTGTGAACTCGCGTGCCGGGCCCATGTGGCGTGCGCCACTCACTGGAACATCTCCCGGTGGGGAACCGGTCCTGTATGACGCAGCTCGGTCTTCCCGAAGACATCCACGCCTGTCTGTTCGACCTCGACGGCGTCGTCACCAAGACGGCGGTCGTGCACGCGGCCGCCTGGAAGGAGATGTTCGACGCCTTCCTGCGCGAGCGCGACGGAGCGGACTTCCGGCCGTTCGAGGCGGCGGACTACGACGAGTACGTCGACGGGCGACCACGCGCCGACGGGGTGCGCACCTTCCTCGGCTCCCGGGGGATCGACCTGCCCGACGGCGACCCCGACGACCCACCCGGAGCCGAGACCGTGCACGGACTCGGCAATCGCAAGAACGAGCTGGTCCTCGAGAAGATCCGCACCGACGGCGTCGAGGCCTATGAGGGCACCCTGCGCTATCTGGAGGCCGTCCGGGCCCACGGACTCAGCACCGCGATCGTCTCCTCCAGCGCCAACTGCCGTGACGTGCTCCGCTCGATCGGCGCCGAGCACTTCTTCGACGTACGCATCGACGGTGTGGTCGCCGCCGAGCGCAAGCTTCCCGGCAAGCCGCGCCCCGACACGTTCCTGGCCGCCGCCGAGGACCTGGGCGTCGAGCCGGCCGAAGCGGCCGTCTTCGAGGACGCCCTGGCGGGTATGGACGCGGGCCGCGCGGGCCGTTTCGGGTACGTCGTCGGCGTCGACCGGGTCGGACAGACCGACGCGCTGTACCGGCACGGCGCCGACATCGTGGTGAAGGACCTCGCCGAACTGGGGGACACGGAGTGATCACACAGCGGGCCTACAGCGTCGAGCCCTGGACCGTACGCGAGTCGGAACTCAACCTCGACGTCCTGGCGCAGAGCGAGTCGGTCTTCGCCCTGTCCAACGGCCACGTCGGCTGGCGCGGCAACCTCGACGAGGGCGAACCGCACGGCCTGCCCGGCTCCTACCTCAACGGCGTCCACGAACTGCACCCGCTGCCCTACGCCGAGGCCGGCTACGGCTACCCCGAGTCCGGCCAGACCTCCATCAACGTCACCAACGGCAAGGTGCTGCGGCTCCTGGTCGACGACGAGCCGTTCGACCTGCGCTACGGGCGGCTCGTCACCCACGAGCGGACCCTCGACCTGCGGCGGGGCGTCCTGGAGCGGGTCTGCGAATGGACCTCCCCGGCCGGCTCGACCGTCCGGGTGCGCTCCACGCGGCTGGTGTCCCTCACCCAGCGCGCGATAGCCGCCGTGGCGTACGAGGTCGAGCCCGTCGACAGCCGGACCCGCGTGGTCGTCCAGTCGGAACTCGTCGCCAACGAGAGCCTGCCCGAGCCGGACGGCGACCCGCGCGCCGCCAAGGCGCTGAAGTCACCACTGGAGCCGGAGGAGGACCTCGCCTCGGACAGCCGGCTGCGCCTGGTCCACCGCACCCGCCGCAGCGGCCTCAGGGTGGCCGTGGCCGCCGACCACACCGTCACCGGCCCCGAACGGACCACCACGAGCAGCGAGAGCAACGTGGACGTGGCCCGGCTGACCGTCACCTCCGTGCTGGAACCGGGGGAGCGGCTGCGCGTGGAGAAGCTGGTCGCGCACGGCTGGTCCGGCGTCCGCTCCCGGCCCGCCATGAGCGATCAGGTCGAGGCGGCCCTGGCGGCGGCCGGGCACAGCGGCTGGCAGGGGCTTCTCGAGGACCAGCGGGCCTACCTCGACGACTTCTGGGCGCGCGCCGACGTCGAGATCGACGGCGACGAGGAGATCCAGCAGGCCGTCCGCTTCGCCCTCTTCCACGTCCTGCAGGCCGGCGCCCGCGCCGAACAGCGCGCCATCCCCGCCAAGGGACTCACCGGCTCCGGCTACGACGGCCACGCCTTCTGGGACACCGAGGCGTTCGTGCTGCCGCTGCTGACCTACACCGCCCCGAAGTCCGCAGCCGAGGCCCTGCGCTGGCGCCTCGACACCCTGCCCGCGGCCCGGGAACGCGCCGTCCAGCTCGGCTTGCGGGGCGCCGCGTTCCCCTGGCGCACCATCGAGGGCTCGGAGGGCTCCGCGTACTGGCCGGCCGGCACCGCGGCCTTCCACGTGGGCGCCGACATCGCCGACGCCGTCGTGCGGTACGTGGCCGTCACCGGCGACGAGACCTTCGAACGCGAGGTCGGCGTGGAGCTGCTGGTGGAGACCGCCCGGCTGTGGCGCTCCCTCGGCCACCACGACGACCGGGGCACCTTCCACATCGACGGCGTCACCGGTCCGGACGAGTACAGCGCCATCGCCGACGACAACACGTACACCAACCTCATGGCCCGGGCGAACCTGCTGGCCGCCGCCGACGCCTGCAAACGCCACCCCGACGAGGCCGCGCGGCTCGGCGCCGACGAGGAGGAGCGGGCCGCCTGGCGGGACGCCGCCGAGGCCATGAACATCCCGTACAACGAGGAACTCGGCGTGCACGAGCAGCACGCCGGCTTCACCCGCTACCAGCGCTGGGACTTCGAGCGCACCGGCCCGGACCAGTACCCCCTGATGCTCCACTTCCCCTACTTCGACCTGTACCGCAAGCAGGTCATCAAGCAGGCGGACCTGGTGCTGGCGATGTACACCTGCGGCGCGTTCTTCGAGGAGTACTTCGACGAGGAGCAGATCGCCCGCAACTTCGCCTACTACGAGCCGCTGACCGTCCGCGACTCCTCTCTGTCCGCCTGCGTCCAGGCCGTCATGGCCGCCCGGGCAGGCCATCTCGACCTGGCCGTCGACTACACGGCCGAGGCCGCGCTGATGGATCTCGGCGACCTGGAGCACAACACCCGCGACGGGCTGCACATCGCCTCGCTGGCCGGTACCTGGATGGCGCTGGTCGCCGGCTTCGGCGGCATGCGGTGCAGCGACGGCGCCCTGCGGTTCGCACCCCGCCTGCCCGAGCGCTACAGCCGGCTCGCCTTCACGGTGGGCTTCCTCGGCCGGTGCCTGCGCGTGGAACTGACCGGCGACCGGGCCACGTACAGCCTGAACTCCGGCATGCCCCTGACCATCCGGCACCACGGCACCGAGCTCACGGTGAGCGAGGACGCCCCCGTCACGCGGCCCATTCCCGAGCTGACCCACCGCCCGGCCCCGAGCCAGCCCCCGCACCGCGCCCCGAACGCCCGCTGACCCACGCTCCCGGGTCAGTCACTTGGCCGAGTTCCGCCCTGCACACCCCCGCCCCGCGGGTTAGCTTGATCGTGTTTTCGATCAACGGGGTAAGGGGCGGAACATGGCTGATGGCGCGAACGCCATCCTCGTCCGACGGCGAAGACGTGCACGGACGGCCGGGCCGCGCACCATCCGCAGGCCGCGCGGCAACCTGCCCCTCGCCGCCGTGGCCGCCGTCTTCACCGTCGCGCAGCTCGCTCTGGTCCGGCCCGTCCTTGGCCTCGGCTGGGACGAGATCGTCTATGTCAGCCAGGTCACCTCCCACCACCCCGCGGCCTTCTTCAGCGCCCCCCGCTCCCGCGGCGTCTCGCTGCTGGTCGCGCCCGTCGCGTCCTGGTCGTCGTCCGTCCCGCTGCTGCGCGTCTACCTCGCCCTGCTGTCCGGCCTCGCCCTCTACCTGGCCCTGCGCGCCTGGCGGGGCCTGTTTCCGACCCGGGTCCTGGTCGTCGGCGGGGCTCTCTTCGCCTCCCTGTGGATGACCCTCTTCTACGGTCCGCAGGCCATGCCCAACTACTGGGTCGCGATCGGCGCCCTGATCAGCGTCGGTTGCTTCCTGCGGGCCCGGGCGGAACGTTCCGCCTCGGTGGTCCTGTGGGGTGTCGCGGCGGGTGCCGCACTCATGGCGTGGATGCGTCCGACCGACGCGGTCTACGTCGCAGTGCCGCTGCTCGTCCTCGCCCTGGTGCGCCGCCACTGGCGACTCCTCCTCGTGCTCGCCGCGGGTCTCGCGGCGGGCGCCGTGCCATGGGTGATCGAGGCGTACGCGGGCCACGGCGGCCTGGGGGCGCGGCTGGCGGAGGCGTCCCGGATCCAGGGCGGACTGGGCTGGCAGATCGCCGTCGACGACCAGCTGCGCAGCCTGGGCGGACGGGCCCTGTGCCGGCCGTGCACCGGGCCGATGCCCACCCCGCTGGTCACCCTCTGGTGGTTCGCCCTGCCCGTCCTGGCAGGCCTCGGGCTGGTCGTCGCGGGGCGGGCCCGGCGCCTGGGACGGACGCTGGTCCCGCTGGCCTGCGCCACCACGGCCGCGCTGCCGTACCTCTTCATGATCGGGTACGCGGCCCCGCGCTTCCTCCAGCCGGCCTACGCGCTGCTCGCGCTCCCGGTCGCCGACGCTCTGTGGTACCTGGTCAAAGGCCCAGGTGGAACATGGCGCCCGGTGGTCGCCCCACTCGTCGCGCTCGCCCTGGCCGGGCATCTCGCGGCGCAGCTCGCCGTTCTGGACGGCGCCGTGTCCCGCAACATCGAGAGCAGACGCGACTGGGGCCGCACCGCCGACGCCCTGCACCGGCTCGGTGTCCGCCCGCCTTGTCTGCTCACCGGTCACGAGGCCATCCCCATCGGCTACTACACCGGTTGCTCCTCGGGGGCGACGTCCGGGAACAACGAGAACATCACCGTGGCCGGCATCCTGCGCACCGCGGACCGTCTCCCGGTCGCCCACCTCGCACCGGCCGGCGGCACCCCGCCCCGCTACGCCCGCTCCTGGCCCGTCCACCGGATCTCGGACCTGGACGTGCGTGTCGCACCGGGCTCCTGACGCCTCAGGTGACGTTTCCCGCCCGTCCGGCTCAGGTAGGAGTCGGTTGACGGTCACGATCGAGGGGGGAACGGCATGGCGGCGAGCGACCACGAGGGCAGGCTGGGGGAGGAGTTCTTCACTCCGGGCTCCTCGTCCTTCACCGACTTCCTGGCGGCCCACCGCCCCGAGCTGCTGAGTACCCGGCGTGTCCTTCCGGACGGCGTCCGGGCCGAGGGCGCCCCGCACGGCACGACCGTGCTGGCCCTCACCTACCGGGACGGCGTGCTGATCGCGGGCGACCGGCGGGCGACGATGGGCAACCTGATCGCCCAGCGCGACCTGGAGAAGGTGCACCCCGCCGACGACCACTGCGCGGTCGCCTTCGCGGGCACTGTCGGGCTCGCGGTGGACATGGTGAAGCTGTATCAGGTCGAGCTGGCGCACTTCGAGAAGATCGAGGGCATCCCCATGACCCTCGCCGCGAAGGCGACCCGGCTGGCCACCATGATCCGGAACAACCTGGGTCAGGCCATGCAGGGCCTCGCGGTCGTCCCGCTGCTCGCCGGCTACGATCCCGCGGCCCCGGCGGGGGAGCAGGGCCGCATCTTCTCCTTCGACGTCGTCGGCGGCCGCTACGAGAAGTTCGGCTTCCACGCCGAAGGCTCCGGATCGCCGTACGCCCGGGGCGCGTTGAAGAAGCTCTACCGCCCGGGCATGTCCCGTCGCGAGGCGGCCCTGGCCGCCCTGCAGGCCCTGTACGACGCGGCGGACGACGACTCCGCGACCGGCGGCCCCGACCTCACCCGCCGCATCTACCCGATCGTCTCGGTCATCACCGAGGACGGCTTCGAGCGGCTGGCCGAGGCGGAGACGGAGGAGCTCAGCCGCGAGATGGTCGAGCGGCGTCACACCCGTCCGGACGGACCGCACGCCGAGGCCTGACACCGGCCCGCGGGGACGACCGCCCGGCGGAGTTTCCGGTTCCATGGACAAGACCTGTCACGGGCTTTACTGCACATGACTTGCAGCTGCCGGAGGATGGCACGAGGCTGTTCACCGCAGCCGTCAGTCCGACAGAAAGACCTTCCCCCCGATGACGGCCGCCCCTGAGTCCACTCCGCCCCTCCCCGCCCCGGCCCCCGCCCAGCGCACGGCCTGGCACCGCGTCCGCACCTCCATGACGCGGCGGGAGTGGACCAGGGTCGGGGGGATGGTGGCCTTCGTCCTGGCCCTGCACGTGATCGGCTGGTTCACCCTCGTCGCGATCGTCGCCCCCGAGCACCGCACCATGGGAACGCAGACCTTCGGCGTCGGCATCGGCGTCACCGCGTACACCCTCGGCATGCGGCACGCCTTCGACGCCGACCACATCGCCGCCATCGACAACACCACCCGCAAGCTGATGGGGGAGGGACAGCGGCCGCTGTCGGTCGGCTTCTGGTTCTCCCTCGGCCACTCCAGCGTCGTCTTCGTCCTGGCCTTCCTGCTCACCCTCGGCGTGAAGACCCTGGCCGGCCCGGTGCGCGACGGCGGCTCCGCGCTGCACGACGTCACCGCCCTGATCGGCACGGCCGTCTCCGGTGCGTTCCTCTACCTCATCGCGGGCATCAACCTCGTCATCCTGGCCGGCATCTGGAAGGTGTTCCGCGCCATGCGCTCCGGCCGCTACGACGAGGCCGCCCTGGAGGAGCAGCTGAACAACCGCGGCTTCATGAACCGACTGCTGGGCCGCGTCATGAAGTCGGTGTCCAAGCCCTGGCACATGTACCCGCTGGGCCTGCTGTTCGGCCTCGGCTTCGACACCGCCACCGAGATCGCCCTCCTCGTCCTGGCCGGCTCCGGCGCCGCCTCCGGCCTGCCCTGGTACGCGATCCTGTGCCTGCCCGTCCTGTTCGCCGCGGGGATGTGCCTCCTCGACACCATCGACGGCTCGTTCATGAACTTCGCCTACGGCTGGGCCTTCTCCAAGCCCGTTCGCAAGGTCTACTACAACCTCACCGTCACGGGCCTGTCCGTCGCCGTGGCCCTCCTCATCGGCACGGTGGAACTCCTCGGCCTCCTCGCCGGGCAGTTGGGCCTGCACGGCCCCTTCTGGGACTGGATCTCCGGTCTCGACCTCAACGTCCTCGGCTACGTGGTCGTCGCCCTGTTCTTCGCCACGTGGGTGGTGGCGCTGGTGGTGTGGAGGGCCGGGCGCATCGAGGAGAAGTGGTCGGGGGACCTGGCCGGGCCGGGGCGCGGCGTCAGTGCATGACGGCCATGGCGTAGGCGAGCGCGAGGCCCACGGCGCCATGACGCCCTCCCAGCAGGGAGGCTGCAGCCAGGAGCTCACGCACCCGGCCGCAGCTCCTTGCGCCACTTGACGATCTGCTTCTCCGCATCGCCCGTGTACGACCACGGCGTGCGGGTCGCGCGGGACCCCAGCATGCCCAGCAGGATGCCCGCGATGTCCCTGGCACCCGCCGTGCAGGCCGCGTGGGCCAGGTAGTTGAAGTCGCGGAGTTCGGCGGGCGCGATCCCGGTCTCCGTCCGGCCCATGACCCAGCGCTGCCAGGTCCGCCGCAGGTCGCTCGCCGCACCGTCGTGGTTCCAGTGCTGCGAGAGCCCCACGGCGGAGTGCCTGCCCTGTGCCGCGTCCAGGGCGAAGCGGTACTCCTCGACCCGGGCGTACTGCACCAGCACCGGCAGCGGACAGCCGGGCGGTGCCACCCCGGCCGCGTCCCGGGCGAAGTCGTACATCAGGCCGTGCGTGCCGTGCCAGCGCGCCGAGTAATAGTGCAGCACCTGCAGGTGCCCCTCGACGCTGTACGGGTCGCGCCCGTGCAACTCGTCCCACCAGCGCCCCAGCTCCTGCCGGCGTACCCCCGACGGGTACAGGCGCGCCACGGAGATCAGTGACACCCACGGTGTCGGATCCTCCGGGTACGCCTCCGCCGCCGTCAGGCAGGCCAGCACCGTGGCGTCCACGCGGTGCCGGTCGATCGGCACGCCCCGTCCCGCCGCGATGGCCACGTTGAAGGTGCGGGCCGTCTCCGTCGCCGCCCGCAGCACCAGCGCGTCGGCGCTGTGGGCGTCCGCCGAAAGCCAGGACTCCACCGTCGAACTGCCCGCGCACACCTGCGCGAGCTGCCGGATCCGGTGCCCCCGGGCCGCCCAGTCGTGGCCGGTGGCGCCGAGCAGGTCCCGCAGCCCCTGCCAGCGGCCGATCACGACGTCCTGGCGGGCGGAGGTGAGGTCGGTGTCCCCGCAGTCGGGGTCGAAGTCGGGAGTGAAACCACGTCTGAGACTGCCTCGCGCCATCGGGGTTCTCCTCAGAAGTCGGTGGAGAGACCCTCGTGGACGCGGGCGTGCGCGTCCTGTTCGTCGGGGACGTAGTCCGTCTCGACCGCGCGCGAGGCGTCCAGTTTCGCGGGCCGGTAGTAGTCGCTGCCCTGCCGCCAGTACCAGAGCATCGGGATCAGCCCGACCGCGAGGCCGCCGATGCCGATCGTGACCGCGGTGCCGCTCAACTCGCCCAGCGACTCCACGAACACCCAGAACATGAACAGGGCGCCGCACAGCGGCCACAGGCCGCCGAAGAGGAAGTTGGCCGGGGACTTCAGCAGCATCTTCCGGTACGCGACGACCACCGCGAGCCCCGCGAGACCGTAGTAGACCGCGATCTGCAGGCCGATCGCCGAGATGGCGTCGGAGAGGATGTCGCCCACCGAGCCCAGGGCGTTGGAGGCGATGAACATCACCAGCGCCACCGATCCGACCACGACGATCGCCACCCAGGGGGTGTTCCAGCGGCGGTGCACCCGGCCCAGCGCCGACGGCATCGTACGGTCCCGGCCCATCGCGAACAGCGAGCGCGTGACCTGGATCA
The DNA here is from genome assembly GCF_040638895.1 of Streptomyces sp. NPDC024017. Lineage (NCBI taxonomy): Bacteria > Bacillati > Actinomycetota > Actinomycetes > Kitasatosporales > Streptomycetaceae > Streptomyces > Streptomyces sp. NPDC024017. The sequence goes on along the minus strand of NZ_JBEZYZ010000026.1, from coordinate 2,711 downwards.
GCGTCGTCTCCAGTGTGGCGATGGTGGACAGCATCACGGCCACGATCAGCAGCTTGCCGCCCCAGCCCGGCCAGACCTCCTCGCCGAGCACCGCCAGCACGTTCGCGTCGTTCTCCTCGATCTGCTTGGAGGACAGGATCACGTTCACCGCGATGGTGAACACCTCGAACAGCAGGAAGACGATGCCCACCCCGATCAGGCCCGCGAGACCCGTCGTACGGCGGCTGTTGCGGGTCTCCTCGCTGAGGTTGCTGGTGACGTCCCAGCCCCAGTAGTAGAACGCGGCGATGAGCGCGCCCGACGCGAAACCGGCCATGCCGTCGAAGTGGGAGAAGCCGAGCCAGGACCAGTCGAAGGCGCGGGCGTTGCCCGTGTGGAAGAAGGCGAGCACCGCGAACAGCGCCAGGATGACCAGCTCCACACCGGACATGATCAGCTGGGCCCGGACCGTGAGCCGGGCGCCGCCGAGCACCACGCACAGCATGATGAGGAACCAGGCCGCACCGACCACCGTGGACAGCGCGGTGTTGTTCGCGAGTTCGTCGTCGAAGAGCGCGAGCGTCATCGAACCGGCGGGCAGTGAACCGGCCACCATGAAGATCGTCGCCGAGATCACCAGCGCCCAGCCGCTGATGAAGCCCAGGAAGGGATGCAGGGTGCGTCCCACCCACGAGTAGCTGGCGCCCGCGTTGACGTCGATCCGGCCGAGGTAGCTGAACGCCAGCGCGATGCCGAGCATGGGTATCGCGCAGTACAGCAGGGCGGCCGGACTGGCCGGCCCCACCGCGCCGACCAGGACGGCGGTGGTCGCGGCCAGCGAATACGCCGGTGCGCTGCCGGCGACCGCCATCACCACGGTGTCGAACGTGCTGAGGACATTGGCCTGCAGCCCTCTGCCCCTGCTGTAGCTCATGGATGCGCTGCTTTCACTTGTGCACGACCGGAGGCGGGCAGGCCGTCCCGGCGTTGGGGGGTGGGGGTGGAGCTCGCCGCCGGACGGAGGTGGGTGGCCTCGGGACCGGGGGCGATGAAACAGGGGTGGTGGATACCGTGCTGCCGCCGCGTCGGCAGCCGGTCACACCGTGTGTGCGAGTGATGATAGTCCGACTCCTTGAGCTTTCAAGATTGACCGGTGGGTAATGTCCGGGGCCGCCCAGGGTTTTAACTCCCGTTGGCCCGCCGGACGTTCGGGCACCCTCCCGGCCGGGGGACGTCCGCCGAGGTTAGAGCCCGCGTAACGGGAAACGCGGAACGGACAGCAGAGACGAACGAGTCGAGCAGCGCCACAGGAAGGCAGGAGTGATGGGCACGGAACCGATGCGCCCCGAACCGATGGCGGACGACGTGTACCAGCCCACCGGGACCAACGAGGAGCAGGAGGACGCCGCGCCGCTGGACCTGCAGGACGCCGTCGACGAACGGACGTACGACGACACCCTCGACGAGGGCTACTCCCCGCCGGAGAAGCCCCTCGGCGTCACCAAGCGCGGCACCACCGCCGCCGAGCAACACGAGGGCGAGACCCTCGACGAACGGCTGGCCCAGGAGGTGCCCGACGTGTCCGCCGAGCCCGTCGGGGACGGCGTGGGGGACACCCCGGACAGCGACGGCGAACCGGTGGACCCCGAGGCGGGCACCGCCCGCGCCGGCCGCCTGGTCGCCCCGGACGAGGGCGCCCACGCCGACACCACGAAGGAGACCGTCGCGTCCGACGTCGGCATCGACGGCGGAGCCGCGGGCGCGGAGGAGGCCGCCGTGCACGTGGTGGAGGACGACAGCGCCCTGCCCGAGGACGACGGCAGGGTGTGACCCGCCCGCCGGCGTGAGGTCACGCCGGCACGCGCGAGGCCACCGCACCCGGGCGCATCCGCGCCGGGCCGGTGGCCTCCCGTATGTGCGAAGGGGTTCGGCTAGGGCAGCAGCTTCTCGAGGGCGGCAGGCCCCTCCGCCGCCAGCTTGCGCCTGGCCCACTCGAGGTTGTGCGGGGTGAGGTCCTTGCCCGAGGCGAGGACGAGGTCCTCCGGCGACACGTCGGTGCCGGTGCTGGTGTGGAGCAGGCGGTCCGGGGTGGTGCGGTCCTCGGGCGGCCGGGATGCGGCGGGCTCTGACGTCGACATGTTCTCTGCTCCTAGGGTCCGGATCGCTGGTGCGGCCCCGGTGCTGAAAAACGGGTCCGATATCACCATTCCCCGCGGGAGCGCGGCGTGCATCCGGAGAGCGCGAACCCGGCCCCGCCGGACCGCGCGCACCCCGTTCGGACGCTCACCGATGTCGCGTCGGCGCACCCCGGGTGACGGTGGAGACACGTGTCCCTGCGACTGACAGGAGCTTTACCCATGCGCACACGTGTGACTGCCGCGGCAGGCCTGGCCTGTGCCGCCCTGCTGGCCTTCGCCGGTACGGCGAGCGCGAACGACGGCCCCGTCGGTATCGCCACCGACAGCCCCGGCTTTCTCTCCGGCAACGTCATCCAGATCCCCATCGACATCAACGCCAACGTCTGCGGCAACTCGATCAACGTGATCGGGCTGCTCAACCCCGCGTTCGGCAACGAGTGCGAGATCAAGGACTGACGTACCGGTCGTACGGCTCCGCCGGCGGCGGCCCGCGCAACATCAGCGCTACGGCGCCCTGATGTCGGCGGACGAGCCGCCCACCGGCGAGGCGGCCATGACCCTGGCGGAGGAGCACCGGCAGCACATCTGCACGTG
>NZ_JBEZYZ010000025.1:27133-60062 GCF_040638895.1 Streptomyces sp. NPDC024017 | reverse complement strand
GAGAAAAAGTTAAACGAATTGTTCAGGGGGGAACGCGCCCGCAGCGGTTGGCGCGTCAACGAACAGTCAGTCGGCACGCAACCCCATCGCGCCGTCCCGAGGACGGACACCCCCCGACACGGCCCCGACCCACACCCGGCGAAGAGGCGCAGACGACGCGCACCCCCACCGGAGGTACACGCGAAAAGTCCCGCCCCTCGCACAAGGGGCGGGACTTCACACACTCACATGTCAGCCGATCTGCGTCCCGGTCGCCGACAGCGCCTCGGTCACCGGCTGGAAGAACGTCTCCCCGCCCGAGGTGCAGTCACCGCTGCCGCCGGACGTGAGCCCGACCGCCTTGTCCCCGGAGAACAGCGACCCGCCACTGTCACCCGGCTCCGCGCACACGTCGGTCTGGATCAGTCCGTTCACGATGTCACCGTTGCCGTAGTTCACGGTGGCGTCCAGGCCCGTGACCTTGCCCTCGTGCACCTGCGTGGTCGACCCGCTCCGGGTGACCGCCATGCCGACGGTCGCGTCCGCGGCGCCCGAGATCTTCTGGGTGGAGCCGTTGTAGAGGTTCACCTCGCTCGGGTGGTCGACCTCCGCGGTGTACTTGACCAGCCCGTAGTCGTTGTCCGGGAAGCTGGAGTCAGCGTTGGTGCCGAGCTCCTTGCCGCTGGAGTCAGACCAGGTGGAGATGCCCTCGGTGCAGTGACCGGCGGTCAGGAAGAACGGCTCGCCGCCCTTGACCACGTTGAAGCCGAGCGAGCAGCGCCCGCTGCCACCGGTGATCGCGTCGCCACCGGCGATGAAGGGCTTGTACTCCCCCTTCGACCGCTTGAGTTCGGCCTTCGCGCCGAGCCCGTCCACGACCTTCGTCAGCGTCGCCCACTCGGCCTTGGAGACCGTGCGGTCCGCGGTCACGACGACCTTGTTCGTCGTCGGGTCGGTCACCCAGGCGGTGCCCGGGATCGTCGCGTCCTGCTTCAGCGTGCTGCGGGCGCTCTTGAGCTCGGCGAGGGAGTTCGCCACGACTCTCGCCTTGGCGCCGGCCTTCTCGACGGCCTGCGCGGCGGCCTCGTCGAGCACGTTCACCACGAGAGCCTTGCTCTTCGTGTCGTAGTACGTCCCGGCCGCGTCGCCGCCCAGGTCCTCGGCCAGCGTCGAGGCGAGCTTTCCGGCCGCGGTGACCGACAGGGTCCGGGGTGCGGACGCCTCAGGGGTCTCACTGGCGTTCGCGGTCTGGAACGTCACTCCCGCGGCGACCAGCGCGGCGATGCCCGCGCCTGCCACGGCTGCACGCCGCTTGGGTATGCGTCGGTGCTTCAACTTCTGTCCTCCTGTGGGGGGTCGGCACGAGAGGTTGTGGGGACCTCACGAGCCGGAAGGCTTCGTTGACGAGCGCCCACTATTCCGAGGACAACGGGGAGCACACAAGGGTGAGTTCGAGACGCGCGTAGACAGCGCTTCGCACGCCCCCTCATTTTGACCGTCCACGATCAAATCGGACTCAACTCCCGTACGTTCACAGTGCAAATATTACGCGTGAGTAATGTGTGCCCACTCTGTGAGGTCTACCCGTGGCTGAATTTCGCCCCTCCGACGCCCGGTTCCAGAAGGCAGCCCGCACGCAGCGCGAAGCCCCCGCACGCGGTGCGTGCGGGGGCCGGAAGTGCTGCGAACTGCCGCCAGGGGCCTAGTAGACGCTGACGCCGTAGGCGCTCAGGGCCTCCGTGACGGGCTGGAAGAACGTCGTACCACCGGAGGAGCAGTTGCCGCTGCCGCCGGAGGTCAGACCGTACGCCGTGCCGTTGCTGCCGTAGAGCGCACCGCCGGAGTCACCGGGCTCGGCGCAGACGGTGGTCTGGATCAGGCCGGAGACGACGTCCCCGCCGCCGTAGTTGACGGTGGCGTTGAGGGCGGTGACACGGCCGCTGTGCGTACCGGTCGTGGAGCCGTCGCGGATGACGGTGGTGCCCACGCTCGGGGTGGCCGCGCGCGTGATGTCCACGCCGTTCGCGGTGCCGGGACGGCTGACGGACCCGCTGTAGCGCACGAGGCCGTAGTCGTTGCCCGGGAAGCTGGAGCCGGCGGTCGAGCCGATGACCGTGGTGCGGGCGGAGTTGGAGTACCAGGTACCCGCGCCGTCGGTGCAGTGACCGGCCGTCAGGAAGTACTCGGTGCCGTTGCTGGCACGGACGTTGAAGCCGAGGGAGCAGCGCCAGCTACTCGCATAGATGGCGTCGCCGCCCTGGATCAGCTTGTTGAACTTGCCGGGGGTGCGCTTGATCGTGAGCGCGTCGGCGTTGCCGCCAGCCTGCTGCTTGATCTTCGCTATCTCGGCCTGAGTGACCGTGCTGTCCACGGTCAGGAGCACGCGGTTGGTCTTGCTGTCGACGGCCCAGGCGGTGCCCGGGATGTCGGCCTTCAGCAGCGAGCCGCTGGCGCTCTTGAGCTCCGCGGCGCTGAAGGTGGTGGGGGTGTCGGAGGCGTTCGCGCTGGGGATCGCGATCGCTGCGGCGGCAACGAGGCCGGTGGAAACGGCGATCAGCCGGGTCCGTCTCGAAATGCCACTGCGGGGGGTGGTGCGCTTGATCCTCACTTTTCGTTCCTCCACAAAGGAAGTAGGGGGCCCTCGTGGGGTTTCGGGCCCGTGAGGCGCAGTCAGCGACCGGCTGTCCGGATTCCGAACACGCCGTGCCCCTGACAAGCGCTGAGGGGGAGTATTCGGCCGAACGGCCGGTCGGCGCAAGAGTGCCTTTCGGACTTCAACCTTTAAAAGATCTTTACGAAGCCGCCCCGCGGTCGGCGTCCGGGCCCCCGCCGCACGTCACACCAGCGTGCGCTCCCCCGCCGCGACCTCGACGTCCAGCGTGTTCCCCGGCGGCGGGAAGGGGCAGACGAAGTGGTCCGCGAAGGCGCACGGCGGCAGCAGCGCGCGGTTGAAGTCGACGGTCGTACGCCCCTCGGCGTCCGGCGCGGCGGGGCGCAGGAACCGGAAGCGGTAACTGCCGTTCCCGCTGGTGGCGTCGGCGAAGACGGCCCACAGCGAGCCGTCGTCCTGAAGCGTCACCTTCAGCCTCGGCACCCGCCCTGCCAGCTCGAAGGCCAGTTCCCCGCCGAGCCCGAGCCCGCGCTCGCGCCCGTCGGCGTTCGGCACCCGGACCGTGCGGCCGGTGTCGTACGGCGTGAACCGTCCGGGCACCGCCCAGCGCGGGTCGTACGGCGTGACCCGGAGGCCGCGGAACGCCCGGCGCGCGGTGGACTCCGGGTCGAAGTCCCGCACGCCCCACGCCCCCTTGCGCACCAGCACGACCAGCCGCCGCTCGCCGTACGCCACCCGGGCCCTGTTCGCGGGGCCCGGGTCGGCCGCGAGCCGTACCTCACCGCCGAAGGGCTGTCCGTCCACGGTGAGACCGTCCGCCTCGGCCGCGGTCAGCACGACCGTGTCGCCGTCGGCCCGCCAGGAGCCGGGGATGTCCGGAAGTCGACCGTCCGGATAGTCCTCCAGCCTGGGGGTGCCCCCAGGCCGTTCAGGCACTGGGGGAGGGTGCCGATGAGCGCGAGCGGCCCGTACGGCGCCGACACCGTCGCGACGCGCCCCTCGTGCCACCGCTGCCAGTCCTCGGACGCGTCCGTCGTCATACGGGCGCCCCTGCCACACGGGGCCGGGTCAGCAGTCGCAGGGGCAGCAGCAGTCGCACCCGTCGCAGTCGCAGTCCCGGCAGGCGCCCTCGCGCTTCTTACGGGACCACGGCCCCTCGTACTCCTTGGCGCAGCACAGCTTGCAGGTGCAGCACAGGAGCCAGAACATGCCGCAGCCGGCCCAGAACCCCCGCCGGCGGGGCGGCTGCGGCACCGGCGCGCCCCCGCCGAAACCACCGCCACCGAATCCGCCGCCACCGAACCCGTCGCCGCCGTACGCCCCTCCCCCACCGGCATACGGATTCCCGCCACTGCCCGCGTACGGGTTCTGCGGGGAGCCGTAGGGCCCCTGGGGCGGCTGTCCGTGGGGTCCCTGCTGTCCGTAGGGCCCGCCGCCCTGGTGGGAGGCGCACACCGGCACCGTGCCGAACGCCCGGTCCACCGAGCGCCGCAGTTCGTGCACGAGCAGCAGATGCACGAGCTGCGCGTCGGCGAACTCGGCCTCGCGCAGCGCGAGCCGCACCCCGTGCACGGCGTCGTCGGCGAGCCGCCGGACCTCCGCGAGGGAGGTGCCGGTCGCCGCGATCGGGTTCCAGGCGCCTGACGCCGCGTCAGTGTGCAGGTCCTCCACGGCGTCCAGCAGGTGCGCGAGGCGGCCGAAGAGCCGTCCGGCCTCGGCGAGCGGCAGGGCGTTGTGCGGCCGGCCGGCGAGGACGGCCGTGTGCGCGAAGGCCGCGGCGGTCGCGGTCTCGGTCGGTTCGGTGACGGTCAGGAGCGGCGTCCCTGGCCCGGCCAGCGCCTCGATCCCGGCCTGCCGGTCCACGGCGTCGACCAGGAGGGCGGTGTCGAACCCCACAGCGGTGCCGCTCCGGGCACCGGCCGTGTCCCAGCTCGCGGCCACCCGGCGCGCGGCACGGGCCACCGGTCTGCGGGCCAACAGCCCGTCGCCGTCGGTGACGTGGTCGCGCACCTTCGCCGAGGCCAGCACCAGGGACACGGCCGCCGCGAGCCGGGCTCCCTCGCCGTGCGCGACGGAGGCGGTGCGCATGCCCCGCAGCGGGCACGGACCGGCCGTGCGCCGGCCGGTCCCGTCACTCTCCGCCTGAGCCTCCGTCAAAACCGATATGAGCAGCCCGTCATAGTTCGTCACTATTCGAGCGAACTGTCCGTGGTCACCGCGCAGTGCGAGGCAGAGCCCGCACAAATGCGCCATCCACTGGCTTGTGAGCTTCTCCCCGAGCCGGTGTCTACAGGGCCTGACGATTCCGAACACAACGCTCCCCCGAGCTTCGTAACGACGCTGAGCTGCGGCATCGTATCGGTCCCCGCATTCACCCGTACGCCCCGGCCGTCACCCGTACGCCGAGAAGAATCATATTTCACTCACAGTCAGCAGCCGTTTGGGAAACGGCCCTTGGGACACACGGACTCTCGACGGATTCGCTGTGCACCAGTACCGTCACAAACCCCCCGTGCGGCGTCTATCCACTTGGCGCGCCATCCGCATCATGGACGACCATAGGGATGCGGAAAGCAGAAAGACCGCTGTGAGAGGAGGCGTCCATGGGATCGGTACGCAAGGCAAGTGCCTGGCTTGGCCTCGTCGACGACAACGAAGACGAGCGTTACTACGACGACGACTACTCCGACGGGACCGAGCCCGGGGAGGCCTGGGTCACCGATCCGCGTGTCAAGGTGGCCTCGGACGTCGCCGAGGAGAAGGGGCGCCGCATCGGCACCGTGACCCCGGACAGCTTCCGGGACGCGCGCGCCATCGGCGAGCTGTTCCGCGAGGGCGTGCCGGTCATCATGAACCTCACGGCCATGGAGGCCTCCGACGCCAAGCGCGTGGTCGACTTCGCGGCCGGGCTGATCTTCGGCCTGCGCGGTTCGATCGAGAGAGTGTCGACCCGCGTGTTCCTGCTGACCCCGGCCAACACGGAGATCGTCAACGGCGATCCGGCCGCGCACCGCACGGACGGCTTCTTCAACCAGAGCTGAGGCAGGGCCGCTCACCGGCCCTGCCCCCGCGCAGGGTTACCGGACCGGCCTACCGGAAGGCATCGAGTCCGGTGAGCGCCTTGCCCAGCACGAGCTGGTGCATCTCGACGGTGCCCTCATAGGTGAGCACCGACTCGAGGTTGGTCGCGTGCCGCATCACGGGATATTCGAGCGAGATCCCGTTGGCGCCGAGAATGGTCCGGGCCGTGCGGCAGATCTCGATCGCTTCCCGGACGTTGTTGAGCTTGCCGAAGCTGACCTGCTCGGGACGCAGGCGGCCGGCGTCCATACGCCGCCCCAGATGATGGGCGAGCAGAATCCCCTTGTGCAGTTCGACCGCCATGTCGGCGAGTTTGGCCTGAGTGAGCTGGAAGCCGCCGATGGGCCGCCCGAACTGCTCCCGTGACTTCGCGTAGTCGACCGCGGCCTCGAAACTGCTGCGGGCCGCGCCCATGGCGCCCCAGACGATGCCGTACCGGGCGTGGGACAGACAGCTGAGGGGTCCGCGCAGGCCGGTGACCTCCGGGAGGACGGCGTCGGCGGGCAGCCGCACGTCGTCGAGCACGAGCTCGCTGGTGACCGAGGCCCTGAGGGACCACTTGTGCTTGATCTCGGGTGCGGAGAAACCGCCGCTGTCGGTGGGCACCGCGAACCCGCGGATCCCGTCGTCGGTCTGCGCCCATACGACGGCGACACCGGCGACCGACCCGTTGGTGATCCACATCTTGCGGCCGTTGAGGATCCAGTCGGAGCCGTCGCGCTTGGCGTACGTCCGCATGGCGGCGGGGTCGGAGCCGTGATCGGGCTCGGTGAGCCCGAAGCAGCCGATGACCTCGCCGGCGGCCATACGCGGCAGCCACTGCTGCCTCTGCTCCTCGCTGCCGAACCGGTGGATCGCGTACATGGCGAGGGAGCCCTGCACGGAGACGAGGGAACGGATGCCGGAGTCGGCGGCCTCCAGCTCCAAGCAGGCGAGCCCGTACTGCACGGCGGACGCACCGGCACAGCCGTAGCCGTCCAGGGACATCCCGAGGGCACCGATGCCGCCGAGCTCCTTGGCCAGCTCCCGGATCCCCGGCAGCTCCCCCTTCTCGTACCACTCGGCGACATACGGCAGCACCCGGTCCGCGGCCCAGGCCCGCACGGTGTCCCTGATCCCGAGGTCCTCAGGCTCCAGCAGGTCGTCCAGGCCGAGGGGATCGGCGGGATCGAAGGGAGGCAGCTTGGACGAACCGGACATGATCGACACCCTCCGAGACTCTTTAACTAGCACCGCTAGCCAAGACGCTACGGCGTCCACCCACCCACGCACCACCCGTAGCCGCCAACCGAAGAGCTGAAGGTGCGTGGGAGGGCGAAGGGGTCAGACCGAGACGCGGGATTCCGCCGCGTCCCTGGGGGCGGGCAACTCCACCGGCCCCGATTCACACTGCATGGCCCGCGGCAACCGCAACGCCATCACCGCCCCCAGCAGCAACAACCCCGCGCTCACCAGCAACGTCACATGCAGCCCGTGCACGAACGCATCCCGGGCGGCATGCCGCAGAGCGGCACCGGCGGAGCCGCCCAGCTGCGCGGCAACCTCGTACGCCTCCCCCAGCGAATGCCCCGCCGAGGAGGACGCCGACGCCGGAACCCCCGGCACGCCGGACAGCCCGGGCGCGTACGCCGCGTTCATCACCGTGCCGAGCAGCGCGATCCCGATCCCCGCCCCGAGCTGGTACGACGTCTCCCCGATCGCCGCCGCCCCACCGGCCTGCTCCTGCGGCGCCTCGCTCAGCATCGACTCGTACGCCCCGAACAGCGTCGTCTCCAGCCCGAAACCGAGCAGCACGAACCCGCTCAGCATCAGCGCACAGTTGTCCGTCCGGCCCAGCGCCGTCAGCAGCACCACCGCGAACGCCGTGAGGCAGAATCCGGCGCACACCATCCGCCGCGGCCCGAACCGCCGCAGCATCCGCGCCCCGGCCAGCCCGGCCGCCATCGCCGCGAACGTCAGCGGCAGCAGCCGCAGGCCGGTCTCCAGCGGTGACAGTCCGAGCACCAGCTGCAGGTACTGCGCCGCGATCAGTTCCAGACCCACCAGCGCGAGCATCGCCAGCACGATGCACCCGACGGACGTGCTGAACGCCGGCCGCGCGAACATCTTGAGGTCCACCAGCGGATACGCCCGCCGCCGCTGCCGCCGTACGAAGGCGACCAGCAGCGCGGCGCCCACCACCAGCGACGGCACGGTGAGCAGGCTGCCCAGCGACTCCCCGCTGCCGAGCCGCTTCACGCCGAGCACGACACCGAACAGTCCGGCCGCCGCCATCAGCGCACCGACCACGTCCCAGGGGCCCCTGCCGTCACCCTTCGACTCGGGCAGCAGCAGTCGTCCCACCGGAAGGCTGACCAGCATCAACGGAATGTTGACGAGGAAGACCGAGCCCCACCAGAAGTGCTCCAGCAGGAAGCCGCCGAGCAGCGGACCGACCGCCGCGCCGACCGCGGCCACGGCGCTCCAGATGCCGATCGCGAGCGCCCGCTCGCGCCGTTCCGGGAAGACCTGCCGCAGGATCGACAGGGTCGCGGGCATGATCATCGCGCCGCCCACGCCGAGCAGCGCCCGCGCCACGATCAGCACCTGGGCGCTGTCGGCCAGGGCCGCGAGGCCGGAAGCGACGCCGAACAGCGTGTAGCCGAGGAGCAGGACTCTTCGGCGGCCGATGCGGTCGCCCAGCGTGCCGAAAAGGATCAGCAGCGAGGCGCAGACCAGTGGGTAGACGTCGACGATCCAGAGCAGCTCTATCCCGCCGGGCCTCAGGTCCTCCGTGACGGCGGGGACCGCCACGTGCAGCACGGTGGCGTCGACGGCGACCAGCAGCAGGCTGACGCAGAGGACGACGAGAACCACCCAGCGGTTGGCACCGGCCCCGGCCGCCCGACGGCGCAGCGCAGCGGCGGCCGTGGTCGTCCCGGACATGTACGTACCTCCCAGATGTTCCCTCGCGATCGGCGGGCTCGCGGGGTGGGGGACGCCCCCGCGACTCGGCCGGAGAGGAGCGGTGGTCTCCGGCCCGCGCAAACGAAAAGCGAGTGACACGTCAGCGTACGCGAGTCCCCGTCGGAGACCAGTGGCGGACCTCTCACACCCCCGGCGGAAAGATGTGGCGTACGCCACTCTCTCCCATGTCGTCCACGCCCCGGCCGGCCGGGTGGTTCCGGACCGGGTCGATAATCGGGCCCGTGACCGATCTTGAGACGCGCGCGGCCCCGTCCCGCGCCGGGGCGCTGCGCCGGGCGGCCCCGGCGCTCGCCGGGTACGCGGTCGTCCGCGCCCTGGGCCTGCTCGCCCTGTTCCTGTGGAGCGCGGCGCGGGACAAGAGCGCGTACACGCTGCTGACCGCTCGCTGGGACGCGCTCTGGTATGTCAGGGTCGCCGATCTGGGCTACGGCTACGAGGTGCGGCTGGCGAACGGGGACGTGCACTCGAACCTGGCGTTCTTCCCGCTGCTGCCCTGGCTGGAGCGGCTGGTGGCGGCGGTGTCGCCGCTGTCCTACGCGGACGGGGGCTTCGTCGTCAGTCTGTTCGCCTCACTCGCCGCGGCCTGGGGGATCTTCGCCGTGGCGGACCATGTCTACGGCCGTCGGGCCGGGGTCTGCGCGGTGCTGCTGTGGGCCGTCCTGCCGGTCGGGATCGTGCAGTCGATGGCGTACAGCGAGTCCCTGTTCACGGCGCTCGCGGCGTGGTCGCTGTACGCGGTGCTGACCGGCCGCTGGGTGACGGCGGGCGCGCTGGCCCTGTTCGCGGGACTGACCCGGCCGGTGGGACTGGCCGTCGTGGCGGCGGTGTGGGTGGCGGCGGCGGCCTCCTTCGCAGGGGAAAGGCGTGCGGCCGTACGGGAAAGGCGTGCGGCGGGCCCGGATACGACGGACGCCCCGGCCGGCCCCGGAACCCGGGCCCGGCGCGTCCTCGGCATGCTCCTGGCCCCCCTCGGCACGGCCGGCTACGTGCTCTGGGTCGGGCACCACACCGGCAAGGGCCCGCTGGGCTATCTGGACGTCCAGGCGGGATGGCGCAACGGCTTCGACGGCGGCTACGCCTTCGCCCGGTTCGTCGCCGAGAAGTTCACGTCGTTCCCGGCGGCTCTGGCAGGCGTGGGACTGATCCTCGGGGTCGCGTCAGTCGTCTGGCTGTATGTGACCGGAGTACGTCAGCGCCAGCCACTGCCGTTGCTGGTCTACACCGGGGTCGTGACCGCGCTCGCCCTGTGCGCGTCGAGCTACTTCGGCTCGAAACCGCGTCTGCTGCTGCCCGCCTTCCCCCTGCTGCTGCCCCTCGCCCTGGCTCTGACCGAGGCACGTATCCGCAGGTCAGCGGCGGTGCTCGGGGTCGTGGCGGTGGCCTCTGCGGTGTACGGGGCGTTCTGGCTGAACGGCTCCGGTCCGCCCTGACCCGCTGTGAGCGCCAGGGGAATTCGGCACCATGCCCCGGTGAACGAATTCAAAAGCGCAATAAAACCCGCTTCCGGAATGATCAAAGGAATTGAAGGCCGCAGCGGCCGACGATTGCAGATTCGCTGGAAATAAACCTCGTCCTGAGAGGAATCCCACATCACATCGTCATCACAAAGCCGTTGATTCGCCCGGGATCTGAGCTCACTCGCTGTAACGTCGATTGGGTGCGTACCGAACCGAAGCTCACCCGTCTGGACCGGGTGTTCGCCCGGCTGGACCGTGAGCCGGAACGACCGGCCCACATCGATGTGCCGAAGATGAGCAGGCACCGCATCGTGCTCTTCGCGGCGACCCTGGCCTTCTACGGCGCGATCGTGTGGGCCGTGATCATCACGTCCTGGCTGGTCCGGCTCGACTGGCAGGTCATGTTCTTCCGCCCGTACCAGCAGTGGTCGGAGATCCACTGGTTCGTCGACTACTACGTGGTCCTCGGACAGCGCGGCCCGACCGCCGTGATGGTCGCGGCCTGGCTGGGCTGGCGCTCCTGGCGGCAGCACACCCTGCGGCCGATGCTCGCGCTCGGCGTATCACTGCTGCTGCTGAACATCACGGTCGGCGCCGCCAAGTACGGCATGGGCCGCCTGGGACCGCACTACGCGACCTCGATCGGCTCGAACGAGATGTGGCTCGGCGGCGATATATTTCCCAGCGGTCACACCGCCAATGCCGTGGTGACCTGGGGAATCCTGGCCTACCTGGCCTCCACCGCGAGAGCGCAGCGCTGGCTGTCCGCGGTGTCCGCGGTGACCTCGCTCGGCGTCGGGATGGCCACCGTCTACCTCGGTACGCACTGGCTGAGCGACGTGCTCCTCGGCTGGACCGCGGGTCTGCTGATCCTGCTCGGCCTGCCGTGGTTCGAGCCGCTGATCGCCCGTGCCGAGGACGCGATCTTCGACCTGCGCGACCGCCTGCGGGCCCGCAGGCGCCGCACCCCGGCCGTCCCCGCCGACGCGCCGTCCTTGGTGGTCACGCCGCTTCCCGCCGACCGTGACGACGTCGCGGCCCGCTCGTCCCGGGCCCCGGCCTGCCTGGCGCCGGGTCCGCACACGACCCGCTCGGAGCGCACGCCGATCACCCCGGCCGGCAGCCGGCGCCCGCCGCACTCGGAGCGCCACCCGCGCGGTTCCACCCCGTCGGCCCGACCTCTGACAGGCGGCTGACCAGGGGGCGGTGCGCACCCCGCCCGGCATGGCGAAGGCCCCGGTTCCGGAGCGGAACCGGGGCCTTCGCCGGGTCTCAGCCCTTCCAGGACCGCGCCACCCGGCCGCCCTTGACCTCGAAGTTCAGCCGGCCCACGCGGTACTCCATCGTGATGATCGCCCCCGGCGGCAGCGAGCGCACCGTGGCCCAGCCGCGCTCACGCGCGAGGCTTTCGGCCCTGCCAGCCTCCAGGCCGACATAGGTGTCCGGGCTGTCGTCGGGTTCCGCGGAAGGTGTCGGAGTCGGTGCCATGCAGCCACGCTATGTCCTGGCCGGCGACCATGGAAGTCCGGGTCCGCGGGTGGTCACTGTCCGCCTCCGGTCACACTTCTGTCACAAGATCACGACAGGAGTTTCGGGCGTCGTCCGTCACACGGACGAGCGGTTCCGTACGCCTTCCGCAGGCATTCGATCGTAATTCCCGCGTGTCACATGGGCTCATGGAAAAGCCCGGCGGAAAGTGCCGGGAGAAGTGCCTGCGGGACTCCATTCCTTTCCGGCGGCGCACCGGCCCGGCGGGGTCGGCGCGGCAGAGAAAATGCATGGCTTCGGCACAGAGCGGCCGGTACGCCCCCTGTCGGAGCGCGCGGCGGCGCGAGCATCATGGCGTGGGCTCGCGGGTAAGGCGCGGGCTGCGGCGGGCCCGGTACGCGATGAGCGAAGGGGCGAGCGAGCGATGGGGACGCAGACCGTACAGGCGGTGGTGCCGCCCGTGCCGCGCACGCGGCACGGGCGGGTGGTGCTCGACTGGCTGACGACGACGGACCACAAGAAGATCGGCCATCTCTACCTGATCACGTCGTTCCTGTTCTTCCTGGTCGCCGGGGTGATGGCGCTGCTGATGCGCGCCGAACTGGCCCGCCCCGGCCTGCAGATCATCGACAACGAGCAGTTCAACCAGGCGTTCACGCTGCACGGCACGATCATGCTGCTGCTGTTCGCGACGCCGACCTTCGCGGGCTTCGCCAACGAGCTGATGCCCCTCCAGATCGGCGCGCCCGACGTCGCCTTCCCCCGGCTGAACATGTTGTCGTACTGGCTGTTCCTGTTCGGCGGGCTGATCGTGCTCGGCTCGCTGCTGGTGCCCACGGGGCCGGCGGACTTCGGCTGGACCGCCTACGCCCCGCTCAACAGCGCGGAGCGCTCGCCGGGTATCGGCGCCGATCTGTGGATCATGGGCCTCGCGCTGTCGGGCTTCGGCACGATCCTCGGCGCGGTCAACTTCGTCACCACCATCATCGGGATGCGCGCCCCCGGCATGACGATGTTCCGGATGCCGATCTTCGTGTGGAACACGCTGTTCACGTCGATCCTGATCCTGATGGCGTTCCCGGTGCTGGCGGCGGCGCTGCTGGTGCTGGAGGCGGACCGGCGGTTCGGCGCACAGGTCTTCGACGCGGTCAACGGCGGGGCGATCCTGTGGCAGCACCTGTTCTGGTTCTTCGGGCATCCCGAGGTCTACATCATCGCGCTGCCGTTCTTCGGGATCATCACGGAGATCATCCCGGTCTTCAGCCGCAAGCCGATGTTCGGCTATCTGACGCTGGTCGGCGCGACGATGGCGATCACGGGCCTCTCGGTGGTGGTGTGGGCGCACCACATGTTCGCCACGGGCGCGGTGCTGCTGCCGTTCTTCTCCTTCATGAGCTTCCTGATCGCGGTGCCGACGGGCGTGAAGTTCTTCAACTGGACCGGCACCATGCTCAAGGGCTCGCTGTCCTTCGAGACGCCGATGCTGTGGGTGACGGGCTTCCTGGTGACGTTCCTGTTCGGCGGGCTGACCGGGGTGATCCTGGCGTCGCCGCCGATGGACTTCCACGTGACGGACACGTACTTCGTGGTCGCGCACTTCCACTACGTCGTCTTCGGCACCGTCGTCTTCGCGATCTTCGCCGGGTTCTTCTTCTGGTGGCCGAAGTTCACCGGGAAGATGCTCGACGAGCGGCTCGGCAAGATCCAGTTCTGGGTGCTCTTCATCGGCTTCCACACCACGTTCCTGGTGCAGCACTGGCTGGGCGCCGAGGGCATGCCCCGCCGGTACGCGGACTACCTCGCCGCGGACGGGTTCACCGCGCTCAACACCGTCTCGACGATCGGCGCGTTCCTGCTCGGCATGTCGACGCTGCCGTTCCTCTACAACGTGTGGAAGACCGCCAAGTACGGCGAGAAGGTCGAGGTCGACGACCCCTGGGGCTTCGGCCGCTCCCTGGAGTGGGCGACCTCGTGCCCGCCGCCGAGGCACAACTTCACGACGCTGCCCCGGATCCGCTCCGAGTCGCCGGCGTTCGACCTGCACCATCCGCAGTACGCGGAGGTGACTGCGCAGCCCGAGCCAAAGCGCCATCAAGCCGGTCCCGAGTCCTCCTGATCGCCTCGATCAGCCCGTCCGGCTCCAGCACCTCGAACTCGAAGCCCAGCATCACCACGTGGATGACCATCACGTCGAGGCTGCCGGCGCCGCAGCGCAGCAGACAGCTGTCCGGGCCCTCGGGCTCCAGCACCCCCGCGGAGGGCGAGATGTGTTCGGCGGCCTCCTCCAGTGGCACGAGGAGCCGCACGACGGCGTGGGTGGCGTACGCGCGCGTGGAGACGCCCTGGGAGACGTAGGCGGCGAGGTCCTCGGCGGGTGGCTCGCGCGGCGAGAAGCGCGGGCCGTGCGGCGGCTTGGGCGTGACGCGGTCCACGCGGAACGTGCGCCAGTCGTCCCGGTCGAGGTCCCAGGCGACCAGGTACCAGCGGCGCTCGGTGCACACCAGGCGGTGCGGTTCGACGCTGCGGCGGGTGAGGGTGCCGTCGTGGCCGCGGTACTCGAAGCGCAGCCGCTCGGCGTCCCGGCACAGGTGGGCGAGTTCGGTGAGCACGGCCGGGTCGACCGAGGAGGGCAGCGTGCTGCGCAGCATCGGCACGGTGACGGCGTTCAGGGCGCCCACGCGGCGGCGCAGCCGGTTCGGCAGTACCTGCTCCAGCTTGGCGAGGGCCCGGACCGAGGTCTCCCCGATGCCGTCGATGCCCTGCCCGGCCGCCGTGCGCAGTCCGACCGCCACGGCGACGGCCTCGTCGTCGTCCAGGAGCAGCGGCGGCAGCTCGGCGCCCGCGCCCAGCTGGTAGCCGCCGCCGGTGCCGGGGCTGGCGTTGACCGGGTAGCCGAGTTCGCGCAGCCGGTCGACGTCCCGGCGCAGGGTGCGGGCGCTGACGCCGAGCCGGTCGGCCAGGTCGGCGCCGGACCACTCGCGGTGGGCCTGGAGCAGGGACAGCAGACGCAGCAGGCGGGCCGAGGTCTCCAACATGGGGCGAGTCTGTCAGGCCTTGCGGACAGCCACTGTCCTCAAAGCCTGGCGGTCCTCAAGGCTCGTACGCCAGTTGCGGGACGGTGAAGCAGGTGCGGTTCATGTCCCCCTGGCCCGCCCAGCCCTTCCCGTCCTGCCAGCGGGCCACCGACAGGCACGTCCTGCTGCTCTCCGGCGGCTCGGCCAGGCGCTCGAACCGGACGGGGAGCAGCAGCCCTCCGGCGGTGTAGCCCTGGCTGCGGTTCATGAAGGTGTCGACGCACGCGCGCGTGATGCCCGTCGCCGTGCAGGACTTCGCCGCGTCCGTGAACCACCGCGCGGCCGCCCATCCCTCCAGCTGCCACTGGGAGTGCGTCTTCAGGTCCTTCGTCGCCTCGCGGAACTCCCGTACGGCCGGGTGGCCGGTGTCCTCGAAGTTGCGGCTGGCGCCGGTCGCCCAGAGGGCGTTGCGGCAGCGCGGGGCGTCCTTGTAGTCGTCGGCGACGGTGGACGCCCAGTTCTGCACGTTGGTCACCTTGGCGGTGACATCGGCGCCGGCCTCGTCCATGGCCTGGCAGAGCCGGGCGTTGCCGTGCCCGTCGATGGCGTCGAACACCAGGTCGGCGCCCTGCTCCTTCAGGTCGGCGGCGACGGCGCGGAAGTTGGGCAGGGCGAAGTCGACCTGCTCGGTGACGACCTTGTAGCCCTCGGCGCGCAGCCCCCGCTCGACGAGCCGGGCGTAGGCGGCCGAGGCGGACTGGTTGTAGGAGACGACGGCGGCGGTGCGGGCGCCGTGCTCGCGCTTGAAGTAGCGGTAGACCTCGGTGCCTCCGTACAGCTTTCCGTCCCAGCCGGGGGTGCCGTCGCGGGGCGCGAGGCTGCCGTAGATGCCGTAGAGGTGCGGGTAGGTGTCGTAGGCGGTGCCGATGGGCTGGCCGCCGATGTCGGGCACGCGCGCGCGTGCGACGCGGGAGGCGCCCGCGTAGTCGAGGGCGGTGGTGGCGACCAGGGCGACGACCCTGTCCTCCTCGACGAGCTTGTGCACGCACTCGTTGTTGCCGACGCCGCTGCCGCCGTCGTCGCACGTGCGCACCTCGATCCGGCGTCCGTCGATGCCCCCGCGCGCGTTGAGCCGGTCGAACCAGGCCCGGGCGCCGTCGCGCGGGCCGGTGAAGGCGCTGCCGCCGACCGGGCTGGTGGCGCTGGTGATGATGCCGACCCGCAGGGGCGCGGCGTCGCGGGGCGCGCGGGTGGGGTCGTCGCGCTCGAAGTCGCTCTCCGGGAGCCGGCTGCCGCAGGCCGCGCTCAGGGCGAGCAGCAGCGCCGCGGCGAGTGCCTCAGCAGCCCGGGATCGGTGACGCATTGCCGCTCAGCTGCACCAGCGCGCACAGCGTCTTCGCGGACACCTTCCAGGTGCCGTCCTGCTCGACGGCGCTTCCGGAGGCGTCGGGCAGGGCGGTGGCGCCCTTCAGGGTGAGTGTGTACGTCACGTCCGCCCCGGTCGCCGAGGTGAACTCGATCTTGGTGACCTTCGCCTGGACCTGCCCGCCGCGCTCGTCACCGCTGAAGGCCTGCAGGACCGGGCCCATCCGGTCGCCGTTCTCCAGGACGGCCTGCTTCTCCTCGGTCGAGGTCTTCGGGTCGAAGAACTTCTGCCAGTTCTGTCTGATCTCCGCCTCCGCGGCGGCCCGGTCCGCCGGGGCGGTGGCCGGCGCGCTCGTGGTCCGGTCCGCGGTCGGTGTGGGAGGCGTGGCCTCGCTGCCGCCGCCGCTGTCGTCGCTGCAGGCCGCCAGGGCCGGGGCGAGGGCCAGGACCAGGGCGGCGGCGATCGCCGTACCCCGTCCCGCGGCTCGTGGACCCCCCGTCGCGTTCCCCCGCTTGAGGTCGCTGCCGAGAACCATCTGGCTCACCACCGGGTGTCGGTCCGGGCCATGTGCGCCCGGTGCTTTCAGGGTCAGCTTCCACAGGGCATAGTGCAAGCGATCGGCGGACTTGAACAGGCAGCCCGACGCACGCACAGCCGAATCCGACGTGTGGGAGCCAGCGATGCGGACCAGCCGACTGCGGACCGTGCATCCCGTCCTGTGGGCCGGCTGGGCGGCCCTGGCCGCCGGCGCGGTGCTGTGCGTCGTCGGCTGGTACGGAGTCTCCGGCGAGCGTTACGCCGAACGGCAACTGCCCTACCTGGCCTCCTGCACGATCCCCGGCGCCGCGCTGATCATCGCCGCGGCGGTGCTGCTGACCCACGGCCGGGGTTCGATCGCCGCCGCGCGCGTGGAGGAACTCCACGGCCTGCTGGTGGCGGGAGAGCCGGCCGATGCCGACGAGACCGGCCGGGCCGCGCCCACGCCCCTCGCGGTGAGCGCCGACCTGCTGATGGTGCCGGGCGGCACACTGTGGCACCGCGCGGACTGTCCGCTGGTGGCGGGCAAGGCGGAGGCGGTTCCGGTGGACTCCAAGCTGGTGGCGAGCGGTGAGCTGGACCCCTGCCCGATCTGCGAGCCGGCCGAAGAAACCGACTGATGTCCTCGCTGACGTACGACCTCACCCTCGCCGGGCTCTCGGTCGGCAGCGCGGCGGCGCTGACCGGGATCGGCCTGATCGTGACGTACCGCGCGACGGGCGTGCTCAACTTCGCGCACGGCGCGATCGCGATGGTGTGCGCGTACGTGCTGCGCAATTGCGTGGTCGAGTGGGGCTGGCCGCTGTGGCTCGGGGCGGCGGTGACGCTGCTGGTGGTGGCTCCGGGGCTGGGTGTGGTCCTGGAGCGGTTCGTCTTCCGGCCGCTCGCGGTCCTGGGCGGCGACCCGGCGCAGACCCTGGTGGCGTCCATCGGGGTGTTCGTGCTGCTGGTGGGCGGGGCTGCGCTGCTGTGGGGGCAGGGTGCGCGGGACGACGCGCCGGTGCTGGTGCCGGACGAGCCGTGGGGGCAGCTGGCGGTGGTGCTGGTGCTGGCCGCCGGGGTCGCGGCGGTGGTCCGCTGGACGCGGTTCGGGCGGGAGCTGCGGGCCGTGGTCGACGACCGGCAGCTCGCCGTGCTGGGCGGTGTCGACGCGGACCGGGTCGCGGCCACGGGCTGGGCGTTCGGTTCGTTCACGGCCGGCCTGACGGGTGTGCTGCTGGCGCCGTACGTGCGGCTCGACCCGTACGGTCTGTCGCTGCTCGTCATGGAGGTCGTGGCGGTCGCGGTGGCCGCGCGGATGCGGAGCCTGCCGGTGGCGGTGGTGGTGGCGCTGGGCATCGGGGTGGCGCAGAGCCAGCTGACGCGGCTGCATCCGTCGGGCTGGGCCGAGCCGCTGCTCCAGGCGGCGGCCACGAACCTGTTCGTCGTCGCGCTGCTGGTCGCGGCGCTGGTCCTGCCGGGCGTCGGGGAGCGGGACGCCCTGCCGCGCACGGCCACGGCGCGGGTGCCGACCCCGCCGGGCGCCTGGATCGTGGTGCTCGTGCTGTTCCTGCTGCCGCTGGGTCTCGCCGGCCGCGACCTGCACACCTCGGTCCAGGTGCCGGCGCTGGCCGTGATCCTGCTGTCCCTGGTGGTGGTCACCGGCCGCGGCGGCCAGATCTCGCTGGGCCAGGCGGCGTACGCGGGCCTGGGCGCCCTGTTCACAGCGCTGCTGGCGTCGGGCCGCTTCCCGGGGCTGCCCGCCCTGCCGGAGCTGGCGGCCCTCGCGGTGTCGGTGGTCCTGGTCGCGCCGCTCGGCCTGCTGACGGGCTGGCCGGCGATCGGCCGCCGGGGACTGGCGCTGGCGCTGGCGACGTTCGCGGTCGGTGTGGGGGTGAGCCGCTTCGTCTTCGCCCAGCCGTACGCCACCTCGGGCCTGTCGCTGGGCCGTCCTGCCGGCTTCGACGGGGACCGGGCGTACTACGTCCTGGAGCTGCTCCTGCTGGCGGTCGCGCTGCTGGCGACGCACGCGCTGCGCCGGGGGCGGACGGGCCGGGCCCTCGCCGCCATGCGGGATCACGAGCGGGGCGCGCAGGCGGCGGGAGTCCAGGTGCCCTCCCTCAAGCTGCTGGCCTTCGGCGCGGGTGCCGCGCTGGCCGCGCTGGGCGGCGGCATGCTCGGCATGGGCCTGCGTGCCTTCGACGCCGCCGCCTACGACCCCGTGCGCGGCCTGCTGTGGTTCGCGGCGGTGGTGGTGCTGGGCGCCGACAGCACGCTCGGCGCCCTCGCCGCCGCGGCCCTCCTGGTCGGGCTGGACGCGGGCACCCGCGGCGGCGTCGCGGGTGCCCTCATCGGCATCCTGGCGATCCTGGTGGGCCGCTTCCCCGGCGGCCCCTACGAGGCCCTGCGCACGGCGGCGGAACGCCTGAGGCTGCGCCGCGCCCCGGCCCTGACACCGGCGGGCGGGCGGGCCCGCAGGCTGCTGCGCCCCGCGGAGCCGCAGGCGGCCCGGAGGGTGCCGGTGCCGACGGGGGCGACCGGGGTGGCGCGGGACGCCGGGAGCACGACGGCCGGGCGGCGCGGCGGCAGGCGGGACAGACCGCCCGCGCGCGAGGCCGCCGCCGCACCCCGCGCGGCGGGCACCCGGCCGGGCGCCGGAGAAGCCACGCCCGCCGCCCCCGTCCTGACCGCCCGCCACCTCCACGTCCGCTACGACGGCTTCACCGCCCTCGACGGCGTGGACCTGGACCTCTCCCCCGGCCGGATCACCGCGGTCGTCGGGCCCAACGGGGCCGGGAAGAGCACCCTGTTCCACTGTCTGGCCGGGACGCTGCGGCCCGCGCGCGGGACCGTGCGGCTCGGCGGGCGGGACATCACCTCGCTGCCCGCCCACGCCCGCACCCGGCTCGGTGTCGCCCGGACCTTCCAGCAACTGGCCGTCTTCCCGTCGCTGACCGTGGCGGAGAACGTCCGGGTGGGCGCCGAGCAGGGCCGGGTGACCGACCCGGCCGCCGTGGAGCGCACCCTCAGGCTGCTCGGGCTCGACGGGCCCGTGCGCGCCCTGCCCGCCGCCGGGCTGCCCACCGGGACGCTGCGCCGCGTCGAACTGGCCCGGGTCCTCGCGGGCAGCCCCCGCGTCCTCCTCCTCGACGAACCCGCCGCCGGTCTCGACACTGCCGAAGTGACCTCCCTGGCCCGGGTCCTGAAGGCCCTGGCCGCCGACGGCACGGCCCTCCTCGTCGTCGAGCACGACCTGGACCTGGTGGCCGGTCTCGCCGACGTCGTGCAGGTGATGACCGCGGGCCGGATCGTCGCCTCCGGTCCGCCCGGGCACGTCCTGGACGCCCTGGAATCGGGGGCCGGCCGATGACGACCCTCTCCCTGCGCCACGCGCGCGTGCGCTACGGCCCCCTGGAGGCCCTGCACGGCATCACCCTCGTCGCCCCCGGCCCGGGCCTCACCGTGCTGCTGGGCCGCAACGGCTCCGGCCGCACGACCGCCCTGCGCGCCCTGGCCGGCACGGTGCCCCTGTCGGGTGGCGCGGTGGTGTGGGACGGCGCCGACGTGACCCGGGTACCCGCCTACGAACGCGCCCGGCGCGGGCTGTGCCTGGTGCCGGAGCGGCAGGCCGTGTTCGGCTCGCTCACCGTGCGCGAGAACCTCGGACTCGCCGCGCGCGACCCCGCCGTGGCCCTCGACGCCTACCCGCAGCTGCGGCCCCTGCTGGAGCGGCGGGCCGGCACCCTCTCGGGCGGGGAGCAGCGCATGCTCGCCCTGTCCCGTGCGCTGCTCGCACGCGCGCGCGTGGTGCTCGTCGACGAGCCCGCCCAGGGCATGTCGCGCGCGGTCGCGGCCCGGACGTATGAGTTGCTGGGCGCGCTCGACGCGTGCGTGGTGATCGCCGAGCAGCGGCTGCCGCCCGCCCTGCGGGGCCGGCGGATGATCGTCTACGAACTGCGCCGCGGGGCCGTCGTGTTCGCCGGGGAGGCGGGCGAGCTCACGGGCTGATCCAGGATGCCGAGGCCCCGTCCGGTCGGTCGACCGGACGGGGCCCGTGTCCCGGCGAGGGGGAGCAGCGGCTCAGAATTCGAGGCGCAGGCCGGGCACGATCATGTTGGGATCCGCACCGATGGCGGCCTTGTTGGCGGCGTAGAGGCGCTGCCAGGTGGTCCCGTGCCGGGCGGCGACGCCGCTCAGCGTGTCGCCCGCACGGACGGTGTAGTCGCCGCGGGAGGCGCCGCGGTCCGCGTGTTCCGTGGAACGCGCCGGCGCCTTCGACGGCTTCGCCGGGGCCGGCTGGGTGGAGGTGACCGGGTCGGCGGCGGGTGCGCTGCCGCTCGCCCCGGCGCGTGCCGAGCAGACCGGCCAGGCGCCCCATCCCTGGGCGCGCTGGACCTTGGTGGCGACGGCGATCTGCTGGGACTTGCTCGCCCGGTCTGCGGTGGCCGCGTAGGCCGTGCCGCCATAGGCGCGCCAGGTCGAGGGGGCGAACTGGAGTCCGCCGTAGTAGCCGTTGCCTGTGTTGATGTGCCAGTTGCCGCCGCTCTCGCACTGGGCGATGCGGTCCCACACTCCGCTGTCAGCCGCCGCGGCGTTTCCGGTCGCGGCCAGCAGTCCGAGGGGCGCGAGCAGTGCCGCCCCGGCGAGGACCGCCGTCGTACGAACCTGGTTCCTCCGAGCGTCGGGGCGAGTGGTATAGGCACATTCGGACATGTAGGTCCCTCTCGAAACACCCGGGGATCCCCCAAGGCGGAACGCCACTCCCGCGCCATGGGGCGCGGGGGTCGCGCTCGCCCCGTCCACCGGAGCGGTGCTGCGCCCGGTTCCTGGGAACCCGGCGGCCGGCGGACGTACCCGAGCGGTGCTCGTTGCACACGGCCGAGGAATCTAAGGAGGTCGAGGCTCGGCATCAACCGGTCGCCTGTCCGGGCAGGCCAGTTCACCGATACCTCGGGTAACGGCAATTTCCGGACACCCACTTCATTCGCGGATTTCCGGATTTGTCGACCAGCCCCCCTGCTGATCTGTGACCCACTTCACCCTCCCAACGCCCTTTACACAGGGACGAGTTGACGGTGAGTGCGCGATTCCGCGCCGAGCGTGACCCTGCGCGCTGGATGGTTCGATTCCGTTCGCTCTGGGGCGTGACTCCCGCCACAGATCGCCCGTTGTCTTCTTCATGAGCCGGGACCTACCCGGACCACGGGCCGGGAGCCACCCGGCTTTGCCACGCACCGCATCCCCGAGGGAGCCACCCGTGCCGCGCATGCTCGACGTCAGCGACGAGGTACGCGCCGAGATCGGCGACGAAGAAGCCGACCGCCTGCTCGCCGGAGAGACCGCCCCGGGCAGTTACGACTGCACGTCCTGCCGCACTCCGGGCGACTCCCAGCAGGAGCGCACCAGCACCGTCCTGTTCATCGGGGACGAGACCGCCGTCCTCGCCTTCGCCCACGCCGGCTGTCTGCCCTCGCAGGTCGTGCAGGTCACCGAGGAGCAGCTGCGGGGCGCCGTGAAGTCCATCGCCGGTGACACGGTCGACCTGGAGCCCGACCAGGTAGTGCCCGACAAGGTGGTGCCCGAGCAGGCGGTGCTCGGTGTGACCAGCGGGCTCGTCCTGATCGGCGGGGAGCTGCACCCGGCCCTGGTCGTGGAGCCGACCGGGCCCATCGCCCGGCCGGGCACGACCGGCGCCGGCGACGACTTCCTGCCGCTGCTCATCGAGCAGGGGTTCATGCCGCTGACCGACCTGTCTGCCGTACCGCCGGTGCTGCACGGCTGGTCGGTCCTGCTCGCCGTGGGCCAGCTGCACGCGGTGCTCCAGCCGGGCAGCAACGGCGGCCAGCCGGTGGCCTGGTGGCAGGCGCACCAGCCGCTCCAGGTGACCGAGGGCTGGCGCGCGGCCGCCAACAAGCACCAGCAGGTGCTGATGTTCGCCGCGCCCGTCGGCTCGATCGGCCGCCAGCCGCGCGAGGACCTGCTGCGCGACGCGCTGGACAAGGCGGCGGCGAACGGAAAGCTGGTCGCCTCGGCGCTGCCGCTGGCCGGCATCTGAGCCGCGCGTCACCCGTGCACGCCGTAGACCTGCGAAAGCCGTACCCGGGCCGCATCCCTTGACCCGCGGGGTCGTTTGGACATACGTGCACGCATACGACGTTCCCCGCCGCCAGTCCTTCTCGCCGATCCCGTCCGCGCGATCGGCTCAGGACTCCCAGGGCGGCCCATCGGCCACGCCGATCTACGACGCGCTCTACGCCGAGTACGTCAAGTCCTTCCGCGCACTGCCCGGCGACCGCAGCGGCGAGGAGAAGCTGGGTTTCACCGCCTTCGGGAACACCCCGTACGGCTCGGGCTCGTACGGCGGGTCGTACGGCAGCTCGTACAGCGCCTACAGCGCGGGCGCCCAGAGCGCCCGCCATGCCGCCGGGCAGCAGCCGCAGTGGCAGCGCGTCGGGACCATCGGCTCGCACAGCACGGGGATGCACTATGTACCGGCCGCGCTGCCGCCGGTACGGCGCGGCGGCAGCTGAGCGAGCACCGGACACTGGAAAGGGCGGCCCCGTCGGGGCCGCCCTTTCCAGTGCTTCGCGCTACTTCTTCCTGCCGCGCTTCTCGCGCACCCGCACGGAGATGTGGATCGGCGTCCCGTCGAAGCCGAACTCCTCGCGCAGACGTCGCTCGATGAAGCGCCGGTAACCCGCCTCGATGAAGCCGGAGGCGAACAGCACGAACCGCGGCGGCTTGGTGCCCGCCTGCGTGCCGAACAGGATGCGCGGCTGCTTGCCGCCCCGGACCGGGTGCGGGTGGGCGGCGACCAGCTCACCGAGGAAGGCGTTCAGCCGGCCCGTCGGGACCCGGGTCTCCCAGCCCGCCAGGGCCGTCTCGATCGCCGGGACCAGCTTCTCCATGTGCCGTCCGGTGCGTGCCGAGACGTTGACCCGCGGCGCCCATGCCACCTGGCCGAGCTCGGTCTCGATCTCCCGCTCCAGGTAGTAGCGGCGCTCCTCGTCGAGGTTGTCCCACTTGTTGTACGCGAGGACGATCGCACGGCCCGCCTCGACGGCCATGGTGACGATCCGCTGGTCCTGTACCGAGATGGACTCGGAGCCGTCGATCAGGATGACCGCCACCTCCGCCTTCTCCACGGCGGCCGCGGTGCGCAGCGAGGCGTAGTAGTCGGCGCCCTGCTGGAGGTGGACGCGCTTGCGGATGCCCGCCGTGTCGACGAACTTCCAGGTGACGCCGCCGAGTTCGATCAGCTCGTCGACCGGGTCACGGGTGGTGCCCGCCAGCTCGTTGACGACGACGCGCTCCTCGCCCGCCACCTTGTTCAGCAGGGAGGACTTGCCGACGTTCGGGCGTCCGATCAGGGCGATGCGGCGCGGGCCGCCGATGCCGCCCCCGCCGAACGTCTCGCGCGGCGCCTCCGGCAGCACCTCGAGGACCTGGTCGAGCATGTCGCCGGTGCCGCGGCCGTGCAGCGCGGAGACCGGGTGCGGCTCCCCCAGACCCAGCGACCACAGGTAGGACGCGTCGGCCTCGCCACTCGGGCCGTCCACCTTGTTGGCGCACAGCACGACCGGCTTGCCGGCCTTGCGCAGCAGCCGGACGACGGCCTCGTCGGTGTCGGTGGCGCCGACCTTGGCGTCGACGACGAAGACGACCGCGTCGGCGGCCTCGATGGCGTACTCGGCCTGGGCCGCCACGGAGGCGTCGATGCCGAGGACGTCCTGCTCCCAGCCGCCGGTGTCGACGACCTTGAAGCGGCGGCCCGCCCACTCGGCCTCGTAGGTGACGCGGTCGCGGGTGACGCCGGGCTTGTCCTCGACGACGGCCTCGCGGCGCCCGATGATGCGGTTCACCAGAGTCGACTTGCCGACATTGGGGCGGCCGACGACGGCGAGCACGGGCAGCGGGCCGTGGCCCGCCGCCTCGATGGCGCCCTCGACGTCCTCGAGGTCGAAGCCCTCCTCCGCGGCGAGCTCCATGAACTCCGCGAACTCGGCGTCGCCGAGCGCCCCGTGGTCGTGCTCGTACGCGCCCTCGGACGCGTCCGAGCCGTCGGGCTGGATGTGGTCGTTCATGAAGTCCGTACCTCGTCGTTCATCGTGGTGGTCGGTGGAGTACCCGCTGTTCCGGGCTGATCCACTACTCAGTGTCGCCTAGCGCCCGGTGAGGCGCCTGGCGTTTTCCAGGTGGGCCGCGAGCTGCTTCTGGATGCGCCCGGTCGCCTCGTCCAGCGCCTTGCGCGTCCGGCGACCGCTGCCGTCGCCCGCCTCGAAGGGCTCGCCGAAGACGACGTCGACGCGGGAGCGCAGCGGAGGCAGCCCCTTTATCAACCGTCCCGGCTTCTCGGAACTTCCCAGCACGGCCACCGGGACGATCGGAGCGCCGCTGCGCACCGCGAAGTACGCGAGGCCGGCGCGCAGCGAGGCGAAGTCACCCTCGCCCCGGGTGCCCTCCGGGAAGATGCCGAGCACGCCGCCGTTGCCCAGGACGCCGAGCGCCCGGGTGATCGCCGTGCGGTCGGTGGTGTCGCGGTCGACCTTCACCTGCCCGATGCCGAGCAGGAAGGGGTCCAGCGGCCCGATGAACGCTTCCTTCTTGATCAGGAAGTGCGTCGGCCGGGGCGCCACGCCCATGACCATCGGGCCGTCGATGTTGTGGGAGTGGTTGACCGCGAGGATAACGGGGCCGCTCGCGGGCACCCGCCAGGCGCCGAGCACGCGCGGCTTCCACAGCCCGTACATCAGGCCGACGCCGATGCGCCGCCCGACCTCGGCACCCCGTACCGAAGGGAGCTCGGTCACTTTCCGGCCCGCTTCTCCTCGACGAGGGTGACGACGCACTCGATGACCTGGGCCAGCGTGAGCTCGGTGGTGTCCACCTCGACGGCGTCGTCCGCCTTGGCGAGCGGGGAGGTCTTGCGGCTGGAGTCGGCGGCGTCCCGCTTGATCAGGGCCTCGCGCGTGGAGTGGACGTCGGAGCCCTTCAGCTCACCGCTGCGGCGGGCGGCGCGCGCCTCCGGGGAGGCGGTGAGGAAGATCTTGAGGTCGGCGTCCGGGAGCACGGTCGTGCCGATGTCCCGGCCCTCGACGACGATGCCCTTCTCCGCGGAGGCGGCGATCGAGCGCTGCAGCTCGGTGATCCGGGCGCGCACCTCGGGCACCGCGCTGACCGCGCTGACCTTGGAGGAGACCTCCTGGGTGCGGATCGGACCGGCCACGTCCACACCGTCGACCGTGATGGTCGGGCCCTCCGGGTCGGTGCCGGAGACGATCTCGGGCTTGCCCGCGGCGGCGGCGATGGAGGAGGCGTCGTCTATGTCGATGCCGTTGCTCACCATCCACCAGGTGATCGCCCGGTACTGGGCGCCGGTGTCCAGGTAGCTCAGCCCGAGCTGGGCCGCCACGGCCTTCGAGGTGCTCGACTTGCCGGTGCCGGCGGGGCCGTCGATGGCGACAATCACTGGCGTGGCGCTTTCCACAGTGGGGACCTTCCTGAACCGGGCTCGGCGGGGTGAGGGCGCGACTGCCCCGCACAAGGTTACTGGGTGCGCGTCACTCGTCCGGCCGCGCGTCCACGCCGACGGCGCTCGACGGCCGGCGGCCGGGGGCTGAGCCCCCGGGCGCGGCGCACCCCGTACCTCCTACTGCCGGATCGCCCAGCCCCGCTCCCGCAGCGCGGCGCTCAGCACCGGGGCCGCCTTCGGCTCCACCAGCAGCTGCACCAGACCGGCCTGCTGCCCCGTCGCGTGCTCGATCCGTACGTCCTCGATGTTGACGCCGGCCATGCCCGCGTCGGCGAAGATCCGGGCCAGCTGTCCCGGCTGGTCGTCGATGAGCACGGCCACGACCTCGTAGACCCGCGGCGCGGACCCGTGCTTGCCGGGGACGCGGACCTGCCCGGCGTTGCCGCGCCGCAGCACGTCCTCGATCCCGCCGGCGCCCTCGCGGCGCTTGTGGTCGTCGGAGGACTGCAGGGCGCGCAGGGCCCGCACGGTCTCCTCCAGGTCGGCCGCGACGTCCGTGAGCAGGTCGGCGACCGGCGCGGGGTTGGCGGAGAGGATGTCGATCCACATCCGGGGGTCGGAGGCGGCGATCCGCGTCACGTCCCGGATGCCCTGCCCGCACAGCCGTACGGCGGACTCCTCGGCGTGCTCCAGGCGTGCGGCGACCAGGCTGGAGACCAGGTGGGGCATGTGGGAGACGAGGGCGACGGCACGGTCGTGGGCGTCGGCGTCCATGACCACCGGCACGGCCCGGCAGTGCGAGACCAGCTCCAGAGCGAGGTTCAGCACCTCGGTGTCGGTGTCCCGGGTCGGGGTCAGCACCCAGGGACGGCCCTCGAAGAGGTCCCCCGTCGCGGCCAGCGGGCCGGACTTCTCCCGGCCCGACATGGGGTGCGTGCCGATGTACGCGGACAGGTCGAGGCCACGCTCCTCCAGCTCGCGGCGCGGCCCGCCCTTGACGCTGGCGACGTCGAGGTAGCCGCGTCCCGCACCGCGGCGCATGACGTCGGTGAGCACGTCGGCCACGTGCGCGGGCGGGGCGGCGACGATCACGAGGTCGACGGGCCCGTCCGGCGCCTCGTCCGTGCCGGCGCCGAGCGCGGCCGCCGTACGGGCCTGCTCCGGCTCCGGGTCGGCGAGGTGCACGGTGACGCCCCGCTGGGACAGGGCCAGGGCGGCGGACGTGCCGATGAGGCCGGTGCCGATGACGAGTGCGGTCCTCACTGGGCGATGTCCTTGCGCAGGGCGGCCGCGGCACCGAGGTAGACGTGGGCGATGTCGGCCCGGGGCCGGTCGGACTCGATGTGCGCGAGGACCCGGACGACACGCGGCATGGCGCCTTCGATGTCCAGTTCCTGGGCGCAGATCAGCGGCACGTCGACGATGCCCAGCTTGCGGGCCGCGGCCGCCGGAAAGTCGCTGTGCAGGTCGGGTGTGGCCGTGAACCAGATGCTGATCAGGTCGTCGGCAGCGAGATCGTTGCGCTCCAGGATCTCCGTGAGCAGGGCTCCGACCTGCTCGTCCATGTGGCCGGCCTCGTCCCGTTCGAGTTGGACGGCGCCCCGGACCGCTCGTACCGCCACGGCGATGCTCCTTGCTGACGTGCGTGTCGCTCTACGTCCGACCAGCCTAGTCAGCCCGCGCGGCCCGGGTGCGCGGCGCCCGCTCGGCGAGACGCCGGGATCAGCACGTTTGGGTAAGTTCGGTGCCAAAATGATGCGAATTCCTATTCACCCCCTTTTGGCACTTTCGGAGTGACGACATGACCTACGAGACCACGCGCCGCACGGTTCTCCTCGCGACGGGGGCGACGGGCGCGGCGGCGCTCGTCGCGGCCTGCGGCGGGGGCGGCGACGACGGCGATTCCGCGTCGACGAGCGCCCCCGCGGGCCAGGTCCTGGCCAACATCGACGAGATCCCGGTCGGCGGCGGCAAGATCTTCAAGGACGAGGAGATCGTGGTGACCCAGCCGGAGCAGGGGCAGTTCAAGGCCTTCTCGGCGATCTGCACCCACCAGCGCTGCCTGGTGTCCACCGTCTCCGACGGCACGATCAACTGCCCCTGCCACGGCAGCAAGTTCCGCATCGGCGACGGCGCGGTGGCCCACGGCCCGGCGACCCGGCCGCTGCCCGCCGAGGACATCGTCGTGGAGGGAAACTCGGTCCGCCTCACCTGAGGGTCCGCGAGCGGCCCCGCGGCATCAGGCGTCCCACAGCGCCCCGAGCGTGAGCAGGTCGCTCCGGTACTCGACGCGGTCGGCCCACTCGGTGGGCCAGGCCTCCGCGCCCAGATACGCGCCCGCGAAGGCACCCGTCAGGCAGGCGATCGAGTCCGAGTCGCCGGCGGTGCAGGCGGCGCGGCGCAGGGCCGTCACCGGCTCGTCGACGAAGAGCAGGAAGCACAGCAGCCCGGTCGCCAGGGCCTCCTCGGCGATCCAGCCCTCGCCGGTGGCCAGACACGGGTCGGTCTCCGGCGAGACGGTGCGCACGGCGTGCCGGAGCCGTTCGAGGACCTCCAGGCACTCGTCCCAGCCGCGGGCGATGAACCGCTCGGGGCTCGGGTCCCCGGCCCGCCGCCACAGGTCGCCGAGCCAGCGCTCGTGGTAGTGGCTGCGGTTCTCCAGGGCGTACGAGCGGAGCAGGCCGATCAGCCCGGTCGGCTCGGCGCCCTGCGCGAGCAGGCGTACGGCGTGTGCGGTGAGGTCGGAGGCGGCGAGCGCGGTGGGGTGCCCGTGGGTGAGGGCGGACTGCAACTGGGCGGCGCCCGCGCGCTGTTCGTCACTGAGGCCGGGGACCAGACCGAGGGGCGCGACCCGCATGTTGGCGCCGCAGCCCTTGGATTCGATCTGGCTGGCGTCCTGCCAGGGGCGGGATTCGTCCTTCAGCAGGTAGCAGGCCTTCATGCAGGTGCGGCCGGGAGCCCGGTTGTTCTCAGGGGACTGGTACCAGTTCACGAACTCCTCCCGCAGGGGCCCGGCCAGGCGCAGCGGCGTGAGCAGCCCCCGGTCCATCGCCGTACGCACCGCCCGGCCGAGCGCCAGTGTCATCTGGGTGTCGTCCGAGACGAAGGCGCGCTTCGGCAGCTCCATCTGCCGCCAGGGCCCGCACTTGGCGAGGATCGAGGGGACGTCGTTGAACTCGGTCGGAAAGCCCAGCGCATCCCCGAGCGCGAGACCCGTGAGCGCTCCGGTGGCGGCCTGCTTGTGGACGAGCGTGGTCATGCGGGGCGTCCTTCCCGGGTGGGCCGGAGGAGGGGTGGGTGGAGGGCGGTGGCGGTTCCGGCGCGGTACAGCGCGGCGGGCTTGCCGCGGCCACCGGTCAGTCGCGCGGCGCCCGGGACGGCTTCGACGAAGCCGGGTGTGGCGAGCACCTTGCGCCGGAAGTTGGGCCGGTCGAGCGCGGTGCCCCACACGGTCTCGTAGACCTGCTGGAGCTCGCCGAGGGTGAACTCGGGCGGGCAGAAGGCGGTGGCGAGGCAGGTGTACTCGAACTTGGCGCCGACGCGATCGTGGGCGTCGGCCAGGATGCGGTCGTGGTCGAAGGCGAGCGGCCCGGCCGTCCCGTACGGCACCCAGCGGGCCTGCGCGGCGTCGCTGCCGCCGTGCGCCTCGGGTGCGTCGGGCAGCAGTGCGGCGAAGGCGACCGACACGACCCGCATCCGGGGGTCGCGGCCGGGCTCGCTGTACGTCCGCAGCTGCTCCAGATGCAGCCCCGAGACGTCGGACAGTCCGGTCTCCTCGGCGAGTTCGCGCCGGGCGGCCGTCTCCGCGGACTCGTCCGGCTGCACGAACCCGCCGGGCAGGGCCCAGTGCCCGGCGTACGGCTCCTGCCCGCGCTCGACGAGCAGCACGTGCAGCGCGCCCTCCCGGAGTGTGAACACCGCGAGGTCGACGGTGACGGCGAAGGGTTCGTGGGCGTACTTGTCGTAGCCGTCCATGCACCAGCACCCCCTTTTATAGTCAGCACGACTATAAAAGGGGGTGCAGGTGGCTCACAAGCCCTGAAAGACGCGCGATCTCTAGAGGTCGACCTCCTGCATCAGCATCCCGACCTCCGTGTTGGACAGCCGCCGCAGCCAGCCCGACTTCTGGTCGCCCAGGGTGATCGGACCGAAGGCGACCCGGACCAGCTTGTCGACCGGGAAGCCGGCCTCCGCGAGCATCCGGCGCACGATGTGCTTGCGGCCCTCGTGGAGGGTGACCTCGACGAGGTAGTTCTTGCCGGTCTGCTGGACGACCCGGAAGTGGTCCGCGCGGGCGTAGCCGTCCTCCAGCTGGATGCCGTCCTTGAGCTGCTTGCCCAGGTCGCGCGGGATGGGGCCGACGATGTGCGCGAGGTAGGTCTTCTTCACGCCGTACTTCGGGTGGGTCAGCCGGTGGGCCAGCTCGCCGTGGTTGGTGAGCAGGATGACGCCCTCGGTCTCGGTGTCGAGCCGGCCGACGTGGAAGAGCCGGGTCTCGCGGTTGGTGACGTAGTCACCGAGGCACTGCCGGCCCTCCGGGTCCTCCATCGTCGAGACGACACCGGCGGGCTTGTTCAGCGCGAAGAACTGGAAGCGCTGCGTGGCGACGGTCAGCCCGTCGACCTTGATCTCGTCCTTCTCCGGGTCGACGCGCCGCCCCTGCTCCAGGACGATCTCGCCGTTGATCTCGACCCGGGCCTCCTCGATCAGCTCCTCGCAGGCCCGCCGGGAGCCGAAGCCCGCGCGGGCGAGGACCTTCTGCAGGCGCTCGCCCTCCTGCTCGGCGCCGGGGAAGGTCTTCGGGAGCTTGACCTCCTTCTTCTCGGCGTACCGGT
Source organism: Streptomyces sp. NPDC024017 (assembly GCF_040638895.1). Lineage (NCBI taxonomy): Bacteria > Bacillati > Actinomycetota > Actinomycetes > Kitasatosporales > Streptomycetaceae > Streptomyces > Streptomyces sp. NPDC024017. The sequence continues at coordinate 29,276 of NZ_JBEZYZ010000025.1, read as the reverse complement.
CGCGGTTGCGCTCCTCCGTGCGCGTCTCGTACTCGCGGGAGCGCGCCGGAGCCGTCCTGCCGGAGCGCTGGCCCTGCTTGGGGCCGCCCTTGGCGCCACCGCGGGCCGAGGGGCCGCGGCCCGACTTCGGGCCGTCCTGCGTGGCGCCGGGGCCGACGTCGTAGCGCCGCTCCTCCGGGCGCGGCTTCTTCGGACGGCCGCTGCCCTGCTTGTCGTCGCGGTTGTTGCCGGCGCCGCGGAAGTTCCCGCGGCCACCGCCACTCCCGCCGCGGCCGCCGCTGTTGCCACCACGGCTCCCGCCGTTGTTTCCGCTGCTGTTCCTGCCGCTGCTGCTTCGCATCAATATTCCGTCTAGTCGTCTGCGTCGTCGGAACCCGGCGCATCGGGTGCGTCCGGATCGAACGACGGAACCCCTTCCAGGGTCTCGGCCTCGATCGCCTCCGCCTCCGGGAGGAAGGGCGCGAGCTCCGGGAGCTCGTCCAGACCGCGCAGGCCCATCCGCTCCAGGAAGTAGTTCGTCGTCCTGTACAGGATCGCACCTGTTTCGGGTTCCGTGCCCGCCTCCTCTATCAGACCGCGCTGGAGGAGGGTGCGCATGACACCGTCGCAGTTGACTCCGCGTACGGCCGAGACCCGGCTGCGGCTGACCGGCTGGCGGTAGGCCACGACGGCCAGGGTCTCCAGGGCGGCCTGGGTGAGGCGGGCCTGCTGGCCGTCCAGGACGAAGCGCTCGACCGCCGGCGCGTACGCGGCCCGCGTGTAGAAGCGCCAGCCGTTCGCGACGTACCGCAGCTCGAAACCGCGGCCCTGGACGGTGTACTCGTCGGCCAGCTCGCGCAGGGCGTCCGCGATCTGGCGCTTCGGCCGCTCCAGTATCTTCGCGAGGTGCTCCTCGGTCGCGGGCTCGTCCACGACCATGAGGACGGCCTCCAGGGCCGGTTTCAGATCGAGACCGGCGACGGCACTCGGCCCGGCCGGCAGATCGGTCGTTCGCTCGCTCACGCCTTCTTCTCCTCCTTCGGCGGCTCGGGCGGCCGGTCGAACTCGTCGGTGACGGTCGGTGTCTCGTCCCCGTCCCCGCCGGTCCACCGCACCAGCAGCTCCCCGAGCGCGGCCTCCTGTTCCAGCGCGACGGCCTTCTCCCGGTACAGCTCCAGCAGGGCGAGGAACCTCGCCACGACGGTCAGGGTGTCGTCGGTGTCCGCCACGAGGGCACGGAAGCTCGCCTCACCGAGCTCTCTGAGCCGGGCCACGACGATCTGCGCCTGCTCCTGCACGCTGACCAGCGGGGCGTGGATGTGGTCGACGTAGACCTGCGGCTTGGGCCTGGGCTGCATGGCCTTCACGGCGAGCTTGGCGAAGCCCTCGGCCCCGATGCTGATGACGACGTCGGGCAGCAGCTCGGCGTGGTGCGCTTCGAGCCCGACGGTACGGGGGTAGCGCCGGGCCTCGTCGTCGAGCCGTCCGCTGAAGATGTCGGCGATCTGCTTGTACGCGCGGTACTGCAACAGCCGGGCGAACAACAGGTCCCGCGCTTCGAGCAGCGCGAGATCGCCCTCGTCCTCCACTTCGGCGGCGGGCAGCAGCCGCGCGGCCTTCAGGTCGAGCAGGGTGGCGGCGACGACCAGGAACTCGGTCGTCTCGTCCAGGTCCCAGTCCGGCCCCATCGCCCGGATGTAGGCCATGAACTCGTCGGTCACCTTCGACAACGCGACCTCGGTGACGTCCAGCTTGTGCCGTGAGATCAACTGCAGCAGCAGGTCGAAGGGCCCCTCGAAGTTGGCGAGCCGGACCTTGAAGACCCCGTCGTCGGCCGCCTCGGCGTCACCGGCCGGGGGCCGGGGGCCCGGGACGGCCCCGGAGGCCTCCGGAGCCCCGGCCACGTCCACGTCCACGGCAGACGGCACCACGGGGTCGACCGTCTCCACGGGCTGGGCCGTCTCCACGGACTCGGCCCACGAAGCCGCGGACTCGCCCTCCTGAGGCGAGAAGCCCGGCTCAACCGACTCGACCACCGGAGCCGCCGGCCCCGCGAGGGACACCCCGGACTGGGCCGTCTCCACGGACTCGGCCCACGAAGCCGCGGACTCGCCCTCCTGAGGCGAGAAGCCCGGCTCAACCGACTCGACCACCGGAGCCGCCG
>NZ_JBEZYZ010000025.1:0-27035 GCF_040638895.1 Streptomyces sp. NPDC024017 | reverse complement strand
CGGCCCCGCGAGGGACACCCCGGGCTGGGCCGTCTCCGCCGGCTGCTCGGCCGGCGGAGCCGCCGGTCCCTGCCCCAGCGCACGCCGGCGGCCGGACCGGCCGCCGGGGGGAGGTGGGGAAGCGTTCGAGGTCATGGCCCCCGCAGGCTACCGCTACCGCCCGCGCAGTCGTCGTACGAGGATGCTGGCGTCTCCGCGGGTCTCCAGGTCGGCGAGGACCACCGCGACCGCCTCGCGGACGATGCGCCCGCGGTCGACGGCCAGGCCGTGCTCGCCGCGCAGCACGAGACGGGCGTGCTCGAGGTCCATGAGCTCCTCGGCCGACACGTACACCGTGATCTTCTCGTCGTGCCGCTCACGGCCGCTGGGGCGGCGCGAGGGGTTCCGCCCGCGCTTGCGGGGCGCGGCCCCGGCGGCACCGGCGGCAGAACCTTCCTGCGCCGTCTGCCGACGGGCCGGGCCGGAGCGCTCGGCGGCCGCGGAACGGCTGTGGGCCTCCCCGGCCTCGGCCGGCTCCGCGTCCGCCGCGACATGCTCCGCGCCCTCGCCGTCACCGCCCTGCGCGGGCACCGACTGCGGCGCGTCCTCCGCGGCCGCCGCGTCGCCCTCCCCCGCCGGAGCGGGCACCCGGGCGTCGCCGTTGGCCTGACGCCTGGGCTGGGACGACTGAAGCGCCATCCCCCCTGTCGTACGGAAGAGTTCGTCGGCCCCCGGCAGACTCACTCGGCGTGACACCGGGCGAGCACCTCCCTGGCGAGCTGGCGATAGGCGGCGGCACCGACGGAGTTGGAGGCGTACGTGGTGATCGGCTCACCGGCGACCGTGGTCTCCGGGAAGCGGACCGTGCGCCCGATGACCGTGTGGTAGACGTGGTCGTCGAACGCCTCGACCACACGCGCGAGCACCTCACGGCTGTGCACCGTGCGCGAGTCGTACATCGTGGCGAGGATGCCGTCGAGCTCCAGCTCCGGGTTGAGCCGTTCCTGGACCTTCTCGATGGTCTCCGTCAGCAGGGCCACACCACGCAGTGCGAAGAACTCGCACTCCAGAGGCACTATCACCTTGTGCGCGGCCGTCAGGGCGTTCACCGTGAGCAGGCCGAGCGAGGGCTGGCAGTCGATGACGATGAAGTCGTAGTCGGGCAGCAGCGGCTTCAGGGCCCGCTGCAGCGTCGACTCACGGGCGACCTCGGAGACCAGCTGGACCTCGGCCGCCGACAGGTCGATGTTGCTGGGCAGCAGGTCCATGTTGGGGACCGCCGTCTTCAGCAGCACCTCGTCGGCCGCCATCCCCCGCTCCATGAGCAGGTTGTAGACGGTGAGGTCGAGTTCCATCGGGTTGACGCCGAGTCCGACCGACAGCGCGCCCTGCGGGTCGAAGTCCACGAGCAGGACTCGGCGTCCGTACTCCGCGAGCGCGGCACCCAGGTTGATGGTCGACGTGGTCTTGCCGACGCCGCCCTTCTGGTTGCACATCGCGATGATCTTCGCGGGTCCGTGTTCGGGCAGCGGACCCGGGATCGGGAAGTACGGCAGCGGACGCCCGGTCGGACCGACGCGCTCGCGGCGCTGTCTGGCCGCGTCGGGCGCGAGTGTGGCCGCGTACTCGGGATCGGGCTCGTACTCCGCGTCGGGGTCGTAGAAGTGCCCCTCGGGCAGTTCGTCGTAGTCGGCGAAGTGGTTGTGGGGCGCGCCACTTCCGTCGCCGGCCATGGCGTTCACGTGATGGCCATCCATCTTCTGGTGTGCTGTGTGAGTCGCCTGCTGACTCTGGTGGGCTGCGAAGGTGCGCACAGCGACGGAGCCGACAGCCTCGAACCCCGCGGGCCCCTGGCCCGGTGCAGGCATTCCTGGTTGACCACCCCCGGGAGTAAATGTCGACTCATTCACAAGTCGTCTTACCTCCTTGGTGACCAGGAAACTTCTAGACAGGTCAGCGTGGCACCATGCCGACGGTTGGCGACTCTATGGCGTGTCGGGCGTCCGCAGCAACACAATCCGCCGGACCCGGCCCGATGTGTCGGCAATGAAACATCCCGCTGTCAAGGGCGTACGGCCGTCGCACGGCAGGTTTCACCGGTGTGCGAATCGGTTGAAGGGTTACGTTCGAGGCGAGTTGCTCGAGAATCGCGAAGTGACCATACACACATCCGGCCGGACCTTGTCGGGCAAGGTCCGGCCGGGTGTGCGGCGTTGACGACCCGTGTTGACGTATCGCCTTTGCCGGTTGGTCACTTAGCCGACTTACCGGCCGTGCAGGCTCAGCCGAGCAGCGAGGACAGCTCCACGTGCTCCACGCCGTGCGCCTCGGCGACCTCGCGGTAAACGACCTTGCCGTCATGGGTGTTGAGACCCCGGGCCAGCGCCGGGTCGCGGCGCAGCGCCTGCACCCAGCCGTGGTTCGCGAGCTCCACGATGTACGGCAGCGTGGCGTTGGTCAGCGCGTAGGTGGAGGTGTTCGGCACCGCGCCGGGCATGTTGGCGACGCAGTAGAAGACCGAGTTGTGGACCTGGAAGGCCGGCTCGGCGTGGGTGGTCGGGCGGGAGTCCTCGAAGCAGCCGCCCTGGTCGATCGCGATGTCGACAAGGACACTTCCGGGCTTCATCCGCGAGACGAGCTCATTGGTGACCAGCTTCGGGGCCTTGGCGCCGGGGATCAGCACCGCGCCGATGACGAGGTCGGCCTCCAGGCAGGCCTTCTCCAGCTCGAAGGCGTTCGAGACGACGGTCTGGATCTTCGTGCCGAAGATCTTGTCCGCCTCGCGGAGCTTGTTGATGTCCTTGTCGAGCAGGGTCACGTGGAAGCCCATGCCGATGGCGATCTGCGCGGCGTTCCAGCCGGAGACGCCGCCGCCGATCACGACGGCGCGGCCGGCCAGCACGCCGGGGACACCGCCGGGCAGGACGCCGCGGCCGCCGTTGGCGCGCATCAGGTGGTAGGCGCCGACCTGCGGGGCCAGCCGGCCCGCGACCTCGGACATCGGGGCGAGCAGCGGCAGCGCGCGGCTGGGCAGCTCGACCGTCTCGTAGGCGATCGCCGTGGTGCCGGACTCCAGGAGGGCGTCCGTGCACTCCTTGGAGGCGGCCAGGTGCAGGTAGGTGAAGAGCGTCTGGTCCTTGCGGAGCCGGTGGTACTCCTCGGCGATGGGCTCCTTGACCTTCAGCAGCAGGTCGGCGGCGGCCCACACCTCGTCGGCGGTGTCCAGGATCTGCGCGCCGGCGGCGACGTACTCGGTGTCCAGGATCGAGGAGCCGACGCCGGCGCCGCGCTCGATGACGACCTGGTGGCCATGACGCACCAGCTCGTGCACGCCGGCGGGGGTGATGGCCACCCGGAACTCGTTGTTCTTGACCTCGCGGGGGATGCCGACCTTCACGTCGATCACGGTCCTTGCTCAGAGGGTATGGGGGGTCTTACTAAGACATACCCGGGCACGCACGGGCACACCGGGAGAGACCGCAGGAGAACGTGCGGCAGAGCCAGTCTAATGAAGGTGTTCTCGCTGTCTAGCCTTCCATTGCATCAATCTTCGACTGATGCGCTACGGATTTCGCAGGCGTCGGGGTCATTTTGAAGGTTTGAGTCGCTGAGAATCCGCTCGGCGGCGCCCCGGTGCAGCCCTGCCGACGCGGGATCCCCCAGGTGTTCGAGGGTGTCGGCGACCCGCAGGTGCAGGGCGGCCTGCAGCCGCGGGTCCTCGGCACGCCGCGCCCACTCCACGGCCTCCCGGCAGGTGCGCAGCGACTCCTCGGGCCGGCCCGCGTACTCCTGGACCCGCGCCAGCTCGCTCAGGGCCCGCGCCTGGGCGGCCACGTCTCCGTTCTTGCGGTGGCCCGCGATCGCCGCGCGCCAGTTCCGCAGGGCCTCGCCGTAGCGGCCCGCGAAGGTGTGGGCGGCGGCGATCCGCCCGTAGAGCCGGGCGGCGTCCGCGCGCTCGTCCCGGGCGAGCCGCTCGACCAGGGCGCGGCCGAACCAGTCGGCGGCCCGGTCGAAGTCGCCGAGCTCCAGGTGCGCGCCGCCTACGGATTCCATCGCGCGGCCGGTCGCATACGGGTCGTTCACCTCGCGCCCGGCGTCCAGCGCGGCCCGGTAGCGCACCAGGGCGTCGGCCGTGCGGCCGGTGCGGGCGTCGAGGTCGCCGAGGTTGAGCAGGGCGGCGGCCCGCTCGCGGGGCAGGCCGCGGCGCTCGGCGACGTCGAGGACCAGGCTGTGGATGTCGTAGAGGTCGGGCGCGGCCGCCTGAGTCCCGATGTGCGCCGCCATCGCTCTGACCAGCTGGGACATCAGCCGCCTGGCCAGGGTGTCCAGCTCCCCGTCGGCGACCGCGAGCCGGGCCGAGGCCAGCAGGGCGGGCCGGGTCAGCCGCAGCCAGTCGGCGGCCGCCCGCGGGGTGGGGAAGCGCAGGGCGCGCGGCATGTCGAGGAGCTTCTGGCGTGCCTGGGGGCTGTCGGTCTCGGTGATCGCCCGGCAGGCCTGGAGCAGCCGTACGGTCCGTTCCAGCATGCGGGCGCGGGCCAGCTGGAGCTCGGCCGGGCGTTCGTGGTGCTCGGCGAGGATCCGCAGCTGGGGGTGCAGACAGCCGGGCACCTCGTACTGCGGCAGCGGGGAGTCCACCGGGTGCAGGAAGCCCAGGGCGACGAAGTCGTCGAGGGTGGTGCGGGCGCTGCCGACCGAGCAGCCGACGAGCGCGGACGCGGTCTGCGGGTCGACCAGTCCGGCCGGGGCGAGGGCGAGCAGGCGCAGCATCCGGGCGGCGGTCGCGGGCAGGGCGGCGTAGGCGAGCCGGAAGACCCGGGTCAGGGCGCTGCCCTCGGTGTCCTCGGCGCGCAGTTGCTTGGCCAGGTCGGAGACGGCGGCCTTGGGGCGGGACGCGAGCCAGCCGCCCGCCAGCATCAGCGCGGCGGGCTGCCCCTGGCACTCCTCGGCGAGGCCCTCGGCGGCCCGGGGGTCGACGGTGATGCGGACCGAGCCGGTGTGCCGGGTCAGCAGCTCCACCCCGGACTTGGCGTCCAGGCCGCCCAGGGTGCAGGGGCGGACATCCGAGATGCCGGTCAGCGGGCCTTCGGAGACCGCGACGACGAGGCAGTCCGGGGTGTCGGGCAGCAGGGCGTCGACCTGCTCGGCGTCGGCCGCGTCGTCCAGCAGGAGCAGGGCGCGGCGATCGGCCAGGGCGGTGCGCAGGGCGTCGGTGAGGTCGTCCTCGCAGGCCCCGGCCGGTGCCTGCTCGTCCAGGGCCATGAGGAGGTCCCGGGCGGCGCGTCCGACGGGGACGGGGGTGCCGTCGGGGTCGGTCAGGCTCGCGCGCAGCACCCCGTCGGGGTAACCGTCCGCAACCTGCCGTACGAGTTCCTCGGCGAGTGCAGTGCGGCCCGAGCCGGGCCGGCCGGCGATGAGCAGCACGCGCGCGCGGGGTGCCTTGCGACCGGCCAGCGTGTCCAGTCCGGCGCGCTCGATGTCGGCGCGCAGTTCCTTCAACTCCCGTGTGCGGCCCAGGAACTCGCTCGCCCCGGCAGCGCGCCCGGCCGGCCGCACGTCGCCTGTCTCCACGACCTGATCCGTCACGGGCCACACTCCCGTCCCACCGCACACGCAAGCCCGCCGGGACTCCGGTTCGGGCGTGCCCCAGAGCCTAGTTCACGCTCTGCAACGTCCCGGGTGGAGCACGGCGGGCGGGACGACCACTTCCCCCGATCGGATCAGCTGATCGTAGGACCTACAGCGGGAGGTCGCGCCCGAAGGGGCGCGGGGCTGTGCCTGATCTGCGGCTCCGCCGCGCGGGCGCGACCAGCCACAGCGGTGCCGCACCCGACCGAACAGCATGCGCGGCACCCCCGGCGGAGCGCTACGCCTCGAACGGACGCGCCGGCCACGGCGCCTGGGCCGGGCGCAGGGCGTCCAGGCCGTCACCACCGCGCGCGGCGACCAGGGAGAGGACGCCCACGACGAGGCAGTTGTTGTGGAGCTCGCCGGCCAGCACGCCCCTCACGAGGTCCTCGACCGGCACCCGGTCGAGTTCCATGTCGGCCTCTTCCTCCGCGACGGCGAAACGCTCGCCCTCGGCCGCGGACAGATCGCGCGCGAGGAAGATCCGGACCGCCTCGTCGCAGCCGCCGGGCGTGGTGTAGACGTCGGTCAGCACCCGCCAGTCCTCGGCCTTGACATGCGCCTCCTCGTACAGCTCGCGCTGCGCGGCGTGCAGCGGGTTCTCGCCGGGGACGTCGAGCAGTCCGGCCGGGATCTCCCACAGCTTGTGGCGCACGGGGTGGCGGTACTGGCGCAGGACCAGGACGCGGTCGGCCTCGTCGAGGGCGAGGACGGCCACGGAACCGGGGTGGACCTGGTAGTCACGGCCGACCACGGTGCCGTCCGGCATGACCACGTCGTCGGTGCGGACGGAGGTCTTGTTACCCACGAAGGGGGTCTGGGTCGCCCGGATCTCCCACTCCTCCGGGGTGTCCTTGATCGTCATGCCTGTCCTTCCACGTGCCACACGACCTGCCGAAACGAAACCGGGGTGCACACCCTTTGAAGGGATGCACCCCGGCCACCGTACAACTGGTGTGTTACTTCGAAGTCTTCCGCTCGACCGAGGCCTTGACCAGCCCGGCGAACAGCGGATGCGGACGCGTCGGGCGCGAGCGCAGCTCCGGGTGGGCCTGCGTGGCGACCAGGTACGGGTGGACGTCGCGCGGGTACTCGACGTACTCGACGAGCTTGCCGTCCGGCGAGGTGCCGGAGAACAGGATGCCCGCCTGCTTCTCGAGCTCGGCGCGGTAGGCGTTGTTCACCTCGTAGCGGTGCCGGTGGCGCTCCTCGACGTACTCCTTGCCGTCGTACACCTCGCGCACGATCGAGCCCTCGGCCAGCTTGGCCGGGTACATGCCGAGCCGCATGGTGCCGCCCATGTCACCCTCACCGGCGACGATGTCCATCTGCTCGGCCATGGTGGAGATGACCGGGTGCCCGGTGGCGGGATCGAACTCGGTGGAGTTGGCGTCGGAGATGTCGGCCAGGTTGCGCGCGGCCTCGATCACGATGCACTGCAGGCCGAGGCAGAGGCCGAGCAGCGGCACCTTGTTCTCGCGGGCGTAGCGGATGGCGCCGACCTTGCCGTTCACGCCGCGCTCGCCGAAGCCGCCGGGGATGCAGATGCCGTCGACGTCGCCGAGCTGCTGGGCCGCGCCCGCCGGGGTCTTGCAGTCGTCGGAGGTGACCCACTTGATCTTCACGCGGGCCCGGTTGGCGAAGCCGCCGGCGCGCAGCGCCTCCGTGACCGACAGGTAGGCGTCGGGCAGGTCGATGTACTTGCCGACCAGCGCGAGGGTGATCTCGTGGTCGGGGTTGTGGACGCGGTCGAGCAGGTCGTCCCAGGTCGTCCAGTCCACGTCGCGGAACGGCAGGTCCAGCTTGCGGACGACGTAGGCGTCCAGGCCCTCGCCGTGCACGGTCTTCGGGATGTCGTAGATCGAGCGGGCGTCGGGGCAGGCCACGACGGCGGCCTCGTCGACGTCGCACATCAGCGAGATCTTCCGCTTGATGGCGGTGGGCACCTCGCGGTCGCAGCGCAGGACGATGGCGTCAGGCTGGATACCGATGTTGCGCAGCGCCGCAACCGAGTGCTGGGTGGGCTTCGTCTTCAGCTCACCCGAGGGGCCGATGTACGGCAGGAGCGAGATATGGACGACGAAGACGTTGTCACGGCCGACCTCGTGACGGACCTGGCGGACGGTCTCCAGGAACGGCAGCGACTCGATGTCGCCGACCGTGCCGCCGACCTCGGTGATCACGACGTCGACCTCGTCCGTCGCCATGCGGCGGATGCGGTGCTTGATCTCGTTGGTGATGTGCGGGATGACCTGCACGGTGTCGCCCAGGTACTCGCCGCGCCGCTCCTTGGCGATCACGGTCGAGTACACCTGGCCGGTGGTGACGTTCGCGGAGCCGTCGAGGTCCCGGTCGAGGAACCGCTCGTAGTGGCCGATGTCCAGGTCGGTCTCGGCGCCGTCGTTGGTGACGAACACCTCACCGTGCTGGAAGGGGTTCATCGTGCCCGGGTCCACGTTCAGGTACGGGTCGAGCTTCTGCATCACGACGCGCAGACCGCGGGCCTTGAGCAGCATGCCGAGGCTGGAGGCCGTCAGGCCCTTGCCGAGCGAGGAGGCGACACCCCCGGTGACGAAGATGTGCTTGGTCGTCGAATTACGAAAAGCGGCGGGCGGCATGGCCAAGACGGGGCTCCCGTGGTCGCGGTCTGGGGGTGCGGTACGGCTGCCTGCCGGAAATCTCCGGGGCGCCGTCGCTGCGGTTCGGGGGTTCCCTGTCGGGAAGGGGCCCACCGGTCCACGGGCTACCAGCGTATCAGCGCCGCGGGGCGATGGCTTCCGGCCACGCTCCGCACACATCCCGACACGGAGGCGATTACCGTCACCGGTCCCTCACCCGTTGCTCACTCGTTCGGCGTACCCGCCTTGCCTCGACGGGCACCCGGATCATCTGCGTGCGTCGTATCCTGCTCGGACACTCGCTGCCGAGCCCGTCCGGCCCAACGGCACCACCCCCCGCCCGTAACCACCGGAACAACGTGAGCTCGTCAGTTCGTTGAGCAACAATTGGCGCTTTGCATCACGGCTGAGTGACCTGTTTTGCTTCATCGCTCAACGACGCATTGCAAGACCTGCTGAAACCCCTTGACCGCACTAGCGACAGCCCCTCGCGGGGTGACGTGGCCGTTCGACTGGAGTTGCACGTGGCCGGGCGCATCGAAGATTACGCACTCATCGGAGACATGCAGACCGCCGCACTGGTCTGCCGGGACGGCACAGTCGACTGGCTGTGCCTGCCCCGCTTCGACTCGCACGCCATCTTCGCCGGCCTGCTGGGCACCGAGGAGCACGGCTTCTGGCGGCTCGGCCCCGCGTACGCCTCCGACCAGCAGCCCCCCACCGCCGCGCGGCGCAGCTACCGGGGCGACTCGCTGATCCTGGAGTCGGAGTGGGACACCCAGCGGGGCACGGTCCGGGTGACGGACTTCATGCCGCCGCGTGACGGCGCTCCGCAGCTGATCCGGATCGTGGAGGGCGTCTCGGGCCGGGTGCCGATGCGCTCGGCGCTGCGGATGCGGTTCTCCTACGGGCGGGTGGTGCCGTGGGTGCACAAGCACGAGGGGCGCACGGTGGCCGTCGCGGGTCCCGACTCCGTGTGGTTCGACACATCCGCGGAGACGTACGGCAAGTCGCTGACGACGTACGCGGACTTCACGGTCGCGCCGGGTGACCGGATCGCGTTCACGATCTCCTGGGAGCCCTCGCACAAGGAGCCGCCGCCGCTGCCCGAGCCGGAGCAGTCGCTGGAGGCGACGGAGGACTTCTGGCGCGAGTGGGTCGACCACTGTACGTATCACGGCCCGTACCGGGAGGCCGTGGTCCGCTCGCTGATCACGCTGAAGGCCCTGACGTACGGCCCGACCGGCGGCATCGTCGCCGCGCCGACCACCTCGCTGCCGGAGGACATCGGCGGCGTCCGCAACTGGGACTACCGCTACACCTGGCTGCGCGACGCGGCGATCACGCTGTCCTCGCTGCTGCGCACCGGCTACCGCGAGGAGGCCCGCGCCTGGCGCGAGTGGCTGCTGCGCGCGGTGGCCGGCGACCCGGAGAACCTGCAGATCATGTACGGCATCGCCGGCGAGCGCGAGCTGGGCGAGGCGGAGCTGGACTGGCTGCCGGGCTACGAGAACTCCGGCCCGGTCCGGGTCGGCAACGGCGCGGCCCATCAGCTCCAGCTGGACGTGTACGGCGAGGTCACCGAGGCCCTGCACCTGGCCCACATGACGGGCCTGGCGCGCAACGACTACGCCTCGCTGCTCCAGCTGAAGCTGATCCGGTACCTGGAGGACCACTGGCAGGAGCCGGACGAGGGCATCTGGGAGGTGCGCGGCCCGCGCCGCCACTTCGTGCACTCCAAGGTGATGGCCTGGGTCGCCGTCGACCGCACGATCAAGCTCATCGAGTCCGGCGACGCGGACGGCCCGCTGGAGCGCTGGCGGGAGCTGCGCGACGACATCCACCGGGACGTGTGCGAGAAGGGCTACGACAAGGAGCGCAACACCTTCACGCAGTCGTACGGCTCGAAGGAGCTGGACGCCTCCCTGCTGCTGATCCCGCAGATGGGCTTCCTTCCGCCGGACGACAAGCGCGTCATCGGCACGATCGAGGCGATCCAGCGTGAGCTGTCCACGTCGGACGGCTTCATCCTGCGCTACCCGACCACCAGCGGCGACGAGAACGTCGACGGTCTGCCCGGCGACGAGGGCGCGTTCCTGGCCTGCTCGTTCTGGATGGCCGACGATCTGGCGATGATCGGCCGCGTGGACGAGGCCCGCAAGCTGTTCGAGAAGCTGCTGTCCCTGCGCAACGACCTCGGTCTGCTGGCCGAGGAGTGGGACCCGCGCCTGCAGCGTCAGGTGGGCAACTTCCCGCAGGCGTTCAGCCATGTGCCGCTCATCGACACGGCTCTGCGTCTGACGGCTTCGGGCGCGTACGGCGGCTGAGCGGGGCGTCCCGCGGGGGTGTCACTGCGGCCTGAGGGCCGTGAGCGTGCGCTCCCCCGCGGGATCTGCGGCCGTGGCCGGGACCAGGGCGATCTCGTCGAGTCCGGCCTCGGCGTAGGCGGCGATGCGGGCGCGGACGGTGTCGGTGTCGCCGACGAGGGCGACCGTGCCGGCGGCCTCGGGCGGCAGGGCCCGCAGCAGGGTGTCCGGGTCGGCGCCCTTGGCGGCCAGCTCGACGACCTCGGCGAACCCCGCTTCGACGAACATGTCGCAGTAGCCCGGCACGGCGAGGTAGCCGACGACGCTGCGCAGGACCTGGGTGAGCGACTCCGGCTCCGGGTCCACGGCGGCGGGCAGCCAGGCGGCCAGCCGCGGCGGTGTACGGCCCGCCTTCTCGGCGGCCGCGAGCATCCGGGCCCGCAGCATGCGGACCTGCTCGGGCGAGACGAGGTCGAGCAGCATCCGGTCGGCGTGCGCCACGGCCGCCGCGACCGCCCGCTCCCCGAACGCGGCGACGGTGACCATGCCCCCGGGCGGCGGCAGCCGGCGGCGGAAACCGCTGCCGGGCACGATCGGCTCGCCGGGCGCACTGTGCATCAGCGCCTGCACGGCCGCCGCCGACTCCGCGAGGGCGGCGGCGGGCCGGGTGCGCGGCCGGCCGTGCACGCCCTCGACGACGCGCTTGCTGGAGGTCCCCAGGGCCACGCCGACGGGCCGGCCGGTGACGGCCGCGGTACAGGCGGCGCCCCGGACGATGGTGAGCGGGTCGCGCACCGACACCGGCACGGGTCCGGCGGTCAGCGCCACCTGCTCGGTGGCCGCACCGATCGCGGCCGCCAGGACGAACGAGTCCCACGTCGGTCCTTCGCCCGCCCACACCTCCCGGTACCCGAGCCGGTCGGCGAGCTCTGCGACCCGCAACGGCTCCTCGACCGGACTGTCGTCCTCCCGCCCCACCGCAACCACGCTCATGTCCATGACGGCGCCCGTACCCGGTCGATCACGCCGTAATCCGGGGAGATCCACGGCGGGATCCGGGCGGTGATCGTCCCGGTGCCCTTCCGGAGATGTCCGCACGGCACCCGCGCGGGTAGCGTCCGGCACATGGACAGCGCGACGGACAGCGGTTACGACACCCAGGGCGCCGGCATCACCGTGCAGCGGGCGCTGGAGCTGCCGGGGCTGCGCAGCGGGCTGCCCGAGGTGCTGGCGGGCGCGGAGCGGCTCGGGCGGACCGTGCGCTGGGTGCACGCCGGCGAGGTGCCGCACATCGCCTCCCTGCTCAAGGGTGGCGAACTGCTGCTGACCACGGGCTACGGTCTCGGCACCCGCCCCGCCGAGCAGCGGGCGTTCGTGCGCACCCTGGCCGAGCGCGGCATCGCGGCCCTGGTCGTGGAGCTCGGCCCGCGCTTCACCCGGCTGCCCGCGGCCCTCGTCGACACCGCACGCGCGGCCGGCCTGCCGCTCGTCCAACTGCACCGCGAGGTGCCGTTCGTCACGGTCACGGAGGAGGTCCACACCGAGATCGTCAACGGCCACTACGCCCTGCTCCAGCGGGCCGAGGAGGTGCACCGGCGGTGCACGCAGGCCGTGCTGGGCGGCGGCGGTGTGCCCCAAGTGCTCGGCATCCTGGCCGACTTCGCCGGGAACCCGGTGTTCCTGGAGACGGCGGACGGGCAGTTGCTGTACGCGGCAGGGGCCGGTCCCGAGGGCGCGGACCCGCTCCAGGTGTGGGAGGGGCTGCGCGGCCAGCACAAGGACGAGCCGCCGCTCGCGGGGTCGCTCCTGGTGGACGTGCCGGGCGGCGGGCCCGGCAGCGGGGGCGTCCGGGCGCGTCTGGCCCTGCTGCCCGTGCGGACTCCCCTGGCGCCGGTGCACCGGATGGCGGCGGAGCGGGCTGCGGGCATCCTGGCCGTGGTGCTGATGCAGGCCCGTCAGGAGGAGGAGCTGGCGGCACGTGGGCGCGGCGACTTCCTCACCGACCTCGCCGAGGGCCGGGTCACGGCCGAGGACGCCCCGGCGCAGGCGCGCGTACTGGGCTTCCGGCCGGGCGAGGGCCCGCTGCTGCCGGTGGTGATGCGGCTCGGGGACACCTTGTCCCCGGGCGGCGGCTGGGCCGTGCCGGCCCGGGCGATCTCGGAGGAGCTGGCGTCGGTGGGTGTGCCGGTGCTGCTCGGGGTGCGGCCGGTGGAAGGGCGGGTGCTGGTGCTGCTCGGGCTGCGTGCGGAGTCGGAGCGGGCGGCGGTCGCGGACCGGGTCGCGGCGGCCCTGCGGGCCGGTGTGAACCGGGCCGGGATGCCGCGGCCGGGCGGGCAGCCGCCCGTGGTGGTCGTGGGGATGGCCGGCGGCTGGACGGCGGCGGCCTCGGGCCTGCGGCACGCGGCGGAGACGGCCTCGGCGGCCCAGGGCCTGCCGGACCGGCCCTGGTACGACGCCCGCCGCCTCGACATCGACCTGCTGCTGTGGCGGCTGCGCGACCACCCGGACCTGGCGGCCTTCGTCGACCGTGCCCTCGGCCCGCTCCTGGAGCACGACCGCCGCTCCCGGCCGCCGCTGCTGCCCACGCTGGCGACCTACCTCGCCCACGCGGGGCGCAAGGCGGAGACGGCCCGGGAGCTCCACCTCAACCGGCAGACCCTGTACAACCGCCTGGGCCGCATCGGGGAGTTGCTGGGCACGGACCTCGACGACCCGCAGACGGTCCTGGCCCTGAGCCTGGCCCTGCGGGCCCGCAGACACGTGCCGTAGGAGCGGCCCGCGACGCCGGCATGATCCAAACGACAGGCCCTAGGTGAGGGGTCGGGGCTGGGTCAACTCGTCGTACACGCTGAGCACTTGGGCGACCGTCTCGTCCTCGGTCGGCCAGGTGGCCGCCTGCCGGGCGCCCTTGGCCGTCAGCGCCTCCCGGCGGTCCTGGTCGCCGAGCAGCCGTACGACGGAGTCGGCGAGGGCCTTCGCGTCCCCGTACGGGACGAGTTCGGCCGCGTCGCCGACGAGTTCGGGGATGCCGCCGACATCCGTCGCGACGAGCGGCACGCGCGCGTGGAGGGCTTCCTGGGCGAGGACGGAGCGCGCCTCCCAGCGGCTCGGCAGCAGGGCGAGGTCGGCGGCGGCGAGGAGGTCGGTGATGTCGTCGCGTCGTCCGATGAGCCGGACCGGCAGCCCCTCCTGCTCGATGCGCCCCTGGAGTTCACCGCGCAGCGGCCCCTCCCCGGCGATCACGACCAGGGGCACGGGATCGAGCCGGCGCCAGGCGCGCGCGGCGTCCAGCAGCACGTCGTATCCGCGGTGGCGGTCCAGGGAGCCGACGGCCATCAGCAACGGCCGTCCGATGGCGCCGAGTTCGGCGCGGACCTTGGGCCGCAGCCGGTCGGGATCGTCGGGTTCGAGGGGCCTGCGGGGGCCGGGCAGCGCGACGGCCGCGAGCCGTGCGTCCCGCGCGCCGGTGAGCCGTGCCCGGTCCACGAGCGCCGAGGTCGTCCCCAGCACCACGGTGGCCGCCTTCACGACCCTTCGCTCCAGCACCCGCAGCATGTGGGCCCGCGCACCGTCGGCGTGCGCCCGGTCGTGCCACGTCACGACCAGCGGAGTACTCACGCGCCGCCCGCTGAGAGCGAGCACGGTGCGAAACGAGGCGTGCAGCCCGTGCGCGTGCACGAGATCGGCATGGGCGCAGGCAGCCCGCAGGGCCGCCACGGACACCGGGTCGCTGCTGCGCGGCACGTGCACATGGTCGGCCCCGACACCACTGAAGTCATAGGCGCGATCGGCCTCATAGGGGGCGCACACCGTGACTTTCACGCCCCGCGCGACGAGCCCCGCGGCCAGCGAGCGCACATGCGCACTGCTGGCGGCGTTGCCTCCGCCCAGCACCTGCACGGTGCGCAGCGGCAACTGGCCATGCGGTGAGTGGCTGCTCACGGGGGTCACGTGGCCGGGCTCCTGGTTCGGGTCGGGCGGTCACGACGCGTACTCCGCCAAGGATGCCAGGACATACGGGGGTTCCGGGAACGCCCGAACTCCTGCGGCGCGACAACGGGGCGCGGCCTCGGGGGAATGCGCCGGGCCGGGTCACCCACACGAGTGAAATCGGGCGACCCGCCCGGCCTTGGCGCACCACTGCCGGGTACGCCGCTTCGGTCTAGCCGTCCGCCCGAGCCGCCGCGAGCAGCTCCTCCGCGTGCGCCCGGGCCGTCTCGGAGTCCTCCTGGCCGGCGAGCATGCGGGACAGCTCCCGGACCCGGTCCTCCCCTTCGAGGACCTTGACGCCGGAGCGGGTCACGGACCCGTCGTTGGTCTTCTCGACCAGCAGCTGCCGGTCGGCGAAGGCGGCCACCTGGGGCAGATGCGTCACGACCACGACCTGCGCGGTCTTCGCCAGTCGTGCGAGCCGCCGGCCGATCTCGACCGCCGCCTTGCCTCCGACCCCGGCGTCGACCTCGTCGAAGAGGTACGTCGGCACCGGGTCGGTCCCCGCGAACACGACCTCCACGGCCAGCATCACCCGCGACAGCTCACCGCCGGACGCGCCCTTGGCGATCGGCCGGGGCGGCGCGCCCGGGTGCGGGGCGAGCAGCAGCTCGACCTCGTCGGCGCCCGCGGGACCGTAGGCCACCGGGCGGCCGCCGACCTCGACGCCCTCCGGGTCCTCGGTCTGCCGGATGTCGAACGACACGCGCGCGTGCGGCATGGCGAGCGAGGCCAGCTCGGCAGTGACAGCCGCGGCGAACCGCTCGGCGGCCTCCGTCCGGGCGTCCGTCAACGCCTGCGCCAGCCCGCCCAGTTCGGACCGCAGGGCGTCCCGCTCGGCGGTCAGCTCCCCGATCCGCTCGTCGTCGCCGTCGAGTTCGGTCAGCCGGGCGGCACTCTGCTCGGCCCAGGCCAGCACGGTGGCGATGTCCTCGCCGTACTTGCGCGTCAGCCCGGTGAGCGCGGCCCGCCGCTCCTCGACGGCCGCCAGCCGCAGCGGATCGGCGTCCAGGTCGTCGGCGTACCCGGCCAGGTCGCCCGCCGCGTCGCGCAGCAGGATCCCGATCTCCCCGATGCGGTCGGCGAGCGCGGCCAGCGCCGGGTCGTGCGACCGTACGGCGTCCAGGGCCCGCTGTGCGCCCGCGACGAGCGTCCCGGCGTCGACGCCCTCCGGGTCCTCGGGGTTGTCCGCGAGAGCGGCGTGCGCGGCCGCCGCGGCCGATGCCAGCGCCTCGGCGTGCCCGAGCCGCTCGGCCTCCGCGGCCAGCTCCACGTCCTCACCGGCGCGGGGTTCGACGGCGGCGATCTCGTCGAGCCCGAAGCGCAGCAGGTCGGCCTCCTGGGCCCGTTCACGCGCCCGGGTGGTGATCTCGTCGAGCTCGGCGGAGACGGCCCGCAGCCGCTTGTACGCCTCGCCGTACTTGGCCAGCGGCCCGGCGACCGCGTCGCCCGCGTACCGGTCGAGCGCCTGCCGCTGCCGGGACAGCTTGAGCAGCCCCTGCTGGTCGGTCTGCCCGTGCACGGCCACCAGCTCGTCGGCGAGCTCGGCCAGCACCCCCACGGGCACGCTGCGCCCGCCCAGGTGCGCCCGCGAGCGCCCCTCGGCGGAAACGGTACGGCTGATCAGCAGGGCCCCGTCGTCGAGCTCGGCCCCGGCCTCCTCGGCGCGTACCGCGGCCGTGGCATCCCGGGGGACGGTGATCCGCCCCTCCACGACGGCCTTGCCGGCCCCGATCCGCACGAGCGCCGGGTCGGCCCGCCCGCCCAGCAGCAACCCCAGGCTGGTGACCACCATGGTCTTGCCCGCACCCGTCTCACCGGTGACCGCGGTGAACCCGGGCGACAGCTCGACGACGGCATCGTCGATCACGCCCAGCGACCGTATCCGCATCTCCTCCAACACGGACACGACCTTACGAGGTCCGGGCCACGAAGTGCGACCGGCCCACCCCTGTCACCCACGCGAGTGGTGGCGCCCATCGGGGGCGCGGGGCTGTATCGATGTGCGGCTCCGCCGCGCGGGCGCGACCAGCCACAGGAGCCCCGCACCCGCCGACGACGAGCAGCCACCCTAATGAGGGGCGCCCCGCCACCCCGAAACCGGCAGCGCGAACTTGGCCACCAGCCGGTCCGTGAAGGACGCATGGTGCAGCCGGGCCAGCCGAACCGGCACGGCACCCCGCCGCACCTCCACCCTCGCCCCCGGCGGCAACTCCACGGTCCGCCGCCCGTCACACCACAGCACGCCCGGCGGAATGTGGGGCAGAACCTCCACAGCCAACACAGAATCCGGCGATGTCACCAACGGCTTCGCGAACAACGCGTGCGCGGAGATCGGCACCATCAGCAGCGCCTCGACCTCCGGCCACACCACCGGCCCGCCTGCCGAGAAGGCGTACGCCGTCGACCCCGTGGGCGTCGCGCACACGATCCCGTCACAGCCGAACCCCGTCACCGGCCGCCCGTCGATCTCCAGGACGACCTCCAGCATCCGCTCGGCGGACACCTTCTGCACGGCCGCCTCGTTCAGCGCCCAGTCCGTGTGCACGATGTCCCCGTTGCGGTGCACCACGACGTCGACGGTCATCCGCTCCTCGACCTCGTACGCCTTGGTCACCACCCGGTCGACAACCTTGTCGAGGTCGTCCCGCTCGGCCTCCGCGAGGAACCCGACGCGCCCGAGGTTGACGCCGAGCATCGGCACACCCGACGCCCGCGCGAACTCGGCGCCGCGCAGCAGCGTGCCGTCGCCGCCCAGCACGATGAGCAGCTCACACCCGTCGAGGCACTGCGGAGTGGCCTCCTTGACCAGCTCCACCTCCGCCGGCAGCGGCAGGTCGCGGGCCTCGGCCTCCAGGACGCGCACGCCCAGACCGGAGCGCAGCAGCCCCTTCACCACGAGCTCGGCACTGCGCACGGCCGCGGGCCGCCCGGTGTGGGCGAGCAGGAAAACAGTACGAGCTCGGTTCTCGGTCAACGCGGCCCCTCCGCCACTGCACGGTCTGCTTCGGCCGGGTCCAGTTCCGGTGCCCCGGACCGCAGCCACAGAAAGTATTCGACATTCCCCGACGGCCCGGGCAGCGGACTGGCCGTCACGCCCTTCACCCCGAGCCCCAGCCCCCAGGCCTTCTCGGCCACCCCCCGTACCGCCTCGGCCCGCAGCTGGGTGCTGCGCACCACTCCCCCGCTGCCCAGCCGCTCCTTCCCCACCT
This sequence comes from Streptomyces sp. NPDC024017, assembly GCF_040638895.1. Classification (NCBI taxonomy): domain Bacteria; kingdom Bacillati; phylum Actinomycetota; class Actinomycetes; order Kitasatosporales; family Streptomycetaceae; genus Streptomyces; species Streptomyces sp. NPDC024017. The sequence goes on along the minus strand of NZ_JBEZYZ010000025.1, from coordinate 9,305 downwards.
CGAACTGCGGCTTGACCATCATCACCAGGTCGGCGTCCGGCTTCACGCACCGCACCAGAGCGGGCAGGACCAGCCCGAGCGGGATGAAGGACAGATCCCCCACGACAAGATCCACTGACTCCCCATCGATCGCTTCAAGCGTCAACTCGCGTACGTTCGTACGGTCCTTGACGGTGACGCGTTCATCCTTCTGGAGGGACCACGCGAGTTGTCCGTATCCGACGTCCACGGCGACGACATGGGCGGCGCCCGCCCGCAGCAGGACGTCGGTGAAACCGCCGGTGGACGCGCCCGCGTCGAGCGCCCTGCGCCCCTCGACGGCCAGCCCCTGCGGACCGAACACCGCGAGCGCCCCGGCCAGCTTGTGGCCGCCGCGCGAGACGTAGTCGGGGTCGCTGTCGTCCTGGGCCACCACGATCGCGGCCGCGGTCTCCACCTGCGTGGCGGGTTTGGTCGCGACGGTCTTGCCGACGGAGACCCGCCCTGCGGCGATCAGCTGCGCGGCATGCTCGCGCGAGCGCGCGAGCTTGCGGCGGACCAGCTCCGCGTCCAGACGGCGGCGTGCGACTCCTGCCACGTTCGGTTCAGCTCCTAGGTCCGTACGGCGATCAAAGGGGGCGACCCGAAGGGTCTCATTGAGGGGTGGTGGTCGGGTGACGGGCGGGAGCCGGAGGTCCCGGGCGGGCGTCGAGCGCGGTGAGCGCGTCGCGCAGCCCCCGGTGTACATCCTCGTACACCTCGACATGCCCGTCCGTGGCGAGGTGGTCCGCGTCGCCGAGGCGGCCCAGGGCCGCGTCCACACCGGCGTCGCCGGTGGGCGTGCGGGGCACGTTCAGGGGGGCGGGAGCGGCGGGGTCGTACGCCGGCTCTTCCTCCGCCGCCGGCGGGGTCTCGGGAACTGCGTCGTCCATGCCCCGACGCTACCGCGAACCGCTGCGGTACCGTCGACCGCGATGGCCACGATCGAGGAGTGCCGCAGCGCACTCGACAAGCTCTCGGACAGCATGCAGCGCGCCGAAGGGGACGTCCGCGCGGCCGCGGCCCTGGACCGCTCGGTGAGCTGCCACATCACGGACCTGGACGTCACCTTCGTCGGCCGGATGCGCGGCGGGCGGATCGAGGTGCACGACACCGTGCAGGGACCGCCGCCCGGCAAGGCGGAGATCAGACTCGCCATGACCGGCGACGACCTGGTCGCACTGGTCGGCGGCGAGCTGAACTTCGCCAAGGCCTGGGGCTCCGGCCGGGTGAAGCTGAACGCGGGTGTGCGGGACCTGCTCCAGCTCAGGAAGCTTCTGTAGCCGCGACCTTCCCGCCCGCGTTCTCGAGGCGGGCCTTGCGCGCCGCCGGCACGACCAGCGGCGTGCCCGTCTCCGGGTCGTCGATGACCTGGCAGCGCAGCCCGAAGACCTCCTCGACGAGTCCGGCCGTGACGATGTCCTTCGGCGCACCCTCGGCGATGACCCGGCCCTCGCGCAGGGCGATGAGATGGGTGGCGTAGCGGGCGGCGTGGTTCAGGTCGTGCAGCACGGCGACGAGCGTGCGCCCCTGTTCCTCGTGCAGCTCCGCGCACAGGTCCAGGACGTCGATCTGGTGCTGGATGTCCAGGAATGTCGTCGGCTCGTCGAGGAGGAGCAGCGGCGTCTGCTGGGCGAGCGCCATGGCGATCCACACGCGCTGGCGCTGGCCGCCCGAGAGCTCGTCGACGTAGCGGTCGCCGAGTTCGGCGACGCCCGTCTGCCGCATGGACTCCTGGACGATCCGCTCGTCCTCGGCCGACCACTGGCGCAGGATGCCCTGGTGCGGGTAGCGGCCGCGGCCGACCAGGTCGGCGACCGTGATGCCGTCGGGCGCGATGGACGACTGGGGCAGCAGGCCGAGGGTCCGCGCGACCTTCTTCGCGGGCATCGACTGGATGACGTGCCCGTCGAGCAGCACCCGGCCCTCGCTCGGCTTGAGCATCCGCGAAAGCGCCCGCAGCAGTGTCGACTTGCCGCACGCGTTGGGGCCCACGATCACGGTGAAGGAGTTGTCGGGTATCTCCACCGACAACTGCTGCGCGATGACCCGCTGGTCGTAGGCGAGGGTGACGTTCTCGGCGGACAGGCGGTTCACGGTGCTCCCTTGATTGTTCAGTCCGCTGCTGGTGCTCTTCTGTGCACCGGTGCTCATATCCGGCCCGCCCTGCGCTCGCTGACCAGCAGCCACAGCAGGTAGACCCCGCCGAGCACGCCGGTGACCACGCCCACGGGCAGCTGCTCGGCGCCGAACGCCCGCTGCGAGACCCAGTCGGCGACGACCAGGAGGGCGGCGCCCATGCACAGCGAGGGCAGCAGGTTCGGCCCGGGCGAGCGGGTCAGGCGCCGGGCCAGCTGCGGTGCGGTGAGGGCGACGAAGCTGACGGGGCCGGCCGCGGCGGTGGCGGACGCGGTGAGCAGCACCGCCGCCACCATGAGCAGCAGCCGTACGCGCTCGACCCGCACCCCGAGGGCGTACGACACGTCGTCGCCCATCTCCATCATCCGCAGCCCGCGCGCGTTGACGAGGATGAGCGGCACCAGCACGGCGGTCAGCGCGAGCAGCGGCCACACCTGGTCCCAGTCCCGCCCGTCGAGGGACCCGGTCATCCACACGACCGCACGGGCCGCGTCCACGATGTCGGACTTGGTGAGCAGATAGCCGTTGACCGCCGTGACGATCGCGGAGACGCCGATACCGACCAGGACCAGCCGGTAGCCGTGCACACCCCGCTTCCAGGCGAGCACGTAGATGGCGAGCCCGGTCACCAGCCCGCCCACCAGCGCCCCGACGGCGACCTGGTTGGCGGTGCCGGAGGTCAGCACGATCACCACGAGCGCGCCGGCCGTCGCCCCCTGCCCGAGGCCCAGCACGTCCGGACTGCCCAGCGGGTTGCGGGAGATGGCCTGGAACAGCGCGCCGCCGAGTCCGAGCGAGGCGCCGACCAGCAGCCCGACCAGGACCCGCGGCAGCCTCAACTCGTTGACGATGAACTCCTGGCCCGGGTTGCCGTCGCCGGCCAGCGTCCGCAGCACGTCGGCGGCCGGGATAGGGAAGTCGCCGGTGCCGATGAGGACGACACTCGCCGCGAGCGCCGCGACGAGCAGCAGGAGCACTACGGTGACGGCCCGCACGTCCAGGCGTATCGAGAGCCCGCCCGGGGTCCGCACGGCACGGTTGGTGGTCTTCACAGCTGCGCCGTCCTCCGCCGTCGTACGAGAAAGATGAACACCGGACCGCCGAGGATCGCGGTGACGATGCCCACCTGGAGTTCCGAGGGCCGGGCCACGATCCGGCCGATGACATCGGCGCCGAGCAGCAGCACGGGCGACAGGATCGCCGCGTACGGCAGGATCCAGCGCAGGTCGGGCCCGGTGAAGGAACGCACGACGTGCGGCACCATCAGCCCGACGAACACGATCGGCCCACAGGCGGCGGTCGCGGCCCCGCACAGCACGGTCGCGGCCAGCATGGACAGCGCCCGGGTGCGGTTGAGGTTTGCGCCGAGGGCCTTGGCGGTGTCGTCGCCCATGGCCATCGCGTTGAGCGGCCGGGCCAGGGCGAGCGCGAGGACCGTACCGGTCAGCAGGAACGGCAGGACCTGCGTGATGGTCGAGTCGGTCGCAGAGGACAGCGAACCGACCGTCCAGAAGCGCATCTTGCCGAGCGCCGCCTCGTCCATGATCATCACGGCCTGGAGGTAGCCGTACAGCGCGGCACTGATCGCCGTACCGGCCAGCGCGAGCCGCACCGGGGTCGCGCCCCGGCTGCCGCCGAGGAACCAGACCAGCGCCCCGACCGCGGCCGCGCCGAAGAACGCGAACCAGACGTAGCCGCTGAGCGAGGTGACCCCGAAGTACGTGATGGCCGTGACGACCGCGGCGGACGCACCCGCGTTGATGCCGAGCAGTCCCGGGTCGGCCAGCGGATTGCGCGTGAGGGCCTGCAGGACCGCCCCGGCCAGGCCTAGAGCGGCGCCGGCGAGCAGGCCGAGCAGGGTCCGCGACAGCCGCTCCGCGACGACGACGTCCCCGTAGGTCCCCGAGTCCTCGAACAAGCCGTGCCAGACCTGTCCGAGGGACAGCTCTTTCGCTCCGATCGCGATACTCGCCAGCGCGACGAGCACCAGGATCGCCACGGACAGAAGCAGCCCGAAGGCTCGCACCGCCCGTCGGCTCGGGGGCGCGGGGGTGATCTCCGCGCGCTGTTCGGGGGGACTCTCGACCAACACGCAGTTAGGTTAGCCTACCCTCGCATTCGAGCAAGATTCGGATGCCCGGCGCCGCCGCGAGGTGCCCGGCTGCGTGACGGGCACTGACGGGAGCTCAGAGACCCAGCCGTGCCAGCGCCTTCCCCCCGTCCAGCTCGCACACGCCCTCACCGGCGGTGGTCCACGCCACGGCGCACAGCGCGCGCAGCCCGTCCAGCGCCTCGCCGTCGCCCTCCAGCTCCAGCCGGTCGGCACCGGCCGTCGCCGTCCAGCCTCCGCACCGGAACCCGCCCTCGCCCGCGGCGACGACCTCCGGCTGACCGCCGAGCATCCCGCGCAGATCGGCGTCCACGAACGTCGGCCGGTGCTGCGGCGGCGCGGCCAGCAACTGGGCGCCGTCGGTGACACCGGTGAGGACGAGCAGCGAGTCGACCTCCCCGTTGAACGCGCCCTCGATGTCCGTGTCCAGCCGGTCCCCGACCACCAGCGGCCGCTTGGCGCCGGTGCGCAGGATGGTCTCCCGGTGCATCGGGGGCAGCGGCTTGCCGGCGACCTGCGGTTCGGCACCCGTGGCGATCCGGACGACCTCCACCGCGGCTCCGTTGCCCGGCGCGATCCCGCGCCCGCTCGGAATCGTCAGGTCGGTGTTGGACGCGAACCACGGCACGCCCCGCGCCACCGCGTAGGAAGCCTCGGCGAACCGGCCCCACGGCAGATCGGGCCCGCCGAACCCCTGCACCACCGCCGCCGGATCGTCGTCCGCCGACTCCACGGGCACCAGCCCGCGTTCGCGCAGCGCGACCCGCAGCCCCTCACCGCCGATCACCAGCACCCGGGCGCCCTGCGGCACCTGCTCGCTGATCAGCCGCGCGACCGCCTGCGCCGAGGTGATCACATCGTCCGCACCCGTCGGTATCCCCAGCTCCGTCAGATGCCCGGCCACGGTGTCCGGGGTCCGCAGCGCGTTGTTCGTCACGTACGCCAGGTGCATACCGCCCTCCCGGGCCCGGGCCAGCGACTCGACCGCGTGCGCGATCGCGCTCCCGCCCGCGTACACGACACCGTCCAGATCGAGCAGAGCCGTGTCGTACGCCTCGCTCAGGGCCTGCCCACTGGCCTCGGGCCTCGTCCTGACGCTCCGGCTCATCCCGCATCGCTCCTCGTTCGACGGCTTTCCCCCGATCATCCCCCATGCCACCGACAGCCGTACGATGCCGGGATGAACACAGCAGGTCACTCGGAGGCAACGACGCACCGAGGCCTGGAACTCACCCCGTTCCGAGGCCTTCGTTACGACCCCGACCGGGTCGGCAGCCTTGCCGCCGTCACATCTCCGCCGTACGACGTCGTGGTGCGCCCCGACGGCCTGCACCACCTCGAATCCTCCGACCCGTACAACATCGTCCGCCTGATCCTGCCCCAGGCCGCCACGCCCAGCGCCCGCAACGAACGGGCCGCCGACACCCTGCGCCGCTGGCTGTCCGAGGGCATCCTGACCACCGACCCGGAGCCCGGCCTCTACGTCTACGAGCAGCAGGACGGCAACGGCATGCTGCAACGCGGCATCATCGGCGCCCTGCGGGTGTCGGACCCCGCCGAGCAGGTGGTGCTGCCGCACGAGGACGTCATGCCGCACATCGTCGCCGACCGCGCGGCCCTCATGCGCGCCACCTCGGCCAACCTCGAACCCCTCCTGCTCACCTACCGCGGCAACGGCACGACGACCGCCACCGCGGACCTGATCGAGCGCACCGCCGACCGGCCTCCGCTCCTCGCCACGACCACGGAGGACGGCTTCCGCCACCGCCTGTGGTCGGTCACCGCCCCCGACGACCTGGCCACGATCCAGACCGACCTCGGCCGGCACCAGGCCCTCATCGCCGACGGCCACCACCGCTGGGCGACCTACCGTCGCCTCCGCACGGAGCACCCCTCCCCCAGCCCGTGGGACCACGGCCTGGTCCTCCTCGTCGACACGGCCCGCTACCCCCTCCGGGTCCGCGCCATCCACCGCCTCCTGCACGACCTGCCGGTCGGCGATGCCGTGGCCGCCCTGGACGGCCACTTCCGCGTGCGCCGCCTCGAAGTCCCGCTGTCCGAGGCGCTGGGCACACTGGCCGACGCGGCCTGCGCCGGCAACGCGTTCCTGCTGGCCGGCGACGGCGCCTTCCACCTCGTCGACCACCCGGACCCGGACCTGCTGGCCCGGACGGTCCCCGCCGACCGCCCCGCAGCCTGGCGCACCCTGGACGCGACGGTCCTGCACGCCACGCTCCTCGAGCACGTCTGGCGCATCTCCGAGGACTCCCCCGCCCACATCGCGTACATCCACGACACGGCCGCGACGGTCGAGAAGGCCGAACGCGACGGCGGTACGGCCGTACTGATGCACCCGGTCCGCGAGGAGGTCGTCCGCGACCTGGCCCGCCAGGGCGTGACGATGCCCCGCAAGTCGACGTCGTTCGGCCCGAAACCGGCCACGGGTCTGGTGCTGCGGGCGCTGGACCTCTGACAGCACCGGCAGTGCCGACACGAAGAAGGGGCGGGACCCCGAGGCCTCACGGCCGGGATCCCGCCCCTTCTCCTATGGACGTCAGTCCTTGTCGTTCTCGTCCTCGACCTCGGCCTCGTCCTCGTCCTCGTCCGCGACCTCGTCCGCCTTCGGCGTGGACGGAGTCGGGGCCTCGCCGTCCTCGTCCTCGACCTCGACGAGGGCGTCCATGAACTCCACGCCGTCGAGCTCGGCGAGCCGGTCCGAGGCGTCGGTGCTGCCGTCGCGGTCGGCCTCGACGGCCTTCGCGAACCACTCCCGCGCCTCGCTCTCCCGCCCGGCGGCGAGCAGCGCGTCGGCGTAGGCGTACCGCAGACGCGCGGTCCACGGCTGCACCGAGTTGGAGGCCAGCTCCGGGCTCTGCAGCGTCACGATGGCCGCGTCCAGCTGCCCCAAGTCCCGCCGAGCGCCGGCCGCGACGAGCCGCATCTCGACCTGCCCGGCCTTGTCGAGCTTGTGCACCTCGGGCGCCCCGGCCATGTCCAGCGCCTTCTCCGGCCGCCCGAGCCCGCGCTCGCAGTCGGCCATGACCGGCCACAGGTCGATGTTGCCGGTCATCCGCTTGGCAGCCCGGAACTCGGCCAGCGCCTCGCCGTACTTCTGGCTGGCGTACGCGGCGAACCCTGCGGCCTCCCGTACGGCGGCGACACGCGACGCCAGTCGCAGCGCCACCCTGGAGTAGCCGTACGCGCCCTCGGGGTCCTCGTCGAGGAGCCGCGCGACCATCACCAGGTTCCTGGCGACGTCGTCCGCGAGCGTCTTGGGCAGGCTCAGCAGCTCCTGCCGTACGTCCTTGTCGATCTCGTCGCCCGTGACGTCCTCGGGGATCGGCAGCCGCTTGATCGGCTCCCTGTCCCGCTCCCGCTCCTCGCGGAAACGGCCGGGGCCACGCCGGTCGTCCCGGCCGCGGAAGCCGCCGCGGTCGCCGTCACGCCGATCGCCGTCACGCCGGTAGCCGCGGTCGCCCCGGTCGTCCCTGCGGGGACCGCGTCCACCACGGTCGTCACGGCCACGGAAGCCGCCGCGGTCGCCGCGCTCACCACGGTCGCCTCGGTCGCCTCGGTTGTCGTCACGCCGGAACTCACCACGGTCGCTGCGGGGGCCGTCCTCGCGGCGGAAGCCGGGACGCCCGCCGCGACCGGCGTCGTCGCGCCGGAAACCGCCACGCTCCCCACGGTCGTCACCACGGCGGTCGTCACGCCTGTCGTCACGCCTGTCGTCACGGCGGTCGTCACGGCCCCGGAAACCACCGCGGTCGTCACGCCGGAAGCCGCGGTCACCGTCCCTGGACCGGTCGCGATCGTCGCTGCGGGAGCCGCGGTCCCGGTCGTCACCACGGAAGCCACGGTCACGGTTGTCGTCGCGACGGAAACCGCCACGGTCGTCGCGGCGGGGGAACCCACCCCGGTCGCCTTCGCGCCGTTCACCACGACGGTCATCACGCCGGTCGTCACGCCTGTCGTCCCGACGGTCATCGCGCCGGAAGGCAGGGCGCTCGCCTCGGTCGTCACGCCGAGGAGCGGGACGGTCACCTCGGTCGTCCCGACGGAAGGCGGGACGGTCGCCTCGGTCGTCACGCCTAGGGGCGGGACGGTCGCCTCGATCGTCCCGACGGAAACCGCCGCGGTCGCGATCATCCCTGCGCGGTCCGCGATCACGGTCGTCACGCCGGCCGTAGCCACCACCACGGTTGTCATCGCGACGGAAACCACCACGGTCCCGGTCGTCGCGACGCTCGCCACGGTCGTCCCGGTCGTCACGCCGAGGGGCTGGACGGTCGCCTCGGTCGTCACGCCGGAACCCACCGCGGTCGCGATCATCCCTGCGCGGTCCACGGTCACGGTCGTCACGCCGGCCGAAGCCACCACCACGATTGTCATCGCGACGGAAACCACCACGCTCTCCGCGGTCGGGGCGATCGCCGCGATCGCCGCGGTCGCCTTCACGACGGACGTAGCCCCCACGGTCGTTGCCGCCACGGTCGTTGTCGCGGCGGAAGCCTCCACGGTCTCCGCGGCCCCCGCGCTGACCGCCGCGGTCGTTCCGGTCGCTCCGGTCCCCTTCCCGTCGCCGCTGGTCGCGCTCCGGTCGGTCCTCGGGGGAGTTGGTGGACATGGTGACTCCTGTCTTAGGTACCGCAGTCATTCTCGCGCAGCCGAGTGTCCGGCGCGCAGTGCAAAAACAAAAAGGACCCCTGGTCCCAGCTGAACGCTGGGACCAGGGGTCCTTTCCAAAGATTGTTCGGCGGCGTCCTACTCTCCCACAGGGTCCCCCCTGCAGTACCATCGGCGCTGTAAGGCTTAGCTTCCGGGTTCGAAATGTAACCGGGCGTTTCCCCTACGCTATAACCACCGAAACCCTAATGGTTTCGAGCGAACAAGCACACTCTTCAATTGTGTGTTCAGCTCAAAGCCGACAACTGTTCGTTGTCTCAGAACTAACACAGTGGACGCGAGCAACTGAGGACAAGCCCTCGGCCTATTAGTACCGGTCAACTCCACACGTTACCGTGCTTCCATATCCGGC
>NZ_JBEZYZ010000024.1:0-72057 GCF_040638895.1 Streptomyces sp. NPDC024017 | reverse complement strand
GGGGGGTCCCACCCTTTTTGGGGGGGGGGGGGTGGGTGGGGCCCCCCCGGGGGGGGCGCGGCGGGTGGGGTTGGGGGGGGGGGGGGTGGACGGCACGAGGTGCCGTCCACCGCCCCGTTCGCGTCCCGGGATCAGGACAGGGGTGGGCCGGGCTCCGGGCTCGGTACGGGTTCCGGTCCCGGGGGGATCGGGGACGGGTCGGGGCCCGGTACGGGGTCGGGGCCCGGGGGCGCCGGCGGGGTCGGGCCCGGCGGCGGGGTGGGGGCAGGCGGTGGTGGGGTCGGCTCCGGGCCCGGCGGGGGCTGCGGGTTCGGCACCGGATCGGGGCCGGGCGGCTCCGGGCGCTGGGGATCGGGGCCCGGTGTCGGCGCCGGCGGCACGGGGTCGGGAATCGGGTTCGTCATCAGGTCCTCCAGCCAGTAGGACGACTCCGGCTCTGGACTACTCCCCCGCCTACCCGGCACCCGCCTCGGCAGTCACTCCCCGGCAGGACGGGGAGGGGACCAGGTGGGGGTAACGGGGGCGGGGGGTGACGGGAACGGCCGTCGGAAACGGCCGGGTGGGCCCTCGGAAACGGCCCGGGTGGGTCCTCAGAACCGGCCGGGATGGGCCCTCAGCCAGTCCTTCGCCGACGCCAGCAGGTCCTGATCGGCAGGCGAGGCCTCGTCCGGGTGGCGTTCGGCCCACTTGGTGACGTACGGGCAGAGCGAGGCGACGGCGCTGTGCTCGCGTCCGGCGAGGGCGTAGAGCTCGCGCGCGAGCGAACCCGCGATGCCCTTGCCCTCGTGGGCCGGCTCGACGATCGTGTGGACGGGCACGAGCGCGCGTTCGGGGCTGTCGAGCACGAAGTACTCGATGCGGCCCACGACTTCACCACCGGACACGGCCTCCAGCCGGCCCGCCGCCCGGTCGTCGCGGATCTCCGGGTCGCTCATCGCCACGCTCCTTCTCAGCTCGGGTCAGGCCCTGACGGCCTGCGGACTGCGCTGCTGGTCCGAGCCCGGCACCGGCTCGGACGGGTCGGCGCCCAGGGCCACGATCCGGTTGTCGCGGTCCACGTGCACGACCCGGGGGATGAGTGCCCGCGCCTCGGCGTCCGTCACCTGGGCGTAGCTGATGATGATCACCAGATCGCCGGGGTGGACGAGATGGGCGGCGGCCCCGTTGATCCCGATCACGCCGGATCCACGCTCGCCCTCGATGACGTACGTCTCCAGCCGGGCGCCGTTGGTGATGTCCACGATGTGCACGAGCTCGCCGGACAGCAGATCGGCGGCGTCGAGCAGGTCGGCGTCGATGGTCACGGATCCCACGTAGTGCAGGTCGGCCTGGGTGACGGTGGCTCGGTGGATCTTGGACTTGAACATGGTGCGCAGCATGTTGAACTCCTGAAGGACGGCTCCCTGCCTGCTTTGTGCAGGTCAAAGGCGGTAGCACTCTACAACTGGCACGCGGCGGACTCGAAGATTGTGAGGAACATCGCTTCACTCCAACGAGGAGGCTCCTGCCTGGGCTTCCGTGCGAACCAGGCTGTCGTGACGCTGCCCACCAGGGTCTGCTCAGGCAGGATTCTCGGAACGCGTGGGGACTGGTGCTGATCAGTTGCCGACTTCCCTGACGACGCATCAGGCGTATCAGAGGCACGCGACGACTCGCTGCCTGAGAGCTCCTACTGCAGCCCGGAGGAATCCGCGACGAACTCACGCAGGCGACGTCGGGCGCACGGCCTTCGAGTCGTCCCCGTTTCATCCGGAGCGTCGAATGGGTCCAGCCCAGGGGCTGGTTGATCATGCGGGACGAGAAGCTCTCGAACCGCCCGCCTTTGACGCCGATCCTCACGACGGGCGACGCACCCGGGTGCTCCCGGGGTTCCGCCACCTCGGCTCATCCGATTTGTCGGATTCTCCCGCGGCGCGCACGCTGGACTGTGAGTGACACCACCGGCACGAATCGGGCATGAATGGCCACTTATGATCAGCCTCATGGTTACTCCGGGTGGTCACCGGGTGCTGCGACAGCCACCATCAGCCTGGAGGGCGTGCTCACAGGGTGGAGCGAGGGCGCCCGGCGGCTGCTGGGCCACCGTGCCGGGGAGGTCGTCGGACGCGCGGCGGCGGGACTCCTCGCCGGTCCGGAGCCCCCCGACGCGGCCGGGCTCTCCCTGGCGGGCTCCCAGGAATGGAGCGGCACGGCGGCACTGCGGCACCGGGACGGCCACCTCGTCGAGCTGACCCTGCACGCCCATCCGTCGCTGGGCGGCGACGGCACACCCCAGGGTTTCGTAGTGACCGCCACCACGGGTCGCGAGTCGGAGCACGACCTGAGGATGGTGGAGTGGGCGTTCGCCCAGTCGTCGATCCCGCTGTCCACGTATGCCACCGCCTCGGGCTCATGGCAGCTGAACGCGGCCGCGGAGGGCGGTGAGCAGGAGGTCCCGACGGCCGCGGGCGAGGAGACGCGGGCGCCCGACGGCAGGCAGGTGGCCGAGGACCATCCGTCGCCGGATTCCGCTCTTCTGGGCGACGCCTGCGCCGACAAGGGGTTCCTGGAGTGCGTCCGCCTGGTCGCCGAGGAAGCCCGGTCGATGCGCTACGAGCGCTTCGACCGGGCTCAGCCCTCGGCTCGCCAGCGTGCCTGGATCATCGAGCTGTGGCCGGTCCGCGATCCCGCCACTGGTGAGGTGGTCGGCGTCGGCACCGCGACGTTCGACAGCAGTGAGCAGCGCTCCGCCCGCCAGCGGCTGGCCCTGCTGAAGGAGGCCGGCACCCGGATCGGTACGACCCTGAACGTCACACGGACCGCCGAGGAGCTCGCCGATCTGGTCGTTCCGCGGCTCGCCGACTTCGTCAGCGTGGACCTGCTGGACTCCGTGCTGCTCGGAGAGGAACCGGTCCCCGGCCCCGTCGACGCGGCCGTGGTGCTCCGCCGGGTCGCGCACCAGTCCGTCACCGTCGGCGGCGACACGCCCGAAGCCGCAGTCGACCTCGGAGAGGTCGACACCTATCCCCCGTACTCACCCCCTGCCCGTTCCCTGAGCAGCGGGCAATCCGTACTCAGCGGCATCGACGACCCCGACTTCGTCCGGTGGGTCACCGAGCACCGGATGAGGAGCACCCGGGTCCGGGAGTTCGGGCTCCACTCGCTCATGGCCACCCCGCTGCGGGCCCGGGGCATCACCCTCGGGGTGGCGGTCTTCGTGCGCGGAGAGGGCTCCGAGCCCTTCGAGCAGGACGATCTGCTGCTCGCCGAAGAACTCGCCGGCCGGGCGGCCGTGGGCGTGGACAACGCGCGCCGTTACACCCGAGAGCGCACCAACGCGCTCACCCTCCAGCGCAGTCTGCTGCCCCGTGATCTCCCCAGGCAGGCGGCCGTCGAGGTGGCGTACCGATATCTGCCGGCCGGTACGGGCGTGGGAGTGGGCGGCGACTGGTTCGACGTCATCCCCCTGTCGGGTACCCGGGTGGCCCTGGTCGTCGGCGACGTGGTCGGGCACGGCATCCACGCCTCCGCCACCATGGGGCAGCTGCGCACCGCGGTGCGCACCCTCGCCGACGTGGACCTGCCGCCCGATGAGCTCCTCACCCACCTCGACGACCTGGTCATCCACCTCACGTCGGACGACTCCGGCGTCGAGACCGGCCTGCGGGACACCACCGGCGAGATCGGGGCGACCTGCCTCTACGCCGTCTACGACCCGGTCTCCCGCGTCTGCACCCTCGCCAGTGCCGGCCACCTGTCGCCCGCCGTCCTGCTCCCCGACGGCGCGGTCAGCGTGATCCAGCTGACCCCCGGCCCGCTGCTGGGAGTCGGCGGTCTGCCCTTCGAGTCCACCGAGCTGGAACTGCCCGAGGGCAGTCTGCTGGCCTTCTACACGGACGGCCTGATCGAGGCACGCGATCGAGACGTCAGCCTCGGCCTGGATCGGCTGTGCGGCGCCCTGGCCCACCCCGTTCCCTCGCTGGAGGTCACCTGCGACGCCATCCTCAAGGCCATGTTGCCCGACAGCCCGCCCGACGACGTGGCCCTCCTCCTGGCGCGCACCCGGGCCCTGCACGCCGACCAGGTCGCCGCCTGGGCCCTGCCCGCCGATCCGGCGATCGTGGCCGACGCCCGGGCCCAGACCAGCCGTCAGCTCGCGGCCTGGGGGCTGGAGGACGCGGCGTTCGTCACCGAGCTGGTGGTGAGCGAGCTCGTCACCAACGCCATCCGCTACGGGGAGGTACCGATCGGACTGCGGCTGATCCGGGACCGGACTCTGATCTGCGAGGTGTCCGACGCCAGCAGCACCGCCCCGCACCTGCGCCGTGCCCGCACCTACGACGAGGGCGGGCGGGGGCTGCACATGGTCGCCCAGCTCACCCAGGGCTGGGGCACCCGCCAGACCACCATGGGCAAGACCATCTGGGCCGAACAACCCCTCCCGGCCAGCTGACCATGGCAGAGCACCGGGGCGTTCCGGCGCCGCAGCGGCCCGCAGACACCGGCGGCCGGACCCACACGCTGGGGTTGCTCTACCCGCCGGCCGACCGGAATCGCGTGTACACGACGATGCAACTCGCCTTCATCGGCGGGGTGGCCGAGGCCGCCGCCGGCTACGGCTACGACCTGTTGCTCTCCCCGGCGGACACGGACGACGACCCTTCGTTCCGGCGGGTGGTGGGTGAAGGGCGGTGGCCGGACGGCCCGTGGCGGACGGGCGGCGAGGGGCGGGAAGACGGGGAGCGGCCGTGTGTGGGCGTGCCACGCGTCGACGGCGTGATCGTCATGGAGGTCCGCCGGGAGGACAACCGGGTCGGCCATCTGGCCGAGGCGGGCTTCCCGTTCGTCGCCATCGGCCGCAATCCCCGGGCTGACGCGGCCGGTTGGGTCGATCTGGACTTCGCGGGTCTGGCGAGTGCCTGCGTCCAGCACCTCGCCGACCTGGGTCACCGCAGGATCGCCTTCGTCAACCGGTCGGCGCGGCTCTTCGACAGCGGGTACGGGTTCGCGCGGCTCGGCGACGAGGGCTACACCGAGGCGATGACGAAACTGGGGCTCACCCCTCGTGCGTACCTCTGCGACGACGACATCGTCTCGGGGCAGGAGGTCGTGGAGCGGATCCTGCGGGACGATCCGGCGACCACCTCCCTGGTCACCCAGAACGAGGCGGCCCTGGAGGGCCTCTACCGCGGGCTGACCCGGCACGGCCGCAGCGTGCCGCGCGACTTCTCCGTCGTCGGTGTGGCGGCGAGCCCCTGGGCCGAGCAGGTGAGCCCGCCTCTGACCGCCGCCGACATACCCGCCAAGGAAATGAGCCGGGTGGCCGTCGACCTGATGGTGGAGCGGCTGCGCTCACCCGGCTCGGATCCCCGGCGCGTCCTGATGAAACCCCTGATCACCCTGCGCGCCAGCACAGGCCGCTGCCGACCGGTGCCCGGTTCGGAACCCGAGCCGGAGTTTCCGGATTTCGACCTGGATTTCTGATACGTCACTGCCTGGACCCGATCACGATCCTCTGGGAGCAGCCCATGTCCTACACGGTCGACCGCCGCGGACTCATGCGTACCGCGGGCGCGGGAGTGGCTGCCGTCGGTCTTGGCGGGGCGCTGGCCTCCTGCGGCTCCGACGAGTCGGAAACGGTCACCCTCACCTGGTGGGACTACTTCACCCTGGACAACTTCCAGCCCGGGATGAACCGTCTCATCAGGGACGTCGAGGCCGGCGTCCCGAACGTCCGGATCCAGCGGCGGACCTTCCCGTTCACGGAGCTCGACCGGCAGATCACCCTGGGCGCGATCTCCGGCGAGCAGCCCGACATCGCCATCGTGGACAACGTCGCCATGAACACCCTGGGGGGCAGCGATCTGCTGGCCGACCTCACCGGCAGGGTCGAGGCGTGGGGCCAGGCCGACCAGTACTACGAAGGCCCCTGGGACAGCTGCCGGATCGGCGGGAAGGTCCTGGGGATCCCCAACAACAGCAACTGCCTCGCCCTCTACTACAACACCCGGATGCTCGAGTCCGCCGGAGTGGAACCCCCCACCACCTGGGACGAGCTGGCCTCCGCGGCTGAGCGGCTGACCAGCGGGGACCGGTTCGGTCTGGCACTGAGCGCGATCAAGTCCGAGGAGGGCGTCTTCCAGTTCCTGCCGTTCCTGTGGCAGGCGGGCGGCGACCTGGACACCTTCGCCACCGACGGCGCGACGGCGCTGTCCTTCCTCCACGACCTGATCGCCAAGGGCTCGCTGTCGGAGAGTTGCGTGGGCTGGACCCAGCAGGACGTCAACACGCGGTTCATGAACCAGCGCGCCGCCCTGCAGATCAACGGGCCCTGGCAGATCCCCACCCTGAAGAAGGCGGACTTCGACTGGGGCGTCGTCGCCCTGCCCCGCGACCAGGAAGCCGCCACCTGCCTGGGCGGGGAGAACTGGGTCCTGATGGCGCAGAGCGAGAACCTGGACAAGGCGTGGGAGGTCCTGGAGTACACCCAGCGCCCGTCGGTGCTGGTGCCGTATCTGGTGTCGTTCGGCAACCTGCCCGCGCGCGAAGACCTCGCCGACCGGGGCACCTGGGCGTCCGACCCGGCGCTGCGGCTCTTCCTCAGCCAGCTCCCCCTCGCCCGCCCACGGCAGTACGGACGTGGCTACGCCGACGCCTCGCAGGCCGTCTCAGAGGCCGAGCAGGCCGTGCTGACCGGTTCCGCGTCCCCGTCCGCGGCGGCGAGGACCGCGGCCGCCAAGATCGACAAAGCACTGTCGGGCCGATGAGGCCACACCGGAGCAGGCAGCCGTCCTCCCGCCGCCGACGCGCGGGCTACCTGTTCTGCCTTCCGGGGATGACCTTCCTCGCCCTCTTCCTGGCCTACCCGCTGTTCTACAACGTCCGGACGTCCGTCCACGACGTGCGGTTGGGCCAACTGCTCGGCAGGAGCTGGCAGTTCAACGGCCTTGACAACTACCGGGCCGTGCTCGACGATCCGGCCTTCTGGCACTCCGTACGTCTCTCGGTGGTCTTCACCCTGGGATCGCTGGTGTTCCAGTTCTCCATCGGCTTCGCCTTGGCCCTGCTCTTCGCCCGCCCGTTCCCGCTGGGCGGCCTCCTGCGCTCCCTCCTCCTCGTGGCCTGGCTGCTGCCCCCGGTGGTCAGCGGCACCCTCTTCCGCTGGCTCCTCGACGCGGAGTCCGGCGCCTACAACGCCCTGCTGGAGGCGGTGGGCCTGGGCAGCCTCTCCCACGACTGGCTCACCGACCCGTCCACCTCACTCGCCGGAGTCGTCTTCGCCAACATCTGGGTCGGCGTGCCCTTCAACATGCTGCTGCTCCTGGTGGGCCTGCACACCATCGACCCCCAGCTGTACGAGGCCGCGGCCATCGACGGCGCGGGACCCTGGCAGCGCTTTCACCGGATCACCCTCCCGCTGATGCGGCCGGTCTCCGTCACCGTGCTGCTGCTCGGCCTCATCTACACCTTCAAGGTCTTCGACACCGTCTTCGTGATGACGGGCGGCGGCCCCGTCGACTCCACCCGCGTGCTCTCCCTCTACGTGTACGAGGTCTTCTTCAGGTTCTTCCGGTTCGGGCAGGGGGCGGCCGCCGGCCTGCTGCTGCTCGTCGTACCACTGCTCGCGGGCGTCTTCTACGTACGACGGCTGCGGCGCGAGGAAACGACAGGGGGTGCCGCGTGAAACCGCCCCGCCACCCCTGGTTGCTCACCGCGACCGCCGTGGTGATCACCGCGGCCTTCCTGCTGCCGGTGTACTGGATGGCCAAGACCAGCCTCACGCCGCCGGACCGGATCCTGGGACCGACCCCGCAGTGGGTCCCTTACCCGGTCACCGGCGAGAACTACTCGACGGCGCTGGGCTACGAGGGCCTGACCCGGGCCCTGTTCAACAGCCTGGTGATCTCCACCGGCGTGGTGGCGCTGACCATGCTCCTCGGTGTCCCGCTCGCCTACGCCCTCGCCCGGGTACGGATGCGGGGCTCGGGCAGCATGGTGCTCGCCCTGCTCGTCGCCCAACTGCCGCCCGCGATCGTGCTGGCCGCACCGCTGTTCATCCTCGAACGCCGGGCCGGTCTCGACGACACGTACGTGGGCCTGATCGCCGCCGACACCACGCTCACCCTCCCCTTCGCGGTGATCGTGCTGCGCCCGGTGCTGCGCGCGGTCTCCGCCGAACTGGAGGAGGCCGCACTGGTCGACGGCTGCGGGCTGCCCGGCGTAGTGCTGCGTGTCGTCCTGCCGCTCACGGTGCCGGGACTGGTCGCGACGGCCGGGCTGTCCTTCCTGCTCGGCTGGGGCGAGTTCCTCTTCGGGCTCACGCTCGCCGAGGAGCCCGGCGTCCAGCCCGTCACCGTCCTGCTCAACGCCTTCGTCGGCCGGCACGGCACGGCGTGGGGAGCCCTGATGGCGACCGCCACCCTCATCAGCATTCCGGTGGTCTGCGTCTTCGCGCTCTTCCAGCGCTTCATCGTCGGCGGCCTCACCGTCGGCAGCGTCAGGGGCTGACGATGCGCGCGCCCACCCACACCCGACTTCACGACCGGGAAAGCCATGTCCTCACTGCATCCCCGTGACCACACGGCGTACGTCGCCCCGCCGCCGCCCCTGGTCCCCGCCGGGCCGGGCGCACTCGACCCGGTCGTCAGCGCCTGCGTCGCCCGCGCAGAAGCCGGCGGCGCGACCCTGGACGTACGCACCGCCGCCGGACGCACCGGCACACTCCGGCTGCGGCCCGCGACGGGCACGGGCGTACGCGTCACCCTGCGCATGGACGACGTCCCGACCGCGCCGCGGGCATCCCTCGTCACCGCGCCACACGACGGCAGATGCACCGTCGAACAGCCCCCGAACGCGGTGACCCTGCGGCTCGGGGCCCTGAGCGTGAAGGTGCGCCTGTCCCCGTTCTCGATGGAACTGACCGACCGCCACGGCCGGTCGCTGCGCCAGGTCACCGACGTACGGGACCCCAACGGCCGCCTGACCGTTCTCCCGCTCGGTGTCACCGAACTCACGGACGGCAGCCTCGCCCACCACGACAGTTGGACCGCCGAACCCGACGAGCATTTCTACGGCCTCGGTGAACGCTTCACCGGCCCGGACCTGCGCGGCCAGCGGGTCGACTGCTGGGTCCAGGACGCCCTCGGCTCCACCGGCACCCGCTCCTACAAAGCGGTCCCGTTCCTGCTCTCCAGCCGTGGCTATGCCGTCCTGGTCGACACCACGACCGCGGCGGCCTTCGACCTCGCGCACAGCAACACCGGCGCCTGGTCCATGACCGTCCCCGACGAGGTGCTCGACTACTGCCTGATCAGCGGCACCCCCGCCGAATGCCTGGCCGCCTACCGCGACCTGACCGCCCCCGCCCTGCTGCCTCCGAAATGGGCCTTCGGACCCTGGATCTCCGGCGGCTTCCGCCAGGACAGCGCGGCCGACGTCCGTGCGCGCGCCCGCCGGATCCGCGAACACCGCTTCCCCTGCGACGTCCTGCACATCGACACGTACTGGCAGCCGCACGGCTCCTGGTCCGACATGAGCTGGGACACCGAGGCGTTCCCCGACCCCCGGGGGCTGGTGGAGGCACTCGCCGGGGAGGGCTTCCACGTCTCACTCTGGATGAACCCGCACATCGGCGTGAACAGCGCCCACTACGCGGAGGCGAACCGCAACGGCTGGTTCCTGCGCACCGCCTCCGGCTCCACGTGGGTCGGGCAGGTCTGGGGTGGGGCGCATCCGGACACGGCCCTGCTGGACCTCACCCATCCCGGTGCGGTCGCCTGGTTCCGGGACCGCATCCGCCAGGTCATGGCCGGCGGGGCGTGCGTCCTCAAGACCGACTTCGGCGAGGCGGTCCCCGCCGACGCCGTCGCCCACAACGGCATGACCGGCGACCGCCTGCACAACCTCTACCCCCTCCTCTACAACGACCTGGTCGCCGAGGTCACCCGAGAGGCCACCGCGGACCACGGCCTGACCTGGGGCCGCTCCACCTGGACCGGCGGCCAGCGCCACGGCGCCAAGTGGACCGGCGACCCCAACGCCGACTGGCCGGACCTCGCCGCCACCCTCCGCGCCGGCCTCTCCCTCTCCTTCTCCGGCCACCCCTTCTGGAGCCACGACATCGGCGGCTTCCACGGCACGCCGGACGCCGAACTCTTCGTGCGCTGGGCCCAGTTCGGTCTGCTGTCACCGCTCAGCCGCTTCCACGGCATGACCTCCCGACTGCCCTGGGACTTCGGCGAGGAGGCGTATGCGGCAGTGCTGCACGCGGCCCGCCTGCGGATGAGTCTGCTGCCCCACCTCCACGCGGCCGCGGTGGAGTCCGTACGCACCGGCGAGCCGCTGGCCCGCCCCATGGCCCTGGACCATCCGGACCGCCCCGACGCCCATGCCGCCGACCTCCAGTACCTGCTGGGCCCCGACCTGCTGGTCGCCCCGCTGTACGCGCCGGGCGGACGACGGCAGGTCTGGTTCCCGCCCGGTGAGTGGCTGCCGTACGCGGGTGGAGAACAGCCCGGAAAGCCGACCGGAGAGCAGCACGCGGGGCGGGGAGGCGAACCGGGCGCGAGAAAGAGCGGCGAGCCGGGCAACGCACCGGCCGGCGGACCGGTCACCGGTCCGGCCTGGCATCGGGTGGAGCTCCCGCTCGCGACCGCCCCGCTCTGGCTACGGGCCGGCAGCCTGTTGCTGACCACCGCTCCGGCCGACCGCGCGGGCAGCGCCCCGTTCCCGGAGGTGACCGCCGTCTGGGTCCGCCCTCAGGCCGAGCCCTCCGGTACGGCCCGGGCTGTCCTGTGCGACGAGGACGGCCACCGGACCGTCATCACCGCCCGCCTGTCCGGCGACGACCGCCTGACCCTCCGCACGGAGGGCCCCGGCCGCCCGCGGCTGCGCGTCGCCCTCCCGGGCTTTCCCCACGGGGCCCTGACGGCCGAGGTAAACGGCGTACCGACCGAGGTGGGCCTGTGGCCCGGAGGCGAATGGTGACACCGGATGCAGCATCCCAGCGTGCGGCATCGAACCTTCACGAAGGCGTTCGGTCGCTTCCGGGAGCCGAGCATGCGCTGACGGGGCTCTCGTACCGGAAAATATGCGGCTCAGATCCGCCCTCGCAGACAATCTTGCGGTCATCCATTGACCGGACCCAAGGCGCCCGGATAGAAAGATCACGACCAGGATCGCGATCGTGAGTCCGGTCCTTACAGCTCTGCCCCGGGGGATTTCGCTTTGCCGCACACAGATGCACTTCGTCCTGCCCGCGTTCTCGTGGTCGAACCCGCCTCCTCCGGAGGCGCCACCCTGATCGGTGTCGCGGCCGAGATGGGACTGCGGGTCGTCGTCGCCACCGCCGACTCCGGCGACCGCCGGCTCTCCGACGCGGTGCGCGCGGCGGCCGACTCGGTGCTGACGGTGGAGACCAACGACCAAGCCGCCCTTGAGGCGGCCGTGCTCGAACTGCACCGGGCCGAGCCGTTCGAGGCGGTGCTGCCGGGCTCCGACATCTATGTGACGGCGACCGCGCGCGTCGCCGCGGCACTGGACCTGCCCGGCCTGCCCGTGGCGACCGTCGACCGGGTCCGGGACAAGAGCGTCATGCGAGCCGCCGTGGCGGAGGCCGGGCTGCGCACCCCGCGCTTCGCCCAGGCGACCACCGACGCCGAACTGCGCGCCGCGGCCGAACGGGTCGGCTTTCCCTGCGTGCTGAAGCCCGTCGCCTGCTCCGGCAGCATCCACGTCAGCCGCGCCGACGACCTCGACCAGCTCACCGCCGCGTTCCAGCGGCTCGTGACCGACCCGGAGCCCGACATGGGCAAGCTGCACGAGCACCGGGTGCTCGTCGAAGAGTACGTCCAGGGACCCGAGTTCAGCGCCGACGGCTATGTCCTGGAGAGCGGCGAGGTCACCGTCGTCGCCCTCAGCCGCACGCTGCTCGGCCCCGAGCCCGACTTCGTGGAGCTGGGCCACCTCACCCCCGCGCTCGTCGACGACGCCACCCTGAAGAACGTCGAGGCGTACGTCGGCGACGTCGTCCGCGCCGTGGGCATCACCAGCGGCCCCTTCCACTGCGAACTGCGCCTGACCGCCGACGGTCCGGTGCTCATCGAGATCGGCGCCCGGCTGCCGGGCGACCGGATCGTGGAGCTGCTGCGGCTCGTGACCGGCGTCAGCCTGCCCAGGGTGGCCGTCGCCACCGCGCTCGGCGTCGGCCTGGAGGCGGCCGGCGCCTTCGCCCGGCCGCAGGCCGAGAGCGCCGGCATCCGCTTCTTCTCCGCTGCGGGGCCGCTCCTCGTACCGGGAGCTCACCGGGTGGCCGGAGCTGGAGGCACTGCCGGAAGTCACCGAGACCGCCGTGTACTTCGCACCGGGCGAGACCATCCCGGGCGTCGAGGACTGCCGCTCGCGCCTCGGCCACGCCCTGTTCACCGCGGACTCGCCGCAGGGCGCCCTGGACCGCTGGCAGGCGCTCGGCGACCTCGTCGTCCCGGCCTGACCCGGCGGTTCCCACCATGAACGCACACATACTCGACTACGCGGCTGTCGGCATCGGCCCCGCAAACATGAGCCTCGCCGCGCTCGCGCATCCGGTCGAAGGGCTGCGCGGCGCCCACCTGGAACGCCGTGAGAGCTTCTCCTGGCACCCCGGACTGCTGCTGCCCGAGGCCACCCTCCAGGTCTCGCTGCTCAAGGACCTGGTGACGCTGGTCGATCCGACCAGTCCCTTCTCGTTCCTGTCGTTCCTGGCGAGTGAGGGCCGGCTCTACCGGTTCCTGGCCGCGGACTTCCCGGCCGTCCTGCGCGCCGAGTTCAACCAGTACCTCCAGTGGGTCGCCGGGCGGCTGCCGAGCCTGACGTTCGGGGCGGACGTACACAGCGTGGACTTCCACGACGGGGCCTTCCACCTCCGCGCCGGCGCACACGAAGTGACGGCACGTCACCTCGTGCTCGGCACTGGGCTCACCCCGTCCGTCCCCGAGCCGTTCCGTCCCTTACTCGGCCCCACCGTCTTCCACTCCGGGGAGTTCCTGCTGCGGGCCCCCGAGGTGACCGGACGGCGGGTCGTCGTGGTCGGCGGCGGGCAGAGCGGCGCGGAGATCGTGCGCCACCTGGCGGCCGGCGCGGCCCCCGGGAGCATCACGTGGGTCAGCCGGCGCTCGTCGTTCCTGCCGATGGACGACTCGCCGTTCGCCAACGACCTCTACACGCCCGACTACGTACGCCGCTTCCACGCGCTGCCCTCCGACCACAAGGCCCGACTCCTGGAGCGGCAGAAGTACACCAGCGACGGTATCGACCTCCAAGTCCTCCAGGACATCTACCGGTTGAGCTACCGCGACGAGTTCATCGAGAACAACCCCGGCAGGCTGCGCTTCCTGGCGGACTGCGCGGTCACCGCGATCGAGGGCGGCCCCGACGAATGGAAGCTCGTCGTCGAGTCCTCGGGCCCGGGCTCCGCACCCGCTGTGCTCGCGGCCGACATCGTGATCCTGAGCACCGGATACGCCTACGCGCTGCCGGACTTCATGGCTCCGCTGGACGCTCGGTTGCGGCGGGACGGCGGGATGCTCGTCGTCGGCGACGACTTCTCGGTCGCATGGGACGGGCCTGCGGAGAACCGGATCTACCTCCAGAACGGCGCCCGGCACTCCTGGGGCGTCGCCGATCCCAACCTCAGCCTGCTCGCCTGGCGCAGCGCGGTCATCCTCAACAGCATGCTCGGTGAAACGAGGTATCCGGTATGACCGCTCGTCAGGTCCCGCAGTTCCAGGCCGAGGCGGTCGGCGCCCTGGTCCCCTTCGGTCCGACCGAGGTGGAACCCGACGGAGTGACCGTCGCCGAGGCGGACTTCGCCCGTTCGGTCTTCTCCCGCGTGCCGTTCAAGGCGGCCCGCTTCACCGTGCCGCCGGGCGGGACCAGCTCGCCCGACCAGCACGCGGTCCAGGAGGTCTGGGTGGTCCACGCCGGATCCGGCACCCTGGAGGTGGACGGCGAACGGTCGCTCGTCGGGCCCGGTTCCCTGGTGGGCTTCGCCTCGCAGGCCGTCCACGAGATCTTCGCCGACCAGGGCGAGGAACTGGTCATCTACTCCTTCTGGTGGTCGGCGTCCGATG
The DNA here is from genome assembly GCF_040638895.1 of Streptomyces sp. NPDC024017. NCBI lineage: Bacteria > Bacillati > Actinomycetota > Actinomycetes > Kitasatosporales > Streptomycetaceae > Streptomyces > Streptomyces sp. NPDC024017. The sequence goes on along the minus strand of NZ_JBEZYZ010000024.1, from coordinate 57,970 downwards.
AGTGAGCGCACCACCGGGACCGGTGAGGCGCCCCACTACGACCTCGCCGTCGTCGGCGCGGGCGCGGTCGGCGCCCTCGCCGCGTACTACGCCGTGCGCCGGGACCCGGGCCGCCGCGTCGCCGTGATCACGCACGCCGGACGAGGGACGGGCGCGACCCGTCTCTCGGCCGGGTTCGACACGCCCACGGGGCACAACCCGGCCCAGCGCGCCCTGGCCGCCCGCAGCACCGCGCTCTTCGACGAGCTCGCCGCCGGACTCGGCGACGCCGGACGCGCGCCGGTCGACGTCCGCTGGCTGGTGGCGCGCGAGAACACGGCCGCGCTCGACGCGACCATGGCCGACGGCGGCCGCACCCGCCCGGTCACCGGGGAGCAGCGGGCCCTGCTCGACCGGACGTTCCCCGGGCTCGCCCACGACGACGACCAAGTCATCCTGGCTACCGACCGCATGACGGTGGGTCAGCCCCAATGGCTCACCGACCGGCTTCTCGACGAGGTCCTCGGCCGCCCGGACAACACCCTCCTGGAGGGCTTCCGGGTCACCGAAGTACGCCGTACGGGCGGGCGCGTCGAACTGGTCGCCGCCGACGGCGGCCGGATCACCGCCGCCAAGGCGGTCCTCGCGCCCGGCCCCTGGGTCCTCGACGGCCCGGTGGCGTCGGCGGCCCGCGAGAGCGGGGCCCGGGTCAAGAAGGTGGTGGCGTTCCACATCATGACGCCGCCCCCGCCGGGCGCCCCGGCACTCGTCCTGGAGGACGCCGACGCCTTCCTGCTGCCCCACCGCCCCGGCGGCCACTGGATCTTCAGCATCACCTCGCCCGACTGGGACCGCGGCCCCGACGAACCGCTCGCCATCGACGCCCGCGACCGGGAACTCGCCCGGGCCCTGCTCGCCCGGCACGTACCGGGATTCCTGCCGCACCTGCTCGGCGGCCGGGTCTTCAGCGACTGCTTCACCCCCGGCCATCTGCCGGTCGTGGACACGGTCGGCGGCGACGACGTGGTCATGGCCATCGGCGGCTCCGGATCCGGCTACCGACTCGCCCCGGCCATGGCCGAGGACGCACTGAACCTGCTCGACGGGAGACCGCGAACATGAGCCTGCTGACCGGGGACACGCACACCCCCCGGCACTACCTCCTGGTGCCGCCCGAGGCCACACCCAACGGCCCCCTGCACCTGGGCCACATCGGCGGCCCCTTCCTGTGGTCGGACATGATCGCGCGGCATCTGCGGGTCCGCGGCGACCTGCCGCTGGTGATCACCGGCAGCGATGTGTACGAGTCGTACGTGGCGCTCAAGGCGCACGCCGAGGACTCCACGCCCGGCGAGGTCGCCGCCCGCTACGGACAGCGCATCCAGGACGACTTGGCCGCCCTGCGCATCGGCGTCGACGCGTTCATCGTCCCCGATCAGCAGCCCTGGCGAGAGCAGTTCGAGCAGGAGGTCGCCGCCTCGATGGAGCGGCTGACGGCCCGGGGCGCGGTGCTGACGCGCACCGAGCGCGTGCCCTATTGCACGGCGTCGGACCGCTGGGTGGTGGGCGGCTGGCTCCAGGGCCGCTGCCCCGAGTGCGGTGCGGGCATCGCCAGTTACTTCTGCGAGGAGTGCAGTGCGCACTTCCTGCCCGAGTCGGTCGTCGAACCGCGCCCCCTGCTCGACGAGGGGCCGCTGACCTGGCGGGAGATCTCCAGTCTCTTCCTGCGGCTGCCCGACCGCGACCTCCTGGACACCACGCTCGTGGACCTGGGCGTCGCCGACCGCTACCGGGCGACCGTGGCGCGCTTCCTGGAGCGCGACGGCCTGACCGTACGGCTGAGCGCCCCGCAGACGTGGGGACTTCCGCTGCCCGGGCCCGAGCCGGACGTGCCGCGCGCCCTCTTCCCGTACGCCGGGATCTTCATGTTCGCCCGCCTCGCGGGCGCCGTCCACGGCCGGCTCTCCGGCACCGGCGTGAACGCCTTCGACCCGGACTCCGGGGTCACCACCATCACCACCCTGGGGGTCGACAACGTGATCCCCACCCTGGTCTCGATCGTCGGCACCAGCCTGCTGCACGGCGACATGAAGTCGTACGACCGGTGCCTGATCAACAACTTCTACCGGCTGGCCGGGCGGAAGTTCTCCACCAGCGCCCGGCACGCCATCTGGGCGGCGGACGTCGCCGCGTCGCCCGCCATCGGCGTGGACACCGTCCGGTACTACCTCGCCGGGGCCGATCTGGAGTCCGGGGCGGCGAGCTTCGAGACGGCGGACTTCCTTCAGACCGCGAACGCCACGCTCGCCGACGGCCTCGGCAAGCGGATCGACGCCGCCTGGAGCCGGCTGCCCGAGGGGCCGCCGCAGGCGCCCGCCCCGGCCGTCGCCGACCTCCTGGAATCCCTGCTCGCCGAGCAGTCAGCGGCGCTCGACGCCGCCCGTGTCTCGACCCGGCGCGCGGTCGCGGCGCTCGACCGCTGGTGCGCCGACGACGCGGTCGCCCACGCGGCCGAGGACGGCGCCTACTGGTGGCTCAAGGGCCTGTCCCTGCTCGCGTTCCCGGTTATGCCGGACCTCGCCGAACTCGTCTGGCAGCGCCTCGGCGGCACCGGAGAGCCTCGCGCGGCGGCCTTCCTCGCCAGGACCCCGGCCCACCGGGACCGGCCCGCGCCCGGCTTCGGCCGGGTGAGCGCCGCCGATCTGGACGCCTGCCTGCCCGACACCCTGCGACCGGGAGCGGACGCGTGACCGACCGGACCACCCCGCTGTACGTCGTCCTCAACCGCTCCGGCGACGAGTTCGGCGAATACCACCGTTTCCTCGACGGCCACCCATGCCGGACGGTGTACCTCACCACGCCCGGCGGGCTGCCCGCGCTCGACCAGGACGGGGCGACCGAGGTCCATGTGCGCGACAGCCTCGCCCACGACGACCTGCTGCCCCTCGTACGGGAGATCGCGGACCGGCACGGCACGCCCGAGGCCGTCTTCGGCCAGTCCGAGTACGACATCCTGACGGCCGCCCGGCTCTCGGCCGCACTCGGCGTCCCCGGCGGCTACGGTCTCGACCTCGTCGAACGGTTCAAGGACAAGCCCGCCATGAAGAGCGCGGTGGGCGCGGCCGGACTGCGGGTTCCCCGGTTCCGGCGCCTCGACGACGCGCCCACCGCGGAGACGGTCGTGGACGCCCTCGGCGGTCTGCCCCTGGTCCTCAAGCCGCGCGCCGCGGCGGGCTCCCAGGGAGTCACGGTCGTCCGCAGCGCCGACGAACTGCGCGACGCGCTGGGGGGCGTCGACCCCGAGGCGTACGAGTGCGAGGAGTACGTCGAGGGGGACATCTTCCACGTCGACGGCGTCCGCCGCTCCGGCCGCCTCCACTTCGTCACCGCTTCCCAGTACGTCCACACCTGCCTGGACTACGCACACGGCCGCCCGCTCGGCTCGGTCCTGCTCGACCCGGGCCCCGAGCGCGACGAGCTCACCACGTTCGCCGACCGCTGTCTGCGGGCGCTCGGGCTGCGCGACGGCGCGTTCCACCTGGAGGCGATCCGGCGTCCGGGGGGCGAGCTGGTGTTCCTGGAGGTCGGGCTGCGGCCGGGCGGCGCGCAGGTGCCGTTCCTGCACGTCGACCTGTACGGCATCGACCTGTTCGCCGAGGCGTTCCGGGCGGCCCTGGGCCTGCCCCCGCTGTGGCAGCCGTCCGAACCGGTCGGGCCCCGGGCCGGCGGCTGGCTCATCTACCCCGCTCCGCGCGAGCTGCCCGGACGGGTCGTCGCGCGCACCTCGCCCAGGTCGGCCGTCCCCGAGGTCTACCACGAGGAACTGCCCGCGATCGGCCAGATCATGACCGGGCCCGGCAGCTATGACGAGGGCTGCGGGATCTTCCGGTTCCGGGGGCGGAGCGCCGCCGGGGTCCGCGCCGCCGTGCACACCGCGATGGAGGTGTACGGGCTGCGGACCGAGCGGGCCGAGGGAGCTGGGCCGCATGGCTGAGGCACGCCGGTACGGCGCCGTGATGCGCGCCTGGTTCCGGGAGACCCTTCCGGCCGCCGGGAACGCGCGCAGACTCGGCGTCCTCACGCTCATCCAGTCCCTGGGGCTCGGGGTGTTCCTCACCTCCAGCGCCGTTTTCTTCACCCGGACCATCGGCATCCCCGCCCAGCGTGTGGGCCTCGCCCTGTCGGTCGCCGGGCTCTGCGGTCTGGTCTGCACCGTGCCCATCGGCCGACTCGCGGACCGGCTCGGCGCGGGCCGGGTACTCACCGTCAACTTCCTGCTCGCGGCCGTCGGCTTCACCGCGTACTGCCTGGTGGACGGCTTCACCGCGTTCCTCGCGGTCGCCTGTGCCATCGCGGTCCTGGAGACCTCGGCGGGCGCGCTCCAAGCGTCGCTCACCGACGCGCTGGTGGGCGAGACGGAGCGGATCAGGGTGAGCGCGCAGATGCGCAGCCTGTTCAACCTGGGCTTCCTCGGCGGCGCCGCGCTGGCCGGAGCCGCCATCGCGGCCGGCACCTCGACCGCCCTGTACGCCACGGTCCTCGCCAACGCCGCCCTGCAGTTGGTCTCCGTCGCCGTGCTGCTCGGGATGCGGCTGCCCGCGGGCGCCGGGCCCCGGGCCACCGCCGCCGAGGCGCCGGGCGGGGTGCTGCGCAGCGCCGCGCTGCGGGACGTGCGCTATGTGGTGGTCGCGCTGGTGTGCGGCGCTCTGGAGTTGTACCACCCGCTGCTGACGGTCGGTCTGCCGTTGTGGATCGTCACGAGCACCGACGCGCCCGCGCTGCTGGTGTCGGGGCTGCTGATCCTGGACACCGTCCTGGTGCTGCTGTTCCAGGTCGCGGTCAGCAGGGGCGCGCGTACCCCGGCGGGAGCGGCACGCATGCTGCGCTGGGCGGGGTGGGCGCTGGGGGCGTCCTGCCTGGTCTTCGCGGTGAGCGGGGGGCACGGCGCGCTCCTGGACAGTGCGGCCCTGCTGGGCGGCGCGCTGGTGCTCGTCCTCGGCGAGCTGTACCAGGCGTCGGCGAGCTGGGGCCTGTCCTTCGGGCTCGCCCCGGCGGGCCGGCAGGGCGAGTACCAGGCGGTGTTCTCCCTGGGGCGCGGGCTCCAGCAGTTCGCCGGGCCGTGGCTGATGACCTCCCTGGTCGTCGGCGCGGCGGCGACCGGCTGGCTGGTCCTCACGGCGCTCTTCATCCTGCTCGGGCTCGCCGCGCCGCCTTTGGTGCGCGGCCTGGAGAAGGCCCGCGCGCGGACGGAGCCGGCGCCGGCCTGAGCGGACGGGCCGGCGCCCGTCCGGACCACATGTTTCACACCCGTACGACCGAAACAAGTAGGCGAGCACCATGACCGTACAGCGACGACACGACCCGGACGAGCGCGGCTTCGCCAGCGACAACTACGCGGGGGCGCACCCCGAGATCCTTGCGGCGATCGCCCTGGCCAACGGCGGCCACCAGGTCAGCTACGGCGCCGACGTCTACACCGAGCGCCTCCAGGAAGTGGTGCGCGGCCACTTCGGCCCCACCGCGCACGCGTATCCGGTCTTCAACGGCACCGGCGCGAACGTGGTCGCGCTGCAGACCATGCTCGACCGCTGGGACGCCGTGGTCTGCGCCGAGTCGGCCCACGTCAACGTCGACGAGGGCGGGGCGCCCGAGAAGGTCGCCGGGATCAAACTCCTGACGGTGCCGGCGTGGGACGGCAAGCTCACCCCTGAGCTGGTCGACCGTCAGGCCTGGGGCTTCGAGGACGAGCACCGGGCCCGGCCCAGGGTCGTCTCGATCGCCCAGTCCACCGAACTCGGCACCTGCTACACGCCGGACGAGATCCGTGCGATCTGCGACCACGCGCACGGGCTCGGCATGCTCGTCTACCTGGACGGTGCCCGGCTCGCCAACGCCGCCGCCACCCTCGGCGTGTCCCTGCGTGAGATGACCACCGACGCCGGTGTGGACGTGCTCTCGCTCGGCGGCACCAAGAACGGGCTGCTCTTCGGCGAGGCGGTGATCGTGCTCAACGAGGACGCGGTGCGCGGCATGGCTCACCTGCGCAAGACGAGCATGCAGCTGGGCTCCAAGATGCGTTTCATGTCGGTGCAGTTCGAGGCGCTGTTGGGCGGCGACCTCTGGCTGCGGTCGGCGGCCCGCTCCAACGCGATGACCCAGCGGCTGTACGAGGCGGTGCGCCAACTGCCGGGCCTGGAGATCTCCCGCCCGGTGCAGGCCAACCAGATCTTCGCCGTCCTGCCGCCGGCCGTCACCGAGCGTCTCCAGAAGCGCTTCCGCTTCTACACCTGGGACGAGCAGGCCGGTGAGGTCCGCTGGATGACCTCCTTCGACACCACCGAGGGCGACGTGGACGCGTTCGCGGCGGCGATCGCGGAGGAGCTGGCGGCGGAGCGAGGCCAGGGGCCGGCGGGCGCGCTGACCGTGGCCGAGCGGGAGGAACTGGTGCAACTGCGCCGTAAGGTCCGCGAGATGGAGGAGACGATCGAAGCGCTGGGGAAAGAGCCTGCCTTCTCCGCGAACCGCAAGACGAAGTAGCCGGCGGCGGAAGCCCGGGAGGTCGGGCGAGCGCCCTGGCCCCCGGGCAGGAGAAGCACGAAGAGGTCGTCCGGTTCGAGGTTTCCATGCAGATCAGCCGGATCGGCGTCATGTCCTTCGGACCGTGTCCGCCCGGGCCGCACAAGCGTCAGGCGTGGTCGGCAGACGAGACCGACGGAGTGCTCCGCAGCGAGTCGAGAACCCGTGGCGAGGCCTGCAGTGCCGTGCGTGGCATCAGGTCCACGACACCACGGGTGCCTGCCATCTCCGATCCGCCGCCGGCCCGGCCGGGGCCCCCGTGCCTCAGGGCCGCGAGCGGCGATCCGTGGCCGGTGGTCTGCGCGATGTTCGTCGAGTCCAACAGGTGCAGTCTCCCGTGCCAGGGGGCCGCCTCTCGGTGCACGAGGTGCACACGGGCAGCGGCCGGGGCAGGCCGGTCCCGGGTCGCCGCTTCGCTGGAGCGCGGCGTACGACGCGGCAAGCTCTCCGTGACGGAACGCGACGCCGCCCTCGACCGGGTGCGGGTCACCACGGACCTGACGGAACTGGCCGACCGGGACCTGGTGGTGGAGGCGGCGACGGAGGACGAGAAGGTCAAGGTCGAGCTGTTCGCCGAGCTGGACCGGATCGTCACCCGCGCATGGGGCACGACATCCACCGCGCGGCACCCGGCGCGATACAACGAGCAGACAGGTTTGGGACGACTCCGGTAGGTACCACGGCCGTCGGTACGTCTGGCAGTAGCAGGCTGAACGGTCCGGCGGAGGTCCCGGAACGGCGGCCGTCTCGATCACCTACGGCGACAGTGACCCAGTGGCGGAACGGGAAGCCACGAAGTGGTGGTCAGGAGCGTGGCGTGCAAGCACATCACCGTTCCTGGACGGCCGGCGTGCGCCCGGAACTGGTCGATCGGGGTCGCAGGCCGTGGCGCAACAGCCCTGCCCACAGGCGGGCCCGGCCGGATCGGTCCAGGGCCTCGTGGGCGGCCAGCAGGCCGCTGGTGACCGCGCCGAGGAAGCCGCCGGCCAGGCAGTCCTGGCCCGAGAGGTACAGGCCCTTGACCTCGGTTCGTGGGCGCAGCCAGTCCGCCAGGCCGGGGCGGTGGCCGTCGCCGAAGCCGGCCACGTCCTTGGCCAGCCCGTACAAGCTGCCGCCGGGCCAGCCGGCGAAATGCTCGGCCGTCAGCGGGGTGCCGAGCTCGTGGTAGGCCACCCGGCCTGTGGTGCGGGGCAGTTGGCGGTGGAGTTGGTCAAGGAGCTGTGCGGTGAGTTCGGCTTTCAGGGCCAGGTAGGCAGGGTCCCGGTGCCGCCATCGTGAGCCGTGGAACGGCTCGAACAGCTCTGGCCGTACGTAGGTGAGGATCTCTCCGGTCGAGCGTCCGGGGTGGCGTGCGGTCCAGGTGGGATCTTTGGCGCAGGAGAACGAGAAGAAGTAGCCGCTGGTCCGCCCGCCCGTGCCGTCGAAGAGGGCGTCGCAGTCCTCGTCGGTCACCATCAGGTTGTGCCGCGGCAGCCCGAGTTCCTCGGGGTCGCCGTCCAGTCCGAGGAAGAGCACCACGAACGGGAATCCGCGCCGCATGCCGTCCAGCCGGTCCGCGCTGCGGTCGGGGCGGCGTGGCAGCAGGGTGCGGTACGTGTTCTGGGCGCCTGCCGCGCTCACCACCACCGGAGCCCGCACGCGGGTGCCGTTCGCCAGGACCACGCCCGTCGCGCGCGCCCCGTCCAGCTCGATCCGGGCCACCGGCGCCCGCACGAAGACCTCGCCGCCGGCGGCGCGGATCGGTTCGAGCATCGCGCGCGCGATCGCGGCACTGCCCCCCACCGGGTACCAGGCGCCGGTCCGGAAGTGCTCGAACAGCACCGCGAGGAGGAAGAACGGCAGCTGTGCCGTCGAGTCGGCCAGCAGCAGCGCGCTCGGGGTGAGCACAGCCTGCCGCAGCCTCTCATCGCGGACCAGCCCTTCCACCACCTCCCGGGCCGGCCGCAGCGCCTGAGGTGGCACGGCCGTCGCCCGCAGGACCCGGGCCAGCCGCCGCACCAGCGGGCCTGTCAGCCGTCCCAGGGCGAGCGCGGGCAGGACCGCCCGGCACCGCCCGATCAGCCCGAACAGCGCCTCGATGCCGGCTTGTTCGGCCGGGAAGCGCGCGATCAGACCGGCCCGGTAGGCCGAGAAGCCGACCGGCGCCCGGTACACCTGCCCCGCCAGGCGGTACTCGTCGTACGGGTCCCCCAGCGAGGCCCATTGCAGCGTGCCGCCGGTCAGATAGTCCGAGAGCACGCGGACCGGCTCTCGCTCCGCCAGCTGTCCCACGTAGTGGATTCCGACGTCCCACTCCCACCCGCGCCGCCGGTAGGCGTGGGTGTAGCCGCCCGCGGTGTAGTGCTGCTCGAACACCGCCACCCGCCGGCCCTGGCGCGCCAGGCATACCGCGGTGGTCAGCCCGCCGGCCCCGGACCCGACCACCACCGCGTCGTACTCGTCCGTCACCCCGCCCGCCGCCAATGGCCGACCCACATACACGCGACCCGTCACATCCACCACCTTCGCCGTAGTTCCACAGACCCCGGGAGAAACGAGTTGTTCGCCTCCCGGCCACGCAACCGCATCGTCGGGGGCGACGACCTGTGGCCGGCCCAGAAGGGTAGGAGCGTCAGCCCCAACGGACACCGCCCAGTTGCGCGGCAGGCCCCTCCGCCGCGCTCATCGGCGCAGCCCCCGGCTGCCCCGACACGCCGGGCCCCCTCCGCGCCCCGCCTACCCTGCTCGCGCGCCTCGGCTGGAGAGTGAACCCCGATGAGCGACCGTCAGGGGACCGCACTGACCGACCCGTCGCCGACCTGCCCCCAGGGGGCTGCGCTGCCGGGCTCTCCCATCCGCGCGGTCGCGCGGGACATCAGAGTGCGGTAGCAGACCTTCCCGGCGGGGCCGAGGGGCATCTCGTTCAGGACCAGCAGACGTTCGGGGTGTTTCCGGCGGGCCAGGCCGCGGCCCCCCAAGTGGGTCGTGAGGTCGGACAGCGTGGGAACGGGTGTGCCCGGGGCCGGGCGGATGCAGGCGCACAGTCGTTCCCCGAGGTCCGGGTCGGGCACCGGGACGCAGACCGCCTCGGCCACCGCTGGATGGGTGCCCAGTTCGCGTTCGACCTCGGCGAGACTGATGTTGAGTCCCCCGCGCACGGCGATGCGTTTGAGCCGGCCCAGGACGTGCAGCCTTCCGTGCTCGTCGAGCCGGCCGAGGTCACCCGTGCGCACCCAGCCGTCGGAGGTGCGGTAACGGGCGTCCAGTTCGGGTGCGTTGACGTAGCACAGGGGCGTCATGGGGCCCAGGGCCTCGATCTGACCGGTCCGCCCGGTGGGGAGCGGCGTGCCGTCGGGTCCGGTGATCCGGATGCGGGCCACCGCGGGGTCCGGGGTGCCGACGCTGTCGCCCGGCGGGTGGCTTTCTCCGGCCGCATGGCAGTTCACGCCGTCCGACGAGCCGTAGACCGTCACCACCGGTCGGCCGAACCGTTCACGGCATGCCCGGGCGGTGGCCGCCGGCAGAGTGGCGCCGCTGGAGACGACGGCACGCAATGACGATGTGTCCTCGTCCGGCCGCGCCGGGAGGTCGGCGATGCGCCGGAGCATGGTGGGCACCGCGAAGAGGTGGGTGGGACGATGCTCGGCGACCAACCCCAGCGCCACCGCCGGGTCGAACGCCGACCGCACGATCAGGGTCCCGCCGAGGGCGGCGAGGGTGACCGGTGTGCCCAGGGAACCGAAGGAGGAGGCCAGCGGGACGAGGACGAGGTGGCGGGGCGGCACCGTGGTGTCGGGGTGCAGGCTCCGGACGTACCGCGCACGGCCGCCGGCCAGGGCGTGATGACTGTAGGCGACCATCTTCGGCTCGGCTTCGGAACCGGACGACACCAGGATGCGGGCGGGTCCGTACGGGTCGGCCGGCCGTGGCCGCCAGGAGCGATCGGCCGGGGTGCGCGGTGCGTGCAGCCCGTGCGTCCCGTCCTCGCCCGGGCCGGGGGCGAACACGGTGCGCAGGTGCGGAAGATCCGCGACGGCCCGTGCCCGGCGGGCCGATGCGAGGACGGCGCCGCGGGCCCGCGAGCGGGCGAGGAGCGCCCGGACGTCCCGGTCGTCGCCGCCCGGGGGGATCGGGAGGGCCACCGAGCCGATCGCGTAGACGGCGAGTTCCGCGGCCACGGCGTCGCGTCCGTTGGGCAGCAGGATCGCCACCACGTCCCTCTCCCCCAGGTCCGCCCGGGCGAACAAGGCGGCGATCCGGCGTACTTCGGCGTCCAGCGCCGCGTAGGACAGCACTCCGAAGTCGTCCACCAGCGCCTGGCGGTGCGGGTGTTCGCGGACCCTGGCCGTGAACAGTGCGTAGAGGTCGGTGTCCGGGCACCGGCCCGCCGTCACCCAGGCACGTCGTCGAGCGCGGGGCACCAGATCCGGGAGCGACACTCCGGCGCGTGAGGTCCACACCGGCTGTCCGTCCCGGCTCACGGGCGGGGCGGTACCGTGCCGGGCCGAGGGGGCGGTTTTCATGCGAACTCCCAGGGCGCGTAAGGGCGTGCGTGTCCGGTGACCGGGTCCGGTGGCGCGACGGCCGCTCGGAAGGCCGGGTCGCGGGCCAGAGCCGTCAGGTCGGTGAGGACGGGAGTCGCGGTCAGACCGGCCTCGGCCAGCCGTGCCGTCCACTCCTCGGTGGAGCGGCGGGCGAAGCGGGCCGCGAGGTCCTCGGGGGCCATGGGGCCGGCGCCGTCCAGCAGGCGGAGCACCGCCTCGGGGCGTGCCCGGGCCTCGGGCCCGAGGCACAGATGGCCGTTCGCGGTGCGCAGCGGCCGGTCCAGTGCCGTCCAGCGAGGCCGGTGCGCGGGACGGGGGACGAGGGCGGCCGCGGAGACCAGGGAGGAGTCGACGCGGCTGCCCCGGCCGGTCGCCTCCCGAGCAGCCAGCGCGGCCAGCACTCCCTGGGCGCACACCAGCCCGCCGAGTACGTCGGTGAGGGTCATCAGGGAGGGGGCCGGGGGCTGGTCCGCCGGCCGTACCGCCGCGGCGAGGCCGCTGTGCACCTGGGCGAGGTAGTCGGTGCCCAGGGGCGGCCGGTCGCCGAAGGCGTCCCCGAAGCCGGACGCCCAGGCGTACACCAGGGCGGGGTGGCCGGGCAGCAGGTCGGACGCGTCCAGACCGAGCCGCGCGGCTTTGCCGGGGGCCCAGTTGTGCAGGAAGACGTCGGCGTCGGTGGCCAGCGCACGAACCGTGTCCCGGCCCTGCGCGGTGGTGAGGTCGGCCTCGACCACCGGCTTGCCCGCGTTGAGAGCCGAGAACCGGGCCGAGCAGTCTCCCGCCAGCGGAGGGAGCCAGCGCATCGGGTCACCGCCTGGCGGTTCGATCCGGACCACCTCGGCACCCAGCATCCGCAGGGCGTGCCCGGCGAGCGGGCCCTGGACCCTGCGCGTGGACTCCACCACCCGCAGGCCCGTCAGGGGCAGGACGGCACCGGCGACCGGGACGGCCGGGCGTGGGCCGGGCACGGAGATCTCCGGGTGCGCCCGGGCCTTGGGGACCGGTGCCGCTCCCGGAGTGAGGCACCAGGGTGCCGGGCGGACGGCCGGGGCCGGGTCGGAGCCGACGGCGAGGAGGCTGACGCCGGTGTGGTGGGCGGCGGCCCGCAGCTCCGCCGGCAGGCGGCGGCGGGCGGCCTGCCTCAGTTCGTCGGGCAATGGGCAGACGGCGGTGGCGAACCGCTGCTGGAAGGGCAGCCAGCCGCGGCCGGCGAGTGCGGGAGCCACGCCGAGCCGGGCCCAGAACTCCCGCCATGCCAGAGGGTCGAGGGTCTCGACCTCTACACGGGTGCCGTCGGACGTCTCCAGGGTCGCCAGGCCATCTGCCTGGGGTACGTCGGACGGGGCCCCTGGCCCGTCCGGCTGGGGCGCACCGGAGTCGGCACGGGCCGTCGCGGCGGCGAGGTACTGGCCGGCCGCCAGCAGTGCCCCCTGCGCCACCGAGGTCCGCACCTCGCGCAGGTCCAGACCGCGGGCCCGCGCGATGCGGAGAGCGGTGACGCCCTGGGCGGTGAGCACCCCTGCCACCGCCGAGGCGTAGTCGACGGCCAGTGGGAGCGGTCCGCCCGTCGCCCGGCCGTGGACCTGCATGAGACCGCAGGCGGCCTGTACGGCGCGCTCGTCCGGCAGGTCCGCGTCCACCGGACCCGCCCAGTCGACGATGTACCGCACCGTGTCCCGGCCCGGGCCGGCCGTATCCCGCGGGCCCGGCGCGGTGTGCCGCAGCAGTCGGCCGGCGATCGCGGCGGCGACGGCCGGCCGGGCCGCGGCGCGCAGGCGCGGTGTCACGGTCGCCCTCGGCCGGGCCGCCGGCCCTGCACCGAGTACAGGACGCTGGATGCGGCGCGGAAGGACGGGTCCCGCATCAGCCGTCCCACCCGGTCCAGGTCCTCCTGGGTCATGCCCTGTTCCGTCAGCCGGTCTCGAAGGTTGCGGGTGTGGGTCAACTGGAGTCCGAGGCCGGGGTCCTGGGCGTGCCGTACGCCGATGTGGAGGTGGACGTCGACGGCGGTCAGCCCGGCCGCCCGCAGTGCCGCCGGCACCTTCCGCCCCCAGTGCGGATCGCCGCCCGCGGCGCGCAGCACGGCTGTCTTGGCCCGCAGGAACCGGACATAGAGCGCCTCGGCCTCCGCGTCCGGGGTCAGCAGCGGTGGCTCGTAGGAGGCGTCGATCTCGTCGATCTGCAGCAGGCCGCCGGGTTTGAGAGCGCGCACCAGCTTGTGCAGGACGGCGTCGCGGGTGGGCACGTGCTGCAGAACCAGGCGGGCCACCACCAGGTCGTAGGCGGCCTCCGGAAGCGGGTCGCGGGCCACGTCGAGGGCGGCGACCTCCAGGCCCGGGCCGGGTGCCAGGTCGCGCGGGTCGCGGTCGGTGGCGAGCACCGAGCCGCCCGGTGCCACCCGGCCGGCCAGCCAACGCGCGATGCTGCCGCCGCCGGCGCCGACCTCCAGGCAGTGCCAGCCCGGGCCGACACCGGCGGCGGCCAGGCGGGGCAGGGTCACCGGGTCGTAGGCGGCGGCCAGGCAGCGGTGCTGGTCGCGGCTGTGCGCGGTGCCGTTGCCGAAGACCGCCTGGGTGCCCTCCCGGGCGGGAGCGGGCTGGGACACGGTGTGATCCTTTCGTCGGAACGCGGCTCGGACAGGCCCGGTGTGGTCGTGTACGGCCCGGACAAGCCCGGCGGCCGACGTCGAGGGCGACGGGCTCGATGCCGCCGCCATGCACCCTGCGGCGCGGGCACGCACCCGGGCCGAAGGCCGGCCGCGCCACGGTGAGACTCCTCTCGCCGGGGAGCGGTCCGGACAGCCCGGCGCCGCCGAACGGCGGCTCGCACAGCCCGGCCTCGTCGAACGGCGACCCGTTCACGTCCACCGGCCGGGGCCGGCGGGTGCAGCGCCGGTGAGCTGCCGGGCCAGGGCCGCGCGGCGGACCTTGCCGGTGCCGGTGCGGGGCACCTCGTCCCAGGTGAGAACGGCCGGGTCGCGCAGCGCCAGCAGTCCGTGCGTGGCCTGTTTCCAGGCGTCCGGGTCCAGTCGGCCGTCGGCGGTGACCACGACGGGCAGCGGATCGCCGTCCGGGGCGCCGAGGACCACGCATTCCAGGGCCTGCGGCAACCGCTGCTCCAGTACGTCCTCGGTCCGCAGGCAGCTCATACCGGGCAGGGTGTCGGCGGCACGGTCCAGAATGCTGACGCTGCCGTCACGGTGGTGGACGCCCATGTCGCCCGTGGACCACCAGTCGCCGAGGCGTTTGGCGTCCCAGCGGTCCTCTTCGCCGACGTAGCCCAGAGCGAGGGCGGGGGTGCGGACGAGGAGCAGGCCGGGGCGGCCCCGCGGCACCGGGCGCAGCGTGTCCGGGTCCACCGCGCGCAGCCGGGTCCGGCCCGGCACGGGACGGCCGAGCCGGCGCGCCGTGGTCTCCGCGTCCGGTGCGAGCGAGGAAGGCCGCGTGTGGAAGCGGAAGGTCAGCGGTCCGGTCTCGGTCTGGCCCCAGCCCTGCATCCACAGCGGGCGGGCGCGGCGGCTGGCGGTCAGGTACGCGCGCAGGGCCGGCGGGTGCACGGCGTCGTAGGTGCTGATGTACAGACGGACGCGCCGGAAAGGGTTGTCCAGCCGGGTGGTGAGCGGCCGCAGCCGGATGTAGGAGGCGGGCAGGGCCTCGACGACGGTGGGCGGGTGGGCCCGCAGGAGCGGGTCGGCGGTTCCCGGGTCGTCGCCGGTGAGGACCACGATCCCGGCGGGCGCGAGCGACACGACCACGGCCGTCCAGCAGAAGGTGCGTCCGTGTCCGTACGCGCTGGCATTGGCCAGGACGTCGTCGGGGCGGATGCCGATGCCTGGGTAGCGCACCGCTTCGAAGCGGGCCAGCTTGTGCACGAGTGTCCGGGTGGAGTGGATCACCAGCTTGGGCACGCCGGTCGTCCCCGAGGTGTGATGGATGACCAGGGGTTCGTCGTCGTGGCGCCGCACCGGTACGCGAGGACGGGACGCGTCCAGCGCGGCCAGGTGGACCGCGCCGGGCGCGGCGGAGTCGACGGTGACGAGGATCCGGGCCGGTTCGCCGGCGGCGGTGTCCCGGCAGCGGGCCAGCACCTCGGAGGTGGTGACCAGCGCGGCGGGCCGCAGCCGCTCCAGCAGGGTGACGAGGTCCGCGGTGTCGAGCCGGGCGGACAGCAGCGCGGGTACGGCGCCGAGGCGGACCGCGGCGCAGGCGAGCAGGTCGTAGTCCCAGTGGTTGTCCTTCACGATCGCCACGCGGTCCCCGGGCCCGACCCCGGCGTCGGCGAGGCGGGCCGCGGTGGCGCGGACCAGGCCGGCGAGTTCGGCGACGGTCCACCGGGTGCCGGCGAGCGGGGCGATGTCGAAGGGCCGGTCCAGGTGGACCACGGTCCGGGCGCCGCCGGCCGCCGCCTCGTCGAACAGGGTGCCCATGTCATGCGGTCGCACGGATCTCCTCCGATCGGTCGGGGCCGGCCGGAGTGTTCCGTCCGAGCCTGCTCAGGACGCGGGACGCGGCCAGCGCGCCCGCCCGGACGGCTCCTTCGGAGGCGGGCCGCAGCATGAGCCAGTCGCCGGCGTACTCCACCGCGCGCGCCGGCCGGGACAGGAACCCGGCGCGTTCGCGCAGGGCCTGGGGTGTGGCTTCCGGCAGGCCGTGGCGGAAGGCGTGCACGAGACGGTGGCGGCAGGCGTCGCCGATGCCCGGGACATAGCGTTCCGCCGCCCGGACGAGGAGGTCGGCGGCCTCGTCGGAAGGGGCGTCCAGCAGGTCGCGGACTCGGCGCGGAGCGGCCACGAGGGTGACCAGGCCCCGGCCGGCCGGGGCCCGGCCGGGGTCCTTGGCGTGGTCGACGACGACGCCGGAGAGCACGTCCTCCTCGGCGGCCGGGGTGAGCAGGATGTGCACCGGCCGTCGGGCGGCCGGGGCGAGGGGGCGGTCCAGCAGGCAGCTGACCTTCATCATGGGCGTGAAGCTGCAGGAGGTGAGGAACGGCTGCTCGTCGGCGGGGGCGTCCGGGCGGAGGGCCGCCGCGGCGGGTGCCGGTACGGCGAGCACGGCGGCTCGGGCGGTGACCTCCCCGTCGTCGAACCGCAGTACGGCGTGCCCGCCCGCGTCGGTGACCTCGTGTACGGCGCGGCCCGTGACGACCTCGGTGCCGACGGCGAGCCGGCGGGCCAGGAAGTCCATGCCGTCGCGGTAGGTGCGCCAGCCGGCGGGGGAACCCGCCTCCAGCAGCAGGCTGACCATGGGGGCGGCCGTCGACCGGGCGGTGTCCCAGCCGAAGAAGCAGCCGGCGACCGGCTGGAAGAGGTAGTCGTGCAGGTCGCGGTGGTAGCGGGCGGTCACCTCCCGCACGGTGGCGGCGCCCAGCGGACTGTCCTCGGGGCGATCACCGTCGAACCCGGCGCGGCGGCGGCCGGTCCAGGCGGAGAAGGTGGCCAGGTCGAGCCGCGCCCGGGCGGACAGGCCCGCTCCCGTGACCACGGCCGTGCTCTCGCCGACGCCCAGGTGGGCGCGTCCGCCGCGCCAGACGGCGACCGCGCCGCCGACCCGGGGGACGTCCGCTGGGGTGGCGCGCAGCCTCCGCAGCAGCTCCCAGGTCGCGCGGTAACCGCGGGACGGGACCTGCTCGGCGCCCGTGTCCACCGTCCAGCCCTCTTGGCGGATGCTGCGCATCCGGCCGCCGACGTCCGGCAGTTGCTCGTACACCCGGACGGCCAGCCCGGCGCGGCGCAGTTCGTGGGCGGCGGTCAGGCCGGCGATGCCCGCGCCGACGACGGCGACGTCGAGATCGGGATTCATGAGGCGGCTCCCGTTCCGACGACGACGTTGGCCACGGCCATCAGCACCACGCTGAGCCGGTGCACCGCGAAGCCCGTCCGGCGGGCGGTCATGATGTCGCCGCGGACGAACCCGGTCAGGTACTGACGGGCCCGCAGCGCGGTCGCCGGCAGCATCAACAGCACGAACCACCAGGGGGCCACCCCGGTGGCCGAGGCCACCGCGCCGATGAGGAACTCGGCGGCCGACAGGGCTCCGATGAAGACGGCGTTGCCCCGCTCCGAGACCAGGGCGGCCACGGTCGGACGGCCCACTGCCCGGTCGCCGGCCACGTCGTTGGTGTTGGAGTAGACGCCGAACATCAGCGGCCCGAACCCGAACAGCACCGCCTGCACCATCAGGAAACCGGAGAAGCCCCCCGTCACCAGGCCGTACGGAACGATCACCAGCACGGCGCCGAGGGCGACCAGGAAGACCTCCTGGAAACCGTGGTAACTGATCTTCAGCCCGTACGAGTACTGCAGCGACACCGTGAACAGCGCGCCCGCCGTCACCAGCGCCCACAGCGGGTGGTGCGGCGCGAGCGCGGCGGCGGCCGTCCAGAGCACCGCCCCGGCCGCCGCGCAGGCCCAGGCGAAGCGCAGCGCCTGGTGCACCGTCAGTGCCCCGGCGACCAGGGGTTTGCGTGCCTTGCTGCGCAGCGGGTTGTCGGGGCCGTAGTTGGCGAGGTCGCTGCCGTCCCGGAACCCGGTGACGTCGTCCAGGGCGACCATCGCCATGAGGACCGCGACTTCACCGGCCAGGAACACCGCCAGCACCAGTGCCTGTCGGGCGGTGAAGGCGCCGGCCGGGAACAGGGTGGCGGTCAGGGCGAGGAAGATGCCGAGGTAGTAGTCGTACACGTCCAGCTTGCCGAGCCGCGCGTAGGCGCGCAGCCGACTGTGGCCGTGGGCGGTCGCGGCGGGACGGCCGGCCGCGATGCTGTCCGTCATGGGTGACCTCTTGGGGGGTGTCTGCGTCCGAAGGGGGGTGCCGCTCGCCCGGGCAGCGGGATGGGCGAGACGGGCGGTCGCGGGTCGACGGTGTACGAGACGGGCGGTCGCGCGTCAGCCGCGCTCGGTGGCGAAGGCGCACACGAGGTCGGCGACGTGCTCGATCTGTGCGTCGGTCAGCAGGTGGTGCACCGGAAGGGCGAGATGGCGGCGGGCGGCCTGTCCGGCGCGCGGCCAGCGGGCACCGGGCGGCGCGTAGGGAGCGAAGGCACGGTGGGCGGGCAGGGGGCTCGGATAGTAGACGTGCGTGGCCACCCCCCGCTCGGCCAGGTGAGCGCCGAGGGCCTCCCGGTCCTCGGCCAGGACCGTGTACACGTAGAAGCACCGGCCGTCCCGGTCGGGCGGCGGCGGGACCACACCCTGGCCGGCCAGGGGCGTGAAGCGCTCGGTGTAGTACGCGGCGATCTCCGCCCGCCGTGCCAGCCGCGCCGGGAAACCGGGGTAGCGGTACGTCTGGAAGGCGGCCTGGATCTCGTCGAAGCGGCTGTTGAGCCCGACGGCGTGGTGGACGAACCGGCGACCGGCGTACTGGCCGTGGTTGCGCAGCATCCGCACTTTCTCGCCCAGCGCCGGGTCCCGGGTGACGACCACGCCGCCCTCGCCGGGCATGCCGCAGGTCTTGACCTGCACGAAGGAGTAGAGCCCCGCCTCGCCCCACAGCCCGGCCGGGACGCCCCGCAGCACGCCGCCCTGGGCGACCGCCGAGTCCTCCAGCAGGCGCAGTCCGTGCCGCCGGGCCAGCTCGGCGAAGCGGGGCATGTCGGCCATGACGGAGAACATGTGGGCCGGCATCACCGCCTTGGTCCGCTCGGTGACGAGCCGCTCCGCCTCGTCCGGGTCCATGGTCATGGTGTCCGGCAGGATGTCGGCGAAGACCGGTGTGGCCCCGACATCGAGCACCGAGGCCGCCAGGGGCGCGCAGCCGAACGCCGGCACGATCACCTCGTCGCCGGGACCTACGTCCATGGCCCGCAGCACCAGCGAGAGCGCCGAGGTGCCGCTTGAGCAGGCGACCACGTCGGCGGCCCCCAGATCCTCGCGAAGCCGGTCCTCGAAGGCGGCGGTGCGCCTGCCCAGGATGAACCGCTGCTCCGGGTCGAGGCCCACCTCGCGGACCAGCCCGATCAGTGCGAGGCGGTCGGCTTCGAAGAGGGCGGGAGGGAAGAACGGGACGGCGGGAGGGAGCGATGCGGTCATGCGGTCGTCCTCGTTCCGGCGAGGAAGGAGCGGATGGTGTCGCAGACGCGGTCCAGTTCGTCGGATCGGAGGTCGGGGTGGAAGGGCAGGGCGACGGCGTGCCGGGCCGCCGCCTCGGCGTGGGGGAACTCGCCCTGTCGGTGGCCCAGGTGGGCGAAAGCGGGCTGGTGGGGCAGGGGCACCGGGTAGTAGACCTCGGTGTCGATGCCGTGCAGGGCGAGGTGGTCGACGAGGGCGTCCCGGTGCTCGGTCTCGATCAGGTAGACGTAGTACACGTCGCGGTCGTCCGGTGCTCCGGCGGTGGTCCGCGGCAGGCGGACGATCCCCGGCACGTCTCGCAGCCGGGCGGTGTACGCGTCCGCCAGTTCGGCCCGGCGCGCGATGTGCTCCTCCAGCAGGGACAGCTTGGCGAGCAGGACGGCCGCCTGGATGTCGTCCATCTTGCTGTTCGCGCCGGGCAGGGCGCTTTCGGTGGAGATGGCAGTGAAGTCGTTCAGCGTGCGGCCCGTCCTGCCGTGGTGGCGCAGCGCCGCGACGGTGACCGCCACCTCCGGGTCGTCGGTGAGCACGGCTCCCGCGTCGCCGAGCGCGCCGAGCGTCTTGGAGGGAAAGAAGGACAGGACGCCGCCGACCCCGTGCAGGCCCGCGTGCACTCCGTGCCGGCGCATGCCGATCGCCTCGGCGCTGTCCTCCACGACCGTCAGGCCGTGCTGCCGGGCGAGGGCGGTGACGGCCGCCATGTCGGCCATCGTGTGGAACAGATGCACCGGCATCACGAACCGGCTCCGCGCAGTGACGGCCGCCTTCAGCGCCGCGGGGTCCATCGCGTACGTCTCCGGATCGATGTCGACGAACTGCGGTGTCCCGCCTGCCAGTACGACGGCCGAGGCCGTGGCGAAGAACGAGTACGCCGGCACCAGCACACCGTCGCCGGGGCGCACTCCGCAGGCGCGCAGCAGCAACACCAGCGCGTCGGTACCGCTGTTGACGCCGATCACATGCCGGGCGCCGGTGTAGTCCGCGAGCGCCGCCTCGAGTTGCCCGACCTGTTTTCCGTGGGAGAACTTGCCACTGTGGAAAACCTCGGACAACGCCTTCTCGATGGAAGGCCACAGTCTTTCGAACGTCGCGGCTTGAGAGAAGAAGGGAATTCGATCGGCCGTTCCCGGCGCCGTCGGTAATGCGCCCCCGGCGCGCGCCGGAATCTGTCCACTGGAAGGCAATCTCTCACCTGTCTCCGTCGTGTCAGCGGAATGCCCACGCTAAACGGACTTCCGGTCGAGCGAGAAAGGAAAGGATCATCTTCACACGTTCTGGGTAATGGCGTTCCGGGCCTCTTGACCATTTTCGCGCGGGGTCGCAACAGTGGTGCGGCGCACCGGAGTTGTGCGTGGCGCAGCGAATCGAGCGCGCCCGTTTCCTTCCCGTTCCCCTCTCAGGAGGCCCTGTGCTGCAGCCCCTCGTGGTCGGGCTCGGCCGGTCCGGATCAGGACTGCATCTGAACACGCTCGTCCGCCTGGCCCGGCGGACCGCGGCCACGGGGGATCCGCTCGTCGTCCTGCCCGCGGTCGGCTGCGACCCGCGCGCCGACGGTCTGAAGCCCCTGGGCATGTCCGGCGAGGTCACGGCCGTCACCACGCTGGAACAGGCTCTGCGGTACGTGGACCCCGCCACCGCAGTGGTCCACGTGTGCACACCGCCCCGGCTGCGCTACGACCTCCTCGCGGAACTGTCCGGTCACGGCTTCCGCCGGATGATCGTGGAGAAACCCCTCGCCGCGTCCGCGGACGAACTCGACGCCCTGATCCGGCTGCGTCAGGAGGCCGGGCTCGATCTCGTGGCCGTCGCCCACTGGATCACCTCCGGGCTCGCCGGCCGGTTGCGCCGGCTGGTGGGCGGCGGACGGCTCGGCTCTCTGCGCCGTATCACCGTCGACCAGCACAAGCCCCGCTTCCTGCGGTCCCTGGCGACCGACGGACATCCGTCCGCCCTGGACGTGGAGATCCCCCACTCCCTGGCGCTCGCGCTCGATCTGGCCGGACCGGCCGAACTCCGCGCCGCGCACTGCTGGGACCTGCGCTGCGAGGACCGCGGACTGCCCCGCCTGGGCGGCGCGCACGTCGAACTGGAGCATCGTTCCGGAGTGATGACCCTGCTGCGCTCCGACCTCGGCGCACCCGTCCGGCAACGCAGTGTCGTCTGCGAGTTCGAGGGCGGGACGGCCACGGCCCACTTCCCGCTCAGCGAGGACGACGACCACGCGCAGTTGGTCATCGCCCCCTTCGACCGCGGGACGGCGGCCCCGCCGGCCGGAGTCCTCGACGCGGACGGAGTGCCCGGGATCGGACACCACGTCTTCCGGGACGACGCCCTGACCGACTTCATGGACTGCGCCTACCGCGGCTTCGCCTCGGGCGCGGCGGGCGTCGGGAACTTCCCGCTCGCCTGCGCGACCGCCCGGCTGCTGTGCGCGGCCCGGGAGCGCTGCGCCGTCACACCGCGCGCCCGTGCCGGGAGCCGCTGACATGTCCCGGCACGGACCTCGCGTCCGGGAGTTCGGGCCGCTCGCCGGCATCGGCGACGAGGCGGCACCCGGCACCGATGGGCAACTGGCCGCCCTGCGACGCCTGGGCTGGAAGGCCATCGAACTGCGCACGGTCGACGGCACGGCCCTCGCCGACCTCTCCGCGACCGCCTTCGGCACGCTGGCCCGGCGGCTTGCGGAGGCCGGCGTCACCGTGACCGCCGTCGCCTCCCGGATCGGCAACTGGTCCCGTCCCGTCACCGGTGACTTGGGCCTGGACCTGGCGGAACTCGACGTCCTGGCCGAGCGCTGCGCCACCCTCGGCTGCCGTCTGGTGCGGATCATGTCGTACCCCAACGACGGTCTGACGGAGACCGAGTGGGCCGACCGCGTCCTGGCCCGCACCGCCGTCCTGGCGGACCGCGCCGAGCGCGCGGGCCTGGTGCTGGTGCACGAGAACTGCGCGGGCTGGGCCGGGGACCGGGCCGACCGGGCGCTACGACTGGTGCGCGCCGTGGAGAGCCCGGCCCTGCGACTGCTGTTCGACACCGGCAACGGCGTCCCGTACGGCTACCGCGCCCCGGACCTGCTCCGCGACCTCGCCCCGTACGTCGTCCACGTCCACATCAAGGACGCCGTCCGCACCCCGGACGGCGGCACCGCCTACACCCTGCCCGGCGAGGGTGAGGCCGGGGTGGTGGAGTGCCTGGAGCTGCTGGCCGCCCACGGCTACACCGGAGCGCTGTCCCTCGAACCCCATCTCGCGGTGCGCCCCCACGAGGGGCTCGCCCGGGCCGGTGAGGGCTCCGTCGACCTGTTCGTCCGGGCCGGGCAGGCGCTCGCCGGGCTGCTGGGCGCCGGGCAGCCGGTCACCGGCCCTCTGGACGGCCCGGCGTGAGCGACCTGTTCACCGGCCGGCACCGAGAGCTGCTGCTGGACCTGCTGCGCCTGCCGAGCGTCAACCCCCTGGAGGCCGGTCCGGACGATCCACCGTCGCGGCTGCCCGAGATCCTCCAGCGGTACGCGACGGCCGCGGCCGAAGCGGGGTTCCGCACCGTTCGCCTCGCCGGTCCGCCCGCCGCCTGCCTGGACCGTCCGGGCGTGCCGTCCACGGTCCGCGCCGCCGCCCGCGCTCCGCACTTCCTCGCGGACCAGCCCAGCCTGCTGCTGCGGCTGGGACCCGAGCGTCCCCGTGAGCACACCGTGATGTTCAACGTCCACCTGGACACCGTCGCCGGACACACCCCGCCGGCCTTCGACGGCGTGCGGTTCACCGGCCGTGGCGCGGTCGACGCCAAGGGACCCGCCGTGGCCCTGCTCGCCGGGCTGCTGGCCGCCGCGTCCCACCCCGCCATCGGACGGGACGTCACCGTCCTGCTCCAGGCCGTGGCCGGGGAGGAGGGCGGCGCCCTGGGCACGTACGGCACCCGCCCGCTGCTGGAGGCCGGGCATCACGGCCGACTCAACGTGTTCTGCGAGCCGACCGGGCTGCGCGCGCTGCCCCGGGCCACCGCCGCGATGACCGCGCGGATCACCGTCGCGGGCGAGGACGCGGTGGACGACCACCCGGACGCCGGACACAACGCCACCGTGCTGCTGGGATTCCTGGCCCAGCACCTCGCAGCCCGCCTGGACGGGGCCGTGCCCGGTACGCGGGTGTGCGTCGCCGGACTGCACACCGGCCACACGCACAACCGCGTCCACGGCACCGGCACGCTGCTGATGAACCTGTCGTACCGCCGCACCGCGGACGGCGACCGCCTGAAGACCGAGGTCACCCGGCACGTCGCCGACGGCCTGCGCTGCTTCGCCGAACGCTTCGCCCTCGCACGGGAGTTCGCCCGCACGGCGCGGGACGCGGCACGGATCACCCGGCTCGGCTGGGACAAACAGGGCCTGCCCGCGCTGGACGACTCCGACCCGTGGGCCGAGGAACTCCTGGCCCGCGCGGGAGCCCGGCCGGCTGCCGGCGACCCCGGCTTCACCTGCGACGCGATCTGGGCAGCCGGGCTGGAGGACGCCTTCACCACCGTGCTCGGCCCCGGCTGTCTCGCCGCCAACCGCGCCCACGCGCCCGGTGAGTTCGTCGACCTCGCCGACCTGGAGGAGTTCGCCGGCGTGGTCCGCCGGCTCGTCACGTTCTTCGCCGAAGCGCTGCCGGCGTCATCAGCGCACGGACCGCCGTAGAGCGCCGCACCCCCAAGCGAACGACCTTTGAAGTGAACCGCCCCGCCCCGTAAGGAATCCCGTATGACGGCACCCACCGCCCCGCGAGCGGCGGTCGAGCGCACCACCGTCCTCGTCGACCACCCGGAGCTGCATGCCTCGCTCACCGGCCTCTTCTCCGGCCACGGCATCCCTGACGCGCGGGCCCGGCTCGCCGCGGACGCGCTGTGCCACGGCGACCTGACCGGGCTCGACTCGCACGGCGTGTTCAACCTCACCCGGCTCTACCTGCCGTTGCTGGAGTCCGGCCGCTGCGACCCCCGCGCCGAACCACAGGCCCTCACCGACCTGGGCGCCTGCGCGGTCGTCGACGCTCGCCGCGCCTTGGGCCTGTGGGCCGCGGCCGAGGCCATGGACGACGCCGTGGCACGGGCCGGCCGGCACGGGGTCGGGCTGGTGTCGGTGCGCGGGGCGACCCACTTCGGGTGCGCCGGCTTCCACGCCGTGCGCGCCGCGCACGCCGGGATGATCGGCGTGGTCGCGAGCAACTGCGGTGGCCAGCGCATCGCACGGCCCCCGGGCGGCACGGTGGCGATGCTCGGCACCAATCCGCTGAGCGTCGCCGCGCCGGCCCTCGACGGACACCCGTTCCTGCTGGACATGAGCACCACCGTCGCGCCCACCGGGCGGGTCCGCGTCGCCGCCCGCCGCGGCACCCCGGTCCCCGCCGGCTGGCTGGAGGACGCGGCGGGCGCAACGGTGACCGACCCGTCCGCCTTCGACCGCGGCGAGGCCTTCCTGCGCTGGCTGGGCGGCACGGCCGAGACCGGCGTCCACAAGGGCTACGGGCTCGGCATCGCCGTGGAACTGCTGGCCGCCGTGGTGTCCGGCGCGGCCCTCGGGCCCGCGCCCGCCGCCCTGGAAGGCGACGGCCGGCCGCACGGCAGCGACGACGGCATCGGCTTCTTCCTCCTCGCGATCGCCCCGGAGGTGCTGCGCCCCGGCGCGGACGTGGCCGCCGCGACCCGGTCCCTGTTCGGCGCCCTCGTCGACTGCCCGCCGGTACCCGGCGGCGACCCGGTGCGCTATCCGGGCTGGCGGGAGGCGGAACTCGCCGCCGAGCGCCGCCGCCACGGCATCCCCCTGCCGCCGCACCTCCATGCGGAGCTGACCGCCCTCGGTCTCCTCGGCGGTCCCGGGAGCCCGCGATGACCCGGCCCTTGCGACTCGGCGTCGTCGGTCTCGGCGCCATCTCCCCCTACTATCTGGCCGCCGCTGAACGGCTGCCCGAGTGGCGGCTGACCGCCGTGTGCGACGCCCGCGCCGAGGCCTTGGAGCAGTTCCCCGGCCCGGCGGCACGCTTCAGGGACCACCGCACGCTGCTGGACCGGGCACGACCGGACGCCCTCGTCGTGGCTGTGCCCAACGACGTGCACCTGCCCCTGTGCAGGGACGCCCTGGCCGCCGGCGTCCCCGTCTGCGTCGAGAAGCCCCTCGCCCTGACCGCGGCCGAGGGGTCCGTGCTGGTGGAGTTGGCGCGGCGCTGCGGGGTCCCGCTGATGACGGCGTTCCACCGCCGTTACAACGACGCCGTCCGCGTACTGGCGCGCCGGACGACGGGCCGGGAGATCCGCTCCGTCCGGGTGCGCTATCTGGAGCGCATCGAGGAGCATCTCGGCGGCGAGGACTGGTACCTGGACCCGGCCCGCTGCGGCGGCGGCTGTGTGGCGGACAACGGCCCCAACGCCCTCGACCTGGTGCGGCTGCTGCTCGGTGAACTCGCCGTCACCGGCTGCGAGATCCACCGCGACGTCTCCGGCGTCGACCGTCGGGCGGTGATCCGCCTGCGTGGCCGTACGGGAGCCACGGCCTCGGTCGAGCTGGACTGGTCGTACCCAGGCGAACGCAAGGATGTGGAGGTGGAGCTGGCCGGCGGAGAGGTGCTGCACGCCGACATGCTGGCCGGACACACCGGCTTCAAGGCGTCGCTGTGGCACGAGTACGAGGCGATCCTCACCGAGTTCGCCGCGCTGGTCCGTACCGGTGCCCCGGCCGGCCCGGGGGCGCACGGCGGCCTGGCCGCGCTGGAACTGGTGGAGGCGGCCTACCGCTGTGCCCGGCCCGCATGCGATGCGACGGCAGCGGAGGCGGACCGGTGAATCCGGCGGAGGACGGCCCAAAGCGCGTGGTGCGCGGAGCACTGGTCAAGGTGCTCGTGCACCGCCGCACGGACCGCGGCATGCGGCTGGAGGAGCACGCGGCGCGTTGCGTACGCCGGGGCGAGGTGCACGAACTGGTCACCACCGACCAGTGGGACCCGCGCCCAGGCGCCCGGATCGACCGGGTGGGTTTCCTGGGCTTCGCCGAGCTGTTGTGCGGCGGTGTGATCGACCGGGGCGACCTGGTGCGGATCGGGGACATGACGGTCGGCACGGTGCTCGGCTTCGATGCCTGCCACCTGCCCAACCACTACAACATCCTGATCCACGCGGCGCATCCGGTCAGCGGCCGGGACCTGGGGCTGCGGCCGGAGGGTGTCGTCACCTTCGTCCAGGGCCGGGCTGGGGACAACGGCACTGTCCCCGCGCCGCCCGGTGCCTGACAGGTGCGAGCAGAAGCGGTCTCTGGCGGGGCTTCCACGGACCCGGGTGCACGGAGGATCCGCAGGACGGTTCCGGGCGGTTCCGCGGCCAAGCGGTCGTGCACAGGGTGGCGCCGCCCCTCTGGACGGGCGGCGCCACGCTGTGGCCCGTGACCCCGGGTGGTCGCCCACCCGGGGTCACAGCTGCCCTTCGGGCAGGTCAGCCGAGCAGCTCGACCTCCAGTCGGCCGAAGTGGAAGTCGCGGACGGTCTGCAGCAGTTCGTCCTCGGACAGCTTTCCGTCGCCGTTCCTGTCCACCTTCTGGAAGATCTCCCCGGCTTGGGAGGCCGGCACGCCGACCGCGGACAGCCAGGCCTTGAACTCACGGGCGTCGATCTCGCCGTCGTGGTTGTCGTCGCACAGGCGGACCAGCGCCTTCACGATGGGAGAGAGCGCACGGTTGAAGCTCGCCTCACCCTCCTTGAAGAGCAACTCCCCCGTGGCGTCGAGGAACTGCTCCCGGCTGATGGCGCCACCGGCCGGGACACCGGCCTTCTGGGCCAGGTGCTGGTACAGCCCCTGGAACGCGTCGTGGAGCTCCTGCACTTCCGGGGCGTCGGCGTTCTTGCCGAGGTTCTGGGCGATCCGGGCGGCCTCGCCCTGGAAGTCGCTCGCCTCCAGGACGCCGTTGCCGTCGGTGTCCCACTTCTCGAAGCGCTTCACCAGGCGGTCGTTGGCGACAGCGGAACTCATATGTCTCTCCTTCTCTCGGACGGAGTCCGAGGGTGTCGGGTGGTGCGGCTTGTTCCGGATGGATGACGGACCGCGGCACCTGGGCAGGGCCGCGACCGCGCAGGGCGATACCGCTGCGCGGGCTCTGGGGCCGGCGAGGGCCGGCGGGAGGAGGCACCGGCTCTGGGGGCCGGCACGCGGAGATCAGAGGAGGGTGACCCTGCTGCCCACGGCCTTGCCGCGGGTGTCGAGCAGGGCGCAGCGGGCTTGGCCCAGTGCTTCCCTGGCGTAACAGGCGTGGTCCTGCAACAGGATCGCCACATCGGCCTGGGCCATGGCTTCCTGGAGGTTTTCGGCGCGCGGCAACGACCGGCCGGCGACCGTGAACTCGGCTATGTACGGGTCGTGGTAGGACACCTCGGCACCGGCGGCGAGCAGTCCTGCAGCCACCGGGTGCGCCGGCGTCTCCCGTACGTCGGCCACATCCGCTTTGTAGGTGATTCCGAGCAGCAGGGCCCGTGCGCCCTCGGGGCGGCCCCGGACGTCGGTGAGCAGGGCCAGCGCTCGGTCCACGACATGGTTCGGCATACGG
Source organism: Streptomyces sp. NPDC024017 (assembly GCF_040638895.1). Taxonomy (NCBI): domain Bacteria; kingdom Bacillati; phylum Actinomycetota; class Actinomycetes; order Kitasatosporales; family Streptomycetaceae; genus Streptomyces; species Streptomyces sp. NPDC024017. The sequence continues at coordinate 30,270 of NZ_JBEZYZ010000024.1, read as the reverse complement.
CCGAGGACCTCGTGTGCGGCTGCCAGCGTGCGGAAGGCGAAGCCCTGGGACTCGGCCCGCGCGGCGAGATAGCGGGGGTCGACGGGAACGCAGTGCCCGCCGACGCCGGGTCCGGGCCTGAAGGGTGCGAAGCCGAACGGCTTCGACGCGGCGCAGTGCAGCACGTCCCAGATGTCGATGCCGGTCTCGTGGCAGAACAGTGCCACTTCGTCGACCAGGGCCATGTTGACGTACCGGTAGGTGTTTTCGAGGAGTTTGGCCATCTCCGCCTCCCGCGTACCGCGGGCGACGACGAGTTGGTCGACGAACCGGGAGTAGAACGCGACGGCGTACTTGGCGCACAGCGCGCTGCAACCGCTCACGACTTTCGGCGTGTTGCGGATGGTCCACGTCTTGTTGCCGGGGTCGATGCGCTGCGGCGAATACGCCAGGTGGAAGCCCTCGCCCGCCCGCAGCCCGCTGCCGTGCTCCAGCAGCGGACGCACGACATCCTCCGTGGTGCCGGGATAGCTGGTGGACTCCAGGACGACGAGCATGCCGGGACGCAGCCGGGCGGCGACGGCCCGGGCTGCGTCCTCGACCGCGGACAGGTCGGGTAAGCCCTCCGGTGTGAGTCCGGTCGGCACACAGATCACCACGGTCTGCGCGCCGTCCAGGACCTCTGGGTCGGTCGTGGCATGAAAGCCCGCGTCCAGCATGACCGCGACCTCGGCGTCGAGGACACCGCCGACATGGGAACGGCCTTCGGCGAGTCCGGACACCACCGTGCCGCACACGTCGTACCCCACGGTCGCCAGACCGGCCGAGAGCGCGGCTCTGGAGAGCGGCAGCCCGACATGCCCCAGCCCGATGACGACGAGATCGGCAGCCATGTGCGTACGTTCTCCTGAAGGTGTGGGGGGAACAGGAACAGGAGTGGCTCAGGCGGAGAAACTGCCGCTGCCGGGCGCCACGTGCGAGCCGTATCCGGGCTGCACGGTGAGGCCGGGGGTCAGACAGAACGGGTCGGCGTAGACAGTGACCGGACGATCGGTGTGGTTCGTCAGCACATGCGCGTCGGGCGGAAGCTTCTGGCACCCGTGCGGATCGCGATAAACGGTCAGTGGCGTCACTTCCGTGCTGAACACCGCAACATCGCCCTGCTCCGCCGCGGCAGCGGTGCCGGTGGCGGCGTGGACCGCGAGCAGCGCACCGGCGGCGGCGAGCGTGAAGACACGGGCGCAGCGCATGAATTGGTCCTTTCGGCAGTGTGTTGTCGCAATGATTCTTTTCGGTAGACGCACCCGCTAAGCACGGGCCCTCCCTGATGAGCCCGAACCAGTGATGCCGTCAAACAGAATTGACGCCTCGGTCGGTGATCCGAGCGCAGGCGAATCCAAGCGAACCCGGGCATGCCGTAACGGCTTTCCCGGGTGCGGCAGCGCTCACCGGTGTCCTGGGCGAACCCCCGGCCTGGGCCCTTGCACGACAACGGCCCCCTTCACGGCTGCCCCCATCAGCAGTCGGAGGCTCGCGACCCGGTATTCCGACCGCCCCCGGGGGCAAAGCCGCATAGGCTCGCGTCGCACAGGTCGACGGCCGGGGAGGGACCGCGATGCGACAGGGCAGAGCCGGGCACGAGCAGGCGCTGGACGCCATGATCGGGATGCTGCGGGGGCGGGCACCTCAGGGGGCGGAAGGCGTGCAGTACGGGCGGCTCGGCACCGAACTGAACCTCCGAGCGTCCACGGACTGAAGGACTGGCAGAGCAGGTCGCCGACCTGTGACGTCTTCTGTCCCAGCCATCGAGCCGGGCGCGCGCGGCTCGACGGTCGTGAGCTTCGCCCCCTCCGCCCGGCACCCGCCGGATGCGATCGACACCCGGCCCGCCCGGAATCACCCCTCTGCTTCAAGGAAGTGCTCGTGACCGCAATCGGCTCCGGCGGAAGAGTTCAGCCGGCTCGCCCGGGCGACCCCACCCGCATCGGCCCCTACCGCATCATCGGCCGCCTCGGCGCGGGCGGTATGGGCACCGTCCACGCCGGAGTCGCCTCCGACGGAATGCGCGTCGCGGTCAAGGTGATCCACCCCGAGCAGGCCCAGGATCCGGAGTTCAGGGCCCGTTTCCGGCGCGAGGTGGAACTGTCCTCCCGCGTCACCGGGCCGCACCTGGTCCCCCTGCTCGCGGCCGATCCGAATGCGCAGACCCCGTGGCTGGCCACCGCCTACGTTCCGGGACCAACACTGACCCAGCACGTGCTCGCGCAGGGGCCGCTCACGGAAGGAAGCCCGTACGCGTTCGCGGCCGCCACCGCGCAGGCGCTGGCCGCCATTCACGCCATGGGGGTGGTGCACCGCGACGTGAAGCCGCAGAACGTCCTGCTCACACCCGTCGGCCCCCGGCTGCTGGACTTCGGTATCGCGCACGCCGCCGACGGAACCAGCGTCACCCGGACGGGGGTCATGACCGGCACCCCCGGCTGGATCAGCCCCGAGCAGTACCGCCAGGGCACCGCGGGTCCGGCGGGTGACGTGTTCGCGTGGGGGGCGCTCGTGGCCTATGCGGCGACCGGCCGGCTGCCGTTCGGGGCCGGTGCGCCCGATGTGGTGGCCTTCCGCGTGATGTCGGGCGAGGCCGACCTGGATGGCGTGCCCGCACCCCTGCGCCGGATCGTGGAGAAGGCGCTGGCCCAGGACCCGGGTGAGCGTCCGTCGGCCGCCGAGGCCGCCCAGGAGTGCGCGGTGCTCCTGGCCTCTCAGGTCACTCAGGTGCCGAGTGCCGATGCGTTACCGGCGGCGGCCGCGGACATGATCACTGCCGCGTGGGAAGTGCCGGCCGCTGAGGACGTCTCCTGGCAACTGCCGTCGGACAGGAGTCGATCGCGGAAGCGGCTGGTAGCCGCGGTCGCCGTCGCGGCAGGCGTCATCGGCGGGCTGGCCGGAGGAGTGGCGGCGCTGCTGCCGGACGACACCGGGGGCGGCCGTCACAGCCCCTCGTCCGCGGCCTCGGCGTCACCGCTGGTCCCGGCCGGATCAGGGCAGGCTTCGGCGAGCACCGCACAGGGGGACGGGAAGGCGGAGCGGCAGGCCGCGAGCGGTGGCTCGGCGAGTGTGGCGAGCTGGAACCAGGCGCGAGCGGCACAGGGCGCAGGGGAGCACGACGTGGCACGCGCCGTCCTGCACGACCAGGGTGTCGAGGCGCAGTACCTCGGCGACGGCGCCGACTTCACTCCGGGGACCGTGCGGTTCCACGCGTCGCGCCGGGAGGTCTACCTCTCGTACCGGCTGACCTCCGACGAGCAGGGGACGCTGTACGCGGAGACGGAGATCGCCAGGTCGATGTGCCTGACGCTGCGCGACGTCGTCCTCCGCCTGCACCCGGACCTGCCGTACCGCACGTACGTCATGGTGAAGGAGGAGCAGGGCCAAGATCCGCGGGTGACCTGGCAGGACGACTTCGTCACCGACACCGACTGCCGTTCGGCCGCCGACGACGACACGGGGCAGGACGGGGACGGTGCGCAGGGCTGGCATCCCGACGAGGACGGTCTGGGGCAGGCGATGATCCCCAGTACCGACAGCGCGGAGATCCGGGTCGCGGACGCCACCGCCAGGAAGATCATCACAGGTACCAACGGGATGCGTCGGACGCTCGGCACCGATCGGGTGCTCGGCAACAAGCACATCAAAGTGGGCTTCGACCCCGACGACTCGGTGATGTACGTCTGGTCGGAATACCTGCAGTGGAACGAGAAGCAGGTCGAGTCCTGGGCGGCTCTGGCCGCCCGCGAGGCATGCCGGGCTCTGGTGAGCGAACGGGAGAGCGCGGGAAGCGCCTGGCCGTACTCTCGCTACGCCGTGGCGGAGATCGGTGCGTCCGGCTACCTGATGATCCGTTGGGACACGGCCACCACGCGGGCCGGCTGCCCGGCCTGAGCGGACGTCCTGTGTTCAGAGGTGCCGTACCAGTGCCCTGGCGAAGGGCTCGCCGTTGCGCCGGGCGTACGTCATCCGCTCGCGCACCTCGCTCAGCGTGCGGGGGCGGTAACCGGGCCCGCCGCAGCAGCTCTTGTGGAAGCGGACGCCGGCGTGCAGCAGCACGGACAGTGTCCGCCAGGCCGCGGTGTCCCGGCGGCGGGGTGTCGCGAAGGCGGAGCCCACGTGGATCAGCGGCTGCGCGCAGCGGGGGCAGATCCGCTGCCTGTCCCTGTCGTACGGCTGCTTGTACGAAGCCCGGCACGGCAGGCAGACGTAGGAGGTCTTCGCATGTCCCATGCCGCCAGGGTAGGCAGCACCCGGGCGGTACGCGACGGAGTTCTCGCAGCCTGCCCGGCCGCCTGCGCTTCAGCCGTGGCGCTTGGTAAGGTTAGCCTTATCTAACGGACTTCGTGCATGACCTGCGGCACCACTTCGCCCGGGACCTGCCCCGCCATGAAACGGAGTGTCCGCGTGACCGTGACAGCCGCCCGTGATGGGGATCCGCTGGCCGGGCCACTTCCCTGGCCCGAGAACCCGCGGGGCAGTGTCGTCGTCGTCAAGTTCGGCGGCAACGCCATGGTGGACGCGAAGCTCCAACTGACCTTCGCCCAGGACGTCGTCGAGTTGTGGCACGCGGGTCTGCGCCCGGTCGTCGTGCACGGTGGCGGGCCGCAGATCAGCGCGATGCTGGACCGGCTCGGCCTGGAGACCCGCTTCGAGGCGGGGCTGCGGGTGACCACACCCGAGACCATGGACGTGGTGCGCATGGTGCTGACGGGGCGCGTACAGCGGGAGCTGGTCGGGCACATCAACGCCCACGGCCCCTTCGCGGTGGGCCTGACCGGGGAGGACGCGCACACGATGACGGCCGTGCGGCGGCCGGCCCGGGTGAACGGGCGGGCGGTGGACATCGGCCTCGTCGGCGACGTCGTGGACGTCAACCCGGCCATGGTGCGGGCCCTGTTGGAGCAGGACCACATCCCCGTCGTGTCCCCCGTGGCGCGCGGCGCGGACGGGCAGGTCTACAACGTCAACGCCGATCTCGCAGCGGCGGCCCTCGCCGTCGCCCTCGACGCCGAGCGGCTGGTGATGCTCACCGACGTCGAGGGGCTGTACGCGGACTGGCCGCGCAGCACCGAGGTGATCGGGCGTCTGACGGCCCGTGCGCTGGACGGGCTGCTGCCCGGGCTGGCGAGCGGGATGCTGCCGAAGATGGAGGGCTGCCTGCGGGCCGTCCGCGGCGGGGTGCGCACGGCGCACGTGGTGGACGGCCGTGTGCCGCACGCGGTGCTGCGCAGTGTGCTCGCCGGGGCCGGCCCGGGCACCACCGTGGTTCCCGACGTGGTCACCACGTCCTGACCAGGACGCGCGCGTTGCGCCGCGGGTCCAGGGACGCTGCCCAGGGCCGCGGCGCGCGGTGCGCGGTCGTGGGCGTGAAGCCGTAGCGGAGGAACAGTCCGGCGCCACCGGTGGTCGCCGTGAACAGGGCGTCGAGCGACTGGGCGCGGGCCGTGGCGAGCACCGCGCGTAACAGCCCGGCGCCCGCTCCGCTCCCCTGCCGGTGCGCGGCCACGCAGAAGTTGTAGACGACGCCCGCGCGTTCGCAGCCCTCCTCCGCGTCGGCGGGGTACGCGCGCAGGCCCACACAGCCGTCGAGGGTCCCGTCGCGGGCCTCCAGTACCAGGAAATCGGCCGCGTGGGCGGCGTAGAGGGAGACGGGGCGTTCGCGCAGCGCGCCCGAGCGCACGAAGGGCCGGGACAGGGAGGCGAGGGCGGCGGCCTCCTCCGGGCGCGCGGTGCGCACGGTGGGCGTCGGTGCGACAAGGGCGCGCGGCAGCGCGGCAGGGCGCGGCGTGGCCGTGGTCAAGGGGTTCCTTCCTCGGTTCCGGACCGGGGATCAGGTACGCGGACGGCTCGGGAGGCCGGCCACGTACGTCTCCACGACCTCGATGTCGCCGATGCGCGAGCTGTCGACGTTCCGGGGGTCGTCGCCGAGGACGACCAGGTCGGCGTGTTTGCCCGGGGTGAGGCTGCCCAGGCGGTCCTCCCAGTGGCAGGCGCGGGCGCCGGCGACGGTGTAGGCGTGCAGGGCCTGGTCGACGGTGACGGCCTCGTCCGGGCCGATGAGCTGCCCGGAGGCGGAGGCGCGCTCGACCATGAACTGGACGGCGCGCAGGGGCGATCCGTCGGCGACCGGCCGGTCCGAACTGCCCACCAGGGGAATACCGTGGTCCAGGAAGGCCCGGCCCCGGTACATCCAGGGCGCCCGCTCCTTGCCCATGATCGAGGCGTAGTCGTCGCCGAAGCAGCGCAGGAAGCTGGGCTGCACGACCGCGCTGACGCCGAGTCGCGCGAAGCGCGGGAGCTGGTCGGGCCGGATCAGCCCGGCGTGTTCGATGCGGTGGCGTGCCTCGGGGCGGGGGCGCAGGCGCTGAGCGCGCTCGATCGCGTCCAGGGCGATGTCGGCCGCGCGGTCGCCGATCGCGTGCACGGCGAGCTGCCAGCCGGCGAGGTGGCCGTCCACGATGAGGCCGGTGAGCACGTCCGGGTCGTCCTGCAACTGCCCGGCGTGGTCGAGCCCTTCGTACGGGCTGGTCAGGGCGGCCGTACGGGCCATCATGCCGCCGTCGGTGTAGACCTTCAGCGCGCCCACGGACAGCCGGTCGTCGCCGAACCCGGTGCGCAGTCCGAGGTCGAGGGCCCTCGGGATGCCGTCGGTCTCGTGGGCGGTCACGGGGCGCAGCCGGTCCGCGGAGACCATGAGCTGCACGCGCAGCGGCAACAGGTCCTTGTCGCGGGCGAGTTGGTAGGCGCCGAGTTCGACGGGGCTGTGGCCGAAGAGGGTGCCGCCGATGCCCGCTTCGGCGCAGGCGGTGACGCCCTCGGCCAGGCAGGTGCGGGCCGCGCGGCCGATCGCCTCGGCCAGGTCCTCCTGGGCGTGCGGCAGGCGCAGGGCACGGGCGGCGCCCATGGCCTGCTCGGCGAGGAAGCCGTTCTCGTGCGGGATGTCCGCGGGGAGCAGGTCCAGGACGGCGGTGTTGACGACGCAGCCGTGCCCGGAGTCGTGCAGCAGGTAGAGCTTGCGTCCGTCGCTGACCCGGTCGAGGTCGGCGGCGGTCAGGTGGCGGCCCAGGGCCCGCTGGTCGTAGCCGGCGATGCTCACCCAGTCGCCGGGGGCGCGGGTGCGGGCGACGGCCTCGGCCACGACCGCGAGCACGTCGTCGACGCGGGTGCGTCCGGCGATGCTCGGGGTGGTCTGCTTGAACCCGGTCCAGGCGAGGTGGACATGGGCGTCGATGAACCCCGGCAGCACGGTGGCGCCCTGCAGGTCGACGACCTCCCGGGCGGGCAGGGAGGTCACCGCCTCGTCGAGGCCCGCGATCCGGCCCTGCCAGATGCCCAGGTCATGAGCGACCGGGTGATCCGGATCCATGGTCAGGAAACGGGCGTTGGTCAGCCTGGTGCACAGCATCGGCGGGGTCAGGCGTCCTGGGCCGTGGCGAGGGACCGGGGGCGCAGGTCCGTCCAGTGGGTCTCGACGTACTCCAGGCAGGCCTCGCGGGTGTTCTCGGCGAAGGCGATCGTCCATCCCCCGGGCACCTCGGCGAAGGACGGCCAGAGGGAGTGCTGGCCCTCGTCGTTCACCAGGACGAGGAACCGGCCTTCGTTGTCGTCGAAGGGGTTGGTGCTCATGCGTCGTGCCTCCTCGGAAGGCCAAGATTAGGTTAGGCTCGCCTAATTGACGGAGCTTAGCCTTTGTCCCTTCCCTCTCACAAGGAGACGTTCATGCGTGTGGCCGCGGCCGGCAGGGAGGACGCGTTCGCCGGGTTCGGGCTGCCCGGGACGCCCGGCAGTGACGCGTTCTGGGCCTCTGTCGGGGCGCCCTCGTCGGCGCCCGCGGAGGACGGCGGTTGGGTGACCCTGTTCCTGTGGCGCGGGTCGTCGCCGGCCAGGATCGAGTTCGAGAGCTGGTCGGAGCCGGTGCCCCTGCGGCGCTGGGCCGAGTCGGACTGCTGGTACGCCGAGGTGCGCATGCCCGCACGGCTGCGGGTGACGTATCGGTTCGTGGTGGAGGACGCCGCCCACCCCGACCCGTTCAACCCGGCCGGTGCGGGCGGTGACCGGTCCATCGTCGCGACGCCGGACGCCCCGGAGCAGCCGTACTGGCCCGTCGTCGGGCCCGATGCGGTGCTGCCCGTGCCGCGGGCGCGGATTCGCTGGTCGAGTGACCGGCTGGGCGGGCGGCGTACGGTGCGGGTGCATCCGGCGGGGGGTGGCGGGCCGGTGGTGCTGCTGCTCGACGGGGACGACTGGCTGTATCTGCATCCTGCTGTGACCGCGTTCGACGCGGCCGTGGCGGCCGGTGAGTTGCCGCCGGTCACGCTCGTCTTTCTCCCCGCCAAGGACCGGGCGGCCGAGTTCACGTGCCGGCCCGAGCTGTGGGAGGCGGTGCGGGACGAACTGCTGCCGTTGGTGGCGGAGTCGGGCGTGCCCGCCGACCCGGAGCGGCTGGTGGTCGCCGGGCAGAGTCTCGGCGGGCTGAGTGCGGTGTACGCGGCTCTTGAGTTTCCCGAGTTGGTGTCGCGGGTTGCCTGTCAGTCGGGGTCGTTCTGGTGGACTCCGGATGCCCTGGAGTGGGCCGATCCGTTGGGGGGCCCGGTCGGGGGTGCCATCGCCGAGCGCCTGCGGAAAGGTGCGTTTCTGTCGGGGCTGCGGGTCGCGTTCGACGTCGGGGAGCACGAGGACCGGATGCTGCCCCATTGTGAGGTGACCGAGGGCTTGGCCGAGCGGGCCGGGGCGACCGTCCGGGTGTCCCGGTCCGCGTCGGGGCATGATCGGGCCGGGTGGCGGCATGCGCTGCTCAGGGACGTCGGCTGGGCCCTCGGTGAGTAGTGGTCCGCGGGCCGCCGGTGGGGCTGGTCGCGCCCACGCGGCGGAGCCGCACATCGACTCAGCCCCGCGCCCCTGAAGGCATGTCCCCCCAGCCCCCTTTGAAGCTCACCGTGCGACCGCCAGGCAATACGCCTCGTCGTTGGCCAGGAGATTGCGGTGGGTGTCCTCCGCCGTGATGACTCCGTCATCCAGGACCAGGACCCGGTCCGCCGCGTCCAGGAACGCCGGACTGCTGGTGATCACGATCGTCGTACGGCCCCGGCGCAGCTTCGCCACGTTGCGGGCGATCAGTTGTTCCGTGACCGCGTCCACCGCTGTCGTCGGATCGTGCAGGACGAGGACCTCGGTGTCGGCGGCCAGGGCGCGGGCCAGGGAGAGGCGTTGGCGCTGGCCGCCGGAGAGGTTGGCGCCGCGGTCGCGGACGCCGTAGTCGAGGCCCTCGCGGTGCAGGGCGACGACGTCGGTCAGCATGGAGGCCTCGACCGCGTCGGGGACCGTCCGGCTGGTGCCCGACGGGTCGATGTTCGTGCGCAGGGTGCCCGCGAAGATCTCCCCGTCGTACGGGTTGACCAGCAGGTGCTCACGGACCGCCTCGACGGAGAGGTCCGCCAGTTCCCGGCCGCTGATCCGTACGGTCCCCTCGTACGCGGCGGGCGGGACGCGCACGGCCAGGACGGCGGCCAGGTCGGCCGCCGCGCGGGGCTGGTAGGGGGCGATGGCGACGAACTCGCCCGCCTTCACCTGGAACTTCAGGTCGGTCAGGGTGCCGTGGCGGACGCAGTCGACCTCCAGGTCACCGCCCGCGGCGGGGCGTTCGGAGCCCGGGGTCATCACCGGCGGGGCCGACAGCACCAGCGCCATGCGCTCGGCCGAAGCGCGCGCGATCATCACGTACTTGGGCATCTCCGAGAACAGCTTGAGCGGTTCCATGATGAACTGCGCCAGGCCCACGGCCATGACGAGTTCCCCGATGTTGATCCGGCCCTCGAACGCCAGCCAGCCCGCCGTCAGGGTCACGGCGCCGGCGAGGACCGCGTTGAGGGCCAGCGCGGTGCCCGCGTAGGCGCCGTTCACCTTGGCGACGGTGATCGACTGGCGCTTCGCCTCCGTGCTGACCTCCCGGTAGGACCGGAACGCCGCGTGGTTGCCGCCGAAGCCGTGCAGCGGACGCAGGCCGGTGATCAGGTCGGCGACCTTCGCACCCGCCCGCGCCACCCGGGCCTGCTGCTCCTGGGTGCTGCTGCCGATCCGCCTGGACATCACGCTGAGGATCGACAGGATCGCGACGGTGCCCACGATCACCAGCAGACCGAGCCGGATGTCGGCCAGTCCCAGCGCGACCGCCGCGACCAGCACCGCGACGAGCGAGCTGATCAGCAGCGGCACCACCTCGATGATGTCGGCGGTCTGGTCGGCGTCCTCGGTGGCGATGGTCAGCACCTCGCCGGACTTGAGGTCGACGTCTCTGGCCACGGGCTGCAGGCCGCAGGCCGCGACCTTGACCCGCCAGCGGTGCGCCTCGGTCGTGTTGGCCTTCTGCAGGATCCGCATGCCGAACCGCCACGACAGCGACACCGTCGTGATGATCACGGCCAGCGCGCCGATCGACAGGGCGAGCGCCTGGAGGCTGCGGCCGTCCCGCATCGTGTGCTCGACGATCAGGCCGAGCGCGATGGGGAAGGCCGTCTCACCGGCCTGGTAGAGGCCCATGAGGAGGGTGCCCCAGGCCATGGCGCCGATGTTGCGGCGCAGGGCGGTGCGGAGGATGGCGGCCCCGTGGCGGGGCCGCTGCGTGTCAGTTGTCATCGAGGTGGCGGGCAATCGCTTCCGGGGTTCGCAGGGTGAACAGATCGCGGATCGTGATCACGGGACCGTACTCGCGGCGGAGCAGCCCGACGAGCCGTACCGCCAGCATGGAGTGTCCTCCCAGGGACACGAAGTCGCTCACCGCGCTCACCTCGTCGTCGTCCAGGTCCAGTGCCTCGGCGAAGTACTCGCACACCACGGTCTCGGTCTCGGTCTCGGGCCCCCGCTCCCCCGCCGTGGTCAGCGCGCCCAGCGGCTTGGCCTCGGGCAGTGCCTTGGTGTCAGCCTTCCCGTTCACCGTCAGCGGGATGCCGTCGACCTGCGCGTAGTGCGTGGGCCGCAGGAAGTCCGGCAGTCCGGCGCCTACTTCGGCGGCGACGGCCGCGAGTTCCGCCCCGTCCAGGACCAGGTAGGCGGCCAGCCGGTAGGCGCCGTCGACCTGCGGGTCGGGCTGGGCGACCGCGGCGGCGAACCGCACCGCCGGGTGCGCGGCGAACACGGCCTCGACCTCGCCGAGTTCGACCCGGTGGCCGCGGATCTTGACCTGCTGGTCGGTGCGGCCCAGGTACATCAGGTTGCCGTCCGGCCGGCGCACCACCAGGTCACCGGTGCGGTACATGCGCTCGCCGGGTTCCCCGAACGGGCAGGCGACGAAGCGGTGCGCGGTCTGGGCGGGCTGCCCTAGGTAGCCGCGCGCGATGCCGATGCCCGACACGTACAGCTCGCCCGGCACCCCGTCCGGCAGTGGCCGCAGCCACGGATCCAGGACGTACACGTCCGTGTTGTCGATGGCCACGCCCACCACCGGGTCCTCGCACTCGAAGGTGCCGACGCCGAGGGTGTTGATGGTGTACTCGGTGGGCCCGTACAGGTTGTAGCCGATCGTGCCCTCGGTCTCGGCGAGCCGCTGCCACAGCGTCGGCGTGACGGCCTCGCCGCCGAGCAGCACCAGCGCCGGCCGCCGTGCCGGGTTGTCGAGCAGACCCTCGGCCACCAGCTGTTGCGCGTAGGTCGGCGTCACGTTGACGACGTCGATGCCGTGCTCCAGGCAGTACGCGACCAGCCGGGGCGCGTCCCGGCGCAACTCCTCGTCGCAGATGTGCACTTCATGGCCGTCGGCGAGCCACAGCAGCTCCTCCCACGACATGTCGAACGCGAACGACACGGTGTGCGCGATCCGGAAGACCCGGTGGCCGTGCTCGGCCAGCACCGGCTCGAAGATGCGGCGCTGGTGGTTGATCAGCATGTTGGTGAGACCGGCGTACTCGGTCACCACGCCCTTGGGCTTGCCGGTCGAGCCGGACGTGTAGATCGTGTACGCCGGGTGCCGCAGCCGGTCGGGGTCGTCCGGCGCGAACGTCACGAACGGCTCGGCGTCCGGGAGCGGGCGGTCGAGTTCGATCAGCTCGCCGGTCAGCCGGGGCGACACGGCGCTCACGGTGAGGATCACGTCCGGCCCGGCGTCCTCGACGATGGCGGCGATCCGCTCGTCCGGGTGGTCCAGCTCCAGCGGCACGTACGCGGCGCCGACCCGCAGGACGGCGAACAGCGCCACGATCCAGTCGAGGGAGCGCGGGATCGCGAGGCCCACGGTGGTCTCGGGGCCGATGCCGCGCGCGGCGAGCACGCCCGCCACGGCCCTGCTGCGGTCGCGGAGTTCGCCGAACGTCATCGTCGAGCCGTGGGCGACGAGGGCCACCCGCTGCGGGTCGCGTTCGGCCGCCCGGTCGAACCGGTCGACGACGGTGTCCGTGCCGACGTCGGTGCGGGCGGCGGGCTCGGGCACCGGGCCCAGCCCTCGCAGTGCGCCGACCGGTCCGGTGGCCCGGGCCAGGTCCTCGAGCACGCTCAGGTAGTCGTCGAGGAGACGTCGGGCGTTCCCGGTGTCGCCGTCGCGGTACTCCAGCTTGACCGTGAGCCGGTCCCCGGGCGTGACGACCCAGGTGAACGGATAGTGGGTGGAGTCGTCGGCCTTGACCGAGGTGATGCCGTGCCGGGCGTTCATCTCGGCGAACGCGTCCATGTCCAGGAAGTTCTGGAGCACGAACAGGTTGTCGAACAGGGTCTCGTGCCCGCTGGCCCGCTGGATCTCGCCGAGCCCGAGGTGCTCGTGCTCCATCGCCTCGACCCGGGCCGCCTGGACGGCCGACAGATAGGCGCGGACCGTGTCGTCCGGGCGGGCCCGGGTCCACGTCGGCACGGTGTTGAGCAGCACGCCGACGATGTCGGACAGCCCCTCGCCGTCGCGGCCGGAGACGGTCACGCCGAACACGGCGTCGCTGCGGCCGGTGTGCGCACCGAGCAGCAGGCCGAACGCGCCGGTCAGCACCGAGTTCAGGGTGACGCCGTGCACGCGTGCCGCCTCCCGCACCAGGTCGGACTGTTCGGCGGTCAGCGTGTGCACGAGCGCGCTCGGCAGGTCGTCCGTGAAGGACGGCGCCGGTCCGGCGAGCAGGGTCGGGCCGGGGAGGCCGGCCAGGTGGTCCGCCCAGAAGCGCTCCGACACCGCCGGGTCCCTGGCGTCGAGCGCCCGGGCGTACTCCTCGAAGCTCGGCGTGGCCGGCGTCGCGTCGAGTGGCCGGCCCGCGAGGACGGCACGGTAGGCGTCGAAGAGGTCCCGCAGGACGATCTCCCGGGACCAGCCGTCCCACAGCAGCAGGTGGTAGCTGAGCAGCAGCCCGTCCCGCTCGTCGGGCAGGTGCACGACGGTCAGCCGGATCAGCGGCGGCTCGCCCGGGTCGAAGCCGGTGTCCCGGTCCCGGGCGCGCAGGGCGTCGACCTCCGCGTCCGTCGACAGGGCGATCGTACGGACGTCGACGCGCCGGCCGGCCTTGAGGACCTGCACCGGGTTCCCGTCGTCGTCGGTGCCGAAGCCGGCGCCGACGACCGGGTGCCGCGCGATCACATGGGCCATCGCCTCGGCCAGCGCGTCGGTGTCCAGGCGCCGGTCGAAGGTGAACCAGTTCTGCGCCACGTAGTGTCCGGCCGAACCCGCCATCTGGGCCTGGAAGAACAGGCCGCGCTGGAGCGGGGTGACCGGTGCGGTGCGCTCGGCCGTCGTCGCGGCGTCCGCGAGGTGCCGGAGTGCGCTGCGCCAGTGCTCGGTGATCTCGTCGGGGATGCCCTCGGCGAGGACGAACTCGGCGAGCAGGCTTCCGGTGACCTCGTCGGTCCACGCGTTGACCTCGACGGCGTACGGGCTGCCCTGGTCGCCGCCGGCGAGGTGCAGCGCCTGGGACTCGCTGCCCCGGCCGAGGTAGTTGAACAGCACCTGCGGGCGGGCGGTCAGCAGCGGGGCCGTCTGCGGGTTGAGGTACCTGAGCCGGCCGTAGGCGATGTGCCCGTCCTCGTCCGGCTGGCGGGCGACGACCTCGCGCGCGGCGGCGACGGGGTCGGTGTGCGGGGTGAGCCGTACCGGCGCGATGGAGGTGAACCAGCCGACCGTACGGGTGTAGTCGTGCTGTTCGAGGACCGGGACCCGGCCGTGCCGCTCCAGGTCGATCGCGAGGTCGGTGGGCGACGGCTGGATGCGGGTGAGCGCGGTGCGCAGGGCGCCGCAGAGCAGCTCGGTGAGGCCGACGCCGAGTGCGGCGGGGGCGGTGCGGGTGACGCTGTCGCTCACGTCCGGGGCGACTACCACCGTCGTCTTGCGCAACGCCCCCGTCCGCGGGAGCAGTTCGGGAGCCTGGAGGGTGGTGACCCAGCGGCCGAGGTCGGCGGGGTCCTGGGTCGCACGGAGCGTCAGGGCTTCGGCGTACTCGGCGTACGAAGTGGTCGGCGGGGCGAGGGGCTCGCCGCGCAGGGCCGTGGCGAAGTCGTCCAGCAGGATCAGCCAGGACACCGCATCGACGGCCAGGTGGTGCACGGTGACGACCAGCGTGCGGCTCGACTCCAGCCACGCGAAAGCGATGACGTCACCGGACTCGGGGTCGAGCCGTCCGGCGGCCGCGTTCGCGACGGCCGTCGCGTCGGTGGTGTCCGGGCGTGCGACGGTGACCTCGCGGGCGGGGTCGGTGCGGAGGGTCCACACGCCGTGTTCGGTCCCCAGCCGCAGTCGGAGGGAGGGGTGTGCCGCGACCACGGCGTTCGCGGCGCGCACGGCGTCCGTGAAGCCCGTGCCTTCGGGGGCCACCAGTGTCCTGGCCTGGGCGAAGCGGGTGAGGGAGCCGCCGAGTTCGCGTTGGCGGAGGATGATCGGGGTGGGCGGCAGGGGGCCGTCCTCGCGGCGGGCTGCCGCCGGTGCGGACCGGTGCGTACTTGTTGCCAGGTGTTCGGCCAGGGCGCGGGGCGTCTTGAGCAGGAAGACGTCCCTCGGGGTGATGGGCAGGCCCAGCGCCCGGGCCCTGTTCACGACCGTGATGGCGATGATGCTGTCGCCTCCGGCGCGGAAGAAGTCGGTGTCGGCGGTGACTTCCGTGTCGGGCAGCGTCTCGGCAAATATCTTGCCGAGTGCGGCTACCGCGGTGGTTTCATCCGCGCGTGCGTCGTGGCTGGTCGCGCAGTTCCCCGCGCCCCTGAGAGGCCGATCGGCCAAAGCCTTCCTGTCCAGCTTGCCGTTCACCGTCAGCGGGAGGGCGTCGATCGGGAGCACTCGGCCCGGGACCATGTGGGCAGGCAGCTTCTCCGACAGCCGGCCCTCGAAATCACCCGGCACGCTGCCCACCACGTGCGCCACCAGGTGATCGCCGCTGTCCGCCACTGTCACCGCCACGTCGGTCACGCCGTCGAGGTCTCTGATCGCGGACTCCACCTCGCCCAACTCAATGCGGAAGCCCTTGAGTTGGACCTGATCGTCGGCGCGGCCGGTGAACCGGAGCTCGCCGTCGAGGGTGCGGACCGCGAGGTCGCCCGTGTGGTACATGCGGGAGCCGTCGGCCGTGAACGGGTTCGCCACGAAGCGGCCCGCGGTGAGCCCGGGCCTGCCCAGGTAGCCGAGCGACACCTGGTCGCCGGCGACATAGATGGCACCCTCCCGGCCCGGCGGCACCGGGCGCAGCCTGTCGTCCAGCAGGTAGGTGACCAGGCCGGGGATCGGGCCGCCGATGGGGCTGACGTCGTCGCCGGGGCCGAAGTCCTCGTCGGTCAGCACCCGGTGGGTGACGTGGACGGTGGTCTCGGTGATGCCGTACATGTTGACCAGCTCGGGGGCAGCCGTGCCGTGCCGCTCGACCCAGCCGCGCAGCCGCCCGAGGTCCAGTGCCTCGCCGCCGAAGACGATCCGGCGCAGTGCGGGCAGCGGTTCGCGGGCGAGCCGGTCGGCCTCGATGAACTGGTAGAAGGCCGACGGGGTCTGGTTGAGCACGGTCACGCCGCGCTCGCGGACCAGCCGGTGGAAGTCGACCGGGGAGCGTGTCAGCCCGTAGTCGGGCACCAGCAGTTCACCGCCGTGGACCAGTGCGCCCCACAGCTCCCAGACGGCGAAGTCGAAGGAGAAGGAGTGGAACTGGACCCAGACGTCGTCCGGGCCGAAGTCCATGTCGGGCCGGGTGTGGGTGAGCAGCGACACCACGCTGGAGTGCGGGACCACGACGCCCTTGGGGCGGCCCGTGGATCCGGAGGTGTAGATCACGTAGGCGGGGGTGTGCCAGTCGGGCTCGGGACCGGGCTCCGTGAGGGCGGCCGGGGGCTGTTCGCCCTGCACCAGCACGCGAGCCGGCACCCCCGCCCGGGCCAGGAGGCGCGTGAAGCGGTCGCGCTGGTCACGGTCCACGAGGACGACCTGCGGGGCCGCGTCGGCGAGGACGTACTCCAGCCGTTCGTCCGGGTACGCCAGGTCCAGCGGGACGTACGCGCCGCCCGCGCTGACGATCGCGACCAGGGCGACGACCTGCTCCAGGGAGCGCGGGACGGCCACGGCGACCCGCTTGCCCGGGCCGACACCGGCCGCGCGCAGGGCGGAGGCCAGGTCGTTCTTCGCGTCGGACAGTTCGCCGTAGGTCAGGGACCGGGAGGCGCCGTCGAGGCCGCACTGGGTGACGGCTGTGGCTGCCGGGTCGCGGCGGGCGGCGGTGTCGAACAGTCCGCCCAGGGTGGCCGGGGCGATCGGGGCGGGCCGCCGCTCGCTCTCGGGCGTCAGCTCGTCGACCAGGGTGTCCGGGTGGGTGAGCAGGCCGGTCAGGGTCCGGGTGAACGTGCGCAGGATCGCCCGGGCGGTCGTCTCGCGCAGCAGTTCACCGTCGTAGATGAGGTTGAAGCGCGGCCGGCCGTCGGGTGTGCGCTCGGCCACCAGCGTCAGCGGGTAGTGCGGGGCACCCTCGTTGACGAGGTCCGTGATGGTCAGTGTGTCGCCGGGTCGCCGGAGCGAGGCCAGGTCGGTGGCTACGTCGAACACCACGAGCGTGTCGAAGAGGGAACCGGCGCCGGCCTGGCGGCCGATGCGCGCCAGGGAGACGTGCTGGTGCGGCAGGACCGCGCCCTGGTGGTCGCGCACCGAGCCGAGCAGGTCGCCGGCGGTGGTCCCGGAGGTCCAACGGGCGCGTACGGGGATGGTGTTGATGAACAGGCCCACCATGTCCCCGATGCCGGGCACCTCGGCGTCGCGGCCGGAGACCGTGGAGCCGAACACCATGTCCCTGCCGTGCAGGAGACCGCCCAGGGTGACGGCCCAGGCGCTGTGCACGGCGGCGCTCAGCGGCACGCCGGCCGCGCGGACGGCGGCGTCGAGGTCGCCGTCGGGTTCCACGGCGGTGTCGGCGAACCGGTCGGAGGGGGTGTGCCCCTCGGCGATCAGCGACGGGCCGGGCAGCTCGGCGAGTTCCTCGCGCCACACCCGGTCGCTCTCGTCGGCGTCGCGTCCGGCGAGCCAGTGCACGTAGTCGGCGAAGCCGCCGAGCGGGTGGACGGTGCCCGGCGCGTGGTACTCGGCCAGCAGCGCACGGAGCATCGGCGGCACCGACCAGCCGTCGGCGATGATGTGGTGCACCGTCTGCACCAGGACGTTCCGGCCGGGGCCGGAGCGGACGAGGGTGTAGCGCATCAGCGGACCGGTGGCCAGGTCGAAGCCGGCGCGGCGGTCCCGTTCGGCGAGGTCGCGTATCTCCTCGTCGGTGATGCCGGGTCGGTCCAGCGTGGTGAAGGGGGCCTCGACGCCGTTCTCCAGGACGGAGACCACTCGACCGTCGGAGAGGGCGGTGAAGCGCGCGGCGAGGTTCGGGAACAGGGTGAGCAGCCGGGTGGCCGCCGCCGCGAGCCGGTCGGCGTCCACCTGGCCGCCCAGCGTGAGCAGTTGCTGTTCGACGTAGGCGCCCGCGGAGTCGTCGTCGAAGACCGAGTGGAAGTAGAGGCCTTCCTGGAGCGGGGTCAGCGGCAGGATGTCCCGCAGCGCCGGTCCGTCCAGGGCGTCGACGTCGGCCTGGGTGAGCGGTACCAGGGGGAAGTCGCTGGGCGAGTGGCCGCCCTGGTCGAGCGCGGCGAGTCCGGCCAGGGCCGTGCGGAAGTAGTCGCCGAGTGTCGTGATGTCGGCGTCGGTGAACATGCCGTCGGGCCAGGAGATGGTGGTGACCAGCTCGTAGGCGCCGGTGGCGGAGGGTTCGGCGATCGCGTTGAACTCCAGGGCGCGCGGCAGGCGCATCCGCGGGTCGCGCTTCTCGCCCAGCTGGCCGGTGGTGCCCGCGAGTTGCCAGTCGCCGGGGGCGCCGGCGGCGAAGCGGCCCAGGTAGTTGAAGAGCACCTGGGGTGCGGGGGCGTCGAACTCGCTGTGGGTGAGGTAGCGCAGGGCGCCGTAGGAGACGCCGTTGTCCGGCACCCGGGCGAGGTCCTCCTTGACCGCTTTGAGCGCGGCGGACAGGTACGCGGGGGCGGTGAAGTCGGACGCCGAGCCGGGGTCCACGGTCACCGGGAAGAGAGTGGTGAACCAGCCCACGGTGCGCGACAGTTCCGGCTCGAAGCCGGCGGACCCGGCGACGAACCGCCCTTCGCGGCCGTGGCCTTCGAGTTCGATGTGGGCGAAGGTCTGGTCCTGGCCGAGGTCGCGGCGCCGGCGGGCGAGGGCGACGGCGAGCGCGGTGAGCAGGACGTCGTTGACGCCGGCGTGGAACTTCGCGGGGATCTCGTTCAGCAGCGCGGCCGTGACCTCGGAGCCGACCGAGACGGTCCGCAGGCGTTCGTTCGCGACGGTGTCGGACCCGGACAGGGGGCGGCGGGCCAGCGGCTGGTCCTCGCCGGGCAGGGGGCGCCGGTAACAGGAGCTGTCGGCGTCGAACGCGGCACGTTCCAGCAGCTGGGTCCAGCGCCGGAACGAGGTGCCCACCGGGGGGAGTTCGACGGGCTCGCCCGAAGCGAACTGCCGCCAGCCGGTTGCCAGGTCCTCCATCAGGACGCGCCAGGAGATGCCGTCGATGACCACGTGGTGGGCGACGAGGACGAGTTGGCGTGCCCCGGGGCGCCAGACGGCCCGGAGCATCACGCCGTCCGAGGGGTCCAGTCCGTCGGTGGCGAGGGCGATGCACTCGTCGAGCGGCCGGTCGCTCTGCTGCCAGCCGGGCACGGCCCCGTCCGCCGCGGGGATGTCGAAGCTCCAGCGACTGCCACGCACCAGCTTGGCGCGGAGCATGTCGTGCCGGGTGACGAGGGCGGTGAGGAGGGCGTCGAGGGCGTCGGCGGTGAGCTCCGCGGGGGTGTTCAGGACGACCGACTGGACGAAGCCGTCGATGGCGTCCGTGGTCTCGCCGAGCCACTGCACGACGGGCGAGCCCACGACGGTGCCGGTGGCGACATCGGCGTGGTCGACGGTGAAGACGTCCTCGCGGCTGGCGACCGCTGCCAGCGCTCCCACGGTGCTGTGGTTGAAGATCTGCCGCGCCGTGACGTGCAGGCCCTGTTCGCGCAGCGCGCTCAGCAGGGAGATCGCCAGGATGCTGTCGCCGCCGAGCTGGAAGAAGTCCTGGTCGACACCGACCTCTTCGAGGCGCAGCACCTCCGCGACCGCGGCACACACCGCGCGCTCGTCGTCGGTGGCGGGGGGCACGAGCGAGCCCGTTGCGAGCGTGGGCTCGGGCAGTGCGTTGCGGTCGAGCTTGCCGTTGGCGGTGAGCGGGAACTCCGCCAGCACGACGATGTGGGCGGGCACCATGTACTCGACCATGTGGGCGCCGGCCCACGCCTTGACCTCGTCGGCCCGCAGGTCCTCGCTGCCTGCGGCGGGTATGACGTAGCCGATCAGATAGGTGCCGCCGGCGGCGTTCTTCTTCGCGACGACGCAGGTGTGCCGTACGCGGGGGTGTTCGGCGAGTCCGACCTCGACGTCCTCGATCTCCAGCCGCATGCCGCGGATCTTGATCTGGTTGTCGGCGCGGCCGAGGAAGTCCAGCGATCCGTCGGGGGCGAAGCGGGCGAGGTCGCCGGTGCGGTAGAGGCGGGAGCCGTCGTTCGCGAAGGGGTTGGCGACGAAGCGGGAGGCGGTCAGGCCGGGCGCGTTGACGTAGCCGCGGCCCAGGAGGAAGCCGCCGACATAGAGTTCACCGCCGACGCCGACCGGGACCGGGCGCAGTTCGTCGTCCAGGACGTACAGCTGGGTGTTGGGGTTGGCCTTGCCGATGGACGTCGAGAGGCGTTCGGCGGCGCCCCGGTAGATGACGTGCGAGACGCCGATGGTCGTCTCGGCGGGGCCGTAGCCGTGGTACATGGGGATGTCGAGCTTGGTGCGGAACCGCTCGTACAGCTCGGGGGTGAGCACCTCACCGCCGCACCACACGTGCCGCAGGCTGTCCAGGCGTCCGGAGTCGCCTGCCATCTCCAGCAGCACGTCCAGCATGGACGACACCAGATACGTGAAGGTGACGCGCTGTTCGGCGATGACGCTCAGCAGGTGGTGCGGGTCGCGTTCGCCGCCGGGCCCCAGGACGACGAGCCGACCGCCGGAGACCAGCGGCAGGAAGATCTCGTTGATGGAGATGTCGAAGGACAGCGGCGCCTTGAACAGCGAGGCGTCGTCGTGGCCGAAGCCGAGGATCTCGTTCACCTGCCACAGCAGGCGTTCGCTGATCGCCTCGTGCCGGATCATCGCGCCCTTGGGGCGCCCGGTCGAACCGGACGTGAAAATCACGTAGGCCAGCGCGTCGCCGAGGACGGTGACGCCGGGCCCCTGCGCCGGGTACGAGCCGTACTGCCAGTGGTCCGAGTCGACGGCCACGGCGTCCGGTTCGGCCGGGTCGTGCTCGCCCGAGGCGTTGAGCTGGAGGACGACCCGGGCGTCCTCGATGACGACGGCCCGGCGGGCGGCGGGCCACTGCGGATCGAGCGGTACGAAGGCGCACCCCGCCTGCAGCACGGCCAGCAGCCCGATGACCATGTCGGCGGAGCGGGTCAGGGAGATCCCGACGACCTGTTCGGATCCAAGTCCACGGGCGAGCAGGTGATGGGCCAACTGGCCCGAGTATTCAGCTACTTGACGGTAGGTCAGTGACCGGTGCTCGTCGACGACGGCTATGGCGTCCGGTCTGGCGCTCGCCTGTTCGCGGAACATCTCCACGATGGTGGGGCGGGCCCGGTCGGCCCGGTTGTCGTTCCACTCGGCCAGGGTCGCGAGCCTGGCCGCGACGCCGGTCGGGCCGATGGTGCCGAGCGGCCGGTCCGGGAAGTCGGCCAGGTCGTCCAGTGCGAGCTGGGCGTCCTCGGGTGCGACGCCGTCGGGGACGGTGATGCCGCGGCCGTCCGGGGTGACGTCCCAACCGCTTGGCGCGGCACCGCCGTTGTCGACCCAGCCGAGGACGTCGGCGAAGAGCGTGCCGGGGGTGAGGTCGATGCCTTCGGGGCTTCGGCCCGTCGCCCAGTACGACAGGCCGATGGCGCATGCCTCGGTGATGGTCCTGTCCGGGTAGTCGCCGATCCGCCGGCGCACATCGGCCAGGCGCGTGGGTGAAAGCAGTGCGAGACGAGCGCGCGGTTCCATCATCGAAGACTCAGCGTCCCTTCCAGAATGTGGAGTTAGGCTAACCTAATTAAGGGTTACCTAACTACCCTCTCGCCAGGCCCGCCACAGTCGTGCGTACCGGCCACCCAGAGCCACCAGTTCCTCGTGCGTCCCCTGCTCCACGACGCGTCCCGCGTCGAGCACGGCGATCCGGTCCGCGGCCATCGCCTGGGTCAGCCGGTGCGCCACGAACAGCGTGGTCCGGCCCGCGCACGCGGCCAGCACGGCCCGCTCCAGCTCGGCGGCGCCCTCGCTGCCGGCCTCCGCGGTCGACTCGTCGAGCACCACCACCGGCGCCCGGCCCAGCACCAGCCGCGCCAAGGCAATCTGGGCGACCTTGGTGACGTCCAGGCGCTCACCGCCCTCGCCGACCGGGGTGTTCAGCCCGTCGGGCAGCGCCGCGACCCAGCCCTCGGCGCCGACGGTGCGCAACGCGTCCATCAGCTCGGCGTCGCTCGCCCCCGGCGCGGACAGCCGCAGGTCGTCGGCGAGCGGGCCGGAGAACACGTGCGTCTCCTGCGTCAGGATGCTCACCAGGGCCCGCGCCCCGGCTTCGTCAAGGTCGGCGAGATCGGTCGTCCCGATGCGCACCGACCCGGCCTGCGGGGTGCCGATGCCGGCGATCAGCGCGGCCAGCGTCGTCTTGCCCGCACCCGTGGCGCCCACCAGGGCGAGCGACCCACCGGCCGGGATCGTCAGGTCGACGTCCCGCAGCACCGGCTCCTCGGAGCCGGGGTAACGGAACGTCAGCCCCGCGACCGTGACCGGGTACGCCCCGGCCCGGGCCGCCGTGACGGACTCGTCGCCGACCAGCCGTTCCTCGGCGGACTCCCCCAGCACCCCGACCAGGCGGGTCAGGCTCGCGCCCGACTTCTGCGCCTCGTCGAAGGTGAACATGATGGCGCCCAGCGGGGTGAACAGCCGGTGGAACAGCAGCGGGGCCGCCGACACCTCGCCCAGGCTGGCCGCGTCGGCCTCCAGCAGGGCGTACCCCACCACGAGGATCAGGACCAGGCCGATGAACTCGGCGCGGTTCTCCCGGCCGACGAACCGGCCGAAGAACCGGAACACCTCGATACCGAGCTCGCGCACCCGCCACGACTCGGTGGTGACCTTCTCGCGGAAGGCGCCCTCCAGGCGGTAGGCCCGGACGGTGTCGATGCCGTTCAGGCCGCTGATGAACGCCTGGGCCCGGTCGGCCTGGGCCACCCGCTGCTTCCGGTAGAGCGGGGCGGACCGGGGCAGGTACCAGCGCAGCGCCAGTGCGTACGCGGGCAGCGCGCCGGCGCCGGCCAGGCCGAGCCGCCAGTCCAGTCCGAACATGCCGAGGGTGGCGATGACGACCAGCACGCCCGCCGAGAACACCGTGGGGACGGCCGTGCGGATGCCCTTGGAGATGACGGCCACGTCGTCACCGACCCGGGAGAGGACGTCTCCCCGGCCGACCTGCTCGATCCGTGCGCTCGGCATGCCGAGCACGGCCCGGACGGCGCCTTCGCGCAGCCGCGCGAGCAGGTCCGCGCCCAGCCGTCCGATCAGGTACGTCGACACCGCGGTGGCCGCCGCGCCGAGCAGCGCGGCGGCACCGATCAGCACCCCGATCGTCACCAGGACCGAACGGTCCTCGCCCCCGACGACCCCGTCGACCACCCGGCCGAGCAGGAGCACCGGGAGCACCTGGAGCGCCGCCCCCGCGACCGTGGTGAGCACGGTCGCGGTCGTCAGCCCGGGCATCGTGCGGCAGTGTGCCGCGACCCAGCGGGCGGCCTCGCGTCCGGTCGTCGTGCGCAGGGTCGCCGGGGCGACGCGCGTGTCGGTGGTGCTCACTTCCCTACTCGACCGACTTGACGAGCTCGTCGATCGCGTACGGCATGGACAGCAGGGTGCCCTGGGAGATGGCCGCGCCGACCGCCGGTCCCTCGCTGTCCAGCAGGTAGGACACGTTGCCCTTCTTCACGGCGTCCAGGTTGGCGAACAGCTTGAACTTCTTCAGGGCCTCGGTGTCGGCCTTGTCGTTGATGACGAAGATGTGGTCGACATCGACGAGATCGATGCGCTCGGGCGAGAGCTTGGTGTAGAAGCTGCCGCCGGCGACCTTGTCGATCCCGGTCTGGTACTTGAAGCCGATGCCCGAGACGAGCCGGCCGCGCACGTCGGTGGAGGTGAACGGCGCCACGGAGTTCTCGTACCAGGACAGCGCGACGGCGGTCTGCTTGCCGAGCTCCGGGTGCTCCTTCTTGGCCGTGTCCAGCTTGCCCTCGATGTCGTCGACCATCTTCTGGCCCTCGTCGGCCTTGCCGAGGGCCTTGGCGATGTGCAGGGCGTTGTCCTGCCAGGGGGCGCTGAAGGGCTCCTTCTCGGCCTTGGTGCGGGCCACCGTGGGAGCGATCTTGGAGAGCTTGTCGTAGCCGGCCTGGTCGATCTCGGAGTAGACCGCGACGATCAGGTCGGGCCGCAGGGCCGCGATCTTCTCGTAGTTGGGGCCGGAGTCACCGTTCTTCATGATGACCTCGGGCTTGGTGTCACCCCACTTGTCCTTCACCCAGGGCCACTGGGTGTTGATGTCGGGGGACTTGCCCGGCGGGTTGGGGTACTGGTCGACCATGCCGACGGGCTTGATGCCGAAGGCCAGGATGGTCTGGTCGTCGGTGTAGCCGACGGAGACGACCCGCTGGGGCGCCTTCTCGACCTTCGTGGATCCGAACGCGTGCTCCACGGTGACCGGGAACGCGCCGGCTGCCGCGGCCTGGGTGTCCTCGTTCTTGTTGTCCGCCGAGTCGGAGCCGCATCCCGCGAGGAGACCGACGCCGAGGGTGGCCGCGGACACGACCGCCGCCAGCCGCCGCCATGGCTTCCGGGACGTCGTTCGATGGAGGAGCATCCAAAACCCCTTGCTTTCGCGCTAGTTCGCTGCACCCTCGCCTAAAGGGCAGGCAAACCTTACCGTGACGGAGTGAGGTTAGCCTAGCCTTACCTCACTCCTTTATCGGGATGTGTCCCGGGCGCACGTGCGTACGTCCGATGGGCACGATCAACGGCCGGTCGCCCACCGGGTCGTCGATCACCTGGGCGCGCAACTCGAAGGCCTGGTACAGCAGTTCGGCGGTGACGACGTCGCGCGGATGGCCCTGCGCCAGGATCGACCCCTCCCGCATCACGACGAGGTGGTCGCTGTAGCGCACGGCGAGGTTGAGGTCGTGCAGCACCATGACGACGGTGCAGCCCGACTCGTGCAGGTCGTCCACCAGATCGAGGACGTCGACGGCGTGCGCGAGGTCCAGATAGGTCGTCGGCTCGTCCAGCAGCAGCAGATCGGTGCCCTGAGCCAGCGTCATGGAGATCCAGACGCGCTGGCGTTGCCCACCGGACAGCGCGTCGACCGGTCGGTCCGCGAGGTCGGACACCCCGGTCATGGCGAGGGCGCGCTCCACCACCTCGGCGTCGTCGGAGGACCACTGCCGCAGCCAGCTCTGGTGCGGGTGACGGCCCCTGGCGACCAGATCGGCGACCGTCAGCCCTTCCGGCGCGACCGGTGCCTGCGGCAGCAGACCGAGCTTCTTCGCGACGTCCCGGGTCCGGAGCCTGCCGATGTCCTCGCCGTCCAGGACGACCGACCCCCGGGACGGCTTGAGCAGCCGCGACAGGGTCCGCAACAGGGTCGACTTCCCGCAGCCGTTGGGGCCGATGATCGTGGTGATCACGCCGGGCGGTATCGCCACGTCGAGCTCGTCGATGACGACCCGGCCGCCGTAGCCGACCGTGACGCCTCGGGCTGCCAGCCGCGAGGTGTCGCCGACCGCGGCCTCGGTGACGGACTGTGCGACCACGGGTCCCCCTCTGCTTAGGTTCACCTGACTCTTGTACATCTACCGGAGGTTCGCCCGCACCAGCAGATAGACGAGGAAGGGCCCGCCGATCGCGGCAGTGACCACACCGACGGGGAGCGAGACCGGCAACGCCGTGCGCGCGATGAGGTCCGAGCCGATCAGCAGCAGCGCGCCCACCAGGCCCGAAGCCGCCATCGGCGGTGTGGGGCACCGTGCCAGACGCATCGCCACCTGAGGCGTCACCAGCGCGACGAACGGGACGGGGCCCGCCGCGCTCACCGCCACACCGGCCAGCAGTACGGCGCACAGCAGCAGGACCGCCCGCACCATCGCGTACCGGACGCCCAGGCCCGCGGCCACCTCGTCGCCGAAGTGCATCGGCCTGAACTGGAAGGCGACACAGGACACGACGACCAGGAGGACGAGCCCGCACCACAGGGCCGTCCAGACCTCGCCCCACGAGCTGTCCTCCAGCGAGCCGACCAGCCACGTCTGGGCCCGGGCGACGTCCCTGATGTCGGCCGTCACCAGCAGCCAGGTCGTGATGGCCTCCATCACGGCGCTCACCGAGATGCCGATGAGGATGAGCCGGAAGCCGTCGACCCCGCGCCGCCACGCCAGGAAGTACACCAGCAGACCGGTGCCGAGCCCACCCACGAGCGCCGCGGCCGAGAGGCCCACGGAGTTGACGATTGCCGCGGCGGTCCCGCCCGAGACCGTCACCAGGAACACCGCGACCGCACTGGCGCCCTGGGTGATCCCCAGTACGTCCGGGCTGGCCAGGGGGTTGCGCGCGATGGACTGCGTGATCGACCCGGCCACCCCGAGCGCGATGCCCACCACGAGTCCGGCCAGGGCGCGCGGCATCCGCAGGTCCATGATGACGAACTGGTCGACCTGCTCGCCCCGTCCGAAGATCGTGGCGATCACCTGCGGGAGGCCGATCGGGAAGTCCCCGACGCCGATGGACACGCAGAACACCAGGAAGGTCGCCGCCGCGAGCAGCAGCGTGACGCACAGGAGCCAGGGCCGCCAGACGAACGACACCCGGCCGAGCCGCACGCCCGGCGGCAGGGACGGCTTCACATCGGTCACGTTCATGCGCTCCTGAACTTTCCGCGCCAGACGAGCACCGCGAAGAAGGGGGCGCCCAGGAGCGCCACGAGGACGCCGGCGTCCAACTCGCCCGGCCGCACCACCAGTCGGCCGACGATGTCGCAGAGCAGCAGGACGACGGCACCGAGCAGTCCGGCGTAGGGCACCAGCCAGCGGTAGTCCGGGCCGGTCAGGTAGCGGGCCACGTGGGCCACCATGAGGCCGAGGAAGGCGATGGGACCGCACGCGGCCGTAGCCGCCCCCGCCAGCAGCGTGATGGCGGTGATGCCGACGGTCCGGCTCAGCGCGATGTTCACGCCCAGCCCCCGCGCCACGTCGGCGCCCAGGTTGAGCAGGTTGAGGGAGGGCAACGTGGTCAGGGCCAGCACCAGACCGACGCCGACGAACGCGGTCACCGGCCAGATGACGTCGAATCCGACACCGGCCACGGAGCCCGCGTTCCAGAACCGCAGCGCGTTCAGTGACGCCTGGTTCGACAGCGCGACCGCCGTGGTCATCGCCATGAGGAACACCGTGATCCCCTGCCCGGCCAGTGCCAGGGTCAGCGGATTGCCGGCCCCCCGGCCGATGCTCGCGAGCCCGAACACCACGACACCGGCGACCGCCGCCCCGAGAAAGGCGAACCAGACGTACTGGAACGGGTTGGAGAACCCGAACACGGCGATCACCGACACCACGGCGAACGAGGCGCCGGTGTTCACGCCGAGCAGGCCCGTGTCGGCGATCGGGTTGCGCGTGAACCCCTGGATCAGCGCCCCGCCGATCCCCAGCGCGATGCCCGCCACGATCGCGAGAACCGTACGGGGCACCCGTACGGTCTCCACGATGAGCCGGATCTCCGTGAGCCGCTGGTCGGACGTCGGGGCGCCGAACAGCCCGTGCCACACCTCGGCGGGGCTCAGCGCCCGCGCGCCGACGGCGAGCGACAGCGCCGCGGCGACCACGAGGACCGCCAGTAGGGTGCCCAGACCCACGACCCGTCGCCGACGGGCCTTCGCCATGCCCCCGGGCGCGGGGCGCTCCACCACAGCAGTCGTGCCCATGTGGACGTACGTTATCCCTTGCGCCGGAGGTGAGTTGATCGTGCGTGGTGTTTACGGACGGGCCGTGCTTCCCGTGCCGTCGGCGAGCGTCCGCGTCCGGTCCGCTGCGGGCTCGGTCCCGCGTCCGAGGAGCGATTCCAGGATCTCGCCCACCCTGATGGCGGTGTTGGAGAGCAGCGACGAGGTGATGCCGTGCGTGTGCTCCGTGCCGCCCTGCAGGTAGATGCCGCACCGCAGGGCGGGGTCGGTGGCGATGCGCCAGTCGCGCTCGACGCGGACGCGGCCCTCGTCGTCGCGGAAGCAGCGGTCGGCGACCTCGCCGAGCAGGCTGGTGGGGTCGGCGGGGCTGTAGCCGGTGGCGAGGACCACCACGTCCGCATCCAGGTCGGTCTCCTCGCCGGTGACCAGGGACGTCACGGTGGCGCGGACGCTGGACGGGGTCTCCTTGACGCCGGTGAGCCGGGAGACGTTGAGGAAGCGCAGGCGTTCGGTGCCGAGGACCTTCTCCTGGTACGACTGCCGGTAGAGGTCGTCGATGAGGTCGATGTCCACCACGGAGTAGTTGGTGTTGCCGTGGTAGTCCATCAGCCGGCGCTTGACGTCCTCGGGCGCGGCGAAGTACTCGTCGACGGCCTGGGGGTCGAAGATCCGGTTGGCGAAGCTGCTGTCGTCGGCGGGGCTGTAACCGTAGCGGGAGAAGACGGCGCAGACCTCGGCTCCGGGGAAGCGACGGTGCAGGTAGGCGACGTTCTCGGCGGCGCTCTGGCCGGCGCCCACGACGACGAACCGGGAGGGCGATGTGCCCTCCAACTCGTCGACTTTCGCGAGCAGTTCGGAGTTGTGCCAGACACGCTCGCCGCGCTCCACTCCCTCGGGCATGAGGGGGCGCAGGCCGGTGCCGAGGACGAGGTTGCGGGCCCGGTGGACCTCCAGGCCGCCTCCCGAGCGGACGGTCACCTCCAGGTACTCCACGACGCCGTCCCGGGTCACTGGCGCGACGCCGACGACCTCGTGGCCGTAGGAGACCATGTCGTCGACCTGGGCCGCGGCCCACTCGAAGTAGTCGTGGAACTCCACACGCAGCGGGAACAGGTTCTTGTGGTTGATGAAGTCGATCAGCCGGCCCTTGCTCTGCAGGTAGCAGAGGAAGCTGTACTCGCTGGCCGGGTTCCGCAGCGTCACCAGGTCCTTGAGGAAGGAGACCTGCATGGTGGCGTCGTCGATGAGCATGCCGCGGTGCCAGCCGAAGCGGGGCTGCTGCTCGAAGAAGTGAGCGGTGACTGCCTCCTGCCTGCCGACGCGGGCGTTGTGCTCGCGGAGCGCGATCGCCATGGCCACATTGGACGGCCCGAAGCCGATGCCGATCAGGTCGTGGACCAGTGGGGCGTCACCAGGAAGAACCTGCGACATGTCACTCCCATCGTGCGGGGCAGCCGCGTGTCAGGTGTGGAAGGAACGAAAGGCGGGCATGCCAACGAAGCGGCACGCCAAGGAACTTAGGTGAGCCTAAGCTAAACCCCTTGAGGTGTCGACAGGGCAAAACGGACACCGTGCGGATCGGGTTCCCTCAACTGCGCCATCCCGCAGCCCCGTTGCGGACTAAGGTAAGCCTTGCTTTACTTGCGTCGGCCAACACCTTGCTCTGAGGAGGAACCCCATGCGGGTCGTCATGTTCGGTTACCAGACCTGGGGGCATCGCACCCTGCAAGCCCTCCTGGAGTCCGAGCACGACGTGGTGCTGGTCGTGACCCATCCCAAGAGCGAACACGCCTACGAGAAGATCTGGAGCGACTCCGTCGCCGACCTCGCCGAGGAGCACGGCGTCCCGGTGCTGATCCGCAACCGCCCTGACGACGAGGAGCTGTTCGAGCGCCTCAAGGAGGCCGACCCGGACATCATCGTGGCCAACAACTGGCGTACGTGGATCCCCCCGCGCATCTTCGGCCTGCCGCGCCACGGCACGCTGAACGTGCACGACTCGCTGCTGCCGAAGTACGCCGGGTTCTCCCCGCTGATCTGGGCGCTCATCAACGGCGAGCCCGAAGTGGGCGTCACGGCGCACATGATGAACGACGAGCTCGACGCCGGCGACATCGTCCGGCAGGAGGCGGTGCCGGTCGGCCCGAAGGACACCGCGACCGACCTCTTCCACAAGACCGTCGACCTCATCGCCCCGGTCACCATCGACGCGCTCGGCCTGATCGCCTCCGGACAGACCGAGTTCACCCGGCAGGACCGCTCCCAGGCGTCCTTCTTCCACAAGCGGGCCGACGAGGACAGCCGCATCGACTGGAGCTGGCCGGCGGAGGACCTGGAGCGCCTGGTGCGCGCCCAGTCCGAGCCGTACCCCAGCGCCTACACCTTCCACCGGGGCAAGCGGCTCGACGTACTGGCCTCGTTCGTGTCCGAGGGCCGCTACGGCGGCACGCCCGGCCGCATCTTCTACCGTGAGGGCGACGGCGTGGTGATCGTCGCCGGCGCCGACGCCCGCACCGGACGCAACCACGGCCTGGCCATCACGCGCGTACGGACCGAGGACGGCAGGGAGTTGCCCGCGGCCGAGTACTTCACCTCCATGGGCGGCTACCTCACCGACCGCCCCTGACGCGCCGGCCCCGGTACGGTCCCGGGGCCGGCCGGCATCGTCGCCGCGCGGACCCCCGGCCCCCGGCCCCCAAGGCCCCGGGTGGAACCCCAACCCCCCACAGGGCAGTTTTAG
>NZ_JBEZYZ010000023.1:0-81434 GCF_040638895.1 Streptomyces sp. NPDC024017 | reverse complement strand
CCCGCGGAGCGGGTACCACATCGCTGCGCGATGTGCAAGCGAACACCCGCGCTGCGCGCGGGTGTTGCGCTCCCGCTCCGCGTGAGCGCTGCTGCTCGCTGCGCGAGCAGCCCACCGGCCCGGCTGCGCCGGGCCGGTGACGCTCCGTCCGCTGCGCTCCCGGAGCTCCGGGGCCTTCGGCCCCGTGAGGGCGGCTTCCGCTGCGCTCCAGCCACCGGCCGGCCCCGCTGCGCGGGACGGCCAACGGGCCTACGGCCCGAGCAGTGAGGAGAGGGGGTGGCCGGGGCGGGTGACCCTGCATCAGGTCATGTGCCTGTGTAGCGATTGGATAACCAGCCCATCCCCGTGCATCAAACTGCAGACCCAGATGAACTCTGGAACCAGACCCCGGACGCTGTCCAGGCTTTAAGAGGGCGGCCCCGTTTTTAGGCGAGGATCAGTCATTAGCCCCATTTTCCGGGCATTCACGAGCGGTGACGTGTTTCGCTCGTTTGTCGAGCGCGCGCAAGTGGTCACCGTGCCCGCAGAGGCGTGGTCGGAGTGCTGCCCCCTCAGAGCACCCCACGACCGCCGGCCTGGAAGAGAGCACGTCTGAGGCTTGGTCAAGGGGCGTCGGGCGCGCCAATTGCTTCCCTGGGAGACCCCTGCGGGGCAGTACCGGCCCGGTCCGCCGGGTCCCCGGTGCTCCGCTCGGGCTGGGCGGGCCGGGTTATCGGGCGAGGATGGCGCCGACCAGGGCGGCCATCACCGTGACCGCGCCGAACGCGCAGTTCTACCCAAGCTTCTGCGGACTGTACGCCCACCGCTCCGAACCCATCCTCGTCCGCCTCCTCGACGACCCTGCCGTCTACGACAAGGTCCTCCCCGGCGTCTCCGAAGAACAACGGACCCAAACCATCACCGAGGTAGCCAAGACCGCAGAACGCGAAGGATGGCAAATCAGCAACGGCCCCTACTTCTTCACCGACGACCGCCTCTGACACAACAGCACCCACGCATCAACGCACCCTGACCAGGCAAAACACTCCTGAACAGGCAAAACGCTAGCCCAGCCCTTAGACGCAGAAGCTACCCACAACGTCCCGCCCACTCCCACCGAGACCCACACAATCCCAGATCACAGCCCTCACACCACCAAACCCACTTCTCAATCCACCCCCAACACACCACCCCGCACACCAACTACCCCTCGCCTCAGCGACACCCGCGCATGCGAGCGGGACGCGGCGCAAGGCCGGCGGGATCACCGTGCTCGTCTTAGGAGTGGTCGTCGTCGCCTACGCGCTGGGCGCTGACTCACTGACACCAAACCGGCACATCGCATCCGGTGCTGCCACGCTAGGATGCGGGGTTGACGCCTTCCGGCCAGCGCAACAGACTCGCAGAATGCGCAAAGTCGAGCTAACCGATGCCATCGAGAGCGTTCGCGAGCAGCTTTCAGCGCTTGCCCGGCGCACGGCCGACAAGGATGTCCTCTTCGAAGTCGATACCGTGGAGCTAGAGTTCACCGTCCAGGTCGGCCTCACCGGGGAGAGCGGTGCCAAGGTCAAGCTGTGGGTGGTGGAGGCGGGCGCGAAGGCGGAGCTGACGAACGAGACCACGCAAGCGGTCAAGGTGACCCTGACGCCGAAGATGGCGGCGACCGGCCGCCGCCCCGAAGTGGGCGATACAGAAGGGTCACTGCGTCCTAGGCCGTCCTATTCCTGAGGCGTCTGCAGCCAGTCAGGCAGTGGGTCATCGCTCGCCGCCTGCCAGCTCTCTCGCGCCGCATCGGGATCGCATGCGAAGAGCAGGGCCAGATTCTCACGAGCGTCCTCGTCGTGCGCAGCCAGGTCGCCGTCCGCCCGTGCTAGCAGATGTGCCTCTACCAGCCGGTCGGCAGCCAGCCGTGGCCGGTCGAGCTGAGTGAGCGCCCAGGCCGAGTCGAGCAGCACCTCGACGAGCAACCCGCGTTGAGCGGACGGCCGGGCGGCGGGGTCTCGCAGCAGCGGGAGCACCTCGTCGGCCAGCGCAAGCAACTCGTCAAGCTCCTCGCGCGCACAATGGCAGCCGATGAGCAGCGCGCCCAAATCCGCCAGCACCCATCGGGCCACTGCGTCGCCCTGCGCTGCGAGTTCGCGAGCCCGGCGCAGTGGCGCCGCCCCAGCAGCAATGGCGTCAGCGTCCCGGCCCAGACGTGCCAGGTATGCGACCAGGACGACGTGCACGTGCAACTGGCCCGCCTCGCCCTCGGTAACTGGGCAAGCAGCCGCCCATTCTTCATAAAAGGGGAGTGCTGCCTCCGGTGGTTCGCGCTCCGCCAGGTAGCCGGCCGCTTCTACCAGCACGTCGAGGCGCCCGCCGTGTGCGTCCACGCACGCGCGCCACAGAGCAGGCGGCACCTCATGATCCAGGTTCACTTTCACCGCGATGAGCTGCTGGAGCAACGCTGGATACAAATCTGGCAACCGGTCGGACACGCCCCGACCCAGCTCGGCGGCCTCTTCGAGAAGCAGCTCGGCCTTGGCTAGCCGCGCGTTCATAAGGTGTGTCCGAACCATCTCCGCGAGGGCCACCACGCGGCACGTCGCGTGCTCGTGCATGCCATCGCCGCTTTGCAGCCGGGCATGTACGGACGCCACGTACGGCGACAGCACCGCCACCCGTTCCTCGTCTCTGACGCTGCGGGACCATCGGTAGACGAGGTCGAGGGTCCATACGATGGCCTGCAGGTAGCTCTGCGGCGCGCCGTCGGCCAGCGGCAGCAGCGAACGGACGGCTTCCTCTACCTCCCCCATGGTCTCCTCCTGAGCCTGCGGCGACCGCGGCTCCGCGGCGAGGCCGTACGCTAGGTGCGCCATGGCGGACCAGCGGCGGACCTCCTCGGTGGGGGCCGTGCCCGCGCGGATCACATGCCGCGTCAGGACACGGGCTGCCTGGCGGGCATTGCCGTGATCGGCCGCGTCGATGATGCCCGCGGTGATGCTGAGTAGTGCGATGTGGGGTTCGTCGGGCCCGTCAGGAGCTTCCGCCAGGGCCGCGAACACGTCCAGGGCGGCGCTGATGAGGGCGTCGCGTGCCGGGCTGTTTGGTTCCCCGTCCGCGGTTGCGAGCAGGAGTGGCATGCTGTCCAGTACGGACGTAGCTGCCCGGGAGGTGCGCACCGCATCGGCCAGGACCCGCATGGCGTCACTCAGTAGAGGGAAGGGCCCCATGGCCCTGGCCGCGAGCACTGCCGTCGCCACGAACGGCTCCAGGACCTGGGGGCGGGCACGACGGACGTACTGGACCGCCTCGTCGTATGCCTGGCGGCAGGCAGCGATGTATTCGGCGGATGTCTCAACCTCAGGAGCTCCCTCGTCCGGTTGTTCCAGATATGCCGCGCGAGCGACGAGTGCGGCGAGCATGCTCGCCTCTTGCTCGCCGGCCGCCGACCGGGCACGGATTATGGAGAGTGCCTCGTCGACGGCTGAGAGTGCGTTCGCCTGCTGCCCGTCCTGGTGCCGCAGCGCCGCAGCATGGAGAAGTGACGAGGCGAGCGCTCTGCTGCCGACGTCCCCATCCTGCTCGGCGGCCCAGGTCCGGGCGAGGGCCAGCGCCCGCTCCGCGAGGTCCAAGGCCCGGGCGAGCAGAGTCCGGTCCAGCAGGAC
The DNA here is from genome assembly GCF_040638895.1 of Streptomyces sp. NPDC024017. NCBI lineage: Bacteria > Bacillati > Actinomycetota > Actinomycetes > Kitasatosporales > Streptomycetaceae > Streptomyces > Streptomyces sp. NPDC024017. The sequence continues at coordinate 77,805 of NZ_JBEZYZ010000023.1, read as the reverse complement.
GAGTCTGGCGAACGGAGCCACCGCGGCGTTCAGCCTTACGAGGTCCTGCTGCGTGGGGTGCGAGAGGACAAGGACGAGACTGGCGGACTCCATGTAGGAGTCAGCCGCGCTGTCGACGCGTCCGCCGTCGAATGCGAGGTCGCCGAGGTGGACAAGGGAGGTACTGAGGGCACGGCTCAGCGACGCGTCATCATCGGCATTCATGCCCAGCAGCCTGCGGTGGACCTCGACGCACTCCTGTACCCATGGCTCGGAGTCGGCCATCTGGCCGGTCACGAAGCGCAGGGTGACAAGTCGGAACAGGACGGCTCCCAAGGCGCCCAGACGCGCTGGTGTGGCGGTCCGGGCTAGCTGCCGGGCCGCCACGGCAGCCCGTTCCAACTCCGGGATGGCCTGCTCCGGTGCGGCCACCCGGCTGACTAGATACTCGGCGAGACGCTGCTGCGCCGAGACGTGGTAGGAAAGCCCAATGTCCGGGTGGGAGTCGGCGAGTCGCTCATAGATTTCGGCGGACTCACGCAGGGCTTCGTGGGCCTCCTGAGACCGTCCTTCGGTTTCGGAAGCCCAGGCCAGCTCGGTCTTGACGGAGGCGAGCCGGAGTAGCGGTTGCGGATGCTCGGATCCCAGCTCCGTCAAAAGTTGTTCCGCCTCGCGTCGTGCCTGTGCCGCCTCGGCGAAGCGTCCCGCCCCGAACAGCACAGACCCCAGTCGCATCTGCGCCGCTGCGAGCTTGTCGGCGAGCAGTGGGCTGTCGGCGAGCAGTGGGCTGTCGGCGACGAGCTGCCGCAGCAACTCGACCGCTTCCCTCGCGTTCGCCTCGGCCTCGACGTGTTCCCCGCTCAGGCTCAGCAGCCGGGCTAGGGCCCCGAGCGCCACCGCCAGGCCTAGTCGTGCGAATCCGATGCCCTGCGGGAGTCTGCGGCCGATCTCGACGACTACTCTCATCTTCGTCACTGCAGAGTCGTGCTCACCACAGTGCGACAGAGCGTCGGCGTGCCGCCCTAGAGCCGCCATGCCCAGCAACAACCAATGGATGTCGGTGAAGGGACTGTCGGCGTCGGCGTCGGCGTCGGCGACGGCGACGGCGAGCTGTTTCCCCACGGTGTGCGCTACCTCAGCCGTATGTGCTGCCGCTTCCGCGTGCCGTCCGACATGTGAGAGGCGGTCCGCGAGCGTCAGTACCCGCTCGAGGGCCTGTTGGAAGGCGGCCGCGTCTTCCCCGACCTGCAACAGGTTGTCGACCGCGGCGCGGCGGGCGAAGGCGACCGCACACCCGGCGAGGAAGCCGGTCTCCTGGGGAATCAGTGCCTCGACCCGCTCGATGACGGCGAGGGGCGTCGTCGCGCTCGTCGCCGCGCTCTCCAAAGCGTCGATAAGAGGCTGGGGATGCTGGGCCTGGGGGGCGACGCGCACGGCGGCGTCCGCCAGTGCGTCGGGGTGCGCGGTGAGCAACACCTTCAGCAGCTTGGGCAGATGATCCTGATGGGCGCAGGCCCTGCTCAGGACGTGCAGTGCCTGCGCGGTTTGGTCCTCTACTGCCGCGGGCAGCAGCGACAGCAAGAATTCCTCGCTGCGGGCGGTCACCTCGCCGATGAGATGCTCACCGAGCACATCAGGCTGGAGCGGCCCGAAGAAGGTGCCCGGTGGTGCCGGGTAGACGGCAGCCAGCCAGCCAGCCACTGCTGTGGTGGTGGCCTCCGTTGCATCGCGCAGGCCGACCACTTGTTTCAGCAGGGCGCGCGCGGAAGTCTCGTCGGGTGCTCCGCACAGTGCGGCCGCGGCCACCGCCCTCCGCTTCAGCTCCGCGTCCAGGGAGAGGTCCCTGGAGCGTGCGGTGCGTTCCCAGTACGTCTCTTCGTGGGCGAGCAGGATGTCGGCGGCCGACGATCCTGGACCGACGTGCGGCGGCTGCGCTCCGGTCTGGAGCAGCGCGGTGAGCGCGGTCATGTGAAGAGCGAGGACGGAGTGGTAGGAACCGTCCGTGAGGTCGGGGACGCTGATCCCGGCGGCGAGTGACCGCCAGTCCTGGCCGCCGTAGCCGTCGACACGGCCCAGGAGGGCGGCGAAGTCGCTCAGCGCCTCTTCGAAGGCAGTCCTGCGGCCGTCGGGTGACTCTTCCAGCGCGGCAAGGATCGTCGGCTCGGGGGTGCACAGCGCCCGGCCCTCCTCTGACCCCCTGCACAGGCTGCGCCACCAGTCGCCGGCAGCCCTGGCGATGAGCAGGATGCGGATGGGGGCGCCGGACGGGTTCGCGGCCGCGGCACTCAGCAGCGCCTGGACGGCTTCCACGCGTGTCTCGGCGTAGTCGACGATCAGGAGGGTGGGCACGCGTACATCGGTGAGTGCTCGTGCCTCCGACGCTCCGACCGGGCCGCGTCCGACGAATCCGCACACCCATTCACGGGTCGGCAGGCGACTTGCCAGCCTGCGGGCCAGGCGGGTCTTGCCCCGGCCGCCGGGGCCCGTGAGCAGGCGCACCGACGTCCCGGTGCCCGTGCACCATGTGGTGAGGTCGTCCAGGATCCCGGTCCGGCCGCGGAACCGCACGGCTTCCGTTTCGGCCCGGATCAGGAAGCCGGGTGAGTTCAGGGGTTGTGGAACCGGCTGTGCGAGCAGCCCCGCCAACTCGACGGACTCCAGCCGGAGCGGGCCGTCAAGGTGCCGCTCGACCGTCTCGCGGAACCCTGGGTCGCGGATGAGTTCGGCCAGCGGGACGGCTTCCAGGACGTCGGAGTCGTACTCCACCGGGTCGTGTTCGACGATCCCGATCAGCAGACCGTCGTCGCTGAAGACAGGGCCGCCGGAGACTCCCTGCCACGGGGACCGGTCTGCTTCCACCCCTTTGCGGGGCACGGCGTCGGACAGGGTTATTTGGTGCCTGCGGCCGATGCCTAACGTGCCGGGGTTGATCGTCCCGGCCAGCTGGACGACCTCGCGGAAGGGCCGCCGCAGGCCGCGCGGGAAACCCCAGATTTCACAGCCCGCTCGCCGGGAACTGCCGGTGAACCGTCCGAATCGGACGGGTGGCCGCTGGGCCGGTTCCGCACCGTCCAGTTCGATGAGCGCCGCATCAAGCCTGGAGTCGTCACGCTGCCACACCACTCGGCCCTCGACGACCGTGTCGTCGTCGAGGAAGCGCAACCGTAAAGGCCGGTCACTGACGGGCCCTGTGACATGCCCAGAGGTCAGCACCAGGCGTGGGGCGACACGGAAGCCGGACCCGAAGGCGACGGCCATGACCTCGGCAACCCTGGACTGGTCCACGGACATGTGACAAGTTGACCAGATCAAGTCATGGCAGGCCAGCGAAGTTGAACATCAGCGCCTCGCTGCCCCGGCGTTCGTTCACTTGCGCGGTAGTTGATGAGCGTGTCGCACAGGGGAACCACCCTGCGGTTTTCGCTGAAGGACAAGTACGCAGCCGAGCGTGGCCTCCCCACCGTCATCGTCCGCACTCTTTGCCGCGCCCCTTCGGCGCCGTCAGCAGCGCCGGACCGGGACCCGCCCTTACACCCCGGAGCGGCGCTCTGTACGGGATTGCCCCGCTGCGCACCGGCGGGGGCCGGCGCCGCGGAGCTTGCGGCCGCCATCGAGGGCACCACTGGACTCCGGGAGCGGCTGCTGGGCGTACCGGCGGCGGCGCGCAGCGCTTGAGGCGCTGTTCGCCGAGCGCGGCCTGGCGGCGCCGCTGACGCTGTGCCTGTCGACCATCGATCGGCCGTCGCGGCGCAGTGGCTGACGTGGACGGCGGCAGGGCTGGAGGGCTGGAGGGGCTGTGCTTCAAGCGGCTCGATGAGCCGTACCTGCCGGTGCGCTCGTGGCGGAAGTACAAGGTGCGGTCACCACCGAGGCCATCGTGGGCGCGGTCACCGGCTCTCTGGCCGCGCCCCGGACAGTCCTGCTGGGCCGCTACGACCGTGCCGGGCGCCTGCGATACACCGGCCGCAGCCCCACGCTGTCCCGGGCCGTCGGCCGTGCCCTCGCCGAGCTGCTCACCCCGCCCGCTGACTCGCACCCCTGGGAAGGATGGACGTTCAGCGCGGGGTGGGGAACGCAGCGCGCGCCCTGGGCGTGCACCTGGTCCAGCCCGACATCGTGATGGAGGTGGCGGTCGACGTCGCCAGGAACGCGGCCGGGCGGTGGCGGCACCCAGCCCGGGCACACCGCGTCCGCGCCGACGTCGACGTCGCCTCGGTGCCGCTCTTCGGCGAGTGACTGCCCCTCACTCGCTGCTCTTGTGGGCCTCGTAGGCGGCCTGGCACCACAGCTGGTAGAGGGGCCAGTTCGGCATGCCCAGCTCGGTGGCCAGTAGGTAGACGATCTCCCAGCGGGGGTAGAGGCCCACGCCGCGCAAGAGTTCGGAGAGCTTGGACTTGGCGAAGCGGACGCGGGTGCTGAGGTCGTTCAGGGTCAGGCCGCTGGCGAGGTAGTTCTGGCGCATCGGGTCCAGCCAGGCCCGGTGGGCGCTGCCGACGGTGGGGGCGATCGGTCCGAGCTTGCGGCCCGGTCTGCCGGGTGATGCCGGCGGCTCGGCAGGAGTGATCACGGTGCGTCGTCCTCCTTGTCCGTGGTCGCGTCCAGGCGGTTTCCGGTGCTGGGCGCGGGGTGGGAGCGGGAGGCGTGCACGATCTGCTGCACGGTCAGGGCGAGGGCCGGGGCGAGCCCGGCCACCGCGGCTGTCTCGCCGACGGCGACCAGCACGGTGCTCCAGGCGAACACCGTCGCCGTGACCGTGATGACGACTATCTGACGCGTCTTCATGCAGGTTCCTCTGCTGTCGGGAGGTCGGCCTCAGGGATCCGGCGGCCCCATCCGAAGAAGGCCGCCGCGCACCCCGGGCGGGCGGGTGCCACACCGCCGTGCCCGGGAGGTGAACCAGCATGGCCAGAGGGGCAGTTGCTACGCCACGTGATCAAGGAATCACGGAACAATGGCGATCACCGGACCGCCCTTGGGCACACCGTCAGGACATCGCCGATCAGAAAGCGCAAGCAGGCGCGCGGACGGGTGGAAGTTCCCGGATTTCCTTGCAATTGCACGTCGAAGAGACGTCAATAGAACATGACGCCGTTGGTGTCGGCCTTCCATCCGGAAGGGCCCGCCCCCGTGCCAACCCGTCAAAGGGGGGAAGCGGGCCATGCCGCTCTCGCCTGGCCAGCCGTAAGGCCAGGCGAGAGCACAACGGCCCCTTGCCGGGACCCCACGACCGTAGACCACGGCACTGACAACGCCCGTGACGCAGCCGGGACTTCGCCGCGAAACCACCCTGCGGGCTTCCAGAAGATGAGGCTGGCCGTAGGGCCTACGTGCCTCCGAGCTGGTGGAACGCCTCGATCGACTTCCGCGCCTCGGATGCCCGTTCCCCACTCCGCCCCGTACTCGCCCGCGGGGATGCGCCAGTGGCGCACGAGTCCTTCGGCGATGCCGGCAACGTCGTCCGGAGCGGCGAAGACGCGGCGCAGCGAATCGACGGTGGCTTCGAAGAGGACCTCGTGGGAGCCAGTCCCGAGCTGGGCGCAGGGCCGCCGCACTTTGTGCCGTCTGGTTCCCCGCTACGGAGCTTATCCGGGATCCATGAGTCAGAGGGATGGCGGCAGGCGGGAGTCCGTCTCGTTGCTGCCATCGCCTCGCCGGGCGGACGGTGCGCTCGCCGTCCGCCCGGCAACGCGTCAGCGACCAGCGCGGTACTTCCGAACGTCTTGGATCACTCGCACTGCCCGCTCCACCCGAGAAGGGCCGCTTCCCCGGGCGAGAGTGACACTCATCCCAGCGGCCCCAGCGGCGCCGAGGATTCCGACGCCGACCGCGACAAAAGGCAGCACCCGGGAGATGCCCCACCACAGTCCCAGCAAGACGATGAACGCCACCGGGGTCAGGCAGAGCAGGAGTGTGGCGACGGCTCGTGCAACGTGCACGGCCACCGTGCCGGGACGTCTGCCGGTCAGCTGCGCCGTCTCGTGCTGGGTGAAGCCGTACATCTTGGTCGCCACCACGGCCGCGGCCTGCTGCCCGGGCAGGCTGCGGATGCCGTCCCGGACGATGATGCGATCGGTGACGGTCGCGGCGATGTCCCGGCCGTGCGCCGGCGACGTGCGCAGCTCGGCTCGCCGAGCGATCTCCCATTGCCGTTCCCGGCCCAGCCGGACCGCCCAGGAGGACACTTCACGGCGCAGCGTCGTGTAGACGTACGCGCGCGGCTCGGTCAGGACGCCCTGTACGCCCAGGACCTTCTCAAAGGCGGTTTGCACCACGTCCTCGGCTCCGACCACGCACTCGGGGATCTCGCTCTCGCGCAGCAGGCGGGCTGCCAGAGCGGTCATGCGTGGCGCCTCATTGCGGAACACCGCGGCCAGGGCGGCGGCGTTCACGGACTGCGTCGTCTGCGTGTCAGCCATGCCGCTTCCCCCGCTTCCCCGAAGCCGTGCGCTCCGGCACCTCCCGCGCCGCGTGCTGGGCACGGATGATCTCGGCCTTGCCGCTGGCGCGATTGCGGTAGGCCACGCTGTTCAGCAGCCGCGTGAGCGCGGGGGTGAGGGCACCGGCCACGAACAGCGCGATGGCGACGAACTCCACTGAGCAACCTCCTCCAGTGTGCGGCTCCTCAGCGCCCGGGGCGGGGCCGCGGCCGTACATGACTGGAGAGGGCCCGGGGGCCGGTTCTCTTGACACCTCCTACAAGATCTTTTTTTCGGGCGTCCGTCATCTCCCACCAGGGCGATTGCTTCATGGGCAGGCGCGGGCCCGATGTTGCGGTGACGAGGTGTGGGGGGCGGGTTGGTCGTTGTCGTCGGTGGACCGCGCGACCACGCCCGCCCTCTCCTATAGAAACGGCCCCTCACCTGAGGGGCCTTTCGTCGTCACTGTTACCGGCATAACTGTGACGCTGAGGACCCTACAGGCGGTCGGGTACTGGACTCTGACGGCTCGTCTGGCCCGATAAGGCCGACGGGCTCGGGGTACGTCGTCCGCCTACGCAGTTTGGAGCGCCTACACCCACGCCTCTCCGGAGACGTACTCGCGGAACCCGGTCGCGCTCGACCGGTTCCGGCCTGGGCCTTCGCGGGCCAGGCAACCGACTCGCTAGCTCCCAGGTGACTCCCTCCCGGTCAGAGCCGGGGGCCTTGGTCGTGCCCGGGTCCCCGGCTTTCCGCCGCAAACAGCTTCTGCCATGCGGTCTGCTCGTCGGCCGTGAGGTCGTTCACACCCGCATCGGCATGCGTTGGGCATGAGTGGAGGGACTCGGTTTCTCACCGCAGCCACAGGGCGGCAGGTATGGTCAGCGATCAGCGCCATCGAGGCACGAGCCCCTGCGGGGTCAGCGGGGTGACAGCAACAGCCGACGTACCTAATGCTGTTAGGCCGCCTTGGCCTCTTCCTCCCGGCGACGGCGTTCACGTCGACGGCTCACGACCCGTGATAGCTGAGAGCAGCCCAGTCCGCGGGATGCGCGTACGGGCGTGCGTCGGGATCACGGAGTCGCAGGCTTCGCACCAGTGGAGCGAGGTCGTCGTCCCCGATGGACGGTGTCACGGCGGGAGCCAGGTCCTGGATCTTCTCCTGATTGGTCGTGTCCCTCAGCCATAGCTGGGCGAGGCGCAGGGCGAGGGTGGGCTCCTTCCCTTCCGTCCGCCATAATTGGTAGAAGCGTGCCGTAAGCAGGCTCATCGCCTCACTGCGGACCGCCCATTGGGTGGCGATGACTCCGGCGACCCCTGCCTGGATGAGGCCGCTCGGCAGGGACACGGCCTCATCGGGAAGCGATGTGCCGGGCTGGTCGGTGTCGCATGCCGCGAGGACGGTCAGCCGCGCGCCGACGCCGGAACCGGGCTGGCCGAGGCGCAGGGCCAGGATGTCGCGCAAGGTCAGTTTTTGGTCGCGGGCCAGGACGAGCGCGCTTTCCAGGGGACGCTGCGTGTCGGAACGGCCGTGGCAGATGAAGTGGTGGACGTGGGTCCGCGACATGGCGGACGCCACGGCCGCTGACGTGGCGTCCTTCCCGCGCAGGATGTGCCCCTCGGGGAACCAGCGGCGGGCCCACGCGGCCTCGGTGTGCGCGTAGCCGATGGGTGGCAAGGAGGTTGGCCGGGGGTCGGCGGCGACGAGGACGCGATCGGTGCACGTCCGGGCCGCGATGCGGCGCGTGACCTCAAGCGCCCGGGCGTTGGGGACGTACCGCACGGTCCGCTCGTCCAGCAGATGGTGGCGTGCGCCCGGGACCTCCGGTGCCGGCCGCCAGGCCGCGTGCAGCGGGAGCAGCCCGAGTGTCCCGGACGCCACGACGATCAGTTCCTCGGCCTCGCCGACGAGGGGTAGTACGGGAGCGAGAACGGCCGACCACGCCCAACGGGTGACGGCGTCGAGGGCACCCTTCCACGCGCCCGCCTGCTCGGCCGCCGTCCGTCTCGACTCCGTCACCAGGCGAACGTGGCGCTCGGCCGCTTCGGTGGTCAGCGAGGGAAGTTCCACGGCGCCGACCCGGCCGCTGCAATCCACCACGACTCCGACTCCGGCCGGTCGTGCGGCCGCCAGGTAGATGAGGGCGGCACCCCGCGGTACGGCCCGGCGGACGTCCGCGAAGACCGGTGGGGCGAGGAAGCGTCTATAGCCCTCGACCGCGCGGATGTCCGCGACCACGCTGTCGACCGCTTCGCGGAGGCGTCGGAGCGTCCCCGGGTCGGCGCCGGCGCGCATCGCCTCCTCCAAGGCAGTCGTGGTGGCGCGGTACCGGTCCAGCAGGTCCGCGCGGCCCTTCTCGGGGAGCCGGTCGAGTCCGGTCCGGTCGGCTTCCAAGACCTCCGACAGCAGCATGCTCCGGCCGGCTTCCAGTGCCTCGATCGCCTCCGTCCACCGGCCGGCGCGCACTAGCGCGTAAGCGGCCTCCGAGGGCAGGCCCTGGGAATCGGAGAGCCACGTCTCCTTGTCCTCGCGGAGAAGCTGGGTCCGAAACAGTCGCCGGGTGGCTTCGAGGCCGCTCCCATACGCCTCGCAGGCCTCGTCCCAGCAGCCGCGCGCCACAGCCCAGTCGCCCCATCCCCGGGCCGCGGCGAGTGCCCACTCCAGGGAGTTGTCCAGACCGTGACCGACGGCGTCCCGGTAGGCGGCAACGGCTTCCGCGACCGGTTCGGCGCTACCGTCGACAGCACGTCGGGCCTGTAAGGTCGAGCCGAGGTTGTAGGCGCGGGAAGCCCTTTCGGGAGCGCTCTGCGCTGTCAGAGCGAGAGCGGTGCGATAGTACGCGACGGCAGCCGCCCCCAACTGGTCGTCACCGGTGGCGCGCCAGGCGGCGGCGAGGGCGTTGCCAGCGTTGTTGTGGCCGGAGGCGAGCTGCCAGTCGCCGGCCGGGCGGGCGCCGAGGGCTTTCATCTGCAGGTCGACCGCTCTGAGCAGGTCGGTCCTGTCGCCGAAGCTCTGGTAGCGCGTGAGCAGGGCGTTGCCCAGGAGGCTCAGGCTCACGGGATCGGCCCTGGAGTCGTCGCCCCCGGCCTCGTCCGTCAGCAACCGGACCGCCTCGTCCAGTACGGCCCGGTCCCGCGTCCGCAGGAACAGTCGCCGCAGCAGACCGCCCAGTGTTCCGCGGGACGCGTTGCCCGTCCTCGGCGCCATGACGTAGTCCCGGCTCTCGCCCGCGGCGCGCAGCAACTCGATGGCGCGGTGGAGGTCGCCGAGACTTCCGCTCACGTCGTACCTCGTCGAGAGCAGTTCGGCCAGGATGAACCTGAACCGGTGGCCGAGCTGTGTGGCTCCGGCTATGGTCACCGACCACTCCGCGTGTGCCACGGCTTCCGTCAGCACCGCTGGGTCGCCGTGGAGCTGGAAGCGGATGCCCAGTGCCCGCGCCAGCCCTGCCCGGCACAGTGCGGCCAGTCTCCGGTCCTTCTCGGCGCAGACGACGCTGCGCCGGGCATGGTCCAGGGCCTCGCCGAGCACGTCCTCGTCGCCCACCCGCTGATACAGGTTGACCAGGGTGTTCCCTAGGCCATATTCGAGCCATGCCTGCTCCGAGCCTCCCGCCGGGGCCACGCGGATCCCGGCGGTGAGGAGTCGGCAGGCCGCCAGCAGGTCCGCATCGCTCGACTCGCCCACTCCGCACCAATTGCGGGCGATGCCCGCTCGCGTGAGCACGGCCACCCGGAAGGGCAGGGGGCCAGCCTGAAAGCGGTGGTGGTTCACCACCTCGTCAAGGGCTTCCGCGAGTCGATGCCGGGCTGAGCGGTCGCCGTTGACGTAGTCCGCGAGCGCACGCCCCGCTGCGGCGAGAGGGGCATGGAAACGGACCGGAGGCCGGGGGATAGGAGGCCACCCCAGCCAGTCCTCGGCATCGCGCACACGTTCCGTTCTCACTCGTGCCCCCTGGTCGTCTCGTCCAGTAGCGGTCCGCGCTCCAGGTATGCCGTCAGGCGCCGGCCCGTCTCGTACGCACGAGAGGGATCCGTGGGCAGCTCCCAGCCAAGACGCTCGTACAGGTCCTTGCGGTAGAGGTCGAAGCTCGCCTGGACGAGTTGGCCGTACTGCATCGCCTCCGCGCGTGCCAGCCGGTAGCCGACGATGGCCCCCAGCCATGCGACAGGCAGGACCCACCAGGTGAAAACGGTCCACACGACCAGAAGCAGGCTCCACATCCAGAGGCGGGCGGCCTCGTCCAGCCGAGCACGGGCCGCGGCGACCTCGGCCTGGGCCTGCTCAGGCAGGGACAGCCACAGATGGGGCCAGCACACCGCGGCTTCCATGCCGTACCGGAGGCGGGGCCGGGATTCTGCGGCCTTGAGGGCGTCGCCCAGTCCGGTCGGCATCCGGTCCCGCGGCACCGGAGGAACCCACGCCCGCGCCTGGTTCAGCGCGGTGAACTCGGCGTACTCGTCGGGCGCCAACCGGGTGCGATTGCGGGCAAGTTGCCGCCATCGTTCGGCCCTCCGATCGATGGACTTCGCCCGCGCCCTGACGAGGACCGCCCGGACCGGGGACGTCCACCGGGGCCAATACCCCTCCAGCAGGCGCAGTACGGGCAGCGTCAGGGCCTCGCCGAGCCGCGCCGACGCCGCCACCACGAGCACGGCGAGGACCGCCATCAGGGCCTGGGCTGTGGCCGACAGGCCGCCCATGTTCAGGCTCCACGCATGCCGGAGTGCGTGCCAGCCTGACTCGGGCCCGGTGAGGCCGCCGTGCCCCCCTGCCCAGGCCAGCACCCCGCCCGTCCAGAACCCCAGTGCGGGGGAGGTCAACAGCGGCCCCCATCGCTCTCCCAGCTTGCCGCCGAGACCCGACCAGAGCGGGGTGAACAAGAGACATCACCCCGAGAGGACGAGAGGGCCGTGCCCGTCCGGGCACCCTTCGGGCACCGGCTCGCCCGCTTCGAAGACCGGGTAGGTGTAGTCGCAGGCCGGACAGTGGTACAGCATCTCGGCCGACGGGGCACCGTGTCCGGCCAGTGGCGCGTAGCCGCCGTTTCCCGACACCTGGCGGTACGTGTCCTCGTCGGCCAACAGGAGGGCGCTCAGCTCCTCGCGGAGCGAGGCATCCGACGTGAGCAGCACAAGGAGTTCATCGCCGACCCGTTCCCCGGCCTCGGCGAGCCGGAGCAAGGCGTCGACCATGTCAGCACGGCCGCCCGCGTCGGACCAGAGATCAGGTGATCCTTTGCGCAGGGCGCGGGCCGCCGACACGATGTCCTCGTCACGCATCTCTCCCCCAGTGGCCGTCTTCGCGGCATTCAGGACCGCGAGGCGCACGGGTTGACCCGCGGCCCTGTTCGCACAGCTTTCCACGAGGCCCCGGAGGGCCGGCGGGGATTCGTGAATCTCGCGGAATCCGCCGCTCGTAGCGATTTAGGAGACCGCTGTTGGGGAGCGCGGTCCGCCGCGGCCGCTTCACCGGGGCCGAGCCGACCGCGCCGAGCGCCACGGAGGAGGTGGCCGACGCCGCGCTCGCGCATGGACGATAAGGGGGCGGGCGGTCGGATTCGAACCGACGTCCTCCGAGATGTCATCGCGACGCATTACCTCTGTGCTACGACCCCACCTTGCCCGTGATCATAAAGCCCGAAGACGCCTGAAGGACTACGGCTTAGGTTGCGGCCGCGGATGATGAGACCGCGTTCGCGGTCCAGGAGTTGCTCGCCGCGCGCTGGGGGATCGCGCCGGCGGATCGTACAACCCGGGATCCCGGCGAGCCGGGCGTGCGGCTGCGCTGCTTCCTGGACCTGCGGCAGGAACTCGACCCGGGGAAACAAGCGGAGGGCGAGCTTGCCCCGGTGACCGGCTGACCAGCCGTGGACGCCGCCGGGGACGGCATGGTCGGGGGTTCCGCTCGCGCCCGACCACGGGCCCGACCAAGACCGGTCATGGCGGTCACCCTGGCGGCCGATGGGCTGGGTGGAAGGCATGGTGCGTGACGTGGACGGCTGCCGGAGCCGATGCTGACCACCCCCGTGTCCGTGCCTGATCTGCGGCCTGGCTGTGCTGCGGAGCCGAAGTGGGACGGATTTCGGGCTCTCGTCTCCGTCGACGCGGGCCGGGTGGTGCTGCGCTCCAGGCGCGGCACTCAGATGCTTCCGGCGTTTCCGGAGATTTGGCCGGTGCCGCGCAGCTGCCGGGCGCGACCGCGATGGACGGCGAACTGGTCGTATGGGACGCCGCGGGACGGCTCGCCTTCGAGCAGCTGCAAAACCGTGCATTCGATCCACCTGAAAAGGGCCAGGAGCCTGCCGATGACGGCAGCGTGCGGACGGCTGAGCAGGCCACGGAGGTGGCCCGCGGCTTCTTGCTGGTTGCTGCGCCGGACGGCGGCAGCGCTGGGAACGCGGTGCTGCTGGTGGTCTCGGAGCTGGTCAGCAACGCGGTGCTGCACGCCGGCGGGGTAACCGGGCCGTGCTCGGCAAGCAGTTGTGGTCCGGCGTCGGTGCCGGCGATGAGTGCGGCCTTGGCCAGGATCTCGGCCCAGTGGGCGTGGGCGGCCACCACGGTGACGAACAAGTGCAGTCTTCGGTGACGGACGAAAAAGCGTGTTGCGTCGAGGCCCGGTGGCCGACGTACATGTCCATCCGCCGCCACCAGGCGATCACACCACTGACGCGGGAGCCGGCCATCTGCCGACACCGCCTCTTAACGGTCGATCGTCGTCGCCTGCTGATGAATGTGGAGCGGGATGAACAGCGGCTGCGGCGGCCGTCCAACCCGGCGCCCGGCGGCGTTCTGGCGGATCACCAGCGTCCGCGGGTGGCCGACCCCGTAGGCGGCCTCGGCGATCTCCACGGCGCGGGCGAAGTGCTCAGGCGCACTCCCTCCTTCCGGAGAGGCAGAGGAGGCAGCGGCGAAGACCAAGCAGCCGAGGTTGTTCTCGATCACGGCCACCCGGCTGTGCGTCCGCCCGTAGACCCCCACGGAGTCCTCTAGCGCGCGGCTCTCCTCGGCCCAGGCCGCATCGGGTTCCGCAAGCCTGCCCAGCAGGACGCCCCAGGTGGCGCGGACCGCCGCGACGCGCGGGTGCGAGGGGCCGTAAAGCCGTACGGCGCTCTCTAGGGCCGAGGCCGTGAGCTCCCGCGCTTCTTCCAGGGCATCGGCGCGTTCCAGCGTCGCGGCGGCGTTCGCGCCCATCACCACCATGCGCGGATGGCCCGGCTCGTACTGCGCGCGGCCGAGGGCGAGCGCCTGCCGGTGCTGCTCCAGCGCCCCTTCCAGATCCGCGCTGTCGTGCAGCAGAGCACCGAGGCCCGTGCGGATCATCGCCACCCGAGGGTCCTTCTCCAGGCCGAGCTGGGCGCATATCCGCTCCGCGTGCCGGTAGTTCTCGTGGGCCTGCTCGTACCGGCCCTTGGCATGCAGCGCGGCGGCGAGGTTCAGCCGTACCGCCACCGTCCGATCGTGGTCGGCCCCGTACACCGCTTCCAGCGCGGCGAGCGCCGTCGACAGCTGGACCATGGCCTCGTCGATCCGGCCGGTGAGGTGCAGCGCTCCGGCGAGGCTGTTGCGGCGCAGCGCGGCCCGGCTGTCGGACTCGCCGAAGGCCTCGACGCTCAGCGCCAGCGCCTTCTCGTACCCGAGGCGGGCGGCCGGCATGTTGCCGAGGTCCTGTTCGATACGGCCGAGGCACCCGTAGGCTCTGGCCAGCTCCGCCACGGGGATGTCGGTGGTCGCCACGAGGGAGACGACCTCCTCGATCCGGAGTTTCGCCCCGCGGAGATCGCCCTCCTCCTGGAGGAGTCGCCCCAGATCGGTCAGTACGGTGACCATCTGCGGCGGCGCAGCGTCGGCCGCGACGGCGCGCAGTCGGCGTTCGGCCCGCTCGAAGATCTTTCTTGCCTGCGGGATCTCTCCGAGGTCGTGGAGCAGCCGCCCGTAGTGGAGGTCGGCGCGCAGGGCCGCCTGCGGACGCCGGGAATCCTCATCCGACGCGGTCGCCCAGATCGCGGTCGCGGCCTCGAAGAGCTCGCGCGCGGCCGTCAGGCGGGCCGCCGCGTGCAGGAAGACCGCCGCCCGCTCCAGCAGCGTCGCTAGTTCCGGTCCGGAGACGCCGTAGTCGGCAGCGTGCTCCCGGACAGCCAAGACATGGGGCAGCAGGCGCTCGCACAGGGGCCCGTGCCGCGGTTCGCCGCTCTCGGCCGGGAAGATCAGCAGCAGCCAGCCGACGGCCTCCGCCACCACTGTCCGCGGTGGCCACGGCGAGTCCTCGGCCCGCTGCCGCACGACCCACTGCACCAGCCGGTGCAGCGCCAGGTCGTCCGGCGAGGCGTCGATCAGGGAGTAGCGGCGGAGCGCGGCCACGGCCATGTGGTCGCCGCGTGCGGAGGAGGTGGCGCGGCGCAGTCGCCGGGGCAGCCCCGCCGACCCGGTGCGCAGCAACTTGCGCGGGATGCCGTCGGGGGCGAGGAAGGAGCAGAACGTCAGCAGATGGTGGGCGTCCTCGGATTCGTCTTGGATGCGGTCGAGTGAGAGCACCCACGCGCCGGACACGGTACGGGGGTAGCCGAGCGGCGGTCGAGTGAGGAAGGCGTCCAGGGTGCTGGAGCGCAGCAGGCGGAGGTAGTCGGATAAGGAGATCTGGGTCGCGTCGATGTAGGCCGCGCCCTGCTCCAGGGCAAGCGGCAGGTTGCCCAGTTCGGCCGCCAGCTCCGCGTGGTGTTCGGGCCGGGTGTTCCGGAGCCTTTTGGCGAGGAAGGTCGTGGCCTCCCTGTCGTTCAGGACGTGCAGGGCGACCGGTTCCGCCAGGCCCGCCCAGTCCGGGTTGCGGGAGGTGATCAGCACATGGCCGCCGGAGGGGAGGAGCGGGTACAGCAGCTCCGGGTCCTCCGCGTTGTCGAAGATGATCAGCCAGCGGCCTCGGCGCCGCAGTTCGCTGTGGAGGGCGTGCAGTTCGTGCTGCTGGTCGCCCGTCACCTTGATGTCGAGGCGGGCGCCGAGTGCGGCAAGGCCGGCCAGCAGCACGGCTGGCTGCTCCGCGGCCACCCACCAGACGATGTCGTACGCGGGGGCGTAGCGGTGGGCGTACTCGATGGCGACCTGGGTCTTGCCGATCCCGCCCAGCCCGTGGAGGGCGGCCTGCACCACGGTGGCCGCGCTGTCGAGCCGGTCGGCCAGATGACGCAGTAGGTCCAGCCGTCCGGTGAAGTTGGGGTTGCGCGGAGGGACTTCGAAGATGTGCGGGGGCTGGGCGGGGAGGCGCGGCGCCGGGGTGTCGCGCTGGGGGAAGGGCGGTGCGACGGTGGGCTTGCCCCGTTTCGAACGCACCCCGCGCAGCAGGGCTCCGGCCGCGTCCTCGTCGCCGTCGGCGGCGGCGAGATCGATCGCGTAGCGGGAGCGCAGCAGCGCGGGCAGTGGGGAGTCGTCGACCAGGACGCAGATCAGCCGCTCGCGTCCTTCGGCGTCCTGGAGGAAGGCGGCGGTCCAGTCGTCGGAGCTCTGGGGGGCCGCGAGGTAGGCCGCGCTGACCACCGCCATGGTGAAGTGGCACTGCTCAAGGGCTTCGTTGCGCCGCCGGATGAGGTTCTCGCCAGGCCTGAGATCCCAGTCCTGGACGACCGTGCGGTAGCCGTCCGCCTCCAGCCGCCAGGCGATCCACTCCGCCCAGGCGAGATCCGCAGGGTGGTAGCTGATGTAGAAGTCGCCCCTCGTCAACCGCTCCACACTCCAGTCCCCCGCCGCCGTTCTGACGATTTGTCATGTCGTGAACAACATCTGCCTCATTGTCCACTCCACGGGGAGTTCATACCCTCCGTTCGCGGCCTCGTCGAGCCGCTGCTGGAGGCGGTTGAGCCAGTCGGCAGCGAAGGTGGCGGTGACGTACGGATCGGCGCTCCACGCCCGCAGGTTGAGCGCGAACATCCGGCCCACCTGGCGGGATGCGGGCCGTACGGTCACCAGGCGGTCCTCCCGTCCGGTGGTCCCCGGCGGGTCCTCCATCAGGGAGAGCGCACAGCCGATCTGGATGCGCTGCCCATGGCGCGCCAACATTCCGTCGACCACGCTCTGGTAGTCGGCGGCGACCGGGTGGTCCGACGCGATGTTCTCCACCTCCTCGAGGAGCAGTCGGCCGCTCGGGGCGAGTTCCGCTGCCCAGCGCACCACGACGGCCTGCGGGTCGCGGAGATGGGCCAGGAGTAGCCGGGAGTAGAGCAGGTCGGGCGCCTGGACCGGGAGCGGGGTGGCCCGGACGTCGTGTCGCAGGAACTCGACGCCCCCGGCCTGGCCGCCGCCCGCGGCGCGCGCGAGGAAGGAGTCGGAGCTGTCCAGCCCCACGACCCGGCAGCCCGGCGCGGCAGCGGCGATCAGCCGGGTGGAGTGGCCCGGTCCGCAGCCGAGGTCGACCGCGAGTCGGATGCCGGGCGGAACCGACCGCCGCAGGAACTCGGCGCTGCTCGGTTCGAAGACCTCGGCCACGGTCGCCAGACGCTCGGCGGCGATGTCGCTGTCCCCGAACTTGTACTGTGCGCTGTCCGACTGACGAGTATTCTGGAACATCCTGGCTTCCCCGGCTCAGCGGTGGACCGGCTCGCGGTAGGCGTGCCGCAAGTCGCCGTCACACGCTACGGGGCCCGTGGCGACCCGGCCACCGGAGCCATGGCAATGACCGGAACCGTCCGAATCCGACGCGGGGCAGACCCCGCCTGACCGGTGCGGCTCGGGAAACGGGGGGGCGCGTGGCGGACGTGGTGGAACAGGACGACGACACGTCATCGCCCCCGCTCTACATCAGCTACGCGCCGGACGACACGGGGTGGGCGGAGTGGATCGCCTGGGAGCTCGACGCGGCGGGGTACCAGGTCCGCCTCGACCGCTGGGAGCGGTCCGCCGGAGACAACGCGATCCAGCGGATCGACGCCGCCCTGCGCGGCTCGCGGGTGATCGCGCTGCTGTCCGCCGCCTACTACGAGCCCCTGCGGGACGTCGTCCTGGAGTGGACGGCGGTGTTCGCTTCCGGAGAGCGGCTCATACCGCTCCGCGTGGACGACACGGAACCGCCGCCTCTGTTCCGGGCCCTGGTGACACCGTCCCTGGTGGGGCTGGATCCGCAGGAGGCGCGCCGGGTGCTGCTGCGTGCGGTGGTTCCGCCCCGACGACCTCACCGCCCGCCGCCGTTCCCGGGCAGGCTGGACGGCGCCGGGGACGCACCGTCCAGGCAGTCCGGGCAGGCGCCGAGAGCCGAGGCGGCCCCTCCTGGTGACACGGAGCCGGGCCCGCCCCCCGGCTGGTCGCGCGGCGCGGCGCTCCTGACGGCGGTGCACACCTACCAGTCGCAGCCGGACGTTCCCTCGGCCGCCCAGAGCTTGGCCGCTCTGCGCGAGGTGCTCCTCTCGCCTCGTGTGGGGCTCCCGGCCGCGGCAATACGGGTCCTGGACAACCCGACCGATCCGCGCGAGATCCTCGACGCCCTCGACGCCACGATCGACCGGGCCGCGCTCGGCGACGGGACCCTGTTCTTCTTCTACGTGGGCCACGGCGCCGTGTCGCCCGTGTCCGGTCAACTGCTGCTGTCGACCGCCGACTCCCGCCCCCACACTCCGCACTCGTACCTCGACTTCGCCCAGATACGCGACCAGATCGCCTACAGCGCCGTCTCCCGTCGACTCGTCGTGCTCGACTGCTGCTTCAGCGGAGCCGCCCTCGACGTGCTCGCCGGGTCCGGGCCCGTGCCCGCCGTCATCGAGGGCAGTTATGTCATGGCCTCGTCGGCGGCCACGGAGGTCTCCCGCGCGGGCGACCGCTTCACCGCCTTCACCGGGGCGCTGCTGGAGGTCCTTGCGGACGGGCTGCCGAACGGCCCCGCGATCCTGGACGCGGAGGCCCTGTTCCAGGGGGCGCGCCAGATCTGCCTGGCCCGGGGCTGGCCCGTGCCGCAGCGACAGGTGCGCAGTTCAGGAGACCGTATCCCGATCACGACCAACCCGTGGCGGCGCGCGGAAAGGCGGCCGCCGACCGACCTGCCCGAGGAGCGACGCCATGCCCGGCCATGACCTGCAGATCGCCGCCGAGACCCCCGAAGCCGCCCGCAGTATGCACCGATGGCTGAGCCAGGACGGACCGTTGCGCGGCCGGATACGGCTGCGCTGGGCAGGCGGCGAGCAACCCGCCGACCCGGAGGCGGACGCGGATACGTTGGGCGATGTCACCGATGTCATCGGCATAGCGCTGGCCAGCGCGTTGGCCCTGCCCGCCTTCGTCGACAGTATGCACCGCTGGTTCGCCGCCACCCGGCCGCCCGGTGCGGGACCGATCGTGCTCAGGCGGGGCGGCACGACGGTGGAGCTGCCGCCCGATGCGGACCCGGCGACGATCGCGGCCGTGGTCGAGGCCCTGGACACCGCGCCCCTGCGGGAGGCCGACGACACTGACGCTTAGAGGCTCCACCAGTAGGTAGGCACGGGAGTCGGTTGCCTACCCAGGGGCGTTCAATTACCTGACGCAGTCAGGCCGTGCGGGCGCGGAGGCGGCGCAGCATGCGTGGGTCCCCACCTGACCTGGAGCGTTTGCTCACCCTGAGGGTGTGGCACGCCATGTGGCTGGCACGCATCGACAACAAGATCGCCGAGCTTCAGCGGCGCGAAGCCGAACGGGAACACGCTCGGCGCGTCCGGCCCGCCCGACCGGAGTGGATCGTCCAGCTCGGCATCGGCACCGGCCGCCCGTCCAGGTCCACGCCGGCGACTGCTACGCCGCGGGCAACCGTCGCCGCGCCATCAACCGCGACGAGCCCGCCGCCTCCTGGCCTCCGGGCTCCCCGCCTGCCCCCACTGCCAGCCCGACATCGACCTGCGCATCCTCGACTGACCTAGAAAGCTCCCGTCAGCGGTGCCGCCCCGCGGTGCGCCGGGTCCGTTCGCCGGGCTCACGCGGCTGCGGGGGGGGGGACGCGCGAGGCCGTCGCCGCGGCGCGGTGGTGGCGTACGGCGTAGACAGCGGCCGCGGAGATACGGCCAGCCACCGCCACACCGGCCGCGGCCACGCAGAGCAGCACACCCGGCAGCAAGCCCAGGAGGCTGCTCCCCGTGAACAGGAGGAAGCACGCGCCCGCACCCACGGCGAGACACACCACCGCGTACCGGACCCGGCGCCGGAACTCCGCGTCGTGCGGGGCGGCGGCCGCGCCGACGAGGACGGCGACGTAGCAGACCAGGCCCAGGGCGGCGACGAGGGCGAGCGGCGTCTCGGGGGTCTTCACGAGGAGGCGGGCCACGGCGGCCGCCGCCCCGAACGTCGTGGCGGCGGTGACGGCATGGGGCAGCAGGAGCCGCGGCCCCCTCACGGCCGGAGCCTCGGTCCGCGTCACCGGCTCCTCCGGGATCAGCAGAACGGGAACGGACGGCTGACCCGGCCGGCCGCGCAGGAACGGCAGCACCACGCCGCTGAGCAGAGCGACCCCGACCACCACGGTGCGGACGTACGGGACGCCCGCGCCGGGAAGGGCCGTCGGGAACCAGGCCGCCGTGACGAGCACGCCGTACGCGCCCGCCCACCAGGACGCCACCCGTGGTCCGCACACAGCGACGCAGGCGAGGGCGAACAGGGCGAGCGCCAGGACCGACAGCGCCGCCGTCAGCGCGAGGCCGAGCCCGAGGGCGTCAGTGACAGGGCTCCACCACATACTGCGCAACTGCACGGACCGGTCGCCGAACGTCTGGCTCGGATGCAGCGCGCACCCGGCGCACAGCCCCACGAACAGCCCCAGGGCGAGCAGCGCGAGCCGCCCCACCACGGCGCGCCCACCGCGCGCACCGCCCCACGCGGCGACCGTGTGCCGGATGCCGGTGCCGAGGACGGCACCGGCGGGCAGGAGCAGGGGCAGCGCCAGCCAGGCGTAGACCGGGCGCAGCGTCTTGAGCTCCAGGAAGCCCAGGCGCAACCCGGACAGCATGATGTTGAAGCTGTCGCCCAGCAGCAGGTTCACGGCCAGCAGAGCGACACAGCCCGTCAACGCGGCGTCCCACACACCGAGTTCACCCGCGAGGTCGGGGTTGCACAGGACCGCCCGGCGGCGCTGGAGGGCGGGGTGGGTGGCGAACGGCAGACCGCTTCCGCCGCGTCCGGCGGCCAGATCGACGAAGAAGGTGTCCAGCCTCCGTCGCCGTTCGTCCCCCCGGCCCGTTCCGGTGGGACCGCCCCGTACGGCGAACGCGTCGGCGTGCAGTTCCCTGGACTGCAGGAAGGCGTTGCGGGCCGCGTACAACAGGCAGGCGAGCAGAGCCAGATGGAAGGAGAGCCGCAGCAGGTACGCGCCTTCCCCGGCGTCACCGAACACGGCGAAGCAGAAGGCGACGGCGAGCAGTACGAGGAAGGCGCCCCACAGCGCGGTGACGCCGTGGGTGAGGTCGAGGTCGCGGTGGCGGATGTGGCCGAGCTCATGACGGACGACGACCTCGAAGGTGCCTCGATCCTCGTCGAACAGCTTCTCCATGCCGCTCGCGAGCTCGATGTGCCGACGCCGCCAGTGCCCGAATGCCACCGCGTTCTTGGTGTAGTCGTCGGCGTTCAGCCACACCCCGTGGACGGTGACCCCGGCGTCGCCTGCCAGCCGGAGCACCGCGTCGGCGAGGTCCGGCCGGTAGCCGGATCCCGGGCGCAGTCGCAGCAGGCGGCGGAAGAGGATCTGCCGGTACGGGCTGAGCCAGTACAGGACGAAGCCCCCCACCCCCAGAATCCCCAGCGCCAGCCCCACCCGCGACTCGTCCCGCGGCTCAGCAGGCTGCGGGCAGTGCTCCTCCAAGTACCGCTTCAGGGCAGGTCCGTGCCCATCCGGTACCGGTTGCGGGGGCCACACCGGGGCCTGGCGAAGGATCTCGCGTTCCACCGGGGACATCGGCAGGGTCAACTGGAACGACCTGAGCGCGCCCGGCCAACACAGGCTGTAGGCCTCGGACTTGGCCTTCTCCTGGCTGGTGGTGGCCGGAAAGGCGATCGTGACGGCGGCGGCGGCTAGGGCGGCACAGAAGAGGAGGGCCCGTGCGAACACGTCAGCGCCCGGTCGCCGCTGAACCGTCTCCCTCTGTGTCTGTATCTGGGGCTGGGTCCCCAGTGTCCGTGGCGTCCGTCGTGTCCGTGGCCAGCATGCGGACGAGCTCCGCCAGCACGGAGTCGGCGACCCGTTCGGCCCGCTGCTCGGAGACATGACGCAGGGCGCCCGACAGCGCGGCCGCGCGCCAGCGGGCCAGTTCCGCCGCCGCCGGCACGGCGGGTGCGGCGGGCTCGGGCGGCTCCACCTCGGCCCGTCGCCGACGCCGCGCCACCCGGCCCACGAGGCGCGAGGTCAGCCTGCTCACCAACTCGGCCGACATCACCCCGAGCACCCCGACCGCCGCCGACAGCGCCGCGGGCGTCACCGCGTCGGTCGGCAGCCCGAGGATGTCCACCGACAAGGGCCTACGGCGCCACAGCCGGGGGCGGAAGTGGCTCCGGGCCCGCCGCTCGAAGAGCGGGAGCTCCTCCGCGGCCACCTCGGTCACCACCGACTCGGCCAGGGCCCGCGCGAGCAGACGGCGCTCCGCGTCGAGCCGCCACGGGCTCGTGGACAGGACGGTGCCGGACGGTGTCGGAGTCGTCATGAGTGTGCGTCAGCCCCCCGCTGCGTCGTCAACCCCCCGCCGCGACTGCGCGAATTCGGACTTCGGCACATGTGTCGCCACGTGTCGCAAGTATGGACCCGTGCTCCTCGCCCTGTCCGGCGAACGGCTCGAATCAGGCCTTGCGGGCCACACCCGCGTACACCGGCACGATGCCCTCCGCCTGCAGGGCCACGTCCTGCGGGTCCGGCCGCCATCCGGACACCGGGATCAGGCCCGGCCCGAGCAGCTCCAGGCCCTCGAAGAAGCGCGCGAATTCGGCCAGGGAACGCGGATGGAAGGGTGTACGGAAGTCACCCGTCGGCCGGGGGCGGACAAGCATTCCGAATCCCGCGCCCAGGCTGGCGGCACCTGCGCCCGCTGCGACTCCCGCCCAGCCGTCCAGGAGGAAGCCGAAGCAGGCTCCGCTACCCACCACGCACACCAGCACCGTGACGGTCATCGCGTACACGCGGGTACGGAGCGGGGTCGTCATGGCCAGCAGTATGCCCACGCCCTCGAGTGCTGCGGCCGGGGCCCTCATGTCGTTGGCGAGCGGAGTTGTACGTCGCTCGCCGGGCGATGCGCAGCCACTCGGGTGGCGGACATGGCGGGTGGAAGGGATGGGAGGTGACATGGACGCTGCCGGAGCCGATGCTGACCACCCCTGTGTCCGTGCCCGATCTGCGACCTGGCTGTGCTGCGGAGCCGAAGTGGGACGGATTTCGGGCTCTCGTCTCCGTCGATGCGGGCCAGGTGGTGCTGCGTTCCAGGCGTGGGGCCGTCGTTTCCGGAGGTCGTTGCCGGGGCCGTGCAGCTGCCGGACGCGACCGCGGCGCGCCGGGTCGCTGGTCAACTGCACGATGACTCTCCTCGGTGCGGGAGGCGTCCCGACTTTGTCGTGCCTCCTGGGGGGCCGGTGTCCGTGTGAACGGTCAGTCGGCGAGGAAGGCGTCACCTGGCTGGCGAAGTCCTTGGCGTGTTGGAAGAGGAAGGCGTGCCCGGCGTCGCTGTAGGCGACGAGGGTGGCGTCGGGGACGTACTGGACGGCGGTGTAGGACGCCAGGGCGGGGATCATCGCGTCCTTGATGCCGGTGGCGTACAGAACGGGCTGCCGGATGGTTGCCAGGTCCGCGCGCACCTGCTCGAAGGGGATCGACGCGTCCTTCTGGATCGCGGCGATCTGGCCCATGGCCGCGGCCTCGGACACGTCGGGGCGTCCGGCGGCCAGCCGGGGGGCCACCCTGGCGAGGTGTTCGTACCCGGCGGCGCGGCCGGTGTCCGTCTCGGGGAAGAACAGGAACACAAGGTCGTCCCCGGTGGTCTCGGGCTTGGTCATGGTGGCCCGCACCTTCGGGTCCGGGTCGGGAGCGCCGGGCACCGTGCCGCCGGGGTTGGCGGCCGCCACGACCAGCTTGCGCACGAGATCGGGCCGAAGGCGGGCGATGTGCTGGGCGATGGTGCCGCCCAGGGTCCAGCCGAGCAGGTCCACCTGGGGCAGACGGAGGGCCTCGATGAACTCGACGGTGCCGTTGGCCATCCCCTCGACCGAGTCGCGCGGGGTGCCGGTGGTGTAGCCGGTGCCGACGTTGTCGAACACGATCACGTCATGGCTGGCGGCGAGGTGGTCCAGGAACTCCGGGTCCCACCAGTCGAGGGTCCCGCGGACCCGGTTCAGCAGGACCAGCGGGATACCGCCCCGCGGGCCGATGCGCCGGTAGGTGAACGTCGCGGAGGGTCCTTCCACGGTGAGGTCCTCGGCCGCGTCTGCAATGTATGTGCTCATGGCGGGGTTCGCTTTCCTGTCGATGTGTCGTGGAGGTCTTCTGGGAGTCGTCAGGCGGGCAGGTGGTTGAGCTTGCGCAGCTGCTGGTCGAACATGCGGGAGGGGACCATGCGGCGCATGGTGCGGACGCGTCCGGTCATGGCGCCGGCGGTGTAGCGCAGCTTGGGCTTGGCGTCGGTGGCCGCCGCGACGATCTCCTTGGCGACGACGGCGGGGTCGTCGCCGCCCTTGACCGCGCCGGCCATGTACTCCTCGAAGGCGAGCCGCCGCTTGGCGTAGACGTCCAGGGGCTGGTCGGGCCGCACGCTGGCCGCCTCGATCGCGGTGTTGGTCCAGGCGGGTTCGACGAGCAAGGACCGTACGCCGTACTCGCGTACCTCGTGGTCGACGGACTCCGAGTAGCCTTCGACGGCGTGCTTGGAGGCGGCGTAGACCGCCATGTAGGGCTGCGGGATGAACCCGACGATGGACGAGATGTTGATGATCCGTCCGCTGCGCTGGGCGCGCATGTGCGGCAGGACGGCGTTCGTCATGCGGATGACGCCGAAGACGTTGATGTCGAAGAGACCCTGCGCCTGCGCGGCGGAGCTCTCCTCGGCGGCGCCCGCCGAGCCGATACCCGCGTTGTTGACCAGAACGTCGATCCGCCCGAACCGGTCGATCACCTCGCCGACCGCAGCGGTCACCGAATCGTCGCTGGTCACATCGAGGTCGAGGAAGGTCACGCCCTTCACAGGGGTGACGTGCACGGTGTTGCGGCTGGTGCCGACCACGTCGTAGCCCGCCGCGGCCAGCGCGAGCGCGGCTGCCTTTCCGATGCCGGAGGACGCACCCGTGATGAGGGCTACCGGTCGTGTTGTCGTCGTTGCCATTTCGGACTCCTGACTCATGGGATCGCTTCCGATGTCCCCTCAATCGGTTTCATCAATGTATCAGGTTTGCCTGTAGCAGCAACAGTAGAGCATCAATTAATCGGTTATCCGTAGCGCCAACGTATCCTCTACGGAGGGTCACCGGATGGGCTGACGCTGCCGGGCAGGGGTCGTTCCAAGGTGCCGCCGGCTCCATGGAGCAGACCCGCGGACGGCGGGCTGAGCTGCAACGACGTGTTGGGCCGGGCGGACACGCAGGCCGTCGCCGTGACGGCCAGGACGACGCACCGACCCTTTCGCGGCCAGCACGCGCCGCCGGCCGCGGGGGCGCCTCAGTCGCCCATTGGGCCCATGGCTTCGATGGCGGCGCAGATGTGAGCGAATGGTCTGGGGTGCGCAGTCGTGACGCGGAGGGCTGCGAGGGTGCCGGGGGGACTCTCTGCGTGGCTCTGCCCCGCCGGGCGGGGCTCCGGCGGGGCAGGTGTGTTGATCGGCCGTCACCGTGTGCGGTGTCGGTGACCGTCTCGCGGTGCTGGATTGATGGGTTGTCAGTGGTCGAGGAAGGTGTTCACCTCGGCGCCGAACTTGGCGGCGTACTGGATGAGGAACCCGTGGCCGGCGTTCGGGTAGATGCTGAGCTGGGCGTTGGGGAGGTACTTGGCCAACAGGTGGGAGTTCTTGGGGGGCATCAGGATGTCGCTGTCCCCGTCTGCGACCAGCGTGGGCTGGAAGAGGGCGTTGAGCCGCACCAGCTTGGACTTGTCCGGGATGCCCCACTCCGACATCGCGGTGAGCTGCGCGTCGCGGGTCTGGAGGCTCGCGGGCGCGTCGTGGTCAGTGGTGCGCTGGCCGAGGCGCTGCAGGAACTCAGTTCCGGCGGCCTGGCTGGATGCGGTGTTCTTGAAGAACAGGAAGAGGAAGTCGGCAGGGCCGGGGTTGTCCGCCAACGCGCTCGCCAGCACCTTGAGGTCGGACGCCCTCTGGTCGACCCCGCCCTGCGGGCCGGTGCCGGCCAGGACGACGCGACGGACCTGCCAGGGGCGCCGCAGGGCGACCTCCTGGGCCACCTGGCCGCCGAGGGAGAAGCCGAACAGGTCGTAGTGGGGCAGCTTGAGGGCGTCGATGAAGTCGATGGCGTCCAGGCTCATCTGCTGGATGGTGCTGGGTGTGGTGCCGGTTGAGCCGCCGACGCCGACGTTGTCCACGAGGATGACCTCGCGCTTGGCGGCGATGGTGTCGATGAGCTTGGGGTCCCAGTTGTCGAGGGTGCCGCGGTAGTGCTGGAGGAAGATCAGGGGCACGCTGCCGGCGCTGGGGTTGCCGAAGCGCCGGTACTGGTAGGTGACGCCGTTGGCGGCCTTGACGCGCAGGTTGGGGGCGGTGGCGGCGCTCTGGGGGGCTCTGCGTCTGTACGACCGCGTGACGGGTGACGCTGGAGCTGTCGCTCACTGCGCTCGCCACACTCGGCGCGGCGCCGGCGACGGCGGCGACGACCGACATGGTGGCCAGCGCCACTGCGGTGCGTCGGGAGACACGGGTGCGTAGCTTCGTTGTGGGCATGCCAATTCCTTGAGTCGGGCTCGGATGTCTCCTCCGGCAGGGGAGACGGGATACCGGTCGTGAGCGACGGTCGTGCAGATGCCCGCTCCGCCGGTGCGGCGTGATCCCTTAACAGTGTCACTAAAGTATCAACTATCGCCAGAGTTGCAACATTAGAGAATCAATTAATGAGATACCCGTAGCGCACCCGTATCCTCTACAAGAGACCGGGTAGCGAACCAGACAGGAGACAGACATGGGCCGAGCACTGCGGGCAGATGCCGAGCGCAGTGTGCGCGCGATTCTGGAGGCGGCCGAGCAGGTCTTCGCCCAGGACGCCGGCGCCTCCATGGAACAGGTCGCCGAAGCGGCGGGACTGACCAGGATCACCGTTCACCGCCGCTTCGCGAACCGGCAAGCCCTCCTGGAGGCGCTCGCCATCTCCGCCAAGCAGCAGCTCATCGACGCCATCGAGGAAGCCCGGCCGGACGCCGCTCCCGCACTCGTGGCTCTGCACCGAGTGACGGCGAACGTCCTACGGGTCAAGAACACCTGGCGCTTCACCCTCAGCCACGCCACCGCTCACACCCCCGCCGCAGCCGCCCTCTGGGGCGAGATCAACACCCACACCGTCAATCTCATGAACCGGGCGCAGCGCGAGGGGCTACTCGCCCCGGACGCAGACCTGGAGTGGACGCGGCAGGTGTACTACGCCCTCCTCAGCGAAGCCATCAACAAGCCCGGCGCGGAGCAGGACCCGGACGCACTGGCCACGCTCGTCATCGACACCCTCCTGCACGGCGCCGGGCCGCGCGGCTAGGACCTGTCTGATAATTGATCTTGTGGTGGGTCGTGGTGAGCTGACGGATGCGGCGTGGTAGCGGACAGCGCCTCTGCTGCCGGGTGTTGACGGACGAGGGCGGCCGTGGCGGGATCACCGGCAGGTGATCAACGGGGTGTTGTGGCGGTTGCGGACCGGTGCTCCGTGGCGTGACCTGCCGGTACGCTATGGTCCGTGGCAGACGACCTATGAGCGATTCGCCCGCTGGGAGACGGATGGAACCTGGGCTCGCCTGCTCGAGCAGGTCCAGGTCCGGGACGACTCCGTCGGGGCGGTGGAGTGGACGGTGCCAGTCGACTCGACGATCAGCCGGGCTCACCAGCACGCCGCCGGCGCCCGCAAAAGGGGGCGTCGACGGGGGACGAACTGGAAGATCCGGCACGTGCGACGGCTGGCCAGGCGCTCGGCCGGTCCCGCGGCGGGCTGACCACCAAGGTCCATCTCGCCTGCGACGGCCGTGGCCTGCCCCTGGCCGTCGTCGTCACGCCCGGCAACGTCAACGATTCCACCGTCTTCGACGACGTCATGGACGCCTTGAGGGTGCCTCGGGCCGGTGCCGGGCGGCCCCGCCGCAGGCCCGACGCGGTTGTCGCGGACAGGGCGTACTCGTCCCGGGCGATCCGCCAGTCCCTGCGGCGCAGGGGCATCCGGGCGGTGATTCCGGAGCGGGCGGATCAGAAGGCCAACCGTGTGCGGCGCGGACAGGCCGGCGGCAGACCGCCGGTCTTCGACCGAGAGCTCTACAAGGCCCGCAACGTGGTCGAGTGCTGCTTCAACCGCCTCAAGCAGTTCCGTGCGATCGCCACCCGGTTCGACAAACTGGCCACCCCCTACAAAGCCGGAGTCCACCTCGCCTCACTCATCCTCTGGCTCCGGGAGCCCGCCCAAGATCGTTCGTCAGACAGAACCTAGGCCGTGCCCGCCTCAAGCAGTTCTTTGAGGTGCGCCTCGTCCCGCGGAATCTCCTTGCGGACCAGTGGCTTGACCACGAGCGGAACGAGGACCTTGCCGATGCCGTGCGGCTCGAGATCGAGGGACAGCGTCAGTCGGGACCGCTCGCCGTCGTCGAGCGGCTCGATCGTGCCCTGGAGGTCGCTGCGGACCGGGCCGTCGACGCCGTGGAAATGCCAACTGCGCGGCGGGTCGAACTCCGTGACCTCCATGGTCATGGGGACCTTCAGGCGTCCGATCCGCCGCTGCACCTGGAAGCGAGAGCCGACACCGAGCGGCCCTTCACTCAGGGTGCGTACCGCTTCGGCGCTCTCTTCCCACTCAGCGATGTGCTTCGGATCTGTCAGGTACGAGAAGACTTCGTCGGGGCGACGGGAGATGTCGATGGCTTCTTCGATGCGGGACATTACGCCCCCTTCAGGTAGTCTCTAGGGCAAAATGATCCCATGGAGTGGGGTGGGCGACCATAGGTCGCCGCGGCCCGGCGAGCCGCCTGTCGCACCACGCCAGAGCATGGCCCTGCCGGCCGTGATCAACGAGCCCAAGATCATTTGCCAGACAGGGCCTAGGCCGCGCAGCACAGCTTTGACCATGTACCGGTGATAGCGGCCCAGACCGGGGCGCTCTCAGCGTTTCCCTTGATACGCCGCCCATGTGAGTGGATGGTCATACCAGCTGGGTCACCCAGCACCTCGCGCGGTCGGCGTCCTCAGCGGCCTCGGAGCACCCATCCTGTCGGTCGAACTCCGGTCTCGTTCAGCGCCCTGACTGAGAGACGCCCTGCACTACCTGAACGACCACGTCCAGGATTCCCTGGCCGACCGCTGTCGGGGCGATGAGCACGCCGAAGACCAGCACGATGGCGACGGTCAGCTTCTCGTCGAAGCGGCTTCGCGCCTGCGTACGCCGACGCAGCCGCAGGATGATGATGATTGCCAGCAGAACCGCCACGTTGATCGTCACTAACATCAGGTCCGCCCTCCCCCATCAGGCACGCGTGTCCTCGAACCTGTGTAGCTGGAGCAACTTCACACGGCGGTCCGGTTTCCGATCGTTGGCGGTATAGCGCTTCTGTCCGGCCGGATTACGGGTCTTGACCAGCGCATACAGTCGTCGGCGCTCTCACACGACGGGCGCGTCCAGGTCCTCGCGGGTGTGGACCGTCAGGTCGGTGTCCTTGGGGAAGTGCTGCCGCAGCAGGCCGTTGGTGTTCTCATTCGAGCCGCGCTGCCATGGGCTGGCCGGGTCGCAGAAGTAGACCGGGATGTCCGTGGTGATCGTGAACTCGCGGTGGCGGCCCATTTCGCTGCCCTGGTCCCAGGTCAGGGACCGCTTCAGGTGGGTTGGCAGGTGCTGGACGGTCTCCACCAGGGCGTCGCGGAGCAACTCGGTTCCCCGGCCGTTGGGAAGGTGCAGGAGCATCACGTAGCGGGTGGCGCGTTCGACGAGCGTGGCGATCGCGGAGGCTCCGTCCTTGCCGATGATCAGGTCGCCCTCCCAATGGCCTGGAACGGCGCGGTCGGCGTGCATCGGCGCGGGCCTGGGCGGCGAAGGGCCGGTACTGGCCGTTGGCGGGAGCCGGTTGCGACGGATCTCCCGGCTGACGGTCGACGGGCTCCTGTTCAGCTCACTGGCTATCGCACGGACCGTGGCCTTCTCCCGAAGCCGGTCGGCGATGAAGATCCGTTCTCCCTCGCGCAAATACCTGGACGCGCCAGAAGGCGGCGCCGCCGGCCGAACCGGAGATGCCGCCTTCTGCTTGCGGTCGGCACGGCGGCCGTTACGCCACCGGCGGCCCGTCTTGGCGTTGATACCGACGATCCGGCACGCCTGGTTGTTACTGAGGCCACGCTGCATGAGCAGGAAGTATGTCTCCCGCTCACGCAGCAGCTTCTTCGACCCCTGGGCCGTCCGGATCTCCCGGATCTCGAAGTCCATCGCATCCCCTGAACTGGGGCGTTGCAACGACCGCTAGAACGGAAGGTGTTCGCTGCCGGGCCTTCGTGTGCTCAGCCGGGCAGCGAGGCTCTCGCCCCGCGTAGCCGAGCTGCTTCGGCCTCGACGCTGTTCAGCTCTCCGCACGTGCACAGTGGCCTTTGCCGCCCGGGGGCGGGTGGAGCGCCGACGGGCGGGACCTATCTGTGTGGCGTGGCGTCGGCTCAGGCCACGGGAGGTTGCGGGGGTTGCGCCTGCCCTGCCGCGTGTGTTGACGTCCGGGACGCTGGGACACGTAACACATGTCGTCCGGGTCGCTGTGCCGAACCGCGACATCTAGTGCGTGAGCGACGCGATCGATGTCGGCCGTGTCAGGAAAGACGCACACCAAGGCGCGAGCTTCAGCGCTTCTTCGACTACGCCGATAACCAGGTGGCAGCCGCCCGAACCTCGGGCAAGCAAGGGCTGGCTCCCGGCCATGCGTGACGCGACCGCCATGAAGGCCACGTATGCCCTGGGGGCTGCGTCGCCGCGAGGTAATCACCATGCTGGGCATCGCCCGGATGCACGAAATGGCAGGTCCGGTACTCCCAAGAAGCGCGAATTTCATATCCGGCTATCCTGAAGGAGAGGCCCAATTGCAGTGCCTCATTCAACCTTCGGGCCTTCAACTTTAGGGCAAGGCCGTTCCCTTCGCGAAGCTGAGCGGGACAGCCCGCCTTTCAACGAATTCGCAAGCACCCTGGCGGGACCGGGCTTGGTAGGCCGCATGTTAGGGGGAACCTCCGGGGCGAATCCATATGGTTCAAATGAGCCAGACATCAGGAGGGTCGAGATCATGGCAACAGTAATGACAGCCGAACCGCATGCGTTCGTCGACTGGACGTCGAGCGAAAGCGGCACAAAGGCCATCGGGAAGCTGCTCGGCCGGAATGTGACAGTCACGGGTAGGTCCCCCAACAGCGTGCGCGAAGTGAACGTCAACAGGGAGCACACTGACTTTCAGTGGCCCGCCTTCACTCCCTCACTGGACACCTCAGACTCGGTAGAACTCATCAGCAGGGCCACCGAAAATGAGTTCACAATCGACCTCGGTGGCGAGGTAGAGGAATTTGTCCTTCACGTGGGATCACTCGCCTCAATCCTGACGTTTATTGACCCGGGTACGACTGTCACCAAGGTCAGCGGCGACGTGGAGTTCGAGGTCCTCCCCGGGCGCGACGGGGTCAAAGGTGCACTAAAGGGAGACGCCCGCCCCACTGATTCCAACGGTACCGTTCGCGTCAGGAAGTCCCGCGCCTTCAGCTCGATCAAGTTCAAACTACAGAAGAACTACATCGAGCCTTCTCCGGACGACGGCGTATACCTGCAGTTCGGCAGGATAGTAAAGTTCGTCGACTGGACGATTCGCGAGAACCAGCAAACGGTCGCCGGGAACTTGGACGGTCAAAGGGTAACGGTCACTGGGAACCTGACCGAGGTGCTTCTCAACGGGGAGCATCAAGGGTTTGGAACTCCGTCCTTCACTCCCTCACTGTCTTTCTCGGACTCGGTGGGACTCGTGAGCCTGCACACCGAAAGCGAGTTCACAGTCAACCTCGGTGGCGAAGTGCAGGAAGTCTTCCTTCACTTGGGGTCCTTCGGCTCCATCATGACCTTTGATCCGGAGATGATTGTCACCGAGGTCAGCGGCGACGAAGGTTTCGACGTCCCCCAGCCAAACGTAGTCACAGGCAAGGCGAAGAACGGCCCACCCACTGATTCCAATGGCACCATTCGCGTCAGCAAGCGCCGGCGCTTCAGCTCTATCACGTTCCAATTGAAGATGAGTTCCGATCAGGGCGAGCAGGATGGCGTATACCTCCAGATCGGTCGTTAGGACGTGGCCGCTCGGCCGCCCTCTCCGGGCCTAGAGGTCATCCAGGGGCGGCAGGGCGGCGAGAGCGGCCGCCAGGGGCTCGGGGCTGCCCTCCCGGTTCCATAGCTCCGTGCCGCGCTGCGCCCAGTGCCACGCGGCCGACGGCGCGACGCGGAACGCCCGGGCGATGTGCCGGACGGCAGCGGCCGCCAGGACCGAGACCGTGCGCAGGTGGTCCCGGTCGGCCCTCCTCCTGGCGCTCCGCGTCGTCCAGCTCCTCGCGCGTGGGGCGGCCGTCCAGGATGGCGGCGAACACGGCCCGGGGCCGCTCGCGCTCGGGCACCAAGCGCTCGAACAGGTCGGCCGCGGTGAGGGCGCGCGGCGGATCGCCTCGGCGACGGTGACCTTCCACGGCCAGTAGACCTCGGCCTACCAGCGCTCGCGACGGGCCCGGCGCTCCTCGGGCGGCAGGCTCGTGTCTGCCTTCGGCGGCCGGGGCGCGCAGCGCTGCCGCAGCGGCCACGGGAACAGCTCGCCCCCGTCGACGCGCCACAGGGTGGTCACCTCGGGGTCGTGCGGGTCGCGTACCGCGTACGTGCCGCCAGGCAGGCGCGGGACGACGGGACGGGCGGCGAGCTGTGCAGCGGACGCCATCGCTCCTCCTGGTGGTCTGTGTCCTTGTTCGCATCCCTTGTCACGCAGTGAGCGAACGCTCAGGGGGCGAACGGGCATGGTCGGGGGGTGGCGGCGGGTGGGCCGTGGTGGGGCGGTGTACGGGCGTAGAGGGCGCTCGGAGGCTCCCGGAGGGTCTGATGGGCGGGCGAAGACGTGCTCGACACGGGCCCGGACCTGCTTGTGGGACTTGTTGTGCGCCTGCTTCCAGGCGGGCAGTGTCTCGTCCTTCGCGTGGCGGCGATGTGGCGAGTGCGTACGTCCGCGGCTCTCCGTGTCCTCAACGGACCACCTGGCCGGAGGCGCAGGACGCAAGCCGATCTCGTCGCGGAAGGCGGTACAACCATCGGTGATGGTGGGGCGTCTGTTCTTTGTTACGCATCGTGTGATCGAGCGGGTACCCCGCCGGACGCCGGGTTGCGGACCACCATTCCGGGTCGTAGACGCCATCGGCGTCTGCGGTGACACAGGAGGATTTCGTGCGTCACTCAGTCCGTCTTGCCGTGGCAGCGGTCCTCGCGGCGTGTCTGACCGGCACTCTGGTGGCCGTCTCGGCCGACCAAGCCGTCGCCGCCGGGTCCAAGCTGACCGACGACTTCAACGGCGACGGATACCGCGACCTGGCCATCGGCATGCCTGGAAAGACGATCAGCGGGAAGGAGGACGCCGGCGCTGTCCTCCTCACCTTCGGCTCCGCCCACGGCCTGACCGGCAAGCACTTCTACATCACGCAGAACTCCACCGGCATCCCCGGCACAGCCGGGTACCAGGACTTCTTCGGCAGCAGCCTGGCCAGCGGCGACCTCGACCGCGACGGGTACGCCGACCTGCTGGTCGGCAGCGAAGGAGATGCCTCGGGCAACGGCTCGGTGACCGTGCTGTGGGGCGGTACCTCACCGTTTCGCAGTGCCCTCGCGCTGCCTTCGGGACCGTCGTATCCCTCGCGCATGTTCGGCGCCGACATCGCCGTGGGCGACTTCACCGGCGACTCGCGCCCGGACGTCGCCGTCAGCGGGCAGACATCCCTGCGGCTGTACTCCGGCACGTTCACCCACACCAAAGCCCCCGCCGGCCATGACGTCACCGGCCCCGATTCCACCAGCAGCGGGCACCTCGCAGCCGGCGACTTCACCGGCGACGGCAAGAGCGAACTGGCCGTCGTCCAGCAGAAGACCACCCTCGTCTACGGCCAGGCCCCCGGCACCGCCGACACCGACTCCTTCACCGCCCAGGCCCGGCTCGCCGGCGGAGACCACGTGGCGGCCGGCGACCTCAACGGCGACGGCCGCGACGACCTCGCCATCGCCCTGTCCAACCCCCGCCTCAACCCCAATGGACTGGCCGACCCCAGCAACGGCTCCGGCTACATCACCGTCCGCTACGGCGACCCCCAGATCGATGGCGGCCTCGCCCCCTCAGGCCGCAGCTACCACCAGAACACCGCCGGCATCCCCGGCGCCAACGAGAAGGAAGACGAGTTCGGCGCGGCGATGTCCATCGCCGACATCAACGGCGACCACCGTGCAGACCTCGCCGTCGGCATCCCCTACGAGGCCCTCGGTCGAGCCTCCAGGGCAGGCGACGTACTCGTGCTGCGCGCAAGCGCCAGCGGGCTCACCACCACCGGCGCGGCACGCTACTCACAGGACACCACCGGTATTCCTGGCAGCGCCGAGACCAACGACGTCTTCGGCTCCCAGGTCCGCCTCGCCGACTTCAACCGCGACGGCAAGGCAGACCTCGCCGTCTCCGCCCCCTACGAAGACCGCGGCAACGGCGCCCTCTGGCAACTGCGGGGCACCAGCAGCGGTCTGAACACCAGCAGCGTCAGCGTCTACGGCCCCAAGCAATACGGCGTCTCCTCCGCCTCCGGCATCGGCGAAACCCTCCTCAGCTGAAGCGGAAAAACACCGAAGCCCGCTTCGGCCCGCCGCGGCAGTCCTTGAGGTGGCGCGCGGGCTGCAGGGGTTCGGCCGACCGCCGGGGCAGTGTCGCGAGCGGCGATGGCGGTGCGCCGGCCGGGACGTACTCGGTTGGGTGAACATGCCGAGAAGGGGCCCCCGGGCGCGTAGTGCCGGGCCGTGAAGCGGATCAGCGAAGCGCACCTGGCGTAGCCGGGCCTGGCCGTCGTCGGGATTGCGGCATGTGACGACCAGACCACGTTCGCCGTCCAGGAACTGCTCGCCGGGCGTTGGGCGACCGCGTCGGTGGACGGTACGACCCGGGCACCTGGCGAACCGGCGTACGGCTGCGCTGCTGCCTGGACGTGCGCCAAGAGCTCCGCTCGTAGTGTCGGATTCAGGGTCCAGCACTAGCGGGGCCGAGTTCCTGCCTACCGGTAACCGTCTCTCACCAGGGAGGTTCCATGGGTGGCCGACCAGCCTGTTGCGGTCGTCCCAAGTCGCTGATCCGCGCGGTGCGGCAGCGAGTTCAGCACTGCGGCCTCGACGGAAAGTACCACCGAGGCCGCGTCGCAGTCGTCTAGGCCGTCAGCGCCCCCGCCAGCCAGACCAAGCTGCCGGCGACCACGATGGCGATCGATGATCAGCACGCGGCCAACGTTGCAACTTGTCCACGCTGACGCCGCGAAGGCCACTTTCCGTCTTCGACCGGAGTAGGAACGGACGGCTGCTCGCGCTGCGGTGTCGGCTCTTCACGGCTGCTGATGATGGCCGTCCGATCGCTGAACGCAGTGCCATCCAAGATCCTGACCCAGGATGGGGGGGGTGGGTCCTCACCATGATCGCGCTTCACTGGCCTGACTGGTGGAGCACTGTTTTCTCGCCGACCGTGCATCAGGCGACAGAGACCAGAAGGTACGGGCTCTCGCGACATGGCTGCTCAGCACATTCCGCGAGCGCTGACACCTCCGCTCTAGCACCTCCGCCCATCCTGAGGGCTGTGTCGCATGGGCGCGAGCTCACCAGTGAGGCTGGGTCGAGGAGCCGAGCGATACCCAGAGAGCATCGGGCTGCTTCCGGCCGCGTCTTCCTCACTTGCGACACGTGTGACTGCCCAATCTCGGCCACATGCCGGGAACTTCTGTCACGTACATGACCGAGTGTGGTTATGGTGTGACGGCTCGTGCGATGTGGCTGGGGTTCACGGGGCCTGGGTGCCCTGTGCAGTGCCTTGGGGAGGGCGCATGCGGTCGCGGGTCGGGCTCTTACGTGTG
Source organism: Streptomyces sp. NPDC024017 (assembly GCF_040638895.1). Lineage (NCBI taxonomy): Bacteria > Bacillati > Actinomycetota > Actinomycetes > Kitasatosporales > Streptomycetaceae > Streptomyces > Streptomyces sp. NPDC024017. The sequence continues at coordinate 42,155 of NZ_JBEZYZ010000023.1, read as the reverse complement.
ATCAGGCGTGGTCGGCATCGGCTGGCGACGGTCGGTGTTCTCGTCCTGGCGCTGGCCGCGGGGACGGTGTCCGCCGAGGCCCTGCCGCCGGAGCCTCCGCCTGCCAAGACCACGCCGTCAGTGAGCGCTCCTCCTTCCCAGCCCCGGGACCAGGCGCAGGCCGAGCCCGCGGCAAAACCCAAGGCGTCGGCCGCCGCCGAGCCCACGACGAACAACGCCGTCTACGCCTATGACGCGGCAGGCCGGTTAGCCGGTGTCACTGATCCGGGCGGTCAGACGGCGCGTTACCGCTACGACGCGGCCGGCAATCGGCTGGGCATCGACCGCTTCGCCTCCAGCACGCTGTCGGTGCTGTCGGTGGTTCCTGTCCGGGCAGCCCCCGGAGCGAAGATCACACTGTCGGGTACCGGCTTCTCCCCCACCGTCGCCAGCAACACTGTGACGATCGGCGGCAAGACCGCGGCCATCACTTCCGCCTCCGCCACCCGTCTCGTCGTCACCGTCCCCTCCGGGGCGGTCAACGGGAAGGTCACCGTGAGCGCGGGCGGTGCGTCCGCCGACGCGGTGGAGGCGTTCATCGTGGCGTCGGCCGGGCCGAGCGTAACGAAGGTCGAGCCGGCCTCCGGCGCGCCCGGCAGCGAAGTCACCCTGTCCGGCGCCGGGTTCGCCTCCGCAGTCACCGACAACGTGGTGCGGTTCAACGGCCTGGTCGCCGAGGTGAAGAAGGCTTCTGCTTCCTCGCTGACCGTCGAGGTGCCGCCCCACGCCCGTACCGGGCGGGTGGAGGTGGACACCCCCGCTGGTTCGACTGCGGCGCCGGGCGACTTCACCGTCACCGCCGACGGCGAGGGCGCTCTGTACGACACGACGATGCGGGCCTCGTTCACCGACGCGGACCCCTCGCAGGTGGCGGTGGTGACGGCCGAGCACAAGGCGCGGATCCTGTTCGACGCCGAACGGGGCGACACGGTCGGGTTCGGTCTGCAGGGAGGCTCGTTCACCTCCCAGACCTCCATCAGTCTCGTCTCGCCCCAGGGCGTGACGGTCGCCTCCAACAGCTTCGGTGGCACGGCGGCCGACTGGGAGGTCACCGGCCTGCCGGAGTCGGGGACGTACCAGTTCGTCATCGACCCGCGTTCCACCGACACCGGCTCGGTGGCGGTGATGCTGTCCAAGCCGGTCAATGCGGCCGTGTCCTTCGAGGGGCCGACGGTGTCCACGGCCTTGTCCCGGATCGGGCAGGACGGCGACTGGACCTTCACTGCGGCCAAGGGCGAATCGCTGAGCGTCGGCGCGGATGCCAAGGCGATGGGCGGCTATCTGCGCTGCTACGTCTACCGCCCGGACGGCACGCAAGGTGAGTATCTGCCCGTTCCCAACGGGGACAGCAACTCCCTGGACATCGACTCGCTTCCGCAGAGCGGCCAGTACACGCTGCGCTGCGACCCCGACGGCGGCGGCACTGGAACGGTCAAGATCGCCATCTCCCACTACGTCCAGGGCGGGGTGCTCAGCGCGACCGGCGCGTCGCCGACCTTGAATATCACCCGTCCCGGCCAGGACGGCATCGCCACCTTCACCGCTCAGGCCGGGGAGTTTGTCAGCCTTGCCGCGACGGGGGCGACGATGCCGTCGTACGCAACCGTCACGATCACCGGGCCGGACGGTAAGTACATCACCAGCATCACAGCAGCGCCGAACCGCAACGACGCCTGGGACAGCGGGGCGCTGGCGGCCGGCACCTACACGGTGCGGGTGGCGGACCGCAGGGTGGACGTCGGCAAGGTGACGTTGACCCTGTCCAAGCCGGCCGACGTGGGCGTGCTCGCGCGTGGCGGTGCGGCGGTGAAGGCAACGGCGGCCCGGGCCGGGCAGAACGTTCATGCCTCGTTTACCGCCAAGGCGGGTGATGACCTGTCGCTGGAGGTGGCGGCGAACACCTTCACCAGCAGCCTCTGGGCGGACGTGCTGGCCCCCTCGGGCACCGCGGTGGTCAGCTCCCGGCTGATCTCGGCCGGCGCTTCCGGCTCGATCGCCTTGACCGACCTCGCCGAAGCCGGCACCTACAAGGTGCGGCTCAACCCCAGCAACGCGGCCACCGGCTCACTCAACCTGAGCCTGAAAGCGGCGACCGCGGCTGCGAGAACGGATGCGTTCACCAGGGACGCGCCGCGGGTTTCGGTGAAGAGTGCGTGCCGCGCCGAGCGCCTGGCCCGCACATTCTCTCTGTCCTTGCCGGACTGGCTCAAGGTGCGCGCGGATAAGTGTGACCGGCTCGAGCAGCAGGCGAAAGCCAAGGCTCAGAAGGCGAAGAAGGCAGCCGGCATCGTGCCGAATGGGCGCGATGCCTGGCGTCCGGCTACCCACAACCTCAAGGGCCGGGACTGGCTCACCGGGCGGGGCGCAGGGCCGAAGGCCCCGCCCGCGCTGCGTGCACCGCCCGGCAGCACCGCGGTGACCGGGCACGTGCTGAAGCTGGACGGCAAGCCACTGCCCAAGGTCACCGTCCGGGTCGGGGCGAAGACCACGAAGACCGACAGCCGGGGACGCTTCCTGCTGTCCGGTATCAATGCCGAGGCCACCACCCTGGTCGTCGACGGAGCGAGTGCGAAGACCGGCAAGCGCAGCTACGGGCGCTACGACATCCGGATCCGGCCGGTGGCGGGCCGCAGCACCGATTTGGGCTTCCCCGTCTGGATGACGCCGCTGGACACCAAGCACACCGTCACCTTCGACACCCCGACCCGGTCGGACGTCACGCTGACCACCCCGCAGATCCCGGGCCTTGAGGTCCGTATCCCCAAGGGATCGGTGGTGCGCGACGAGCATGGCAAGCCGGTCACCGAGCTGGGCATCACCGCGATCCCCGTCGACCGGCCCCCCTTCCCGCTGCCCGAGAACAGTGCCGTGCCGGTGTACTTCACCGTCCAGCCGGGCGGCACGTACCTGTTCCCCAAGGGCGCGCAGATCGTCTATCCGAACTACACGCACGAAGCTCCCGGTACCCGGATCGACTTCCTGGCCTACGACCCTGAGCGCAAGGGCTGGCACACCTACGGGCACGGCACGGTCACCCGCGACGGCAAGCAGGTCGTCCCTGACGACAAGACGCGCGTGTGGGCCTTCCACGGCGCCATGCTCAGCATCTCCGACGTCATCCCCTTCGACCTCTCCGCTATCTCGGACATCGTCGACTGGCTCTCCGGTGACCCCGTCGACCTGCAGACCGGCCTGCTGACCGACTCGCGCACCGATCTGGGCGTGTCCGGCCCGCTGGGCTCGGCCGAGGTCACCCGCACCTACTGGCAGGGCGACACCCGCTCCCGCGCCTTCGGTATCGGCCGCGACCTGTCGTACAACATGTACCTGCACTCCAAACGCCTCTACACAGAGGTGGACTTGTATCTGCCGGGCGGCAAGAAGGTCCACTTCGTGCGGACCTCACCGGGCAGCGGCTACGCCGACGCTGTCTTCGAACCCGAAGGCACGCCCACCGCCCTTAACGGCGCCAAGATCAGCCAGGAGTCGAGCAGCTGGCACCTGCGTCTGAGGGACGGCACCGACTACGTCTTCCCCTGGTACGGGCCCTTGCAGGAGATCCGCGACCGGCACGGCAACGCGCTGCGCATCAAGCGTTCCAACGGCTCCAAGGGCGACATCACGTCCGTCACCGCTCCCGGCGGACGCTGGGTCTCCTTCAGCTACGACAGCGCCCAGCGGATCACCAAGGCGCAGGACAACACTGGCCGCAGCACCTCCTACACCTACGACGATGCCAGCCGGCTCAAGACGGTCACCGACCCCGCAGGCAAGGCCAGTTCCTTCACCTACGACGGCGCGACCAACCGGATCGCGACCGCCAAGGACGCCCGCGGCATCGTCTACATGACCAACAGCTATCACGCCAACGGCCGGGTCAAGAAGCAGACACTAACCGAGGGACAGGAATACTCCTTCGCCTACACGCAGACCCCGGCCGGCCAGATCACCGCCACGGAGGTCACCCAGCCGGGCGGCGCGGTACGCAGAGTGGAGTTCGACAACAGCGGCTTCGCCGTCAACGAAACCCATGCGTACGGCACGACACTGGCCCGGAAGACGGTCTACGAGCGCGGCACCAAGCACCGCATCGCCGCCGTCGTGGATCCCTACGGCCGCCGCACCGAACTGTCCTACGACGCCAACGGGCACATCACCTCAGCACTCGAGCTGGCCGGCACCGCCAATGCCCGCTCCACGGGCAAGACGGCCTTCGACGGCCCCTACGACCAGCCGACCCAAGCCACCGACCCGCTGAACAACGCCACCGTCCTCGGCTACAACGCTGCCGGCGATCTTGAAACCGTCACCGACCCCGAAGGCCGCAAGACAGGCTTCACATTCACCGGCGACGGCCAGGTCAAGACGGTCACCGACAACGCGAACGCGACCACTGAATTTACGTACCAGCATGGTGACCTGGCGCAGGTGAAGGACGCCGAGGGGCGCATCACCCGGCAGTTCACCGACGCAGCGGGCCGCATCAGCGCCCTTACCGACGAGGCGGGCTCGCAGACCACGGTCCTGTTCGACGCGCTCAACCAGCCGAGGGAGATCACCGACCCGCTGGGGCACACCACCGCGCTCGGATACGACGAGAACGGCAACCTCACCACCCTGACCGACGCCCGCCTGAACACCACGAAGTGGGACTACGACCAGGCCGACCGTCCGAAGACGGCTACGGACCAGCTGGGCGCGCAGGCGCTGTTCGAGTACGACGCGGCCGGTTTCCTGAAGAAGGCCACCAGCAGGTCCGGCAAGGCCGCCGTCGCCGAGTACGACCTGCTCGGCCGGCCCAAGAGCACCAAGTACGGCGTCGACGCCGTCGGCCAGGCCGAGTCCACCGTCACCTACGACTATGACGCCCGTGACCTGCTCAAGCAGATCACCGACAGCAAAGCCGGCAACCAGGCCTTCACCTACGACGTCCACGACCGCCTGGCCACTACCACCGGCCCCACCGGCAAGGTCACCTACGACTACGACAACGCCGACCGCCGCAAACTGATGACCGCAGCCGGAACCAGCACCACCTACGGCTACGACAAGTCCAGCCTCCTCAAGTCGGTCAAGACCGGCACCCAGGAGGTCACCTTCAGCCTGGACAACGTGGGCCGGGAGAAGACCGCCTCCCTGCCCGGCAGCATCACCCGCACCACCGGCTACGACACCACCGGCGTCATCAAGTCCATCACCTACGCACAAGGCACCAAGACCGTCGGCGATCTGACGTACACCAGGGACGTCCGCGGCCTGCAGGCCGGCCTGACCGGCTCGCTGACCAAGGTCGCTTTGCCCGCCGCGGAGAGCGGAACGCAGTTCGGCGACGACAACCGCATCACCACCTACAACGGCCGCACCTTCACCTACGACACCGACGGTCAGCTCAAGAACGACGGCCTGCGTACTTACACCTGGAACGCCCGCGGAGAACTGACCGGTCTGGCCAAGGCAGGCACCGCGTCATCGTTCGGCTACGACCCGCTCGGCGGCCGCATCTCCAAAACGATCGGAAGCACCACTAGCCGGTACCTGACCGACGGCGCCAACCCGCTGGTCGAGCAGAAGGCCGCCGGGGAAACGGCAGCCAGCGTGGCCACCTCTGGTCTGGATGAGTTCCTCACCCGTACCGAAGGCGGCAAGACCCAGGTCTACCTCACCGACGCTCTCGGCACCGTCGTGGGCCTGGCCAACACCGACGGCACCATCGCCACCACCTACGCCTACGACCCGAACGGCACCCCCACCGCCACCGGCACCACCACCTCCAACCCCTACACCTTCACCGGCCGCGAAGACGACGGCACCGGCCTGCTCTTCTACCGCAACCGCTATTACGACCCCCAGACGGGCCGATTCATCTCCCAAGACCCCATCGGCCACGCCGGCGGCACCAACCTCTACCAATACGCCCTGTCCTCCCCCACCACCTACACCGACCCCTCCGGAAACAACCCCCTCATCGCCGGCTGCATCATCGGCGGCGCCGTCGACGGCGGACTCGACTGGCTCACCCAGCGCCTGTCCGGCCGCAAAGTCAACTGGGGCCAAGTCGGCCAATCCGCCGCCCTCGGCTGCCTCGGCGGCATGCTCGGCGCAGGCATAGGCGCCAAGGCCGCCAGCAGAGTCGGCTGCACCTCCCCCAACAGCTTCACCGGCGACACCCCCGTCCTCATGGCCGACGGCACCCGCAAACCCATCAAGAACGTCACTGTCGGCGACACCGTCCTCGCCACCGACCCCAAAACCGGCGAGAGCGGACCACGCAAGGTCACCACCCTGATTCAAGGCGGCGGCGACAAACAACTCGTCGACATCACCCTCGCCATCGATGGCCCCATAGGCAGTAAGACCAGCAGAATCACTGCCACCGACGGCCATCCATTCTGGGCCCCCGACCTCCATCAGTGGGTAGACGCCGGCGACCTCATGACGGGGGAGTGGCTGCAGACCAGCGCCGGCACCTGGGCTCAGGTCGCTTCCATACACCACCGCACGCAATCCGTCTCTGTTTACAACCTCACCGTCGAGGGCCTGCACACGTATTATGTGCTGGCAGGGGCTACGCCGGTACTCGTTCACAACTGCAACACATCGCTGGCAGAGTACGCAGACAGTCTGCGTCCGGGGTTCAATAAGGTAGACGGTCCGTTCTTTGCGGCGAAATACACTTCTTCGTCAGGGCGAACCTATTTCGGTCATTCAGGTCATGGCCTCACTCCAACTCCTGGTGGGGAAGTGGATTCTCTTGTTCGGCGGTTCACGCCGGAAGGTGGCCGTTACCATGCGGGATGCGCTGAGACGATGTGCCTCATTCAGGCTGAGGCCGCCGAGGGTGCCGCTGGGGTCAGAGGAGGGACGTTCGAAGTGGTGAAGGTGAGAGGATTGAATTCTCCTCCGGGTGGCGCCCACGGCACCCCTGCCAGCCCGTGCCTAACGGTCTGCCAACCCAGGCTGGATCATCAGGGAATCGGCTACTGAGGGAAATAATGTGAGTAGGCAGCACCTCCGAGTGAATCGCTTCGGTTTCGCCGAATATGAAGACATGATTGAGATTTCCAGAAATGTGGATATTTCCGAACTGGAGAGTATCCTCGGTTCAATCGTGGAGTTCGCCCTCTCGGAGGAGTCCGATCTTCTCGATTCACTATCGGAAGGCGCCCAGTCGGACTTTATGGTTCCTTTGGGAATGTCTGCGAGAATGCTGGCAAGCCGAGATTATTCGGAGATGGAGTTCCTCTCTGCCGCCTGCACCGTGAGGTACTGTGCCGAGCTGCACTTGTCAGAGTTTCCTGACGAGCTCGTGCAGATGCTATCTCGTCTGCCCCGGTAGCGACAGCAAATTGAAAGCGTCGCCCGGTGTATCTTGGCGCGGCCTTCGCAGGCTGTGACGGCAGCAGCTGACGGCAACAACCCCGCACAACCACGAACACCAGCGCACGTCACCGGACCAGCAAACCTGGATTACATAAAAGCAGGTAGATGGGCCCAAATAGCACCATGGTAAACAGGCAGAAGGGCCGTTGGCGGATGCATTCCAGCAGGCTGGTCACCACGGAAGATGCGCGGAGGTTCACTGCCTAATTCAAGCACGGCAGCGGAGGGGATCGGCGCCATCAGGGGAGGAATCATGCGCACAGTAAATATACGGAATAATCTAATGCCGACGTCGAATACGGCTAGACATGGCGAACCAGCTCACCCCTGCGGCCGTTGCAGTCGACTGTTGGACGGTGTGGGAATCGACTGATGCCCCGTCTGGCCACATGTACTTCAACTCCGCCGACGCCGCTCTGCCGCTGGGCTCCGGGAGTTGCCCTCTCGCCCTGAGGCGAGTGGGCAGACAGCTCAACCACCACGGTGGTTGAGTCGAGATCGGTTGCATCGCCGACGCCCTCAATGCAGGCGAAAGGATCATAGGGAGCAAGAGCCTGGCTATGGCGACAACCCTGGCAACAGGCGACTGCAGCCGGGGTGCCCCGCCTGTCAGCGTCTCATGGCGCGGTTGGGCATCATCGACACCTTCTGAAACGGGTCAAACAACGTGGGTACCATCCTCAGAGATCTGCAGCGCGTGCGGTGGACACGCCTCCAGGCAGCTAAAGAGTCGACAGCGCGTGCGGTGCCGGCTCTCCTGTCGAAAGCGGCATGGTCCGACCGGGACACGGCACGGCAGGCCGTGGACGAACTGGGTGACCTTGTCTGCGAACTGGGCCTTGTCATGCAGGAGGCGACTGCCCCCACCGTGCCCTTCCTCACTGAACTGGCCGGTGCGCCCCACGTCAGTTGCAGGACAGAGGCACTCGAACTCCTTCAGAAGATTTTCGCCGGACGGCAATGGAGCGCTGCATCACAGGCCTTTTCTTCCCGGCACGACACTCACTTGGCCCGGCAGGTCGCGTGGGAAAAGTCGGCTCAGGAGTCCGTCCTGGCAGGGCGGCACGTCTTCGAGATCCTGGCAACTTCGGTGGACCCTGTCGTCGCCCGGGCCGCCGCCAAGCTCCTGCAACCCTTCGCGGATCATGACCAGCAGTCCGCCGGGGCCAAGGAAAGAGGCGACAAGTGAGGAAGGTGCGCAGGCGGGCCGTCATCGGCGGCACGGTGGCCGTCGCGGCCCGAGGAACCGGCGGGCTGGTCGCTTCACGCGTCACGCCCTGGGAGGGCCTGTCCATCCGGCAAGACCGTGGTGCCGCACCGCTTCCTCATGCGTACGTCATCCCCTTAGGCCTAGTCGTGCGCTTTTCATATGGTGGACTCCCCCACCACAACGGCGGTTTGTGCTCGCAACACGGGGTCACCCCATGCGTGTAACGAGGCGGGGAGCTCTAGCCGTAGGAGCGGGAGCTGTCGGCCTGGCGGGGGTGAGCGCTATTGCCCTGCATCGCGACTCCTTCGAAACTACCGACGCGCCGGCTCATCTGCGCGGCGCAGCACCAATGCCGTTTACGCAGATCCACTCTCTTGATTTGCCTACGCGCGGAGAGGGACGCGCCGGAGTTTTGCGTGCCGCACACCGTGCTATCGCTGCCATTGACGGAGGCGACATCTCCGCCTGGCTGGCGCTCGGCGAGGGCGCTCTGTCCTCGCGCGTCGATAGGCCACGGCATTTGAGGAAGATGCCCTTGTTTGCGGGTGACGTCCTTGATCCGGCCCTGTCACACGGCGACCTCCTGCTCCATGTCACCGGGTCCTCAACTCGCACTGTCCGGCAAGCCGCCGACCAGATGCTGCGCGCGTTACCACAACGGCAGGTGCGTTGGCGTGTGGATGGCACTCGCCCCGAGAGCCGCGTCGAGGAGGGACGAGGCCTGTCCCGCAACCCGTTCCACTTCACCGAAGGACATGGAAACCCGGCCACGGCGGCCGAGATCACCGAACGCGCGACCGTGAGGACTGGTCAAGGTGAGCCGTCCTGGGCTGTAGGGGGCAGCTACCAGGTGATCCGGATCATCCGACTCGCCACCGACTTCTGGGATCGGGACACCGAGGAGGAGCAGGAACGCATCACCGGCCGACGCCGGAACGGACGGTGGCTGGATGGCACCCCCAGCACCGAACGAGCCGTCTTCGCTACCGACCCGCACGGCAAGATCACCCCACTAGACGCACATGTCCGCAGAGCGGCACCAGACCCCCGCACCCCTCCCCCGATGGTCCGGCGCAGCTACAACTACCACCGGGCCGCGGACGACCAGGGGCTGATCTTCTCGTGCTTCCAGAGTGATCTGGAGAAGGGTTTCGAGGCGGTACTGCGCAGGCTCCAGGGAGAGGCCATGGCCAAGTACACCCTCACCACGGGAGGCGGCTACTTCTTCGTTCCGCCACCGGGCGAGGCCTGGCTCAGCGCGCTCACTGAGAGCTGACACTCCCAGCGGTTGCGGCCCTCGATGAACGTGGACCTCACCCGGGGTGTCCTGGTCAGTTGCGCTTTAGCGGGGCCGGTACGACGCCCGGCTCACCCCGGGCCGGCGATGCGGACGGAATCGGTGCGGCTCAGATGGCGGCGGTAGGGCCATGCAACTTTGAAGGACCTTTCGTGGCTGCGTTCCTACGCGCCCAGAGTAGGGCTGCGAGCTTCGATCAACAGTGCTGGTCGGCGTAGGGCCAGGTACCAGGGCCGCCGAGCAAGTTTTCCCTTCATCTGGATTCTCGGAGCGGCGACGGTGGAAGCGCAGGAGACTGCACTGGCTCAGGGCCGGCGTCTCTTGCCGAGACACGCCACGCGTGGATCAGCTGGCGCAGTCGGCGGGCCGGTGTCTCGCTCGGTATGAATAGGACGGCCGCGACCAAGACTAGGGCGCCGACTGTGAATGCTCCGGTCGTCCGGTCCAGCAGGTCTCCGCTCATGGCGGTGATCGCGAAACCGACCATCCCGGCCAGCGCACTGCCGATGCGTGCCGATGTGCTTGTCATCGTCGCCCCCAGCTTGGGTGGCGCAGCGTCAGAGTCAGTCGGGGCGTGGTGAGCAGGATGTGCGCGGTGAAGCCGGTGCGGGCGCGGCGGGTGGGTAGCGTGCGGAGTTCGGCGTGCCACTCTTCTCGCCAGCGCGCTCGTTGCGAGGCGGGCAGCAGCAGGGCGAGTACGGTCAGCAGGCGTGAGGTGGCCCGTGCAGGCGTCGTGGGCTTGAGGACGGCTGAGGAGAGGTCGTGGAGTTCGCGGCCCACGTCAGTCAAGCCCGCCGCCTGGGCCAGGGGTGTGACCAGCTCGAGGGTTTCACGGGCGACACGGTGCTGCCTTGTCGAGGGTACGAATGTGATGGTGCGCATGTTGTGCAGCCGGTCGGCGAGGCGGATGGCCAGCACGGCTTCCTCGCGTGTGGGCTGAAGCGGCCTTGGTCCGTTGCCTACATTGAGTGCCTTCAACGGGATCTCGTCGAGACGGGTGGTGCGCACTGCTGAGATCAGATCGGTTGTCTCCTGGCCAAAACGCTCGGTTATGCGGCCTGGCGGGCAGCGGGTGTCCTCGATGTCATGCAGCAGGGCGGCACAGACCACGGCAGACGGCATGCCGATGTCGGCGACGATGGCAGCGACGGCGACGCAGTGGTCGAGGAAGGGGTCACCGCTACGGCGAGTCTGACCGGCATGCCATATCGCGGCCTCGTCGTAAGCGAGCTGTATCAGGGAGAGGTCGGTATCCGGGTGGTGTGTCCGGACAACAGCCAGAAGGCCGCTCAGGGATGAGGTGGAGCAAGGGCGCCGGCCCTGTCGTGGCGATAAGCGGCGCCTGACACTCATGACACTCCCCCGTCGCTGACCGGGCGGGCGGCCCACCCCGGCAGGGGCTGCTTGCGGGCCCGGTAGGCGCGTGCCAGGGCGTCGCGTGCGCTCTCGGCGCCATCCTTGGTGATCTGGTAGAAGCGACGGCGCGGACGGCCGGCTTCCTCGTGTACGGCGGGGTCTTCCCAGGTGCTGTCCACCCAGCCGACTTGTTCCAGGCGGGCGAGGATCGGATAGATCGTGCCCGACGGCAACCCCGCCAGCTCGCACAGCTCGAGGCCGTAGCGCTGCTTGGCGGGGTCCTCCAGCAAGGCCCGCAGGACCAGTTGGGTCTGCAGGGTCATACGTGGACTACCCATACTCGTACTCTACATAGCCTATATACGAGCTGTCTTAGCCGCCCTTGAAGGCGTCGTAGCCGTTCTGCAGGTGGATCCGGTCGCCGTACTTGAGCTCGTTCGCCATCTGGAATTCCCCTTGTCCGCCGATGTCTGACTCGAACCCGGACGGTCCTTACTGAAAGCCCCTCAACGCCCCCGCTGTGGCGCGCAGCTCCTGCTTTCGCCCAGGCCGGGAGGTCGAGATGCCACGCCGAAGTTCGATGACGCACGCCATCCCCGCCCCCTCCTTTTTCATGCCGAACGTGTTCGGCTTGCCCGCTCGAAAGCAGGGGCCTAGAACCCGGGGCTCACCCAGTGCGCCATAACTCCCGTACGCCCGTCGCCGTTGCTGAGGACGGAGGCACTGCCCGTCCCGATGCGGTACGCGTGGAGCATGATGACGTCGTTGACGTCGAACTTCTCGAGGATCGTCTGCCCGGCGGTGGTCTGCATGATCGCGTTCCCGCCGGTGAGGGCTTCCGTGCCGGGGATGAGCTGGCCGTTCTTGAACAGCGCGGTGCGCACGAGCACACCCGACCCGCCGGTGTACGAACGAGCGTTGTAGGAGATCTCCCACACCCCGGGGTGGAGGATCTTGAGTTCCTCGACCTCGGAGATCCGCTCATCGGCGCGCTCGGCGCCGGAGAGGGTGCGGTTGAATTCGACCGGGATGGTCTGGAGCCACGTCGAGCCCTGCCGGTAATTCGCTGGAGTCGTCATGCCATTCCGTTCCGTTGCCGCGCCGGATACACACTGACCGTGCCGGGTGTTCATGCCGCCGGCACCGGACCTATAAGAGCAGCGCCACCCGCAGTGGCGGTAGGCAGCCCGGGGATCGGCAGGCCAATCCGGCCTTACGGGTTTGATCCGGCGTTCCGGTCCTGCGCCAAGGGCCTCCCGCACGCAGAAACCCTTCTCCACACAGGCGTTCACCCGTGATGGCGCTCCACAACGGCGGGAATGCGGCTCTACCGCCGCCCTTTCCGTCACCTACAGGAGTGAACGACGCCATGCCCGTATTGACGTCAGCCCCGCTGTCGTCGGGTCAGCCGGAGTCGGGCGTTGCCTGTGCCGGGGTCAGCGGTGCGCCGTCTTGGTGCACCGCCTTTCAAACGGTTACGCACCCGTCTCTCGAGTGCCGGCCCAATGCGCTGCCCAGCACTGGAGGGGCCCGCAACTTCTGGGCCGTCTCGCTCGCCAGCCAGGCGACCTCAGCCACGATGCACTCGACGCCCTCGGACGACAGGCCGCCACCGCTTACGTGCGCGGCCTGCTGGTGACCGCAGGCATTCTTCCGAAGCGCGACGAGAACCTCGCCCTCCTTACGAACTGGCTTGCACGGGCCCTCGCAGGCGTCCCTTCCCACCACGTCACGCTCATCCACCCCTTCGCCGAATGGCACGTGATCCGTGATGCCCGACGGCGCTCGGCACGGGGCCGCTACTCCTTCAACGCCTACTAGGGGGACTGCGGCAACATCCGCGCCGCCATCCAATTCCTGGCCTGGCTGGACGCACACCGGTTGACGCTCGCAACGCTCGAACAGGGCCACCTCGACACCTGGTCGATGGACAGGCGTGGAGTACGCACCCGCTCCATCCCCTTCATCCGCTGTGCAGCCGCGCGACGTCTGATCGCCGACCTGACCATCAACCACCCACTCAGCCAGCTCCCAGGCGAGTTCCAAGTCGAGGACATCCATCGGGAGGAGCTACGCCGATGCCTCAACGACACCTCGCTCCCCCTGGCGGTGCGCATCACCGGCGCCTTGATCCGTCTCTACGCCCTCCCCCTCACGCGGATCGTCGAGCTGACCGCAGACCAGTTCCACCGTGCTGACGACAAGAACGCCTACTTGACGATCAATCGCCACCCCGTGGTGCTCCCGCCGAAGTTGGCTTGTCTCATCGAGGAGCAACTCCGCGAATCCACCACACTGCATCGACAACCACAGGAGATGGAGAGGTTCCTCTTCCCCGGTCAGATCCCCGGCCGTCCCCGCAACCCTGTGGGCCTCGGAGACACGATGAAGCGCCACAACCTGCCGGCCCGCGCAGCACGGAACACCGCCATGATGGAAGCACTCGCCGATCTGCCACCCATCGTGATCTCAGACCTCGTCGGCATCAGCCCAGTCACCGCCCAGCGCTGGGCACGGCTCGCGGGCGACAGCTGGTCCGACTACCTCGCCGCCCGCCAGTCAGCCCAATGAACGTGAACAACGCATCATGCTGCTCCGTGACCATCACGAAAGTGCCGGATGCCGATGAGGTCGCCGATGAGGAGCGGCGGTAGCGCTCCGGCCATGCCGAACGATGGGCGCTCAGCGCCCTGGGCGCCCCGCTCCCGAAACTGCACCAAGATTGAGAGGAGGGCGACCAGGGCCATGGAGCACCGGACGTCATGCTGGCTGTGTGTCCTCCTGAAGGCGAGGGAAAAGCGGCTCGGATGCGGGCAGACGCCCCTCGACTGGTGTCAGCTGTTCGGTAATCCGTGTCGCGGCATCTGGGATGAAAGGGCGTAGTTCATCGGCCAGCACACGACATGCAGCGACCAGTGTGACGAGGACCGTGTCGAGCCGCTTCGCTGCTTCACTGTCGCCCTTCCGCTCTTCCCGAGCCAGTTCCCATGGCCTGGTGGCGTCAATGCATCGGTTGGCTTCCTCCACGATGTCCCAGACAGCGCGGGTGGCACGCCGGAAGTCGAAGCTGGCCAAGGCGGCATCGACGAGGCCAGGCGTCTTCTGGCAAACGTCCACCAGCACCAGCCCACTGGAATTGTCAGGCGCAGAGGCGGGGACAATCCCGCCGCGAAAGCGGTGAGCCATGGTCACGATGCGGTGGACGAGGTTGCCCAGTCCTCCGGCGAAATCCGCATCTGCGCGGGCGGTCAGGCGGTCTGGAGTGAAGTCGGCGTCTCCGACCCGGGGTACATCGCGTAGGAGCCACCAGCGCACCGCGTCTGTGCCATAGGTCGCGGCCAGCGCAGCCGGGTCGACAGTGGTTCCGGCGGACTTGCTGATCTTGCGGCCGTCGACGGTGAGGTAGTCGTGGACCAGGATGTCGGTGGGCAGCGGGAGCCCGGCCGACAGCAGCATGGCCGGCCAGTACACGGCGTGGAAGCGCACCACTCCCTTGCCGACCAGGTGGACGCGGCGCTCGCTGGTTTCCCACCACTGGTCGTAGGTGTTGTCACCAGTGCCGTATCCGAGGCTGGTGACGTAGTTACCGAGGGCGTCCCACCACACATAGACGACCTGGCTGGGGTCGTCCGGCACGGGAATGCCCCAGCCGCGGGCGCGGCTGTGGGAGCGGGAGACGGAGAAGTCGTGCAGGCCACGTTCGATGAGGGCGAGGACCTCGTTGCGGCGGGCGGCGGGCTCGATGCGCAGGTCGCCGCTCGAGATCAGGTGATGGAGGCGATCGGCGTAGCGGGACAGCCGGAAGAACCAGTTCTCTTCCGCGACGAGCTGCGGTTCTGTGCCGTGCTCGCCGCACCGTCCATCGACCAGTTCGTCGGGGGTGTAGAACTGCTCGCAGCCGACGCAGTACAGGCCTTCGTACTCTTTGCGATAGAGGTCGCCTGACGCCGAGCACTTGCGCCACAGTCGTTCGACTCCGACGCGGTGACGTGGGTCGCTGCTGGTGCGGATGAAGTCGTCGAGTGAGAGTGCCAGTGGGCCACGCAAGGCGGCGAACCCGTCGGCGTTGCGGTCGACAAACGACTGCACGTCGACGCTGGCCGCTTCGGCGGCCAGGACGTTCTTCAGAGAATTGTCGTCGGTTCCGCTGAGCAGCCGGACCTGCTCGCCCCGTCGGCGGTGGTGACGGGCCAACGTGTCAGCTTGGACGAGCTCCAGGGCGAAGCCCAGGTGCGGGCGGGCGTTGACGTAGGGAATGGTCGTGGTGATGTAGCGGCGTCGTGCGGTCATCAGTCCTCCTACCGGGTAGCGAGGCCTGGTCGCACAACAATCGAGGCCCCGTCCCGGGGCCTCGGATTCGGTACGCGTCCGTTCTCAGCAGCCCCGTCGACGGGGCATCATCCGGTACTGAGGCGAAAGCGTGATCATGCATGCGAGCGTAGCAACAGAGCGCCGTCTCAGCACGCTATTTCCGCCCCGTCATGGCAGCCGCACGCACCGGGGCATCTGGGACAGTGCTGGGCGAGGCAGGTGTCACCCGGTGCCCCACGCACGCCGAATTGCGCAGGGTTAGAACACTGCCTCTTTGCCGTTGGAGGTCCCGCTGCTGTCGGTGCACGCTGCCGTGGTGTTCCTGGCGGCCGTCATCATCGGCCTCGTCATGGGCGGGCTCATGTTCCTCCACGAGAAGTCTGTGCCCGCGGCCGTCGCGACGGGCCTGGTGGCCGCTTGAGCCAGCGTTCCCGTGCTGCACAAGCTGATCGGCTGACCGGCGGTGGGGCCGGGCTGGTCTGTCTGCCGGCCCCACCGCCATGGCTCCTGGATCAGGTGCTCACTTCGGTGATGGCGTCCGAAATCAGGACGGGCAGGTGGTTGATGGCGCGTTCCAGGAGCCGCTCGATCGGGACCGCGTGCCGGCTGGTGTCAATGCTGATGAGCGTTCCCCAGACCGCGGGTTGGTAGCGGGCGAGCATGGACAGGGCGTACAGCACGGCCCACCAGGCCATCAGGGGGTGCAGTTCCCGCTTCATTGAGCCCAGGACGGGCAGGAAGTACCGGCTCCCGGCGTAGGCGCGGGTCATGGTCCGCAAGTGGGCCAGTCGTTCGGCTCCGGTCGCCATTCCGTCGAATCCGGTGCCCACGCCCTCGGGCATGAGCCAGTTCATCACCAGTTCGCCGCCGCCGTGGTTGTAGCGGGTGTACTCCGGAGGCTCCTCCGGACCGAGGCTGAGCGCGCGGGTGGTCACGTAGCTCTCGTGCTGGGCGACGGCCGGGTACGAGGCCAGGAAGTCAGCCAGTGCCTCGCGGGTACCGGCGTCGATGACCCGGTCGGGGATGTCGCACACGGGGACGCTCAGCAAAGAGTGCTCGTGCGTGCCGACGCCGCCGTCCCCTACGACCGTGTACAGCGGGGTGAGCCGCTCTCTGGTGGTGAGCGGGTAGCGGAGGTTCGGCGGCAGCAGGTCCCAGACGTCTTCCAGGCGCAGCGGGTCCATCTCCCACACGGGTGAGTCGAGGACCTCGCTGACCTTCACGAAGCTGCCCTGGGTGCCGGACGGATCGGTGCGGATCTCGATGTCGGGGAAGGGCAGGTGGAACCCCGTGGTCTTGATCCCGTGGGTGTCGAGGCGCCAGTCCTCGCCCTTGAGGGACCAGGCGGCGGCCGTGATGGCGCGACCGGCCTGGCTGAGGCCATAGAAGGTCAGGACCGATCTCGTGGCCGGGCCCACGACGGAAGCGGCGCGGAACAGCTGCTGAGCCTGCTCCAGGGCTGCCGAGTACGTCTTGCGGCGGGAGCCGGTGTTGGCTCTGGCCGGTGGATCGGAGCGGCTGGCCCGCAGCCGCTCCCACGCCTCATCGGCGTCGAGATCGCTGTGCATGGCCGGGACGCTACCCGCCGTCGAGTTGACGCCGCAGGGTGAATTTTTCCCTCGCGTACGCGGGCGCGGATCTAAGCGAATGAGTCCAACTTGACCATTTTTAAAGGCTCTTGACGGTCTTTCAGAGGTTATGTGACGGTCTCGTTCGCCGCTCCGGGCGGACCACGAGAGAGGAAGATCCCCATGGCACGACGCACCGAGTACGACGAAAGCCAGGCCGCCGGACGACTTCGGGTGCCGATCGCCTCCTTCCGGTTGGCGCGGCACACCGGCCTCGTCCCGGCTCCGGACGCCTCCTCCTACCAGTGGTCGCGGGCCGCCGTGGAGACGATGGACGCGGACGCGATCCGGGCCTCGCTCCCCCACGAGCTGATCTCCGCCGCAGCGGCCGCGGACCGGATCGCCCGGGCCCTGGGAACACCGAACGTGCCCGACGAACCGCCGGTCGTGAGCGCCTTCGCGGTGCGCCGGCTCATCGCCTGCGGGCTGCTGACCGACCTGACGGCGAACCCGGAGGCACGTGCTGATCAACCCCGACCAAGTGACGGCGCTCTGCGGCATCGAGGGCCTCGCGCAGCGGCTCGCCGACGAGGCCCCGCTCGGGCCGGACCAGGCCGCCACCCGGCTGGGCGTGAGGAGGGTGGACTTCGACTACATGCGCGACTTGTTGTGGGTACGGCCGGCGGAACGGCGTGAGGTACGTTTCGGCACGTCGCGAGCCGGGGCAGTGCTGGTCCCGATGTTCACCGCGGCGTCCGTCGACGCGTTGCCCGGCGCGCACCCCGAGGTCGACTGGGAGCAGCTGCGCGACACCGGAAAGGGCCGGCGGTCCCCGCTCGCCGCTCTGGTGCAGGCCAAGCAGCATCAGGACAAGGAGGCCGCCGTAGTGTGAGCGGGCGCCACTGTGACTGAGCGCCTCAGTTGGCCTACAGGGCACGACCGCGCAGGTGCGTGCCGGTTCACGTCTCGGTGGTGGATGCCGGTGATGCCCGGCGGGGTGGCGTGGTGGCCAGGGGAAGCTCTCTCAGCGTACGGACGGGGGAGCAGAAGACCGGGAGGAAGGCGCCGGCCAGGCAGATCGCGCCCGCCCAGACTGCCGTGCGTACGCCGGCCGCCTGGCCGACGAGGCCACCGAGGGCGGAGCCAATGGCCAGGGCGCCGGTGAGCAGGAATCGGAAGGTGGCGTTCATTCGGCCGAGCAGCGGGTCCGGGGTCAAGTGCTGGCGCAGGGTGACGCCGAGGACGTTGTCGATGCCCGTCTTGGTCATGACCGCGAGCCACCCGGCACCGGCCACCCACAGCCACGGCCCCTCGCCGATCAGCGCGACGCCAAGTGCGGCGGGTGCGAACCAGAGTCCGGCCAACCCCAGGGTGCGACCGTGGCCGAGGCGGGTGGCGAAGCGGCGGGCGAGGCCGGCGCCGAGCAGGATGCCCAGGCCGCCGGCAGCCCAGTACGTCCCGAGCGCCCCGGCGGGCAGGCGCAGTTCGCGGGTGAACAGCACCGGCAGTACGGCGTTGATCATCTGTGCGCCGAGGTTGGTGAGGGTCGCGGTGAGGGCCAGCGCGCGTAGCTCGCGGCTGCCGAGGACGTGGCGCAGCCCTTCCGCAATATCGGTCCGCAGCCGTCGCCGGTCGGCCGATATCACGGCAGGAGCGTGTCGTCGGCCGATGCCCGTGAGGCCGGCGGCGGAGATCAGATAAGCGATGGCCCCGCCGAGGATCGCAAGGGGAGCCGTGAAGAGCTGGACCAGGAAGCCGCCGGCGCCGCGGCCTGCGATGTTGGCGCCGGCCATCAGGCTCACGAGGGCGGTGTTCGCCGGCACCAGACGCTCGCGGCCGACCAGTTCGGGCAGGACGCTCTGCGAGCCGACGTCGAAGAACACCGTGGCGCAGCCGTTCAGCAGCACCACCGCGTACAACTGCGGCAGCGACAGCACGCCCAGCCACCATGCGACGGGGATCGAGGCGAACAGCACGGAGCGGGCGGCGTCGGCGGCCACCAGCACCCGGCGGCCGGGCAGTCGGTCCACCCAGGCCCCCGCGGGCAGGCCGATGAGGAGGAAGGCGGCGGTGGACAGCGCGGCCAGCGCACCGGCCTGGCCGGGGCCCGCGCCGAGGGTGGTGACGGCGAGCAGCGGGATCGCCACGTAGCCGACATTGCTGCCGAGGTGGCTGAGGGCGCCCGCGGTGAAGAGCACGCGGAAGTCGCGCAGCCGCCACGGGGAATGAGGTGCTTCGGACATGCCCGCTACCGTGCGCGACCACCAACCGCTCCACCTATTGATTTACCCTCAGCTAAATGATCGAGATCGAACTCGGCTTGGAGGACGTGGCCCGTACCCGCTTCGCGATCTCTCCGTTGTGGGAGGTGGTGGCCAGCGTCCGGGTGCTCAAGGGCGCGGACGAACACGGCCTGCATCGCACCTGGGCCGAACAGGTACGCCCGCGGCTGGCGACGGCGGACCTCGACCTGAGGCCGCTGTTCGACCTTGTTCCGGTGCCGACGCGCTCGCCCTGGGCCGGCCGCGTTCCGGGGTTCATCTGCCCGCCGCCCACGACGCCGCTGCCGTCACTGGATGTGGAGCTGGCCACCGTCCGGGCCACCCCGTCGGCGCTGCTGCACACGACGGCCGAGGTGCCGCCTGCGCGGATGGCGGCGCTGCGCGCCGACCCGGCGGCCGAGCTCGGGCGACTGGCCGACGTGCTGGAGACGTACTGGGAGCTGGCTCTGGCACCGTACTGGTCGCGGATCCTCACCTTGCTGGAGGGCGACATCCGCTACCGCGCCGGCCGCCTGGTCGAAGGCGGCGCCCAGCACCTGTTCGCAGACCTCGACGCACAGGTCACCTGGGCCGCAGGCACCCTGCACCTGGAGCACCGCACTGTGCGCGGAGCGCGTCGGCTCGACGGCCGGGGCTTGCTGCTGGTGCCGTCCGCCTTCGTGTGGCCGCGCGTGTTCTCCGTGCTCAACGAGCCATGGCAGCCCTCGCTGCGCTACCCGCCACGCGCCGTCGGCACGCTATGGCACACGCAGCCCGCGACCGTGTCCGATGCCCTGGCGGGGGTGTTGGGCCGCTCCCGCGCGACCCTCCTGACCGAGCTGACCGCCCCCGCCTCGACCACCGGCCTCGCCCGCCGCACCGGGCTGACTCCCGGCGGTGTCTCCCAGCACTTGACGGCCCTGCGCACCGCTGGTCTGGTCAGCGCCCACCGTGCAGGTAGAGAGGTGCTGTATGCACGCACCCGGGCTGGAGAGATCGTCGTGGAAGCCGCAGGCTCAGGATCACCACCCTCCACCACCCGAGTGTGAACCACTCACCGGCGCGATCGGGCCCCGTGGCCAACTACAACGCTCAGCAGGCCAACTCAAGCGCTGACGGGCCAACTGAAGCGCTCAGTCACAGCCACCCGTGTGGGTGATGACAGCCGGGCAGCGCGGCGAGACGCTCAGTAGAAGGTCGAGAACACCACAGACCACTACAGAGCCCGGTCGCGTAGCGCGGCCGGGCTCGCGCCTTCGCGGCGGCGCGGCTGCACCGCAGCAGCTGCGCCGCCCGGGCCGCCTGCTGGCAGTGCGGGAGTACGCCAGCAGGCGGCCGGTGTCCCGAAGGCGCAGGCTGATGGGATGGAGTGGTCCGTAGACGTCGCCCTGGCCCGCTCCGTGACGCAGCTGCCGACGGGCCCGTGGGCGTATGAGATCAAGTTATGGACAGGGTTTGCCATTGCCCGTTGTCCATGGCCCAAGTCAGGACGATGAAGGGCGGCTGGCCCACTCGCACGGATCGCCGCACTCGTCGGTGTCGGTGTCGGTGGACTGATCGCCTCCGTCATTGCCCTGTCCGTCGGCTCACCCTCTTCAGACGTCTACAAGTCACCGACACCCCCGCCGCACTCGAGCAGCGGGGGTGTCGCATGTTGGACTGACCTGGCCGTCACCCCGCACTTGTCACGCTGCGCCGGGGTCCGCGCTGCGGCCGAAGACCCGTGCTTCACAGGTCTTGGAGCTTGTCGACGCGGACGGGACCGCCGGTGGTGACGGACTGGACGGCGGCGAGGGCGATGGCCAGGGCAGCGCGTGCGTCCTCGCCGGTGGCGGAGGGGGTGCGCTCGGTGCGGACGCTGTCGGTGAAGTCGGCGAGTTCGGCCACATAGGCGTCGTGGAAGAGGTGCTGGTCATAGGTGACGCACTCGGCGGCGACGCCGTCCGGGCCGTATGCGGTCAGGTGGGTGCCTCGGACGTCGCCCATGGTGAGCATCCCGGCCGAGCCGAGGACCTCGGCGCGTACGTCATAGCCGTAGACGGCCTGGAAGCTGGCCTCGGCGGTGGCGAGGGCGCCGTTGTCGAAGCGGACGGTGACAACGGCGGTGTCGAGCAGGCCGCGGTCCTTGAAGTCGGGGCGGATCAGGGCGTCCGCCATGGCGAAGACCTCGACGGGTTCGGCACCGGGATTGAGGTGGCGCAGGACGTCGAAGTCATGGATGAGGGTCTCCAGGAAGATCGTCCACGGCGGCATGCGGGCCGGGTCGGCCAGAGCGGGGTCGCGGGTGAGCGAGCGCAACAGCTGCGGTGTGCCGATGGCGCCGGCGGCGATCTTCTCGTGGGCGGCCCTGAAGCCCGCGTCGTAGCGGCGGTTGAAGCCCACCTGGAGGGGCACGCCCGCATCCGCGGCGGCCGCGATGGCGCGGTCGGCCTCGGCGAGGGTGACCGCCATCGGCTTCTCGCAGTAGACCGCCTTGCCCGCCTTGGCGGCCGCCTCGACCAGGTCGGCGTGGGTACGGGCCGGGGTGGCGATCACCACCGCGTCGATGTGCGGGTCGGCGAGCAGTTCACCGATGTCGGTGTAGGCGGTGGCGCAGCCGAGCCGGTCGCCCAGGCTCCGCGCGGCGCCCGGGGTGGGGTCGGCGATGGCGACGAGCCGGACGCCCGGGAGGCGGTGGGCGAGGGTCTCGGCGTGGAACGAACCCATCCGTCCGGCGCCGAGGAGGCCGACGGCGAGAGGCTGCTGGGTGGTCATGCGGGTGCTCCGTACGTCGTCGTCAGGGTAGGTACAGGCTGTGGAGACAGTCAGACGGTGAAGGCGGAGCGGAAGCGCTCCAGAGCGAGCTCGCTGTCGCTGGAGGCCCACGCCTCCATCGCGACCGTGCCCTCGTAGCCGAGGCCCGCCAGGGCGCGGGCGACGGCTGGGTAGTTGATCTCCCCGGTTCCGGGTTCGCGGCGGCCGGGGACGTCGGCCACCTGGATCTCGCCGATCAGGCCCAGGGCATGGGCCCTGCGGACCAGCTCGATCAGATTCCCCTCGCCGATCTGGGCGTGGTAGAGGTCCAGATTCATCCGCAGCCCGGGCCGGTCCACGGCCGCGACCAGGGCCAGGGTGTCGGCGGCCGTCGCGAACGGCACCCCGGGGTGGTCGACGGCGGTGTTGAGGTTCTCCAGGGTGAAGACGACCCCGGCGCTCTCGCCCAGCTCGGCGAGGCGGGTGAGCGTGCGGTGGGCGGCGATCCACATCTCTCCGGTGACCTCACCGGTCACCGGCACCACCGGCAGGCCCTGGCCGTCCAGTCCGGTGCCGTGCAGGTTCAGGCGAGGGCAGCCCAGTTGCTCGGCCGCCTTGAGCGACTCCTCGGCGGTGCTCAGGAGTTCGGCCGCGCCCTCCTCGTCGGTCAGACTGCCGCGGATGTAGCCGGTCATGGAGGAGAAGTCGGCCGGGGTCCGGGCCAGAGCGGCAAGGTCGTGCCGGGTCCAGTCCCAGATCTCGACCTGGAAACCGGCGTCATGGATGCGCCGTGCCCGCTCGTCGATCGGCAGATCCAGGAAGACCATCTCGGCGCAGGCCGCCAGTGTGTACATCGCCACGTACCCCTCTCCGCGACTTCAGACTAGAACGTTCAAGGAACTAGAACGTTCTAGAACTCCGTGGAACAGCAGTACGCCAGCTGTCGCCCTCCCCTGTCAAGGCTCCGGTGGCCCGTGAAAGCTAGAACGTTCTATAGTCGACTCCGTAGGAGACGACTCCGACCAGGGAGGACAGGTTGCCGGCGACCCCAGCGGTCCCCAACGGAAAGCGACCGACGCTCGCCGACGTGGCGTCACGGGCAGGGGTGTCCACGGCGCTGGTCTCCATCGTGATGCGCGGCGCGAAGGGGGCCGGCGAGGCCACCCGCGAGCGCGTCCTTCAGGCCGCGCGGGAGATCGGTTACCGACCCGACGCCCGGGCCCGGCTGCTCCGCAGCCACCGCTCCCATCTGCTCGGGGTGCAGTTCGGCCTCCAGCATCCTTTCCACTCCGACCTGGTGGAGGGCATCTACGCGGCGGCCGAACCGGCCGGGTACCAGATCGCGCTGAGTGCCGTGGCCGCCGGGCGCGGCGAGCAGCGCGCCGTCGAGACGCTGCTCGACGACCGCTGCGAGGCGCTGATCCTGCTCGGCCCGCAGGCCCCCGCCGCGCGGCTGGCGGAACTCGCCGGGCAACTGCCGGTCGTCTCCGTGGCCCGCCGGCTGCGGCCGTCCGTCCCGGGCCTGGAGGTCGTACGGACCGCCGACGACGAGGGGGCCCGCCAGGCGGTGGACCACCTCGTCGCTCTGGGCCACCGCGACATCGCCCACATCGACGGCGGCCGGGCACCGGGCGCAGCCGACCGGCGCCGCGGCTACCGCACCGCCATGAACCGCCACGGCCTGGGCGAATACATCCGCATTCTCCCCGGCGGTCTCACTGAGGAGGAAGGCGCCGAGGCCGCGCGAACCCTGTCGGCCACTCGCCCGCGCCCCACCGCCGTACTGGCCTTCAACGACCGCTGCGCGACCGGCGTACTCGACCTCTTCCTCCGCTCCGGCGTCGCGGTCCCCGGCGACATCTCCGTCGTCGGGTTCGACGACAGCCATCTGGCCCGCCTGGCCCACATCGACCTCACCACCGTCGGACAGGACATCGCACGCCTCGCCGGGCTTGCCGTCGGCCGGGCCGTCGCACGCCTGGAGGGCGCGGAGATCCCCGCCGGGGAACAAGTCATCACCCCCCGTCTTGTCGTCCGGGGAACGTCCGCCCCGCCCCGCTGAAGGCAGATCCCGGGGTGCGCAGCCTGTGTGTTCCACGGCGACGACGCCGGCCACACCGAGAAGTACCGGTTCGACTCGACGTCGTACATGCAGGCCGGCCTGATCAGGAACGGCTGCCCCTCGGGCACACGCATCCCGCGGCCACATCAGCTCGGCGAGTGGGGACTTGTGGACGACTTACCGCCGTCGCCCGCCCAAGTACCGCGCCGCCTGCTGGCCGACCCTACGTTCGTCCGAGCCTTGCACGAGCGGGACTTCACCACGGTGTTCGCGATGGCCCACGACGTGGGGATCTCCTTCAACCGGATCGCGGAGGCGTGCACGCTCAAATCCGAGCGTGTCAGCCAGATCGCCCGGGGCACCGCAGCTGTCACCGCGCTGGCAACTGTCGAGAGAATCGCCAGCGGACTGCGCATTCCCGGTGCCCTACTGGGGCTCGCTGCGCAACCCTGGGAGGACACCTCCGCCCACAGCACGGAGTCCGACCATGGAGAAGATGATCCGATGAAGCGCCGCAACCTGCTGCGCGGCGCAATGGCCGCCGGCCTCACCGCTCCGGCCCTCGCCGCCCTCACCGCCGCCCGGACCGACGTCGACCAGACCCTCTCCCCCGACATACCCCAGGACTTGGCCGACCTGGAAGCGGCAGCCGAGAGCTGCGGGTACGGCTACCACGGCCAAGCGCCCACCCGCGTCCTGGCCGACCTGACGGGCGAGGTCGATTCGGCAGTCGGGCAGTGGCGTCCGTCCTCGGGGGGGCGTCGTCGTAGCTCACACCCGGCTGGCCAGTGCGGCCGGGCCGCAGCGTTGCAGGCCGTCGGGGGCGCGGTGGCCTGCGTGTTTTTTGCGGCCACAAAAGTTGAGCCGGAGCCCGGTCTCGTGGGCAGAGCCACTGCTGCCGGTGTTGCCCGATCCGCAGGGGTTGGCGAACGTCATGCCCCGACAGCCACGAGCCGGGCTCAAGGCCGCCCTTCTCGAAGGCGCGCCGCCATGAAACACCGGCCACGTCCGCGGCGACGGTGCCCTGCGACCGCAGCGGGGCAACTGCCACTGTCAGACTCAGGTGGAAGCATCACGAAGTGAACGCCCTAAGGCGTCCTCAACTCACCTCCGTAGCCCACGAAGAGGAGCATTCCCCTTGCGACTGCATCGCGTAGCGCCCGGCATTGCCGCGGGCATCCTCGCCCCGGCCCTCCTGCTCGCCACCCCGTCCTTCGCCGCCACGGCGGCACCGACCGCGGTGACGGTGCCCGCGGTGTCCTCGTCCGCGGACGAGCCGGACGCCGACGACCTGAGGGTGGCCATAGTCCGGATCCTCGCCGCCCCGGACAGCGGCCGACATGTGACACGAGAAGCCAACGCCCTCCTGGACGCCAACGACCCCGAGGCGATGCGCGCCTGGCTGGAGACCGGCTACCGGATCGCCCAGGCCGAGGACGACCGCGTCGCCATCACGCGCCTGCTCGCCGACCCTGACAGCGGCCGGCGCGTCATCGCCGAGGTGAACGCCCTCCTGGACGCCAACGACTCCGACGCGATCCGCGCCTGGCTGGAGACCGGCTACCGCATCGCCCAGGCCGAGGACGACCGCGTCGCCATCGCCCGCATCCTCGCCGACCCGTCCATCAGCCCGGCCCTGCGCGCGGCAGCCAACGCCGCCCTCGACGACAACACACCCGAAGCACTGCGCCACTTCCTGGAAGTCGGCAGGTACCAGGTCGCCTGACCGGCACGGCGCCGCACCACAGCGCGTCGCCCTGGCACCCCCTGCCGCACGCCCGGTCGCCGGAACGCCGAGAATCCGGGCGGGGCCGCCTGCACCTCTGTGTGCCGGCGGCCCCGCCCGGCAGGCCCTGTGCCGGCTCGGCGCCCTCCGCAGAGCTCTGTGGTCTCGCCGCCCGGTGCGGCATGGGCCACTGACACCTCCGACAGCAGAAAGCACATCCTTCGATGACCACACAACTCCTACGCACCGAGCGCAGCGGTCCGCAGACCGCTTCCGTCGTGACCGACCTGCCGTTCAAGCCTCAGCTCGTCAAAGCGGTGTTCAGGGACGTGACCTCGTTGCACGTCTCCCGGCCGGCCGCGTGGGCCGCCGCGTCGGTGACGCGGACCGTGCTGACGGAGATCATCGACGGCGCGAGAAGCGCGGCGGCCGAGGAGGCCAGGACGAGGCTGATTCCCAAGGACCTCATCTCGGCGATCGACCGGAACGTCGAGGTGGAGGTGGGATCGGCGTGGTACATGCACAGCCCGACCTTCCACGGCCTGATGGGCGAGGTGCGCAACGCCGATGGTGCGCTCGTGTCTCTTCGTGAGCGCCGCGGGACGCGTACACCGAGTGGTGTGGCTGGCGCCCACCGGTTCGAGGCCGGGGTGAGAAGGCTGCTGGGGAGCCGGGGGGTGAGGGCCGTCCCGGCGATGGTCCGCGACCTGGACGGAATCGCGAGCGTGTTCCTGACGGCCCTGGCCCGGGACGCGGCCAAGGTCGTCCGCGAGGGCGGGGTCAAGCGGTTCGGGACGGTCAGTCTGGTGGTGCCGGGCGAGCCAGCCCCGGCCCCGCTGCTCAAGGACCCCCTCCTCACCCTGTCCACCCGCCGCGGGGACGGGCGGACTGTTGGCGGGGACGACGTCCTGGCCGCCGTCACGATGCAGCTGTTCGGCGATCTCAGACAACGCGCCATCACCGAGGCAGCCGAGCTGACACGGAACACGTCGGCCAACTGATCGGGCCCGCCCCTGCGCTCTGCCCACTGCGCACGGTTCCCACGTGTGCGCGGCTCCCGGAATCTGCCGCCCGCATTCGGCTCCGGTCGGCTCGCGAGAACGGGCTGGTCGTATGGGCGCGGACCGCCGACCGCAGGCACCCCACGGGAAAGACCTCCCTTAAGCGGGCCACCCACGAATCGGACGATCACAACGGAACCTCCATCCGGCGAGTGGAACGCCTCGATCGACTTCCGCACCTCGGATGCCCGTTCCCCCTCCTCCCCGTACTCCCCCTCGGGGGTGCGCCAGTGGCGCACGAGTCCTTCGGTGATGCCAGCAGCGTCGTCCGGAACGGCGAAGACCCGGCGCAGCGAATCGACGGTGGCCTCGAAGAGGACCTCGGGGGCGTCAGTCCCCAGCTGATCGCGGCCGTGTGGTCGCCAGTCGCCACGGTTCGGCGGCCCTCGCGGCGGGGTCGCCGGACGCGGGATCACCACGGCGGCACGCTGAGCGGAGCGCCCACGACGGGCCCGACCACACCGCGGCAGCAAGATCGAGTACGCGCGCCTGCTCAAGGAGCAGGGCAGCAGCTACGGGGAGATCAGCACCAAGACCGGCATCCCGAAAACCTCCCCACACCGCTACCTACAGGGGTAGCCGTACCGGATGTGCTGAGGTGGTCAAGGCCGGACGGGGCCTCCACCGAAGGTCGGCGAGCCCCGACGGCCCGCTCTGGTGGTTGCCGCGGTGCGCGGCCTCGGGGCCAGTGCCGCGCGCAGCGCCGGGGTGAGGATGTGGCGGGTCTCGGACGGGGTGAGGGCGGCGGGGGTGGGGAGGGGGTTGAGGTAGCGGGTGTAGATGAGGCCGCCGAGGATCGTCACCACGGCCGTGGCGCGGGCGGTTGCGTCCTGGCCGCCGAGAAATTCAACAAGCCGGGCCAGCAGCTCGCGTTCCAGGTATTCGCGGATCACCTCGGCAGCCTCCTCGCCCTGGGCGGTGAGCTGTAGGAAGTCGGCGTCCTCCCACAGGTCCGTCACCGCGTCGATCAGGCGATCGGGGAGGCTGGCCGGGTCGCCGCCGAGGACATCGTCCACCGCCAGCGCATTGGCGCACTGGAACTGCATCACATCCGCGAACAGGCCCTTCTTCGAGCCGAAGTGGTACGCGATGAGCGCCGGGTCGACCTCGGCGGCCCCGGCCACCGCACGCAGGGTGGTGCCCCGGTAGCCGCGCTCCAGGAACAGCGCCCGGGCCGCCGAGACGATCGACTCGCGGGTCGGCGGGTTGCCGCGGGGGCGGCCTCGGGTGCGGGCGGGGGCAGGGGCGGCGTTATTCATCAGCGTTGAGCCTGCTTTTCGTGATCGGCACAGTCAAGGGCGTTCCGGTAACCACATGAAGGGATGACCCGACGCCATGCGTATCGCAGTCTTCGGCGCCAATGGACCGACCGGTCGCCACCTCACCGACCAGGCCCTCGCCGCCGGCCACGAGGTCGTCGCCGTGACCCGCCGCCCCGGCTCCCTCCCCGTGCGGCCCGGCCTCGCTGTGGCCGTCGCCGACGCCACCGACCCGGCGGCCGTCGACGCCGCGATCGGCGGGACGGACGCCGTCCTCTCCGCATTGGGCGCGCGCTTCAGCAAGGAGACCATCACCACGTACTCGGCGAGCGCCACAGCCATCACCGGAGCCATGGCCCGCCACGGCATCAAGCGGCTGCTCGCCGTCAGCTCCAGCATCGCCGACCCGAACTGGCGTCCCACCGGCGCGCACTTCTTCAACCACGTGCTCGACCCGCTGGTGAACCGACGCCTCGGCCGCACCCTCCACGAGGACATGCGCCGCATGGAGGCCGTGATCCGTCAGACGGACCTCGACTGGACCCTCGTCCGACCCTCGGGCCTCTTCGAGCACCCCGTCGTCACGGACTACCACACCGCCGAGACCAGCGCCGACGGCGTCTTCACCGCCCGTGCCGACCTCGCCGCGAGCATGCTGCGCGAGCTGGAGGAGCGGCGGTACGTCCGTACAGCCATGGGCGTCATCACCACGGCTGTGAAGCCGAACATCGCCAAGCTGATCTGGAACGAGGGCGTGAAGAAGAAGTGAGCCGGGCGACCGTCGAACTCCCGGCCGCCACACGGGCGTTCCTCACCCGCCCCCACACGGCCACCCTCACCACCCTCCGCCCCGACGGCACCCCGCACGTCACCCCTGTCCGCTTCACCTTCGACGCGGCCACCGGCCTGGTCCGGGTGACCACCCGGGCGGGAGCGCGCAAGGCCCGCAACGTGGTGGCGGGCGGCCCGACGGCCCGTGTCGCGCTCTGCCAGGCGGACGGCTTCCGCTGGGTCACCCTCGAAGGCCGGGCCGCCGTCACCGACGACCCCGCGCGCTTGGCCGAGGCGGTCCACCGCTACACCGTCCGCTACCGCGCGGCCCCGCCCGCCCCGCTGGACCTGGTCAGCGTCGAGATCACCGTCGACCGTGTCCTGAGCCTCAACCTCTGAATCCCCGTGTTGAAAGCGAAGTGAAACACCGCCGTGCCCATCCTCCCCGTCCTCGACTCCACCCTCCACTACCGCAAGTCCGGCGACCCCGGCGTGCTGCCGTTCGTCTTCCGAAGGGGGGCAGCCGATCTTGTGAGCGCCGCCCGAAAGTCGGGCCCGGGGCGCGGAGGCAGGGAACGGCTCAGGGCATGAGCCGGTAGTGGTAGGTGTGCGAGACGCGGAATCCGACATGGTCGTACAGCCGGCGCGCGGCATGGTTCTCGTCCATGACTTGCGGGTACAGCTCATCGGCGCCGCGTGCTGCGGCCCAACGGGCACCTACGTGCAGAATCGCGGTGGCGATTCCCTGCCGCCGATGCGCGGGGTGGGTAGCCATGCAGAAGACTCCGGCGCAGCCCGGGGAGGCCACGATGAGTCCCATACCGGCCACCTGGTCGCCGTGTTCGACGCTGAGGTAGGCGGCGGGGCCGGGAATACGTGCGAGGACCTGGTCTGCGGCCCCCTGGCTGTCGTGGCCGTCAAGGCCGAACGTCGCATGCTTCTCGACCCTCGCCGCGGTGCATGTAGTCCCTGCCCTGAGAACCGGCCGCGAACGGTATCCGGACCTGCAGGTCTCTCTCCACGAGCTGGAACCGCCCGAGGCCCTCTCCGCGCTCCGCGCGCGGCGCTGCGAAGTGGCCGTCTGCTACAGCTACAATCTCACGCCCACCCCGGCCCCGGCCCCGGCCGAACTCGATGTCCGTCCGCTGACCGTCGAACCAGTCCTCCTCGCTCTTCCAGCCGGCCACGCCTGCGCGTCGGACGGGGATGGACGTTCGGTGGACCTGCGCAGCCTGACCGACGCGCCCTGGATCGTCGGTTCGCGAGAAGACGGCAGCGCCGCCCTAGTCCAACGCGCCTGCGCGATCGCTGGCTTCCCACCCGAGATCACGCACGCGGTCGACGACTACCAGCTCGTTCTCCGAATGGTGGCCCACGGACTCGGAGTGGCCCTGGTGCCGCAACTCGTGGCCCACGCCCACGGCCCAAGCCTCGATGTCGTCCTGCGGCCGGTTGCCAACACGGAGCTCACCCGGGCCATCTACGCCATGACCCACCCCTCGCTCGGCGCCAGACCGCCAATTGACGCTGTACTCGACCTCCTGCGTACTCTTTGAGGAAACCTCAGTGAGCCCTCGCGGAAGTCCTCCGCGCGACGCATACGCCACAATCGGCACCGCGATCGACTCTCCAGTCAGCAACCTGGCTGTGTCGGTCTGGACGGGCTCTGGTCCACTTGTGGTGGTCGCGCACGCAGCGTGACCGTTGATCTTAGAGTCATGGCAGGCAAAGTCGCCCGGAAATCGTTCCGACCGTGTGTGGTGGGGGCGACAGTTCTGCGTCGTGGACGAAGTATGGCCGCAGCTGAGTGAGCTGCTGTTCTGGTCGGTGAAGAACGTGGCGGTGGAGTCGGTCGAGGTGGCCGACACGCTTGTCCGAGTGGAGGCCCGGGCCACGGCCGGGCAGGCGGCCTGTCCGGGCTGTGGGTGCTGGTCGGGGCGAATACACGGCTCCTACCTGCGGTTTCCCCGAGATGTTCCCACGTCGGGCAAGCTCGTCGTGATGTCGTTGCGGGTACGCCGGTTCGTCTGCGAGGAGGACTCCTGCCCGCGTAAGACGTTCGCCGAGCAGGTGCCCGGCCTCACCCGTCGATTCGGTCAGCGGACGGAGCGGCTGCGATCGACGCTCGTCTCGGTCGGTCTCGCGCTCGCGGGACGGGCCGGCGCCCGAATGTCGGACGCCTTCGGAGTCCGAGTCAGCCGGAACACCCTGCTGAGGCTGATCACCTCGCTGCCGGATCCGCCCACCGCCACGCCGCACGTGCTCGGCGTCGACGAATACGCTCAGCGCAGGGGCCGGATCTACGGAACCGTGCTCGTTGATGTCGAGACACGCCGTCCGGTGGACCTCCTTCCGGACCGGGAAGCGGACACTCACGCGGCCTGGCTGTCTGAACGGCCCGAAATCGAGATCATCTGCCGGGACCGGGCTCTCTTTTACGCCGAGGGCGCCACCCGCGGCGCCCCTCAAGCTCTCCAGGTCGCTGACCGATGGCACCTCTGGCACAACCTCGGCGAAGCCGCCGAGAAGTGCGTCTACCGACACCGCGGCTGCCTGCGCTCTGTACCGGCGCCGCCGGAAGAGCCACAACAGGCGCCGGAGACGACCGCGTCATCGCCGTGGCCGACTGGTCATCGGTTTGCCGAACGCACCCGCGCCAAGCACGCCACTGTCCACGCGCTCCTGGCCGCCGGGCACAGCAAGCGGTCCATCGCACGACAGCTCGGCATGGGCCTCAACACCGTTCTCCGCTTCTCCCGCGCCACCGAACCGGAGCAACTGTTCACCGGCCAGTGGCAAAGCCGCCCCACCAAGCTCGACGCCTACAAGCCCCACCTCGACCAGCGATGGCAGGAAGGCTGCACCAACGCCTGGAAACTATGGGAGGAGATCAAGGCACAGGGCTACCCGGACGGCTACGGCAACGTCCGCGCCTATGTCAGCCGAAACCTACGCGGTAAGCCCCAGCCGGTCGGACCCCGGCCGCCATCGGCCCGCGCCGTCACCCGCTGGATTCTCACCCACCCCGACGCCTTGGCCGAGAACGATCGACTCCAGCTCAAGGCCGTACTGGCCAACTGCCCCGAACTGGAGGCACTCGCCGAGCACGTGCGCTCCTTCGCCCACATGCTCACGCAGCTGCAAGGCCACCAGTACCGGCATGGATCGAAGCCGCCACCACCGTCGACCTGCCCAGCCTCCAGCGATTCGCCCAGCACCTCAAACGCGACATCGACGCTACTGTCGCTGGCCTCTCACACCCTTGGGACTCTGGTGTCGTCGAAGGGCATGTCAACCGGATCAAGATGCTCAAGCGCCAGATGTACGGTCGCGCCGGCTTCGACCTGCTACGGAAACGGGTCCTACTCGCCCGCTGAGCCGTCGGCCCCTCGGCGCAGATCGTGAATCGGGAACGTCGAAGATGAGGGGTGTGCCTGGCATCCCTCTTCCTGAAGTTCCTCTGGCCGCAGTGCCCAGGCGATGGCCTCGCCCGGGCCGACATACGAGGGGTCGAGGTGGAACGTGGTCCTCGTTCCGTACGGCCTGGGCGCGGGGCACTCCTCCCAGAGATCAGCGGGAACCGCCCCGGCCAGCTCCTGGCGGTATCCCTGGCCGTCCAGCCAGACCTCGATGACCGTGCGGACGCTGAGCGCGGCGGCTGCTGCAGGAGCCCACCGGTCCTTGTCGAGCAGCGATCCATAGAACCCAGGAAGGGGCCTTCCCCACTCGTCGGCGCTGTGCGTTCGCTCGTCCTCCACCGTGAAGCTGAGGTCGGATGTGATCTCGACGCTGACCTGCCCATGCGTGCCGTCACGGTGGTGCATCGCGTCCCACACCACCCGCTGAAGCACCTCCGTCGGCAGCTCCGCGCTGTCCCGCTCGACACGGAAGTACATGGCCGGACGGGCCCGCACGTGCTCCTCGAACGCAATCACCCGAAGCTGATCGGCTGTGTAGCGCTCCACTCGCCCTCCCCCGTCACCACCTCATTCGCCAAGGCACGATCATGGCACCCGTTCACGTCACGCTCGATGCTGTCCACTCACCGAAAGTCGTGACGCTCTGTCATAGGTCACAACAAGTGGACCAGAGCCCGTTCTCATGAACAAACCCACGCGTCCTGCCGTACGGCAAGTCGGTCAGGCCATGGCAGAGCACTGAAGGTGAGTGACATGCCGCTGATGGCGCAATAGGGGCCTTTGGGCTATCCGGTCACTCACGCTGTTCTCTGTTGATCGTGGCCTTGTCAGGAGGGTTCTCGGTCCTATGACCGAGGGACGAGAGAGAACCGATGGCAGCAACAGGCGTCGTTAACTGGCCCTACCAAAGCCTCTGGACGTGCCGGTGGGTGATCAAACATACGGCGAGTCCGAGGAAGGCCTCGTGAATGTCGTCGCGTCGTTCCCAGCGGATTCGTAGGCGGCGGAAGCCGTGCAGCCAGGAGATTGTCCGCTCGACGACCCAGCGGAAGGTGCCCAGGCCAGTGCCGTGCGGTTGTCCCCGCTGGGCGATCGCGGGGCGGATCCCGCGCTGTCGAAGGAGCCGGCGGTACTTGTCGTGGTCGTAGCCGCGGTCCGCGAAGAGCATGTCGGGCCGCCGCCGCGGTCGCCCGACAACACCGGCAACGGCAGGGATCTTGTCGAGCAGGGGCAGGAGTTGGGTGACGTCGTTGCGGTTGCCGCCGGTCAGCGACACCGCGAGCGGGATGCCCTGGCCGTCGGTGATGATGTGGTGCTTGCTGCCCGGCCGTGCGCGGTCGACCGGGCTGGGCCCGCTTTTGGGCCACGCCGAGCGGCCCGGACGTGGGAGGAGTCGATCACCGCCCGAGACCAGTCCAGCTGGTTCTTCGACCGGAGCTCATTCAGCAGCAGCTGGTGCAGTTGGCCCCAAACCCCCGCCTCGTTCCAGGCGGCCAGGCGTCGCCAGCAGGTCATGCCCGAGCCGAAGCCGAGCTCCTGGGGCAGGTACTCCCATTGGATGCCGGTGTGCAGCACGAAGAGGATGCCGCACAAAGCCTGCCGGTCAGGAACTCGAGGTCTACCCTCGACCTGCTTTGGTGGTGGTTCGGGCAGCAACGGCTCGATGAGCGACCACAGTTCGTCCGACACGATCCACGGCCGCGACTGACGCTTCCCCATGCCCTCATCAACGAGCGATCAAGCCGACAGTTACATGATCAACCCGCTTTTGTTAGAGCCAATAGGCGCTGCCGCGGCAGTCTAAGGTCGCGAGCTCCATCGTGTCGCTCGGCTCCGGCCCCCCAGAAGGACGCCGGAACTGCCCTCCCTCGATACGGACCGTCATGCGTACACGTGCCGCGGCGGCATGTGGCTGTTGACGACTATTTCGTCCGCAACATGAGGGCGTGTCGAGTGTTGTCCCCGTAGACGCCGGTCTCGTCTCCATGGATGCCGTACGCGTTCTGGAATCGGCCCACTGCCTGCCGGACCTCCGTGTCGAAACGGCCGTTGAGGGCGCCGCCGTCATAGATGTGAGGGATCTGGAGCAGACGCACCTGCAACTCGTAAACACCGTGGCCGGTGTCGCCTTGGCGCAGTAGCCCGGTGCCCGGGATCTCGGGAAGCGAGGCGTTGCCGGGAGTCGGCCGGTTCGGTTGCCCGGTCGGTGGGGACGGTACTGCAGGTGCCGGATTCTCAGGCAGTGGCCGGTCCGGTTGCTCCAAGGACGCAGGCGGCGCCGGTGCGGAGTCGCCGTTGCTGAGCAGCCATGAGGCAAGGACCAAGCCACTCACGGCGCCCAGACCGAAGACTCCGGCGAGCCGGCTGTGTCGTCGGTCGGTGAAGCGCCGATGTCCTTGGCTTGCCCTCGGCTCAGGCGGGCGGACCGGTTCTGGCCGCAGTGGCGTCTGGGAGGGCGGGGCGACGAAGCGGCTCGGCTGCGCGGCCTGCGATTGATAGGGGGAGTCCTCCGTTGGGTCGGTCCTTCGGCGCGCACATTCCTGTAGAGCGCCTGGGGGCGGGGGGAAAGCTGCTGGCGGTTCGGCCTGCGCTGGACCCCCGCCGCTCGCAGTGGGTGGCTGTCCCGTCTCCGGTGGTGCGACCGCGCCGGGGGGCGTGACCGCCTCCTGCCGCACACCGCGTGACCACAGCGGCTCGACCACGGCGTTCTCGGCGGCTGGTCGGCCCCGAGCGGGTTGAGGCGGGTCGGCAGACGGTAGGAGGCCTTCCGGACTGACCGGAACCAGTTCGGGCCGGGACCCCACGCCCTGCGTCCGTGGGTGCGGTGGCGACAGGGACGGGTCGGGATGAGTGGAGCTACCATATCCGGCTGTTGCGCTGGGGTGGTCCAAGGACGGTAGCGGGCTTCCGGACGGTTGGTGCTCCTCCACTGCGTAAAGATCGGCGCGAGCGGCATCCAGGGCGTTCAGAACTGCCTGAAACGAATCCTGGATTTCTTGCGCGGGCTCGCGCCCCCAGTGGAGGGCCCGGATCGGTTCGGCCTCGTCGCATCCCATCGGTAGTCCTCCTCGACCAACCAGGTCCGGGGCGGGGCGCCACCACGGCCCGCCCAGTGCTGCATGGAATCCGTGCCGGCAGACCAGTGATCTGCTGAACTGGCCGGTCAACGCGGGAGATCGGGTCGATATCGTCTGTTGGTGAGCTGGGCCGCAGAGCTGTGCCTACGGTCTCCTTGTCAACCGATACGCACTCGGCGCGGCGTCGTCTCAATCCTTTGGCAGGCGAAACCAGGGCCTGGAGAATTGGCCGCGAGAGTAGATCAGGTGGTCGGCCGCGGATGGATCGCCGCTTCCTTCACGTCCGCCTCGACCTGGCGCCGTGCACAGCCCTGCTCGACCGCGTAGTCGCTGATCGCCGCCTGAACGTCACGGGCAGCATCGACCCAGGCCTTCCAAGCGGCGTGCCAGGCAGAGCGCTGGTTCTCGGTCCACCCGTTCGCAGGCATACCGGTCTACATGTAGGATCGGATGGATACCGTGACATCCATGTCGAACGCGTTCGCTCCCGCCGTGGATGGCAGGCCCAGGGTCCGGTCGAGCGCGCGGCTAACTGGCCCTAACAAAGCCTCTGGACGTGCCGGTGGATGATCAGGCAGACGGCGAGTCCGAGGAAGGCCTCGTGGATGTCGTCGCGTCGTTCCCAGCGGATGCGCAGGCGGCGGAAGCCGTGCAGCCAGGAGATGGTCCGCTCGACGACCCAGCGGAAAGTGCCCAGGCCGGTGCCGTGCGGTTGTCCCCGCTCGGCGATCGCGGGCCGGATTCCGCGCTGCCGCAGGAGCAGGCGGTACTTGTCGTGGTCGTAGCCGCGGTCCGCGAAAAGCATGTCGGGCCGCCGACGCGGCCGGCCAACGGCTCCCGCCACGGCGGGGATCTTGACCAGCAGCGGCAGCAACTGTGTGACGTCGTTGCGGTTTCCGCCGGTCAGTGACACCGCGAGCGGCATGCCTTGACCGTCGGTGATGATGTGGTGCTTGCTGCCCGGCCGAGCGCGGTCGACCGGGCTCGGCCCGCTTTTGGGCCCCTACGTGCGGCCCGGACGTGGGAGGAGTCGATCACCGCCCGCGACCAGTCCAGCTGGTTCTTCGACCGCAGCTTGTTCAGCAGCAGCTGGTGCAGCTGGTCCCAGACACCTGCCTCGTTCCAGGCCGCCAGGCGACGCCAGCAGGTCATGCCCGAGCCGAAGCCGAGCTCCTGGGGCAGGTACTCCCACTGGATGCCGGTGTGCAGCACGAACAGGATGCCGCACAAGGCCTGACGGTCGGGCACTCGCGGCCGCCCCTCCACCTGCTTCGGCGGTGGCTCGGGCAGCAACGGCTCGATGAGCGACCACAGTTCGTCCGACACGATCCACGGCCGCGACTGACGCTTCCCCATGCCCACATCAACGAACGATCAAGCCGACAGTTACATGATCAACCCGCTTTTGTTAGAGCCAGTTAAGTCGCGCAGGGTGGTCAGCCACACCCCGATGCCCCCAGCTCGGACCATTGGTCCGAGCTGGGGGCAAGCAGGCATTCACCGTGATCGCTTCACAGGCCGCGCCCGCCACAGCCACTCCCTCGTAGAACTTCCGGATGTTCTTCCTGGCTTCCTCGTTACCGCAGATCCCCGGTCCCACGATGAACCCGATCACACTGCGCACGCCGCCAGGTCACCACCGACCCCGTGCCTCTGCGGATGATCCGCAACAGGCGCTGCCCCTCGTCGCCATCGATCTCGCGGACCCGTACCGGTTCTGTCACCCGCACAGCCTGGCGACACCGCGCCGTCCGGACCAGCGTCCGAACGGCGCGTCATGTCACCTCAGGACGCGATGGCAAACTCCGTGGTCGCTTGCGCAAGGCCGGTGAGGAACTGAGCACGGTCGAAGCCCTCGTCTTCGACCGTGCCCGGCGGAGGCGTATTCATGAAGCTGAAGTGACCAGCCCCCGGCACGATGCGAAGGTCGACCTGGGCTGGCGCGCTCTTCAAGCGGATGGACTGCTCGACGGGCGTAACGGTGTCCCTCTCTCCCGCATAGACGAGCATCGGCGCTGTCACCGCGTCCAAGGCGCCCGGAGCGGCGAACCAGCCGGCAGCGGGCGTGTACAAGACGAGACGGCCGACGCGTGGCTCGCGTGGGACATCCAGCGGCTTGCCGTCCCGCCCCCAAGGCGTCGCACCGGCGAGACAGAGGCCGGCCCATCCACCGATCGAGTGGCCGACCACCGCAACAGCCGCGTCCGGAGACGCCCACCGGTGGAGCGCCTCGACCAGCCCGACCGGGCGTGCAAGCAGCTCAGCGGTGGTCGCCTCCCGCACGGCAAGGCGCTCGAAGTAAGGCGCGATGACCTGGCAGCCATGGGCTGCCAGGTGCTCTAGGAGGGGCCGGTAACGCTCCGGATCGCCGCCCGCTCCAGCCGCGAAGAGCACGACCCGCCCATGGTTCGTGGGACCAAGTGTCAGTGCCTGCATCCCGCTCCTCCACCACAGCGCCGTTCCCCGAAGACGGCCCACGGGTCACTCCGTGCTCTGTTATGGCCTCAGGTTAACGCGCAGCAGATCGCGGCATCCGAACGGTGCGTCGCGTCAGCGGGGGCAAAGATTCTCTGACGCGGCACTAGACACCCCCGCCCACACACCGCGGCACGGGGCAGGCCCGGCATGGCCGTTGAAGCCGCCCCGAACTGGGCGCGGGTGAGCACATCTGCGCCTGGCCGGGCCCCGCCAGGACCAGGACGCAGAATGTGAACGCCCGCGCGCTGGCCGTGACGCGGTGAACAGCTCCGGCGTTGGACTGGTCAATCCGCCGGCGGATCGGCCGGGGGCGGGGCAGTGCGGACGTTGCGGGCGGCCCTTCGGACCACGCCGCGCACGGTCGGCTTATGGGCACTTCGCAGGTTTGGTGCTCGCCGCGGTGTGAGGGTCGGTAGGACGCGTAGCGTGTTTCACCTTTTGCCGTCGTGGTGTGCGCGGGTTTCTGGCGCGTTCCGCCCGCGCTGCCAGGCGCCGCTCGAATGGATGGCTCCTTCGACCACTCGGCTCAGTGCCAGGCTGTGGTGACACATCGCGGGGGCTAGTTTCCTCCCGGCTGGATGCATCCTGCCTTTCTCCGTCCGTGCACCCTTGCTGCCGATCGAGGACTGATGGCGACACACACTGAGCCGACTTCGCCCGTAGCAGCGGTGGAGCGCCGCGGCAGGGGGAAGGTGATTGTTTCCTGGCTGACGACCACGGATCACAAGAAGATCGGTCACTTGTATCTGATCACGTCGTTCGGCTTCTTCCTGGTCGCCGGGGCGCTGGCGATGGTCATCCGGGCGGAGCTGGCCCGGCCGGGGCTGCAGATCGTCTCTAGCGAGCAGTACAACCAGGCGTTCACGATGCATGGCACGATCATGCTGCTACTGTTCGCGACGCCCACCTTCGCCGGCTTCGCCAACGCGGTCATGCCGCTGCAGATCGGCTCACCCGATGTGGCGTTCCCGCGCCTGAACATGTTCTCGTACTGGCTGTTCCTCTTCGGCGGCCTGATCGTGCTCGCCAGTTTCCTCACCCCGCAGGGCTCGGCCGACTTTGGCTGGACCGCCTACACCCCACTCAGCGGTGGGGAGCGCACCCCTCAGGTCGGCGGGGATTTGTGGATCATGGGGCTGGCACTGTCGGGGTTCGGCACCATTCTCGGCTCGGTCAATTTCATCACCACCATCATCTGCATGCGCGCGCCGGGCATGACGATGTTCCGGATGTCGATCTTCACCTGGAACGTGCTGCTCACCTCGGTGCTGGTGCTGCTGGCCTTCCCGGTCCTGGCCGCCGCGCTGCTGGTGCTGGAGGCGGACCGCCGTTTCGGCGCGCAGGTGTTCAACCCGGAGAACGGGGGCGCGGTCCTGTGGCAGCACTTGTTCTGGTTCTTCGGCCACCCCGAGGTGTACATCCTGGCGCTGCCGTTCTTCGGGGTGATCACCGAGATCATCCCAGTGTTCGCGCGTAAGCCGATCTTCGGCTATACCGGGCTGATCGGCGCCACCGTCGCTATCGCCGGGCTGTCGGTGACGGTGTGGGCGCACCACATGTTCGCCACCGGTGCGGTGCTGCTGCCGTTCTTCTCCTTCATGACGTATCTGATCGCCGTGCCGACCGGCGTGAAGTTCTTCAACTGGATCGGCACGATGTGGCGGGGTTCGCTCTCGTTCGAGCCACCCATGCTCTGGGCGGTCGGCTTCCTGGTCACCTTCCTCTTCGGCGGTCTGACCGGCGTCATCCTGGGCTCTCCGCCGCTCGACTGGCACGTCACCGACAGCTACTTCGTGGTCGCCCACTTCCATTACGTGCTGTTCGGCACCATCGTGTTCGCGATGTTCGGCGGATTCAGCTTCTGGTGGCCGAAGATGACCGGCACGATGCTCGACGAGCGTCTGGAGAAGATCCACTTCTGGACGCTGTTCGTCGGCTTCCACACCACGTTCCTGGTGCAGCACTGGCTCGGCGCCGAGGGCATGCCCCGCCGCTACGCCGACTATCTGGCCGCCGACGGTTTCACCGCCCTCAACACCGTCTCCTCGATCGGCGCGTTCCTGCTCGGTCTGTCGACCCTGCCCTTCCTCTACAACGTGTGGCGGACCGCTCAGAAGGGCGAGAAGGTCGAGGTCGACGACCCTTGGGGATACGGGCGTTCCCTGGAGTGGGCGACCTCGTGTCCGCCCCCGCGGCACAACTTCGTCACGCTGCCGCGCATCCGCTCCGAATCCCCGGCCTTCGACTTGCGCCACCCCGATGTGGCCCAACTGGATGAAGCCGAGAACACCGGACGACGCGATGCCGTGGACGCGGAAGGGCACAAGGGCGAACGGCCGTGATCCGCGGCCGACGCCCGGCACCGGCTGGAGAACGGGACAGTGGGCTGGCCGACGAGGCCGAGGGTTACCTCCTCGCCCAGGCGCATCACGACCAGGCGCAGCGTGAGGCGGAGGATCTCTGCGCGCGGATGCCGTGGCTGACCACCGCCCAGGCAGAGGAACTCACCGGCCACTACGTCCGCCGACGCCTCGACGTCACCTGCGACCTGCTGCTCACCACGGCCTTGCGAGCCGGCCAACTGCGGCGGGAGTACGAAGCCCGCTACGCCAGCCTCCGCCGCGCCCTGCTCAAACGCCACGCGGCAGGCGTCTGCGCCGTCCTGGTCTGCGTCGGCGGAGCAAGCACATCGGCCCGCCTGCTCACGCGCTGATCGGCCGCAGCGCGCTGACGGCGCTGCACACGTCCGGTGACGTGTCGACTGAGCTCCTGCGTGTGCGCTGGGAACGCAGGGCTGAAATCCACGTAGCCTTCCTCAACCTCGCCTGCTGCCTGATCACCCTGCGCCAGATCCGCTCACTGTGTTAGCGGATCTGGGTGAGAATTCGGCCGTTCGCCCGAAGCTGTCGTCCGCCGCGCTGCCAGAACGCCGATCCTCCCCGGTTTCGGGGTTCCATGGCCCGTATGACCAGGCTGAGCACCCTGGCGCAGCTGCGCCGAATCTCTCACCGCGGCGCACGTCACGGAAGCCAAAGGCGGGCAAGATGTCCTCGCACGGGCGACCGTACGGAGGGAAACCGCCTGCAATGGGCGGCGCTGGCCGCGGCATCGCTACCGGGAATCGCAGCTCTTGCCGCCTTGCTGTTCACCTGGGTTTCGGTCGCGCAGTCCGGCGAACAGTTGCGGATCGCCGAGCGTGGGCAGGTCACCGGTCGGTTCAATGCAGCAATCGGCAACCTCTCCTCGTCGGCCGTGGACGTCCGCCTCGGCGGCATCTACGGCCTGGAGCGCCTCATGCGAGATTCGCCGCACGATCACCCCACCGTCGTCACCCTGCTGACGGCCTACGTCCGTGAGCACACTCACGGACAGGTGGGCGGCTCAGCCGATGCCCGCCCGGCCGCGGACGTCCAGGCAGCCATGACGGTACTGGCCAACCGGGATCCCACGCGTGACGGCCCCGGCGACTTCAACCTGCGCAACGTCCGCCTCCGCAACCTGGGCTACATGGGGATGTGGGACCGGGCCCGCCAACGCGTGATCGGTATCAATTTCCATGACGCCGACTTCAGCGACGCAGACCTGCGCAGCGCGGACTTGGAACATGCCCATCTGGCCGGGGCGGTCATGGCGCGCACAATTCTGCAGGAAGCAGCTCTGAACCAGGCTGAGTTGGCGGACGCCGATCTGACTGATGCCGACCTGAATCGGTCGCACCTCAAGCGCGCCAACCTGAGGCGGATCCAGGCGGCGGGGGCGCACTTCGACGAAACGGACCTGACAAGAGCTGTATTGGAGGATGCCCGTCTGCAGCGGGCCAGTCTCGTCCGTGCCAGCCTGCCCCACGCCATCCTGCGCGGAGCGGACTTGAGGCAGGTCGATCTCCGCGACGCGGACTTCACCGGAGCGGACCTGAGTGGCGCAGATTTTACAGGCGCGAAGAACCTGTCGACCGCGGAGTTCGAAGGTGCGGTCCGCAAGGGCACCCGAGGGTTGCCTTCGTGACAACAGCCGGACTTCCACCACCTCGACTCATTGTGTTAGCCGCTCTTAGAGAGCATCTGATCAGCGTTCATGTTGTAGTGAGCGGGATGTCCGTTTCGATTCGCCAGGTTGGTGCAGATTCTCCGGTCAGTTCGCGGGACAT
>NZ_JBEZYZ010000022.1:0-82901 GCF_040638895.1 Streptomyces sp. NPDC024017 | reverse complement strand
ACGGGCTGATCGCCGCCTCGCGGCAGGCGGATCTGCCGCTGTATCTGGGGTCGTACCCGATCACTCCGGCGTCGGACATCCTGCACGAGCTGAGCCGGCACAAGAACTTCGGAGTGCGCACCTTCCAGGCGGAGGACGAGATCGCCGGGATCGGCGCGGCGCTGGGAGCCGCCTTCGGCGGATCCCTGGCGGTCACGACGACGTCCGGCCCGGGTGTGGCACTGAAGTCCGAGACGATCGGCCTGGCGGTCTCCCTGGAGCTGCCGCTGCTGATCGTGGACATCCAGCGCGGCGGCCCCTCCACCGGTCTGCCGACCAAGACCGAGCAGGCGGACCTGCTGCAGGCGATGTACGGGCGCAACGGCGAGGCACCGGTCCCGGTGGTCGCACCGCGCACCCCGGCGGACTGCTTCGACGCCGCCCTGGAAGCCGCCCGCATCGCCCTGACGTACCGCACACCCGTCTTCCTGCTGTCCGACGGGTACCTGGCCAACGGCTCCGAGCCCTGGCGGATCCCGGACCTCGAAGAACTGCCCGACCTGCGGGTGCAGTTCGCGCAGGGCCCGAACCACACGCTCGACGACGGCACCGAGGTGTTCTGGCCCTACAAGCGTGACCCGCAGACGCTGGCCCGGCCGTGGGCGATCCCGGGCACGCCGGGTCTGGAGCACCGCATCGGCGGCATCGAGAAGCAGGACG
The DNA here is from genome assembly GCF_040638895.1 of Streptomyces sp. NPDC024017. NCBI lineage: Bacteria > Bacillati > Actinomycetota > Actinomycetes > Kitasatosporales > Streptomycetaceae > Streptomyces > Streptomyces sp. NPDC024017. The sequence continues at coordinate 82,202 of NZ_JBEZYZ010000022.1, read as the reverse complement.
GCTCGGGCAACATCTCCTACGACCCGGCCAACCACGACTTCATGGTCCGCACGCGCCAGGCCAAGATCGACGGCATCGACGTCCCGGACGTCGAGGTGGACGACCCGCACGAGGCGCGGACGCTGGTGCTGGGCTGGGGCTCGACGTACGGGCCGATCACGGCGGCGGTGCGGCGGCTGCGCAGAGCCGGCGAGTCCGTCGCGCAGGCGCATCTGCGCCACCTCAACCCCTTCCCGCGAAATCTGGGCTCCGTGCTGGAGCGTTACGACAAGGTGGTGATCCCCGAGATGAACCTCGGGCAGCTCGCCACGCTCATCCGGGCGAAGTACCTGGTCGACGCCCACTCGTACAACCAGGTCAACGGCATGCCGTTCAAGGCGGAGCAGCTCGCCGCGGCTCTGAAGGAGGCCATCGATGGCTGATACGTCCTCGCACGGCACGGGCACCATCGAGGCGCTTTCCCTCGTCCCCAAGGCCGAGGGCAGGCAGTCGATGAAGGACTTCAAGTCCGACCAGGAAGTGCGCTGGTGCCCCGGCTGTGGCGACTACGCCATTCTCGCGGCGGTGCAGGGCTTCATGCCCGAGCTGGGGCTGGCGAAGGAGAACATCGTCTTCGTCTCGGGCATCGGCTGCTCCTCGCGGTTCCCGTACTACATGAACACCTACGGGATGCACTCCATCCACGGCCGCGCCCCCGCCATCGCCACGGGTCTGGCCAGCTCCCGCCGCGACCTGTCCGTCTGGGTCGTCACCGGCGACGGCGACGCGCTGTCCATCGGCGGCAACCACCTGATCCACGCGCTGCGCCGCAACGTCAATCTCAAGATCCTGCTGTTCAACAACCGGATCTACGGCCTGACCAAGGGCCAGTACTCCCCCACCTCCGAGGTCGGGAAGATCACGAAGTCGACGCCGATGGGCTCGCTGGACGCGCCGTTCAACCCGGTGTCGCTGGCGATCGGCGCGGAGGCGTCGTTCGTGGCACGGACGGTGGACTCCGACCGCAAGCACCTGACCGAGGTGCTGCGCCAGGCCGCCGCCCACCAGGGCACCGCCCTGATCGAGATCTACCAGAACTGCAACATCTTCAACGACGGGGCCTTCGACGCTCTGAAGGACAAGCAGCAGGCCGAGGAGGCCGTGATCCGCCTGGAGCACGGCCAGCCGATCCGCTTCGGCGCCGACCAGGCCAAGGGTGTCGTGCGGGACCCGCTGACCGGTGACCTGAAGGTGGTCGCCGTGACGCCGGACAACGAGGACCAGGTGCTCGTCCACGACGCGCACTCCCCGTCCCCCACCACGGCGTTCGCGCTGTCCCGCCTGGCCGACCCGGACACCCTGCACCACACGCCGATCGGTGTCCTGCGCTCGGTCGACCGGCCCGTCTACGACACGCAGATGGCCGACCAGCTCGACCAGGCGATCGAGCAGCACGGCAAGGGCGACCTGGACGCGCTGCTGGCGGGCGGCGACACCTGGACGGTCGTGGGCTGACCCCGACCACGGCTTGAGCAGCAGCGAGGCCCGGGACCGCTAGGACGCGGCCCGGGCCTCGTCGTACGCCTGGCGGGCCTGCTCCACCTCGCCCATGCGCTGGTGCGTCCATGCCGCCAGTCCCCGTACCTGCTCGGCTGCCTCGCGGCCCAGGCCGGTGAGGGAGTAGTCGACGCGCGGCGGGATGACGGGCTTGGCGTCGCGGTGGACGAGCCCGTCGCGCTCCAGGGTCTGGAGGGTCTGCGTGAGCATCTTCTCGCTGACGCCGCGGCCCGTTCCGCTGATCGCCCGGCGCAGCTCACTGAACCGGTACGGGCGGTCCAGGAGCTCGATCAGGACGAGCACGCCCCAGCGGCTGGTGACGTGCTCCAGGACCAGGCGGTGCGGGCACATGGCCTCGCTCTCACTTACTGCCATGCCAGTACCTTACTTCAAAGTGGGTACTTTCCAAGAGTTAGCGCATCCTCTAGGGTTAGTGCCAACGCACCCCACAAGGAGAGTCCTCACCATGAGCATCGTCGTCACCGGAGCCACCGGACACCTCGGCCGTCACGTCGTGGAGCAGCTGCTGGAGAAGGTCCCCGCCGAGCAGATCACCGCGGTCGTGCGCACCGCGGAGAAGGCCGCCGACTTCGCGGACCGCGGTGTGAAGATCGCCCTCGCCGACTACAACACCCCCACCTCCTTCGACGGCCTCTTCTCCGCCGGTGACAAGGTGCTGCTGGTCTCCGGCAACGAGTTCGACAAGGGCCGGGTGCAGCAGCACAAGGTCGTCATCGACGCCGCCAAGGCGGCCGGTGTCGCCCTGCTCGCCTACACCAGCGCCCCCGGCAGCCTGACCGCCGCGCTCGCCGACGACCACCGCGGCACCGAGGAGATCCTGCTGGACTCCGGCGTGCCCTACGCGCTGCTGCGCAACGGCTGGTACCACGAGAACTACACCGAGAACCTCGCCCCCGTGCTGGAGCACAACGCGGTCGTCGCCGCCGCCGGTGAGGGCAAGGTCTCCTCCGCCTCCCGCGCCGACTACGCCGCTGCCGCCGTCGCCGTGCTGACCGGTGAGGGGCACGAGAACAAGACGTACGAGCTGGGCGGCGACACCCCCTGGAGCTTCGCCGAGTACGCGGCCGAGCTGAGCCGGCAGACCGGCAAGGAGATCACCTACAACGCCGTCTCCCCCGAGGCCCTGGTCGGCATCCTGACCGGTGCCGGGCTGCCGGAGCCGTTCGCCCAGATCCTCGCGGGCGTCGACGCCTCCATCGAGAAGGGCGAGCTGGTCGTCTCCAGCGGCGACCTGTCCCGTCTGACCGGCCGCCCGACCACCCCGTTCACCGAGGCCATCGCCGCCGCACTCAAGGGCTGAACTCCCCGCCGGGCCCTGGAGGGCCACACCCCCGGACTGTCATGACCGTATGCCGATACGGGCATGACAGCCGGGGGCGCTCGGCGTTACCGTCGTGCACGCGGACACACGCAAGGCGCGAAGGAGGGGCCCGTGACCGGCAAGCCGAGGGGTGAGCGGCACATAGGACTGCTGAACGGCTTCGCGGCCTACGGGATGTGGGGGCTCGTCCCCCTGTTCTGGCCCCTGCTGAAGCCGGCCGGTGCGGTGGAGATCCTGGCCCACCGGATGGTGTGGTCGCTGGTCTTCGTGGGCGCCGCTCTGCTCGTGCTGCGCCGCTGGGCCTGGGCCGGAGAGCTGCTGCGGCAGCCCCGCAAGCTGGCGCTGATCACGGTCGCCGCGGCGGTCATCACCGTCAACTGGGGCCTGTACATCTGGGCCGTGAACTCCGGGCACGTGGTCGAGGCCTCGCTCGGGTACTTCATCAACCCGCTGGTCACCATCGCGATAGGCGTGCTGCTGCTGAAGGAGCGGCTGCGTCCGGTCCAGTGGGCGGCGGTCGGGACCGGCTGCGTCGCGGTCGTCGTGCTGACCATCGGCTACGGCCAGCCCCCGTGGATCTCCCTCTGCCTCGCGTTCTCCTTCGCCACCTACGGGCTGGTGAAGAAGAAGGTGGGCCTCGGCGGCATCGAGTCGCTGGCCGCCGAGACCGCGATCCAGTTCCTGCCCGCGCTGGCCTTCCTGGCGTGGCTCTCCGCGCAGGGCGACTCCACCTTCACCGGCGAGGGCGCGGGGCACGCGGCGCTGCTCGCCTCGGCCGGCATCGTCACCGCGCTCCCCCTGGTCTGCTTCGGCGCGGCCGCCATCCGCGTGCCCCTGTCCACCATCGGCCTGCTGCAATACTCGACGCCCGTCATCCAGTTCCTGCTCGGCATCCTCTACTTCCACGAGGAGATGCCGCCGGAGCGCTGGGCCGGATTCGCATTGGTGTGGCTGGCTTTGACGCTGCTCACCTGGGACGCCTTGCGCGCCGCCCGCCGGGCCTCCCGGACGCTCACCAACGAGATCAGCGTGCCCAGCACCACCAGGACGACCGGCACGAAGAGCGCCGAGCGGAACGCCGAGAGCGTGGCCTCGGGGCCGGACCCGGTGGACGCCAGGCCGTAGACCGCGGTCACCGCCGAGATGCCGATCGCCGCGCCGAACTGGGTGGCGGTGGTCAGCAGCCCGCCGGCCAGGCCCTGCTCCGGCCCGGCCACCCCGTCCGTCGCCGCGATCGTCAGCGGCCCGTAGGCCAGGGCGAACGCGAAGCCGGACAGGAGCAGGGTCGGGAACATCATGGCGTAGGACCAGTCCATGCCGACCGGCAGGAACAGCGCGTACGCGGCCACGGCCAGGAGGAAACCGCCGACGATCACCCTTGCGTTGCCGAAGCGGGTGACCAGTCGGGGCGTGAGCGTCGGCGCGAGGACGGCGTCGGTGCCCATGGCGATCAGGGCCACCGCCGTCTGCAAGGACGACCAGCCGCGCAGTTCCTGCAGGTAGAGCGTGACGACGAACTGGAAGCCGAAGAAGGCGCCGAGGAAGAGCAGCGCCCCCAGGTCGGCGCGCACGACCGGGCCCCGGCGCAGCAGGCCGAGCCGGACGAGCGGATCGGGGCAGCGGCGTTCGACCGCCACGAAGACCCCGCACACGAGCACGGCCGCGAGGCCCGAGGCCAGGGTGAGCGGCCAGTCGTGCAGGCCGTGTTCCAGGCGTACGACGGTGTAGGCGGCCAGCAGCATGGCGCCGGCGGCGGTGATCGCGCCGGGCAGATCGAAGGTGCGGCGGCGGTTCCGCGGGGCGTCGCTCCGGGGGATCAGGCGTACGGCCGCGACGAGCAGGGCGGCGGCCAGCAGCACGGGGGCGAAGAACACCCAGCGCCAGCCGATGTCGGTGAGCAGACCGCCGACCACCAGGCCGAGCGAGAAGCCGGCCGCGCCCGTCCCGGCGAAGACCAGCAGGGCCTTGTTGCGCTTCGGGCCCTCCTCGTACGTCGTGGTGATCAGGGAGAGCGCGGCCGGGGTCATGAACGCGGCGGCGAGGCCGGTGACGAACCGGGCGACGATCAGCATCCAGCCGTCCGTCGCGAAGCCGCCGAGCCCCGAGAAGGCGAGGAAGACGGTCAGCCACAGCAGGAACATCCGCCGCCGCCCGAGCAGGTCGGCGGCCCGCCCGCCCAGCAGCGTGAAGCCGGCGTAGCCGAGCACATAGGCGCTCATCACCCAGGCCGCGGTGCCGGTGGCAAGGCCCAGATCGGCGCGGACGGCCGGGAGCGCCACCGACATCATCGCGACGTCGGTGCCTTCGAGGAAGATCGTTCCGCACAGAACGAGCAGCAGCGCCCACGCACGGGTGCCCATGAATCAACCCTCCTCCGGTAAGGGACGGTTACGCAAGTGAGGTCGGTGGGAATCGCTGCTGGTCATTCGCGCTGCTGGAGAACCGGCGGCTGCGCTTCACCGAGCCGCGCCGGGAGATCGACGGGGTCGGTCACCAGGCCCGGACCGCGTACGACACCCGCGCGGCGGAGGGCTCGCAGGCTACGGCTTCGCAGGGGTGTGGCGGGCCCGGTGCACCCGGGCCTTCTCACGGTTTCCGCAGTGCTCCATCGCGCACCAGCGGCGGCGGCCCGGGCGGGAGGTGTCGACGAAGAGCAGGTAGCAGTTGTGGGCGCCGCACTCGCGGACGCGGTCGGCGTAGGGACCGGTGAACAGGTCGATCGCGTCACGGGCGACGGTCGCGAGCAGGTGGGTGCCGGTGGCGCCCGGGGCCCAGGCGCGGGTGCCGTCGGGCTCGATGCGGGCGATCAGCGGGGGCTCGGCCGCGGCGGCGTTGACGAGGTCCAGGTGGGCGGCTTGCAGGGGGCGGCCGTGAGCGCGGTCGGCCGCGAGCAGGAACACGGCGTCGCGCAGGGTGCGTGCCCGCTTCAGTTCCCCGGCGGAGACGGTGAGGTCCAGGCCGTCCGGCAGCCGGCTGCGCTCCGCCCAGGTGACCAGGTCAGAGGGTTCGTGCAGCACTTCCCAGCGGGCGAAGGCCCCGGGACCGCCCGTCGTCGTCAGCTCCAGGCACAGGGTGCCGGGGTCGAAGCGGTAGGCCTTGCCCTGGCCCGAGACCAGCGTCAGGCCGGGCGTTCGATCCGGCGTTTCCCCTGTGCGTCCACTCACCTAACCAGTATAAGTGGTTACATGACGCAGACACCCTCATCGCCCACTCCCGTGCACTGGAAACTCGTCATCGACGCCAGCGACCCGCACCAGCAGGCCGACTTCTGGGCCGCCGCCCTGCGGTACGAGGTCGAGGACAACAGCGCCCTCATCGGAAAGCTGCTCGGCTTCGGCGCCCTGCCGGAGGAGGCCACGGTCGAGTTCCACGGCCGCCGCGCCTTCCGGGACCTGGTCGCCGTGCGGCACCCGGAGGACCCGTTCGAGGAGGAGAGCGGGACCGGGCTGGGGCGGCGGCTGCTGTTCCAGCGGGCACCGGAGGCGAAGACGGTCAAGAACCGGCTGCACCTCGATCTGCACCCGGGCGAGGGACGCCGGGAGGAGGAGGTCGCACGGCTGGAGGGGCTCGGGGCGAGTGCGCTGCGGCGGGTGAAGGAGCAGGGCGGCGAGTGGGTCGTGATGGCGGACCCGGAGGGGAACGAGTTCTGCGTGCAGTGACGTGCGCGCCGGAGGTCCGCGCTCCGTAACGCCCTGGCCGAATAAGAACCTTGACGGAGAGTCAGTACCAGCTTCACCATCCAGGCACCCCATTCACTGTGGGCGGCCCGTGGACACCCCACGGGCTTCCCGACGGAATCCGGAGCCCCCACATGAAGCTCTCCGTTTCCGCGCGCGCCGTCGCCGCGGGCGGCATGGCAACAGCCATGCTCCTGACCGGCGGTGCCGTGGCCGACGCCGCGTCATCCGCTCCCTCCAGATCCGCCGCCGCGCCGGACATACCCGTGGCGAACGTCAAGACCCACCTGTCGCAGCTGCAGTCCATAGCCACCGCCAACGGCGGCAACCGGGCGCACGGCCGAGCCGGCTACAAGGCCTCGCTCGACTACGTGAAGGCCAAGCTGGACGCGGCCGGATACACCACCGCGATCCAGCAGTTCACCGCCTCCGGCCGCACCGGCTACAACCTGATCGCCGACTGGCCGGGCGGCGACGCGAACCAGGTCGTGATGGCCGGCTCGCACCTCGACAGCGTCTCCTCCGGGCCCGGCATCAACGACAACGGCTCCGGCTCCGCCGCCGTCCTGGAGACCGCGCTCGCCGTGTCCCGGGCGCAGTACAAGCCCACCAAGCACCTGCGGTTCGCCTGGTGGGGCGCGGAGGAACTCGGCCTGGTCGGCTCCCGCTACTACGTCAACCGGCTGGCCACCGGCGACCGTTCGAGGATCAGCGCCTACCTGAACTTCGACATGATCGGCTCCCCGAACCCCGGCTACTTCGTCTACGACGACGACCCGGCGATCGAGAAGACCTTCAAGGACTACTTCGGCGGCATCGGCGTCCCGACCGAGATCGAGACCGAGGGCGACGGCCGTTCCGACCACGCGCCCTTCAAGAGCGCGGGCGTTCCGGTGGGCGGCCTGTTCACCGGGGCCAGCCGGACGAAGACGGCGGCGCAGGCGGCCAAGTGGGGCGGTACGGCCGGGCAGTCCTTCGACCGCTGCTACCACTCCTCCTGCGACACCACCGCCAACATCAACGACACCGCCCTGAACCGCAACAGCGACGCCCTCGCGCACGCGGTGTGGGAGCTGTCGGAGTAGCCCCCGGCGCAGCGCCTACCGGTTGCGGGCGCGTTCGGTGAGGCGGCCCATGCGGGCTCGGGCCGACTCCAGTTGCTCGACCTCCTCGGCGGCCGGGCCGTCCTCGGCGGCGAGTTCCGTCCACAGTCCGATCAGGTCGCGCCCCAGCTCCAGCCCCAGCGCCGGGTCGCGCACCGCGCGCCACGCGGTGGCCGCGCTCTCCACGTTGCCGTAGGCGGCCTCCGCGTCACCGGCCCGGCGGCGGGCACCGGCCAGGTCGAGCGACAGCCGGCAGGCGCGGAGCGGGTCGCCTGCCAAGTAGGCGATGTAAGCGGTGAGCTCGCGCAGCCGGAGCACCTCGGGGTGCTCCGGCCCCAGCGTCCCCGACGCCTGGGCGACGGTCTGCTCCGCCAGCCCGGACGCGGCCTCGATCCTGCCCTCCTTCACCGCCTCGTTGATCCGTGCGACCGGCTCCGCGAGGAGCGCGGGCGCGGCGGGATCACCCGGGGCGGTGAGGGGTTCGTCCCCGAGCACGGCCTCGGCGACGGCGTCGAAGCCGCGGGCGGGGGTGGGCTTGGGGTCGGGGTCGGCGGCGATCAGGGCGTCTTCGGGGACCGGTCCGGGCCGCGGAGCCGGGTGGGCCTCGGGGACGGGGAGCGGCCTCGCGTCCATGGGCGGGGGCGGGCCGAACTCGCCGGTGGGCGGTACGACGGTGCCGGGCGGCGTCGCCGCTCCCGGAGCCGGTGGCGCGTCTTCCGGCGCGGGCTCCGCCGACTCCGGTACGGCACGCAGCTCGAACGTCGGTACGGGTTGATCGGCCGGCTGCGGCTCGGGCACGGCCCGCAGCGGGAACGTCGGGGCCGAGCCGCGGCCGGACTCCGGCACGGGACGCAGCACGTGCGTGGCGCTGTCGCTCCGCGGGTGCTGCGGCTCGGGTGTTGCCGTGGCGTCACTCCGGGTTGGCTGCGGCTGCGGCGGGGCCGAGGCGCCGCCGCTCCTGACGTGCGGTGGCTCCGGGGGCCTCATGGCGTCGATGCCTCGGGCGCGCGGTGGCTCCGGGGGCGTCATGGCGTCACTGGCCTGCGGTGCCTCCGGCGGGTTCGTGGCGACCGGCTCGGCCGTGAAATGGCTGGAGCCGTCCGGGTCGACCTGGAGCGGGACGACGTAGCCGATGCGCTCGTCGCGGATCGTCGCGAGGACGGGGTGGCCGGTGGCGAGGGCGATGTGGTGGAGGCGGTTCAGGACGGCCCGCTGGATCTCCTCGCCGGGGGCGGCGAAGACCGGGACGCCGCCCACGGAGGCGCCGTCGGACACCCCGCCGGTTCCCCCTCCCACGTCCGTTCCGGCCCCGGGGACATGGACGTCGATCGGCGCCGCCGGGGTCGCCGCGCGTGCGGCCTGGTTCTGTTCCCGCTTCTTCTCGCGGCTGAGTCGCGACATCGTCCCCTCACTCGGCGTCGTACACCTACTGTCGAGTGTGTCCGCTCGCCCCCGTTTCTCACGTCACCACGGTGTCACAGGCTCGTCCCAAGGGCCGCCGGCCCCGGCACGGTCGTCGCTGAGGGCATGAAGAGCGGGCGTACGAGGGAGGAGAGGGGCATGCACACAGGCATGCGACAGGGGCCGGAGATCTGGCTGCGCGGCCCGGTGACCGGCCCGGAGCCGGGGCCGCCGGAGCCCGCGCACGCCCATGCCGCGGCACGGCGTTTCTCCTGGGTCGGCACGCACGGCGGCGCGGGCGTCTCCACCCTCGCCGCGGTCTACGGCGGCCATGACAGCGGCCGGTCCTGGCCCGGGCCCGGCGACCCCACGTCGGTGCTGCTGGTCGCGCGGACGCACGCGGCCGGGCTGGACACGGTCGCCGGGGCGGTGGAGATCTTCCGGCGCGGCCGGGCTCCGCAGGGGCTCGACCTGGACGCCGTCGTCCTCGTGGCGGACGCCCCGGGCCGGCTGCCACGTCCGCTCGCCCAGCGGGTCAGGTCGCTGGAGTCGGTCATCGACGTGTACCGCGTGCCGTGGGTGGCGGCCTGGCGGCTCGGCGAACCGGGCCGTCCGCCGCGCGAGACGGACGCCCTGGCCCGGCTGACGGGAGCGGCACGCTGACGGCCGTGCCGCTGCCGGCCGTGCCCCTGTCGGCCGGGGAGATCGCGGCGGGGGTGCGGGCCCGGGAACTGCGGGCGGCGGATGTGGTCGCGGCAGCTCTGGACCGGATCGAGCGGGCCGATCCGCAGCTGTGCGCGTTCGTCGAGGTGTGGGGCGAGGAGGCGTTGCGGCGGGCCGGTGAGCTGGACGCACGACTCGACCGGCGGGGCGCGGATCCGTCCCTGCCGCTGGCCGGCGTGCCGGTCGCCGTGAAGGGGCGGCGCGGTCTGCGCGCGGCGGGTCCGCTGCTCGCGGCCGGTTGTGTGGCCGTGGGGGCGACGTCCGTGCCCGGACCGGGAACGCCCTGGCAGACGTGGGGGCTCGGGGCCCGGGGCCGGACCGTCAACCCGTGGCGGGCCGACCGCACGCCGGGCGGCTCGTCGGCCGGGGCCGCGGCGGCCGTGGCGGCCGGGCTGGTGCCGCTGGCGACGGGCAGCGACGGGGCGGGGTCGGTACGGATCCCGGCGGCGTGGTGCGGGGTGACGGGCTTGAAGACGACGAGCGGACGGCTGCCGTCGGGCGACCGTACGGGGCTTGCCGTTCCGGGGGTGCTCGCCCGCTCGGCGGCGGACGCCGAGCTGTGGTGGCACGTGGTGTCCGAGGAGCCGGTGCCGGCCGCAGCGGCCCTCCCCGTCACCGCCGTCTGGTCCCCCGACCTCGGTTTCGCCGGACCCGACCCGGAGCCCGTCGCGCTGGCCCGGGCGGCCGTGGAGCGGCTCGTGGCGGCCGGGGTCGTACGGCTCCTGCGGCCGCGGATGCCGTTGCGGCTGACGGACCCCGGGCCGGCCTGGCTCGCCCTGCGCACTCCCGGTGCGGACCCGGCCGGGGCCGAGCGCGTCCGGGCGGAGAACGACCGGCGGCTCGCCGGGCTGTTCGCCGATGCCGAGCTGCTGCTGACCCCGACGGCACCCACCGCCCCGCACGGCCACGAAGGACCCGGGAGCCGCTACTCCACCTCTCTCACCTGGGCGTTCAACCTCAGCGGACATCCTGCGCTGAGCCTGCCCGCGGGGTTCGGCGACGACGGCTGCCCGGCCGGGCTCCAGCTGGTGGCGCCGCACGGGCGGGAGTCGCTGCTGCTGGCCGTGGCACGCGAGGCGGAGGCGCGCACCGAGGACTGACGGGCACCCCTGGCACATTTACTTGCGTACGCATATGATGCACACGCAGGTAGTTGACGTACGCCTAGTTTCCAGAGGGGCACCCCATGACCCGCCGTTTCCTTTTCGTCCTGGGCAGCGCTCGTGCCGAGGGCAACTCCGAGCTGCTGGCCCGCCGGGCCGCCGAGCAACTGCCCCCGGACGTCGAGCAGGAGTGGATCGACCTCACCGAGCATCCGGTGCCGGACTTCGAGGACCTGCGGCACGACAGCGACCACGTCCGCCCGACCGAGGGCAACGTGGCCCGGCTGCTCGACGCCACGCTCGCGGCGACGGACATCGTGATCGTCTCGCCCCTGTACTGGTACTCGGTCTCCGCGCAGACCAAGCGCTACCTGGACTACTGGTCGGGCTGGCTGCGCACACCGGACCTCGACTTCAAGGCCACCCTGGCGGGCCGCACCCTGTGGGGCGTCACCGCCCTCGCGCACACGCAGGAGGTGGTCGCCGACCCGCTCGTCGGGACGCTCCACAACTCCGCCGCCTACATGGGGATGCGCTTCGGCGGGGTGCTGCTCGGCAACGGCAGCAAGCCCGGTGACGTGCTGAACGACGACGCGGCACTGACCCGGGCGAAGACCTTCTTCGCGCAGGAGGCGCCCCTGGCCCGGTTCCTGTACGAGGACTGAGGCCAGGGCCTAGGCGGTGATGTCCTTCGCCGTGAAGCGCGCCCCCGCCGCCGACCCGAACACCACCGCGTACAGGGCCTGGAGCCCGAGGTTCTTCGCGAGGTCGTCCCAGTAGACCGGCTCGCGCATGAGGTCGGCGAAGGAGAGCCAGTAGTGGGAGAAGAAGTACGGCTGGAGGGCGTGCAGTTGCGGGATCTGGTCCAGGATCTGGACGGTGATCAGCAGGCCGACCGTCGTCGCCATCGCCGCGATGCCGCTGCCCGTCAGGGTCGAGACGAACAGGCCGAGCGCGGCGACGCCGATCAGTGACGCGGCGACGGCCAGGGCGATCAGCAGGGCTCTGCCCAGGCCCTCGGCGAAGCTGATCTGCGTACCGGAGATGGTCGTCAGGTCCCCGAGCGGGAAGAGCAGCGCGCCGACCGTCAGCGCCGAGACGGCGACCACGAGTGTGGCGGCCAGGCAGAAGATGACGACCGTCGCGTACTTGGTGAGCAGCAGGCGGCTGCGGCCGGCCGGGGCGACCAGCAGGTAGCGGAGCGTGCCGGAGTTGGCCTCGCCGGCGATCGCGTCGCCCGCGACGACCCCGATCGCCATGGGCAGGAAGAACGGGAGCGTGGCGGCCAGGGCGGTGAAGACGAGGAACAGGCCGTTGTTGGTGATCTGCGAGATGAAGGCCGGTCCTCCACCGCCCCCGCCGCCGGGCGACGAACCGTCCCCCGTCTCGATCTTGACGGCGATGCCGACGAGGATCGGTACGCCCGCCAGCACGGCCAGCAGCGCGAGCGTGCGCCAGCGCCGGAAGGTGGTGACGAGCTCGTTGCGCAGCAGCCCGAAGGTCCACAGCGGGCTCACCGGCCGTACGGATTCCACGACTTCAGCCCGCGACATCGAAGCCCTCCCCCGTCAGCGCCACGAACGCGTCCTCCAGCGAGGCCCGTTCGACCGTGAAGCCGCGCACGCGCACCCCGGCCGTCACCAGCGCGGCGTTCACCTCGGCGAGGTCGCGGTCCGGTGGCTCGCCGGTCACCCGGTCGTCGGTGACGACGACGTCGCCGACGCCCTGCTCCTTCAGGACCCGGGCCGCCTCCGCCGGGTCCGGCGTGGTCACGGCCAGCCGGCCGCGCACCCCGGCGGACAGCTCGGCGACCGGGCCCTGCGTGATCAGCCGGCCCTGCGCCATCACGGCCGCGTGCGTGCAGACCTGCTCGATCTCGTCGAGGAGGTGGGAGGAGAGGAAGACCGTCGTGCCGTCCGAGGCCAGTTCCCGGATCAGGGTGCGGATCTCGCGCATGCCCTGCGGGTCGAGGCCGTTGGTCGGCTCGTCGAGGACGAGCAGCCGGCGCGGCCGGAGCAGCGCGGCCGCGAGACCCAGGCGCTGTTTCATGCCCAGGGAGTACGCCTTGGCCTTCTTGCCCGCGGCGGCCGTCAGGCCCACCCGGTCCAGGGCGGAGGCCACCCGGGCCCGCCGGGTGCGCGGATCGGCGGCCGGGTCGGCACTGTCGTAGCGGATCAGGTTGTCGCGGCCGGAGAGGAAGCCGTAGAGGGCCGGGCCCTCGATGAGGGCGCCGACGTGCGGCAGCACGGCGCGGGTGGCCCGGGGCATGGGCTGCCCCAGCACCCGGGCCGTGCCGGAGGTGGGCTCGATGAGGCCCATCAGCATCCGGATGGTGGTGGTCTTGCCGGAGCCGTTGGGGCCGAGGAAGCCGAAGACGCTGCCCGCCGGGACGGTCAGGTCGAGACCGTCCACGGCGAGCTGTCCGCCGCGGTAGCGCTTGGTGAGCGCGTGGGTGTCGATGACCGGCTCGCCGGTCTCGGCCCGCGCGTCCCGCCGCTCCGGTCCCGTGGCGGACGGTTCGCCCATCGGCTTCCTCGTTTCCTCGACGTCCCGTACGCCTACGGGACCTACTTCCCGGCGTCGGCCGCCTTGACGAGCGCGTCCTTGGTGACCAGGCCCGCGTAGACCTTGCCGTCGTCGGTGATGAGGGCGTTGACCAGGCGGGTCGAGAAGACCGTGCCCGAGCCGAACTTGCCGTGGACCTTGTCGCCGAGCGAGTTCATGAAGCCGCCGAGGTCGCCTCCGGCCTCACCGGAGGGCACGCCCTCGCCGCCGGTGTCGAAGGTGGCGATGGCGGTCCAGCCCTCGCCGATGGTCTTCATGCCGTCGTGGCCGCCGAGGCCCTGGCCGAAGTCCTTCCCGGCCTTGGGGGCGTGGCCCGGCGCCTCACCCAGGTCGAAGGGCTTGCCGGGGGCCTTGCGCGGGGTCTCGCCCGAGGCCTTGTCCGGTACCTTGCCCGCGTCCTTCTCCTCGGTGACCTTCGCACCCTTGGGCGGGGTGAAGTCGAAGGTGGAGGCGGCCGGTTGCGCGAAGCTCACCTTCGTGAAGCCCGCGTCGACGACGGCCGCGCCGCCGCTCGCCGGGGTCAGTGTGAACTTCAGCGGCATGCCGGTCTTCGCGTCCACGGCCACGGTGATCGCGCCGACCGTCGAGCCGGACTGCTTCGGCTCGATGAGCAGCTTGTAGGCGTCCCGTCCGGCGACCTGGGCGGTGCCGTCGACGGTCACGGAGGTCGTGTCGTCGACCGCCTTCAGGGCCTCCTCGGCGAAGTCCTTCGGCGTGGCCGGCGGCTGCTGGTCCTTCCCGCGCTCCGGGCTCTCGGAGGAGGTGCCGTGGTAGACCTCGTTGGACTTGCTGTCGTAGCCCCAGACGTCCTTGCCGTTGTGGATGAGGCTGTATTCGGCGGCGTTCTCCAGCAGGGACAGCTTCTGCCTGTCCGGGCCGTCGACGGCGACGCGCAGGGTGTGGGTGCCGGAGGCCAGTTCGGTGAGCTTGGCCGTCGGTTCGGCGGAGGAGCCGCCCTCGCCCTGACTCGCGGCCCCGGACAGCAGGCCGGACTCCAGGCCGCCCAGGTTCGGCAGGCCGAGGTCCGTGCTGATCTTCACCGTGCCGGACAGCTGCTGGACGTCCGACTTCGCGATCTTCTCGATGAGCTGCTGGGCGGTGATCTTCGGGAGATCGGGGTCGCCGGAGTCGGCGAGTGCGGGGACCAGCCCGATCGTCGCGGCCGCCACCCCTATCACCGTGACCGGGACGATGTACCGCGCGGCTGTGCGCCGCCCGGAGCGCTGCTCGTCGACCTCCCCGGCGGTCGTGCTGTCGTCGGATGCGTACGGTGCCATGTGTGCCCTACCTCCGTGGTCGGCGGCGGCTGTCCGTGTCGTCCACGCACTCGTCCCTGAGCCGCCATTCTCACCCGAACAGGTGAGGAGTGGTGTCTGCCGTGGTGTCCATCTGACCAAATCGGCCAGGGAGATACGTCAGACCCCGGACTCAACTCCGTGTACTGCTGGGGTATGACACGGAAGGGCGGCTTCTCCCCCGACCCGTAGGGGTCGGACGGGAAAGACCTGCTAGCCGGCCCGGTGCACCACCGCGTCGGACAGCTCCACCAGCGCCGTCTTCGCGGTGCACTCGGGCAGCGGCGCCAGCGCCGAGCGGGCGTCCTGCGCGTAGCGGATCGTGTCCTGCCGGGCCTGTTCCAGCGCCGGGTGGGCGCGCAGCAGGCGCAGCGCCTCGGCGTGCCGGTCGTCGTCGGTGAGGTCGGAGTCCAGCAGCTCACAGAGGGCGATGTCGTCCGCGAGTCCGAGCCGGGCGGCGCGCTCGCGCAGCCGCAGCACCGGCAGCGTGGGGATGCCCTCGCGCAGGTCGGTGCCGGGGGTCTTGCCGGACTCGTGGGAGTCGGAGGCGATGTCCAGGACGTCGTCCGCGAGCTGGAAGGCGACGCCGAGCCGCTCGCCGTACTGGGTCAGCACGTCCACGGTCGTCTCGTCGGCGCCGGACATCATCGCGCCGAACCGGCACGACACGGCGACCAGCGAGCCGGTCTTGCCGCCCAGCACGTCCAGGTAGTGCTCGACGGGGTCCCGGCCGTCCTGCGGTCCGGCCGTCTCCAGGATCTGGCCGGTCACCAGGCGCTCGAACGCCTCGGCCTGCACCCGCACGGCCTCCGGGCCGAGGTCGGCCAGGATGTGCGAGGCGCGGGCGAAGAGGAAGTCTCCGGTGAGGACCGCGACGGAGTTGCCCCAGCGGGTGTTCGCGCTCGCGACACCGCGGCGCACGGTGGCCTCGTCCATGACGTCGTCGTGGTACAGCGTGGCGAGGTGGGTCAGCTCCACGACGACGGCCGAGGGCACGATCCCGGGCGCGTACCGGTCACCGAACTGGGCGGAGAGCATCACGAGCAGCGGGCGGAACCGCTTGCCGCCGGCCCGCACCAGATGCTGGGCGGCCTCCGTGATGAAGGGCACCTCACTCTTGGTGGCCTCGAGCAAGCCTTCCTCGACAGCCGTCAATCCGGCCTGGACATCGGCTTCCAGAGCCTGGTCCCGCACGCTCAGCCCGAACGGCCCGACGTCGGTCACGAGGGGTCTCCTGTCTGCTGTGTCTGCCGGTGATTACGCGGATTGTCGATAGGTCGCTGCCATCACTCGAGTCAGCGTATCCGGTCACGTTTCGATCACCGCCAGCGCCCATGGTTACAGGCCGGGTGGTATCCGATCACGACCGTTATGTTTTCGATCAACCTATAAGAACAGATATTTATCGACTTACCCAGGGGTAGCGAACTATGCACGATTTGCCGTGATGAGTAGGTGAATTCCCCTTGGCGTTAATTGCCCCACGGACTCGTGATCAGTGAGTTGAATCACTTCTTCCCCTTTTTCCTCCCCTCTCGACACCCGCCCGTAACACCTTCCCCCGAAAGCCAGTTGAGCCTTGGCTCCCGCAAAGGATCAAGCGGCGCAAACACCCCCGACCAAGGTCAACCGCGCGATATGTGATTGAGGTGCTTGTTCCCGACATGTGCTCTCGCATACGTTCCCGGCCTGTCCGGCGGACGCCTAATCCTGCCGCCGCCCGGACTCCCCACTGGACGACTCACTCACGCAGGGCAGGAGCGGGGGACCCAGGTAAGTCGCCGGTCCGCACAGCGGCACGGCTCGGGGTGAAGCCGCGTACGGCACACAGCCGTACGCGGCCGGGCACCTCCCGGCCCGAACCCGACAGCTCACCTCGCAGGCGCCGGAGAGGAACATCGCCATGGCCGGACGAGGCAAGCACCGTCGCCCCAGAACCAACCCGCTGAGCCGAGGCTTCATCGCCGCCGGTACCGGCGGAGCCGCACTCACCCTTCCGCTCCTCGGCGCCACCCACGCGAGCGCCGCCGAGCCCCAGGGCGCCCCCGCCGCCGCGCAGTCGGTGCCGCAGGCGGCCCAGCCCGCCAAGTCCCTCGCGTACACCGTGGTCAAGGGCGACTCGCTCGCCCGCATCGCGGACAGGTACGACGTCTCGGGCGGCTGGAAGCAGCTCTACAAGGACAACCGCGCCGCCGTCGGCGACAACCCGAAGCTGATCCACCCGGGTCTGAAGCTGACGGTGAAGACCACCAAGACGAGCGCCGCGAAGAAGACGGCGACCAAGTCGTCCGCCCCCGCCAAGCCGGCCGCGAAGCCCGCCGGCGGCGTCGCCCAGGCCACCCAGGCGTCCGCGAAGACCTACGCGAACAACCTCGACGGGTGGATCCGCGAGGCGCTGGACATCATGGCGCAGAAGGGGATCCCCGGGTCCTACGACGGCATCCACCGCAACGTCATGCGCGAGTCGTCCGGCAACCCCCTGGCGATCAACAACTGGGACTCCAACGCCGCCAAGGGCACCCCGTCCAAGGGCCTGCTCCAGACCATCGACCCGACCTTCCAGGCCTACCACGTGGACGGCACGTCGTGGGACCCGTACGACCCGGTCGCCAACATCACCGCGGCCTGCAACTACGCGGCCGACCGCTACGGCTCGATCGACAACGTCAACGGCCCGTACTGAGCCGTCCCGCCCAGCAGTCGCTCGAGGACGACGGCGATGCCGTCGTCCTCGTTCGACAGGGTGACCTCGTCGGCCACGGCCTTGAGTTCGGGATGGGCGTTCGCCATCGCGACGCCGTGGCCGGCCCAGTCGAACATCGGGATGTCGTTGGGCATGTCGCCGAAGGCGATGGTGTCCGAGGGCCGCAGCCCCAGATGCTCGGCGGCCAGCGCCAGACCCGTCGCCTTGGTGATCCCGCACGGCTGGAGCTCGACCGTGCCGGGCCCCGACATCGTCACCGTCGCCAGTGAGCCGACCACCGAGCGGGCCGTCGCCGCCAACTCGTCGTCCGACAGATGGGGATGGCGCAGCAGCACCTTGCTGATGGGCTCGCCCCACAGCTCGTCGCGCCGGTCGACCCGTACCGCGGGCAGGGTCGGGTGCGGCATCAGATAGCCCGGTTCGATCAGCGTCAGCCCGTCGACCCCGTCCTGGTCGACCGCCGCGTACACCTGCCCCACCTCGGCCTCGATCTTGCCGAGGGCGGTCTCGGCCAGTTCCCGGTCCAGGGTGATGGACCACAGCAGCCGTTCCGCGCCGGCGTCGTACACCTGCGCGCCCTGCCCGCACACCGCGAGCCCCGTGCACCCGAGGTCGTCCAGGAGCGGCCGCACTCTCGGCGCCGGCCGGCCCGTCACCACGAGGTGCTGGGCACCGGCGTCCGCCACCCGCGCGAGCACGGCGAGAGACCGGTCGGAGAGGGTGTCGTCGCCGCGCAGCAGCGTCCCGTCCAGATCGGTGGCGATGAGTGAATATGCGATGGGTGCGGCCATGATCAGAGAATACGGACAGCGCGCCCCTTCGTTTCATCACACGGCAGACGCCGATTGCCCGGTTGAAGGCCTCTGCACCGATTGGCAACAACATGCTCCGCTACCTACCCGTGGGGCCGTCTCGGGCGGTACCTTCCAAGTGTCCAGGGGGGACTTGATCGGGGGGTCAGGTTGAGCAGTGGGCGCATTCGCGTGGCTGGGCCCGGGGAACTCGGCGAAGGGGAGAGGGAGCGCTGGCGTGCGCTGCGCGCCGCCTCGGAGGCACCGCGCAACCCTTTCATGGAGCCGCAGTTCACCGAAGCCGTCGGCCGGGTCAGGCCGGGGGCCCGGGTCGCCGTGGTGTACGAGGGGACGGAGCCGGCCGGCTTCCTGCCCTTTGAGCGGGGCCCGTTGGGGCAGGGCCGGGCGATCGGGCTCGGCGTCTCGGACGCGCAGGGCGCGATCCTGCGGCCGGGCCTTGACCTGGAGACGGGCGAACTGCTGAAGGCCTGCTCGGTGTCGAGCTTCGCCTTCGACAACCTGGAGGCCGAACAGCGGCTGTTCGTCCGCTACGCGGCCGAGGAGCACGCCACCTACGTCATCGACGTGGAGAAGGGCTACGAGACGTACGAGTCGGTGCTGCGCGCGCAGTCGCCGAAGTTCCTGAAGACGACCCTGGCCAAGGAGCGCAAGCTGGGCCGGCAGGCCGGTGAGCTGCGGTTCGTGTTCGACGAACGCGACCCGGCCGCGCTGCGCACGCTCATGGAGTGGAAGTCCGCGCAGTACCGCAGGACCGGCCGCCGGGACCGGTTCGCCCAGGCCTGGATCACCCGGCTCGTCGGGCAGCTGGCCCGGGCCCGGGCGCCGGAGTGCAGCGGCACGCTGTCCGTGCTGTACGCGGGTGAGCGGCCCGTCGCCGCGCACTTCGGACTGCGTTCGGCCTCGGTGCTGGCCTGCTGGTTCCCGGCCTACGACCCGGAGTTCGCGAAGTTCTCGCCGGGGCTGGTGCTGCACCTGCGCATGGCCGAGGCGGCGGCCGCCGGGGGCATCGGCACGCTCGACCTCGGGCGGGGCGCGGCCGAGTACAAGGACGCGCTGAAGACGGGCGAACTGCCCGTGTACGAGGGTGCGGTGACCCGTCCGGGGGCGGGCGCGGCACTGCACTGGCTGAGCCGCGAGCCGGCGCGCCGCGCGCACAGCTTCGTCCGCAGCAGGCCGCGGCTCGCGTCGCTGGCCGCGCGGACGCTGAAGGGCGCGGCCCGGCTGCGCCGCACCTGAACACAAGGCGTACCTGACACAAGGGGGGGTGGGCGCATGGCCCGTTCGGCGCGTGCGCAGGAGGAGATACGGCGGTTCCTGGACATCGGGGCGGTGCAGGTCGCCGAGCTGGACCTCGACGGTGACGAGGGGGTGCTCAGACCCGGTCCGGGAAGCCCGCCCGTGACGCATGGCGAGGTGTTCGTGCTGGTCAGAAGGGGTGGCCGGCCCGTGGGCACGCTGCTCGGGCGGGTGCCGGAGGGGGCGGATCCGAAGGCCGTGCTGGCGGCGCGGGCGGGGGCGGAGTGCGCCGCGGCGCAGGCCGGTGAGCCCGGGGAGTTCGGTGAGCCTCCGTACGCGAGTGTCGTCGTCGCGACCCGGGAGCGGGCCGGGCAACTGGCCCGGGCGCTGGACTCGCTGCTGGCGCAGGACCATCCGCGGTTCGAGATCGTCGTCGTCGACAACGCGCCCGTCACGAGCGAGACGCGGGAGCTGATCGAGCGGAAGTACGCCGAGCGCGTGCGGTACGTCTGCGAGCCTGTTCCGGGGCTCGCAGCGGCCCACAACGCGGGGCTGGACGCCGTGCGCGCCGGGGTGGTCGCCTTCACCGACGACGACGTGGTCGCCGACCCGCGCTGGCTGGCCGAGCTGACCGCGCCCTTCGCCGCCGACGCCGGACTCGGGTGCAGCACCGGGCTGATCCTGCCGGCGCGGCTGACCACCCCGGCCCAGGTGCTGCTGGAGAGCCACGGCGGTTTCGCGAAAGGCTTCACTCCAAGGACGTACGATCCGGCGCACCCGCCGGGCGACGAGCCGCTGTTCCCGTTCACGGCCGGGCGGTTCGGCTCGGGCGCGAACATGGCGTTCCGGACGGCGGTGCTGCGTTCCGTCGGCGGTTTCGACCCGGCCACCGGCGCCGGGACGGCCGCCCGGGGCGGCGACGACCTCTACGGCTTCGTCCGTGTCCTGGCCCAGGGGCACCGGCTGCGGTACACGCCCCACGCCCTGGTGTGGCACCACCACCGGGAGACCTGGCGGGACCTGGAGACGCAGGCGTACGGCTACGGCGCCGGGCTCACCGCCTATCTCACCGCGGTGCTCGTGAACCGGCCCGCGCTGCTGCCGGCGTTCCTCGCGAGGCTGCCCCGCGGCCTCGCCCACGCCCGCGCGCTGACGGCCGTGCGCGAGACCGAGGGAGCGGGCGGCGCGGGGACGCCGGGCGATCACGACGTGCGGACCCATCCCTGGCCACGGCGGCTGTCGCGGTTGCAGCGCCGGGGGATGCTGTACGGGCCGGTCGGCTATCTGAAGGCGCGGCGGGCGCTGCGCGCGCCTGTTCGAGAGAAGACAGCTCGGGGGGCGAGATGAAGGCGGACCGCAGAGGCCGGGCGGAGCGGGGGCCACGGGACGGTGAGGGGCCGATAGCCGCGGCGGGTGGCGTCGTCACCCCCGCCATCCCCGTCTTCCTGTATCACTCGGTGATGGACGATCCGCCGGACTGGATCGCCGAGTTCACGGTGACGCCGAAGCAGTTCGCCGCGCATCTCGACGCCGTGGTCCGCAGCGGGCGTACGCCCGTCACGATCAGCGCGATCGCCGATCATCTGGCCGGGCGGGCGCCGCTGCCGGACCGGCCCGTGCTGCTCACCTTCGACGACGGGTTCGCCGATCTGCCCGGCCCCACCGCCGAGGCCCTGGCCGACCGCGCGCTGCCCGCCACCGCCTACCTCACCACCGGCGCCATCGCCCCGGGCGGCCGCAGTCTGCTGCCGCCCGCCCCGATGATGCCCCTGGCCAGGGCGGCGGAGCTGGAACGTTCCGGCATGGAGATCGGCAGCCACACCGTCACACACGCGCAGCTCGACACCCTGT
This sequence comes from Streptomyces sp. NPDC024017, assembly GCF_040638895.1. Classification (NCBI taxonomy): domain Bacteria; kingdom Bacillati; phylum Actinomycetota; class Actinomycetes; order Kitasatosporales; family Streptomycetaceae; genus Streptomyces; species Streptomyces sp. NPDC024017. Next base: position 60,854 of record NZ_JBEZYZ010000022.1, on the reverse strand, counting down.
CCGCCAAGGCCCTGGCGTACGAACTGCGCACCTCCAAGGCCGTGCTGGAGGACGCCCTCGGGCACGAGATCCGTCACCTCGCCTACCCGCACGGCTACAACAGCCCCCGGGTGCGGGCCATGTCGGCCCGGGCCGGCTACGAGACGGCGACGGCCGTACGGCACGCGCTCAGCTCCGACCGGGACGAGCGGTACCGCATCGCCCGGCTCATCGTCCGGCGCACCCACACCGTCGCCGAAGTCGAGGGCTGGCTGGCGGGGGTGGGCGCGCGGGTCGCGCCGTACCGCGACGGGCCGAAGACGATCGCCTGGCGCTGGTACCGGCGGGCCCGTGCGGTGGCGCACGGGCCCGAGTTCGCGGGCTGACCCCGGCCGGGGCCTACTTCAGCGGCTGGTTGAGGTACGGGTCGGCGACCGCCTTGCGCAGGCTGTCCCAGGCCGCGTCGTTGGCCAGCGCCAGGTTGCAGTGCGGTCCGGGGTCGCGGTAGTTCCACTGGAGGGCGGCCTTGACGCCGTCCAGGCCCTTCAGCACCCCGGGCACCTGCGCGTACCACTCGGCCTGCCGCTGCGGGCGGTTCGCGTCCGCGGCGGTGCCGAACTCGGAGAGCATCAGCGGCTTGTCGTCGGAGATGTTCTCCCGGATCCAGTCGTGCGTGGCGTGCTGCGTCTGCGCGAAGGTCAGCCAGTCGGCGTCGTGACAGCGGTAGTAGTTGTACTGGTTGTAGCCGACCCAGTCGACGTAGTCGTCGCCCGGGTACATCTTCTTGATCTCGTCCGCGTGGTCGAGGTACCCGGTGGTGATCCACGTCCACACCACGTTGTCGACGCCCAGTTCGCGGAACCGGTCGTGGATGTGCCGGTAGGCCTTCACATAGTCGGCGGGCGTGCCGCTCGCCGGGGTGCGGGTGTCCATCTCCAGGTCGAAGGAGAGGAAGACCTTCTTGCCGTAGCCCTTGATGCGCCGGGCCTGGACGTCGACGACCTTGTCGTCCAGCTCGCCGGACGCGATCTGCTTCCAGGTCGGCTGCTGCTGTTTCGTGCCGCCCCACCACTTGCTCTCCCAGGAGAGCAGCAGCAGGTGGTCCTCGCCGACGCGCCGTTCCTCCGGGGTGAGCAGCTGGCCCTCCCGCCGGGTGCCCGAGGCCAGGGACATGTCGTGGTACGTGTACACGATGTCGAGCTCGCGGCCCACGCGCTTCTCGTAGGCACGCACCTTCTCCGGCAGGTCGTCCCGCTCGTGCGGCACGAACGCCCCGAACCAGGCGCCGCAGGGCGGTTCGAGGAGGGCCGTGGGGCGGCAGTCCGCCTTGGAGCCGGTGGCTCCCGAGTCCGGCCCCGACGCGTCCCGCAGGGCGAATGCGGCGACCAGGACGGCGCTGACGACCGTGGCGGACGTGATCAGCAGTCGGCGCCGGCGCGATGCCGACGGGCCGGCGGCCTGGTCCTGGTGCGGATGCTCCTCGTGCGCATTCTCCTCGTGCGGTTTCTCCTCGTGCGGCTTCCTGCGGTGCTGTCCTCCGGTCGTGCTGGGCTTGCGGCGAAAGGGACGGTGGGGACGGTAGAACCTCACTGAGCGGAACCCTTCGGTGTCCTCGGTGTCGTCCGCGGCGGCGGGGAGGCACGCAGCGGCGGACAGAACGCGGCGAGTGTGGTCAGCAGCGTCAGCGTCAGCAGCACTCGCTGCGCGCTGAAGGTGTGCGTGGCGATCAGCACGGTCGCGACGAGCATCACCGCGCCGATGCTCAGGAACAGCGTCAGCATCAGCCGCTCCAGCAGGTCGGAACGGCGGGCGAAGTCCGGGTCCCGGCGCTCCACGGGCCCTTCGGCGGGCCGCGCCCCCAGGGCGGGGGCGCAGACTCTGACCACGGCCGCGCCCGGGCCCGCCGCCAGGAAGAGCACGACCGCTGCGCCCCGCAGCGGCGACCCTCCGGGCAGGGCGAGCGCGGCCAGCGCCAGCCAGCCGGCGAACGGGGGCAGCATCCGGACCACGAGTTCCTGCGGTGTCATCGCTCCGCTCCCCCTGACTGCTTCAGTACGTAGAGCCATCCGGCGCTGTTCTCCGCCACGAGCCGGAAGCGCGGCGACGCCGCGACGGACTTCCGGATGCGGTCGAGCTGCGCCTTGTCGAGCTGGCCGTTCATCTCGGAGTTGGCCAGCTGCCCCTGGGTGAGCAGGAGGTAGGCCCGGGCCGGCCGCTCCACCCCGGCCATGTCACCGGCGAGGGTGGCGGCCGGGTTCCGGACGATCCGGTCGACGTGGCTGCGGGCGTCGTCGAGGAACCAGTAGTGGTCGACGCTCCAGTAGGAGGCGTACGCGTCCGGGTAGTTGCGGTTGGCGGCCACGACCAGCGAGCCGTCGGGTGCCTGGTCGAAGAGCTGCTGTACGAGGGCCACTTCCTGCGGTGGGAAGTAGTTGATCCGGTCCTTGCCGGAGTAGGCCGGGGCGAACGCCAGGCTTCCGCCGAGCAGCACGGCCAGCGGCACCCAGGTGCCGGCCCCCCGACGGCGGGCCTTGGCGGGGCCGTTGGCCTGCCGGTCGCCGGCCTCCCGCTCGGCGGCGTCGGCGGCCAGGGTGCGGACCTTGGGCAATAGCGCCGCGGCGGCGAAGAAGGCGGCGCCGGGCAGCATGAACAGCAGCACCCGGAAGATCATCTCGCTGCCGTAGCTGCTCGCCGCGAACATCGGCAGCGGGGCCGCCGCGACCAGCAGCAGGGGCCACGCGCGGTGGCGCAGCACCCGTTGGCGCAGCACGCCGACGGCCGCGAGCAGCAGGACGGATCCGGACAGCAGGCGGGCCGCCCAGGAGGTCGCGATCGCTCCGGTGCCGGTCGGGGTGGCGCCGTAGCCCGTCTCGACGTTGGCGCCGACGTCGCCGATGGAGCGGATCATGTCCGGCATCGCCGCGGAGAGGAAGGGCAGCGCGGCCGTGAGGCACCAGGCCAGGAAGATGACGACGGTCGTGGCCAGCGGGACCCAGTCGCGGTAGCGGCGGCTCAGGCACAGGGCGAGCAGGCAGACGGCCAGCATGCCCGGGGTGAGCTGGTGGGAGATGACGATCGCCACGACCATGACGGTGATCACCACCGTCCACACCGCCTGGCGCGGCCGGTCGCTCCGCACGGCGGACCGGCCGAAGCGGCGCAGGACGACGGCGAGGACACCCACGTGCAGCGCGTACGCCACGGACTGGGGGGAGAAGTAGTCCTGCCCGACCCAGTTGGCGACGTAGAAGAGCCAGACCGCGGTCCAGATCAGCCGCCGGTCCTCGGTGAAGGTGCGGTAGATCAGCAGGAGCGGGAGCAGCAGCATCAGGCTGGAGGCCAGGGGCCACCAGGCCATGAACATCGCCGTCGAGTCCACGCCCAGCAGCTTCTGCAGGGCCGCCTGGGCGGCGAAGAAGCCCGGCCACTGGTCGTACACCGCCATGTCGCCGACCTGATCGGCCGTCTGCAGACCGCCGGCCGTCAGCAGATGGTCGATGACCGCCTCGTGCTTCCACGCCCAGGCGTACAGCGGGGTCGGGTACAGCACGGCCTGCGTGGCCCGCTCCATCACCAGCAGACCGAGCACGTACGCCGCCGACCAGGCGCCCGGCCGGCGCGGGTCGCGGACCGTGAACCAGAAGCCGGTGGTGAGCACCGCGAGCCCGGCCCAGAAGGCCGGGTGCAACGCGCTGACCAGTCCATAGTCGTCGAGCCGCGAGACGTCGGTGTGCCGCACGGCGTACGCCCAGAGGGCGAGCGCGACGAGCAGCGGGACGCCGGGCCAGGTGAGCGCGCGGCGCCCGGACCAGGCGGGGGGCAGGTCGGACAGATCCGTCACGGGCTCATGGGCGGGGCTCGACGACTCCGAGGAGGAGGGGCTGGAGGACTGGCTGGCCGTCTCGGGGCCGCTGCCGGGGGTGCTCGCGCCGTCCCGTGCGGGTGTGGGTTCCGGCGTGGATCTCTCCCTCGGTGTGACTGGCGGACGCACGGTGGTTCCCCCCTGGCGGTTGCTCTCTTCGGCTCTGTTCGGCTCTGTCGGCCCTGAGCCCGGATCGGTCCCGGCTCCGGGTTTGATCAGTCGCGGGGTCGGCCGCCCGGTGGTCCGTCGGCCGTTCGGTCGGCTATGGAGGCTGCCGAGGCTATGGAGGCGGTGGAGGCGGTGGAGCGGGAGCGCGCCCACGCGGACGCGGCTTCGTGGAGCAGCAGGAGCAGCGTGAGGGCGACGAGCAGGGGCGGCGCGACCGGTGCGAGCGCGTCGCGCCACACCCAGCCGCCGACCGCGACGAGATACAGAACCCCCCAGCGCCCCGGCCACGTCAGCCGGCCGCCCGCTCTCGCGAGCAGCAGCCCCAGCGGTACGAGACACAGCAGCTGGCAGACCGGCGGCGCCCAGCGCAGCAGCGGCTCGGGCCCGTCGAGCCCCACCGCGTCCGCCAGGAAGCCGACCGTCTTCTCGTACAACGCCCCGTCCACCGGCCGCGGTTCCCGTCCGAGGGCGACCGGTGCGGCGTACAGGGCGAGCAGGGCCGCGCCCAGGCTTGCGCCGGGGAGCCACGGGTCGCGCCGGGTGCTCAGTGTGACGGCGGCGACGAACACCACGAGCAGCAAGCCGCCCGAGGTGAGGGACGGCAGGGGCAGGCCCTCCAGCAGCTGACGCCCGGTCAGGGCCGCTTCGGAGGCGCCGTCGAGCCACGGCAGGTCCCGCAGTGGCGCCCAGAAGAACACGACGGCGACACCGAGCAGGCTCCAGAGGGCGCCTCTCAGCCGCCGCTCCTGCGGCGCCTGGTCCGGTTCCGGCTCGTGGGGCGGTGGTTCCCGGGTCGGCCCGTCGGGCCGCACGATCAGCGCCAGCGTGTCCGCCTGCAGCGCCTCCCGCTCGTATCCGGGGCGCCCGATGAACAGCGTGACCGTGTCCTGGTCGCCGTCCCTGGGCTGGTAGGCGGCGCGGCGGGCCCAGGTCGTGCCGTACCCGGCGGTGGCGTTGAGTTTCGCCCAGCGCGTGCCGTACGAGGGGTCGGCGGGGGTACGGACGGCGGGTGCGCTGTCGTCGTGGCGCAGGGCCGCACGCAGCCCGGCCGTGGCGACGACGGCGATCAGCGTCATGCTCAGCAGCACCGCCCAGCCGGCGCCCGCGATCCCGGACGGGGTGAACAGCATGGCCGCGCTGCCCAGCACCAGGGCGCACATGGCCCCTTGGAGTGCGGCCAGCACACCTGTGCGCCCCTGGACGCGCAGCACGCCGATGTACAACTCCACCACGATCCGTGGCAGGGCACCGAGGGCGAGCAGCCGCAGCACGGTCGAGCCGTGCTCGGCGTAGTCCGGGCTGAAGGGCGTGAGGATCTGCGGGGCGAAGACGACCAGCACCAGCACGACCGGGACCAGCAGCAGCGTCATGCGCCGCAGGGCGCCCCGGACACCGTCGGCGAGCTGACGCGGGTCGTGCGAGGCGTGCGCGGTGAGCGACGAGGCCATGTTGATGGCCATGAACTCCATCGTGCCGCCGACGGTGTAGGCCACGTAGAAGTAGCCGTTCTCGGCGGCGCTGAAGCGGACCGCGACCATCACCGGCAGCAGGTTGATCATCGCCAGGCTGAACAGCGCGCCCAGCGAGTCCCCGGCCAGGAAGCGGCCCATGTCCCTGATTTTCGGGGGTTCTTTGTCGCCCTCGGCCGCCGCCTGGCGCGGGATGAGCCGGCGGAAGATCAGCCAGCCCAGCGGCAGGGTGGAGAAGGCGATCGCCACCGCCCAGGAGACGAAGATGCCGAGGACGGGCAGCGTGCCGGCGAAGACGGCCAGAAGCGCCAGCTTCCCGACCGAGAAGACCGCGTTCCCGGCGGGCACCCACTCCGCCTTGCGCAGTCCGGTGAGCACCCCGTCCTGGAGGGTGAGCAGCGCCCAGGCCACGCAGGCCGCGACGAACACCGCACCGGCCACGGGCGTGCCCAGGGGAGCGTAGGACGCTCCCCACGCGTCGAGCGTGAGCAGGAAGACGGCGGCGGCGAGCGCCACGACCAGCGAACTGGCCACGTACGTGCCCCACACCAGACGCCCGGTCTCCCGTCCCGCGCGCGGGACGAAGCGGACGACGGCGCCGATCATCGTCGTCGCGGTGATGCTGGCGAGCAGCCGCATCGCGGCGATCGCGGCCGAGCCCTGGCCGACGGCCTCCTCCGTGTAGTAGCGGGCGGCCACCAGCCAGAATCCCAGGCCCAGTACGGCGGAGACACCGGTGCTGAGCATGAGGAAGTAGGCGTTCTTGAACAGCGAGTCGTGGGTGTGGTCACTGCGGGCAGGCTTCGGCCCGCCGCCGTCGGTGCGCGCTGCGGCGGGCTCGTGCACCTGGATCTCAGCCACGGGACTGTCCCAGCCCTCCCTGTGTCGGCCTGCTCCCCGGCAGTTCTCCCGGCGCCTGCACCGGCAGCGCCCCGGACCGCTCCAGCACCTCGACGACCGTCCGCGCCCGCAGCGGGTCCACGGGCAGCGCGTGCCGGGCGAACCAGCGGGCCGCCTCGGGGGCCGGCGAGGGGTCGGTGAACTCCGCACCGGCGTAGTCGTCCAGGGGCGGGTCGTAGAGGTAGCCGACGACGATGCCCTGTCGCGCAAGAGCCGCCACCGCCGCGTCCCGGTCGGCCACGAACAGCGGCACACGGAACAACGGCTGCGTGCCGTAGGCGTCACGCGGCTTGGCCCAGGGCGTGGAGAGCAGCAGTTCCGTGCCCGCCCGGCAGGCGTCCAGGACCGCGTCCAGCCGGTCGAGCTTGTGCCCGATGCGCCGCAGCCGCAGCCGGCCCGCCTCCAGTCGGTAGTCGTGCATGTCGACGCGCACCCACGGATGGTGGGCGTCGAGCCCGGGCGTCCGGCGGGCGGCGAGGGCGAGTTCGTCCGGGCGCAGCGGCATCCGGATCTCCTCGCGGTCCGCCAGCCCCAGCAGCCGGATCGCGGCCCAGGCGGCGCGCCGCAGCCGCAGCCCGCGCACCGCCGCCTCCGCGTACGGCCGGACCAGGTAGGCCAGTTCGGCGCTCGTCCGGCGCGGCGCGAGCAGCCCCGCGCAGGTCTTCTCCACCGCCTCCCGCAGCCCCGGGTCGGCGAGCGAGAGCATGCCTCCGGCCTTGGCCCCGACGTGCTTGGACAGGCTGAACACGGAGGCCTCGCCCCACGCCCCGACCGGCCGGTCCCCCACCCGGCTGCCGATCGCGTGCGCCCCGTCCTCGAACAGCGGGATCCCCAGCGCGTCGCACTTCTGTCTGAGGCGCGGCGCCGGGTCCGGGTTCCCGTACAGGTTCGTGGTGAGCACGGCCGACACGGAGCCCCAGACCTCGTCCGGCACGGCATCGATGTCGATGGACGCGTCGAGCGGGTTCAACGGCGCCTGCACCGGCCGCAGTCCGGCCGCGAGCACGACGAAGAAGATCACGTCGTCGTTGACCGGCGACATCAGCACCCGTCCGCCGGGCGGGCACCAGTGGCGCAGCGCCACGTACAGCCCGAAACGGCACGACGGTACGTACACACATTCCCGGCCGAGCCGGATGCGCATGGTCTCTTCCAGCCGCTTCGGCTGTGCACCACGCCGCACCGAACCCGGACCGGCCTCCCCTATGGCCATCCGCCCCCCAGATGTGCCGTGGGAAAGCCCCCTCCCCGAGGCCTTCCGGCACCCGCCCAGAGTCGCCCCGTTCGCACCGCTCCGTCAAGATTGCGTCGCGTCCTGTGGATAACTTCCGGCACGTACGAATGTGGCGTCCCGTCCGGCCCGCCGGAGTCGCCCCGTCCGGTCCCACCGAGGCCCACCTGCCCCGTTCGCCCGTCTCCGCCTCCTCGGACTCTGCCCAGGACCGGTGCGTCACCCGTAACGTGTGGCACGACCACGAATACGTGGCGACGACATGGCACACCCGAAAGCGAGGCAGCACCCGATGCCCCCCTTCGATGTCCCCGAGGGCGACCCCTTCGGCCCGCACAACCTGCCGTACGGCGTGTTCTCCCTGCCCGGCTCGTCCCACCGGACGGTGGGCGTCCGGCTCGGCGACCATGTGCTGGACGCGGGCGCCGCGGCCCACGCGCTCGGCTCGCCGTACGCCTCCCTGCTCGCGCAGCCGACCCTCAACCCGCTGCTGGCCGCCGGTCGCACGGCCTGGTCGGACGTGCGCCGGGCGCTGACCGCCTGGGTGACCGTGCCGTCCCACCGCGAGACCGTCGCACCGCTGTTCCACCCCCTGTCGTCGGTGACCCTGCACCTGCCGTTCGAGGTCGCGGACTACGTCGACTTCTACGCCTCCGAGAACCACGCCCGCAACGTCGGGCAGATGTTCCGTCCCGACGCCGAGGACTCCCTCACCCCCAACTGGAAGCACCTGCCCATCGGCTACCACGGCCGCTCCGGCACGGTCGTCGTCTCCGGCACGGACATCCCGCGGCCGTCCGGCCAGCGCAAGGCCCCCACGGACGCCGCTCCCGTCTTCGGCCCGTCCGTCCGCCTGGACATCGAGGCCGAGGTCGGCTTCGTCGTAGGCGTGCCCTCCCGGATGGGCGCGCCGGTGGCCCTCGGCGACTTCCGCGAGCACGTGTTCGGGCTGTGCCTCCTCAACGACTGGTCCGCGCGCGACGTCCAGGCCTGGGAGTACGTGCCCCTCGGCCCGTTCCTCGGCAAGTCCTTCGCCACGTCGGTGTCGGCGTGGGTCACCCCGCTGGACGCCCTGGAGGAGGCCCTCGTGGCGCCCCCGGCCCGGACGCACGAGCTGCTGCCGTACCTGGACGACAGCGACGAGGAACCCGGCGGCTACGACCTGCGGATCAGCGTCGCCGTCAACGGCCATGTCGTCTCCGAGCCCCCCTTCTCCACCATGTACTGGACGGCCGCCCAGCAGCTGGCCCACATGACCGTCAACGGCGCCTCCCTGCGCACCGGTGACCTGTACGGCTCCGGCACGGTCAGCGGCCCGACGGAGCGGGAGCGCGGCTCCCTGCTGGAGCTGACCTGGAACGGCCGCGAGCCGCTCGAACTCCCCGACGGCAAGCGGACGTTCCTGGAGGACGGCGACGAGGTGACCCTCTCGGCGTGGGCCCCGGGCCCGAACGGCGTGCGGGTGGGGCTGGGCGAGGTGACGGGACGGGTGGTCCAGGGCTGACGACGGTCGACCAGGGGACGGCCGACGGTCGCCCCTCCGGTCTCTTCCGTTGTCGTTCGGCCTCTGACGCACACCGCCCGGCCCGTCATACTGGGCGTGGGGCGGTGTGCCCGCATGTCCGCCGCGCTCGTCGCGGTCACCGGTGCGCACGGCTGCCGCCCTCCCCCGCACGACCCGTAGCCGCCCCTCTTCCGACGAGGAACCGGAGCCCGTGGCCATGACCGTCTGCCTGCTCCTGCTGAGTGTCGTCGCCGTGACGGCCGCCGTCCCCGTTCCTCGTGCGCTGACCCGGGCCGCGTGGCCCGAGCGGGAACCGGTGGTCGCGTTGTGGGTCTGGCAGTGCCTGGTCGCCACGGTCCTGCTGGCGTGCGTGACGGCGCTGTCCCTGGGCGCCGCCGCCGTCTTCGGCACCGTCCGCGCCCAGCTCTTCGCCCCGGCCCCGCCGGCGGTGACCGCGGCGTACGACCTGTCCACCGCCCCGCCGTGGGCCGCCGCCCTCACCCTGCTGCTGGCCTGTGGCGCCGCCTGGACGACCGCGATGCTCGCGCGGGAACTCGTCGAGGCCCGCAGGCGCCGCGCCCAGGCCCGCGCCCACCTGCGCGAGCGCGCCCCCGACCTGCCGGCCGGCCTGCCCGCGGCCCGGGGCCCGCTGCTGGTCCTGGAGGACGAGTACCCGGACGCCTGGTGGATGCCCGGCAGCCCGCCCCAGTTGATCGTCACCACGGGTGCCCTGCACCGCCTCACCGGCCACCAGCTCGACGCCGTCCTCACCCACGAGCGCGGCCATGCCCGGGCCCGCCACGACTGGCTGCTGCACCTGTCCACCGCCCTGGCCACCGGCTTCCCCCGCGTCCCGCTGTTCGCCCACTTCTGCGACCAGACCCACCGCCTGGTCGAACTGGCCGCCGACGACACGGCCTCCCGGCGCTGCGGCCACCTGACGACGGCCCTGGCCCTGATCGAGCTCAACCAGCACCGCGGCGTCCTGTCCTGCGCTTCCAGCCACCGCCTGCTGGGCGAGCGGGTCGACCGGCTCCTGGAACCGCCTCCCCGGCTGGGCCGCCGGCACCGGGCCCTCACCACCACGACGGCCGCGCTCGTACCGCTGCTGCCCCTGCTGATCGCGTTCGCCCCGGGCCTGACGGCGCTGTCGTAGCCGAGGCGGGTGAACGGCCGGTGGCTGTCGTGGCCGAGGCGGGTGGACGGCCGGTGACTGGCGCAGCCGAGGCGGCCCGGCGGTCGGTGACTGTCGCGGCCGAAGCGGGCAGACGGTCGGTGGCTTTCGCAGCCGAGCTGGCCCCGTGACCGATGACTGTCGTGGCCGAGCCGGGCGGACGGCCGGTGACTGGCGCAGCCGAGAGGCCCCGGCGGCCCGTGGCTGGCGTAGCCGAGGCGGCCCGGCGGTCGGTCGCTGCCGTACCGGCCCCGCGATCGGTGGCGGATCTCGTCACGGGTCGGCCGAAACGCCAGCTCACCCGTCGGATCGGTCACACTCCTGGTGGCGCAACATTCCCGCAACACCACTTTTCCTATCGGATAGGTATGGTCCGAGCCATGCCCAGTGACCGCATCCGAGACCACGCCGGACAGGGAGCCGCGACCACCGTCGCCGCCCACCGCGCGCGGCGACGGCTGCGCGCCGACCGGGCCCGGCAACTGGCCGACCTGCTCCGCCGATTGCTGCTCACCGGCGCCTTCTCCGACGGCGTCCTCCCCCACGAGTCGGCCCTCGCCACCGAGTACGGCGCCAGCCGCAACACGGTCCGCGAGGCGCTCGACCTGCTGCGGGCCGAGGGCCTCGTGGAGCGCCAGCCCGGCGTCGGCACCGTGGTCGTGGCCCACAAGTACCCGCACGGCCTCGACCGCCTGATGGGCCTCGCGGAAACCCTCCGCGAGCACGGCCGCGTCACCAACGAGGTCCGCACCATGGGCCCCACCCCGGCATCCGCCCCGGTCGCCGACCGCCTCCGTCTCGCGCCCGGCACCGATGTCCTCTACATCGAACGCCTGCGCCGCCTGAACGGCCTCCCCCTGTCCCTCGACCTCACCTACATCCCCCTCGACATCGGCACCGACCTGCTCGGTGCCGACCTGGAGAACACCGACGTCTTCCGCCTCCTGGAAGCCGTCACCGGCCGGCGCCTCGGCCACGCCGAGATCACCCTGGAAGCGGTCAGCGCGGACACCCACTCGGCCACCGTGCTCGAGGCCCCGCGCGGCGCCGCCGTCCTCATGCTGGAACGCCTCACCCACCTCGCGGACGGCCGCCCGGTCGACCTGGAGTTCATCCGTTTCCGCGGCGACCGCATCACCATGAGCGGCCTGCTGCACCGGACCCGGTAACCAACCCGCTCGCGCAGATTCCTGGAGACAGCCATGCCCTTGGCGCCCCAGCGGGCCGACGTGCCCGTGACCATCGACGAGTCGAAGTGCATCGACGGCTGCACGCTCTGCGTGGACATGTGCCCGCTGGACTCCCTCGCCATCGACGAGCGCAACGGCAAGGCCTACATGCATGTCGACGAGTGCTGGTACTGCGGCCCGTGCGCGGCCCGCTGCCCCACCGGAGCCGTCACGGTCAACATGCCCTATCTGCTCCGGTGAGAGGCCCGAATCGTCATGTCCCGAAACACCACGCAACGCACAGCAGTCGCGATGTCCGCCGTCGTTCTCCTGCTCCCGCTCAGCGCCTGCGGCGGTGACGCCGAGGCGGGCAGCGGCTCCACGGTCACCGTCACCGTCGGCTACCAGTCCAGGACGATCAACACCGTCACGGCGGGCACCCTGCTCCGCTCCCTCGGCTCCTTCGAGAAGGAGCTCAACTCCCTGCAAGACGGCGTCCACTACAAAGTGGACTGGCAGGACTACGCCACCGGGGCGCCCATCACCGCCCAGATGACCGCCGGGAAGATCGACATCGGCTCGATGGGTGACTTCCCGCTGCTCATCAACGCGGCCCGCGGCAAGCAGCTGAACAGCCCCACCCGCCTGGTGTCGGTCACCGGTTACAACCTCCGCGGCGGCCTCAACACCATCGTCACCGCACCCGGTTCCGAGCTGACCTCCCTGAAGGACCTGAAGGGCAAGAAGGTCTCCACGAGCGTCGGCTCGGCCGCCGACGGCACCCTCGTACGGGCCCTGCAGCGCGCCGGCATCGATCCGAACCGCGGCGTCGAGAAGCTCAACCAGCAGCCCTCCGTCGGCGCCTCCGCCCTCGCGGCGGGCAGCACGGACGCCCTGTCCCAGTTCGTCGCCTGGCCGGGCCTGCTCGCCTTCCAGGGCAAGGCGAAGGCGATCTACGACGGCGCCCGGCTGAACCTGCCCACCTTCCACGGCGTCACCGCCCGCGAGGACTTCGCCAAGGAGCGCCCGGCCGTGCTGGAGGCGTTCCTGAAGGCCCAGGCGGAGGCGACCGACTACCTCAACGACCACCCGGTGGACGCCGCCGAGAAGGTCGCCAAGGCGACGGGCCTGCCCGCCGAGGTCGTCTACCTCTACAACGGCGCTCACGGCATCGCCACCTTCGACCCGGCCATCAAGCCCCAGCTCGTCTCCGCGCTGAAGCAGGACGTGTCGATCCTCAAGTCGGCGAAGCTCACCGGCGACGTGGACGTCGACTCCTTCGTCGACGACCAGTACGTGAAGAAGGCCCTCGGACCGGCGGCGTACGCCAAGCGCCTCGACACGAAGCCCGCCCCGGCCGCGAGCGAGGCCTGGCCCGAGGGCGCCTCGAAGACCCTCACGTTCAACTCCCCCTCCAAGCTGCTCCGTTACGTCGCCGGGCACCGCGACGCCCTGCGCGCCGCCTATGTCCCCGACACCACCACCGGCACCCTCTGGTTCGCCGACAAGGCCGTATGGGTGGCCGACGGCGACAAGCTGCTGCCCTTCGTCGCCCCCGACACCGCGCAGGCGTACGTCGCCGGGCACGGTGGAGCGCGGGTCGTCCCGTACGCCGACGCTCTGGAGCGGGCCTCGTGAAGCGGTATGTGCTCCGCGTGGTCTCGCTGGCCGCCGCGCTGGGCCTGTGGCAGGCGCTGACCAGCCTGAACATCGATCTGTGGCTGCGCTTCTCGCAGTTCCCGACGGTCACCGACGTGGCCCGGGCCTTCGCCGCCCGGGTGTCCGGGCCGGACTACTGGACGGACCTCACCGACAGCCTCACCCGGATCCTCACCGGCTTCCTGCTGGCCGCCGTCCTCGGTGTGGCCACGGGCGTGCTCGTGGCGCGCTCGCGACTCGCCGAGGACCTGCTCGGTCCGGTGCTGGAGGTGATCCGCCCGATCCCGGCCATCGCCCTGGTTCCCGTCGCGATCCTGCTGTTCCCCTCCAACGAGCAGGGCATCGTCTTCATCACCTGCACCGCCGCCTTCTTCCCGGTCCTGGTCTCCACCCGGCACGCGGTGCGCGCCCTGACGCCCGTGTGGGAGGAAGCCGTGCGCACCATGGGCGGCGGCCGGTGGCGGATCCTCGGCTCGGTCGTGCTGCCGGGTGCGCTGCCCGGCGTGTTCGGCGGTCTGTCCGTCGGCATCGGCGTCTCGTGGATCTGCGTGATCTCCGCCGAGATGATCTCCGGCCAGTACGGCGTCGGTTACCGCACCTGGCAGGACTACACCGTCGTCGACTACCCCGGCGTGTTCGTCGGCATGGTCACCATCGGCGTCCTCGGCTGGCTCACCTCCACGGCCGTGGAGCTGCTGGGCCGCCGCCTCACCCGCTGGCTGCCCCGCACCGCGTACGTCCCCGGCGCCCGGCCGCCCCGGCCCGGCCGGTCCGTGAAGCCGGCACCGGCCGCCCCCGCCGCCGTCCCCGGCGGGGCCCGATCCGAGGAGGCACGCGATGAGCACCTCGTCTGAGACCGTCCCCCCGAACACCTCGGCCGGGACTGTCCCGAAGACCTCGTCCGGGACCGGCCGGAACACCTCGTCCGGGACCGCAGCCCCCGGCACCCCGGTGCGCGGCACCCGGCTCACCCTCGCCGGCGCCTCCCTCGGCCGCCCCGGCGCACCCGCCCTGGACAAGGTCCACCTGGACATCGCCCCCGGCGAGATCCTCACCGTCGTCGGCCCCTCGGGCTGCGGCAAGTCGACCCTGCTGCGCACCCTGGCCGGCCTGCTGTCGCCGCTCTCCGGCGAGATCACCCAGGACGGGCACCCGCTGACCGGCCCCTCGGCCGACCGTGCCCTGGTCTTCCAGGAGGACGCCCTGCTCCCCTGGCGCACCCTGCGCGCCAACGTCGAACTCCCCCTCGCCGTCCGCGGCGTGCCCCGCGCCGCGCGCCGGGAGCAGGCCCAGGCCTGGCTGGAACGGGTCGGACTCGGCTCGCAGGCACGGCAGTTGCCGCACCGGGTCTCCGGTGGCCAGCGCCAGCGCGTCCAGCTGGCCCGCGCCCTGGCCGGACGCCCGCACGCCGTCCTGATGGACGAGCCGTTCGGTGCCCTCGACGCGCAGACCCGCGCGGGGATGCAGGACCTGCTGGTGGAGGTACTCCAGGGCACCGGCGCCACCGTCGTCTTCGTCACCCACGACGTGGACGAGGCCCTGTTCCTCGGCGACCGCGTGGCCCTGCTCGGCGCGGGCGGCCTCCTCGCCGTCCGGGACATTCCCCGCCCGCGCGAGCGCGACGCACACGACGACCCGGCGCGCGTGGCCCTGCGGCGCGACGTCCTCACCTCGCTCGGTACGTGAAAGGCACCCCGGTGACCACCTCCGTGAACCCCCCTGCGGACACCCCCCTGGCCGTCCCGTCCCTCGCCGACGCCGAGGAACTGACCTGCGACGTCCTCGTCATCGGCGGCGGCACCGCCGGCACCATGGCCGCCCTGACCGCGGCCGAGCACGGCGCGAACGTGCTGCTGCTGGAGAAGGCGCACGTCCGCCACTCCGGCGCGCTCGCCATGGGCATGGACGGTGTCAACAACGCGGTCATCCCGGGCCGCGCCGAACCCGACGACTACGTCGCCGAGATCACCCGCGCCAACGACGGCATCGTCGACCAGTCCACCGTCCGCCAGACCGCCACCCGCGGCTTCGACATGGTGCAGCGGCTGGAGTCCTACGGCGTGAAGTTCGAGAAGGACGAGCACGGCGACTACTCCGTGCGCCAGGTGCACCGCTCCGGCTCCTACGTGCTGCCGATGCCGGAGGGCAAGGACGTCAAGAAGGTGCTGTACCGGCAGCTGCGGCGGCGCGAGATGCGGGAGAGGATCCGCATCGAGAACCGGGTGATGCCGGTGCGGGTCCTCACGGCGGACGGGCGGGCCGTCGGAGCGGCGGGCTTCAACACCCGCACGGGGCAGTTCGTCCAGGTCCGAGCGGGCGCGGTGATCCTCGCGACCGGCGCCTGCGGCCGCCTCGGCCTGCCCGCCTCCGGCTACCTCTACGGCACCTACGAGAACCCCACCAACGCGGGCGACGGCTACGCCATGGCCTACCACGCGGGCGCCGAGCTCACCGGCATCGAGTGCTTCCAGATCAACCCGCTGATCAAGGACTACAACGGCCCGGCCTGCGCCTACGTAGCCAACCCCTTCGGCGGCTACCAGGTCAACCGGCACGGCGAACGCTTCGTCGACTCCGACTACTGGTCGGGCCAGATGATGGCCGAGTTCGCGGCCGAGGTGGCGTCCGACCGTGGCCCCGTCTACCTGAAGCTGAGCCATCTCCCCGAGGAGTCGGTCTCGGCCCTGGAGACGATCCTGCACTCCACCGAGCGCCCCACCCGCGGCACCTTCCACTCCGGCCGCGGCCACGACTACCGCACCCACGACATCGAGATGCACATCTCCGAGATCGGCCTGTGCGGCGGCCACTCCGCCTCCGGCGTCCGTGTGGACGAGCACGCCCGTACGACCGTCCCCCGGCTGTACGCGGCCGGCGACCTGGCCTGCGTGCCGCACAACTACATGATCGGCGCGTTCGTCTTCGGCGACCTGGCGGGAGCGGACGCGTCCCGGTACCAGGCCTACGCGGGCGAGTTGCCGTCCGATCAGCTGCGGGAGGCGCACGAGCTGATCTACCGCCCCCTTCGCAACCCCGACGGCCCGCCGCAGCCCCAGGTCGAGTACAAGCTGCGCCGCTTCGTGAACGACTACGTGGCACCGCCCAAGTCCGGCGCCCGGCTGTCGCTGGCCCTGGAGGCCTTCGAGCGGATGCGCACCGACATCGCAGAGATGGGCGCCCGCACCGCGCACGAGCTGATGCGCTGCGCCGAGGTCACCTTCATCCGCGACTGCGCGGAGATGGCCGCACGGTCCTCCCTGGCCCGTACGGAGTCCCGCTGGGGCCTCTACCACGACCGTCTCGACCACCCGCAGCGCGACGACGCGTCCTGGTTCCACCACCTCGATCTGCACAAGTCCCCCTCCGGTGCGATGGAGTTCACGGCCCGGCCCGTGGCTCCCTATCTCGTTGCGGTCGACGGCTTCGACCCCGTCGGCGGTCCGTCCCGTGCCCTCGGCGAGGTCCACGCCGAGGACGTGGCCACGGCAGGCTCGCGGGACGTGGCGCCGGTCGCGACCCCGGTGGGGGCGACGGAGCCGGAGCGGGCTCCGACGCCGCAGGCCTCGGCCACCGCCCCGTCCGGGGAGCAGTCCTCCGCCCGTCTCCTAGAACTCGTCGCCCTCGCCGACGAGGAGCCCGAACTCGACGCCCTTCAGCCATACTTGAGCGACCCCGTGCCCGCCGTCCGCCGCGAGGCCGTCGCCGTGCTCACCGAGACGCTGCCGCCGGGGACGGGCACCGCCCTCGCCGCCGCCCTGCGCGACACCGCCGCCGAGGTGCGGGCCGCCGCGGCCGCGTCACTGCGCGAGCTCGTCGAGACGCTCCCGGCCGAGCCCGACCTGCGCGACGGCCTCGCCGCCGCCCTGGCCGAGCCGGACCCGGTGGTCCGCGCCGCGGCCCTGGACGTCCTGCGCGCCCTGCGCCTCGGAGACGCCGCCCTGTTCGCGGACTCCCTCGCCGCCTCCGACATCGCCGTCCGCCTCGAGGCCGTACGCGCCCTGGTGTCGGTCGACGCCGCCGGCGAACTGTCCCGCGCGGCGGTCACCGAACCGTCCCGCGAGGTCCGGGTCGCGATCGCCAAGGGCCTGGCCACGGTGGGTGCCGAGCGGCTGGCGGGTGATGCTCCGGCCGACGCCGATCCCACCGCCGACGCGATCGAAGGGGCCCTCACCGGGCTGCTCGACGACCCCGACGCCCTGGTGCGGGCAGCGGCCTACGGAGCACTGGGCACCACCGGCTGCCCGGCGCCCCTCACCGCACGCGCCGTGTCCGCCCTGTCCGCGTCGGCCTGGCAGGTCCGGGCCGGAGCGGCCACGGCCCTGTCCGTCGCCGACCCCGACGTGGCCGTCCCGGCCCTCGCCAAGGCCCTGGCGGACCCCAACGCCGACGTCCGCAAGGCCGCCGTCCTGGCACTGACCCGGCACCGCACCGCCGAGGAGGCCCGCGCGGCCCTCGCCACGGCGACGACGGACTCCGACGCGGATGTCAGGGCGTACGCGGGACGGGCGTTGTGACCAGTCCGGCTCCCGGATTCGCGTGACCCGGCCGGAGCCCGCGCTATATCCAGTCGTCGGGCTCCGGCTCCGCGTCCATCTCCGGCCAGTAGTCCGGCTCGCCCGCGTCCTGACCGGGGGCTTGAGCCGGAGCCCGGCCGGACGGCTGGGCCGAAGGCGCGTCGCCCGCAGGAGCAGCACTTCCCGGCCCGCCGAGCGACGCGAGCACCTCCAGCACACCCTCCCCGTACGTGGCGAGCTTCTTCTCGCCGACCCCGCTGATCCCGCCGAGCTCCCCCACCGACGACGGCCACGCCATGGCGATCTCCCGCAGCGTGGCGTCGTGGAAGATCACGTACGCCGGGACGCCCTGCTCACGGGCCTGTTCGGCACGCCAGGCGCGCAACGCCTCGAAGGCCGGCAGCAGCTGCTCGGGAAGCTCGGCGGCCACGGCCTTGCCCTTGCGCTCGCCCCGTCCGGAGCCCGCGGACGAGGACCCCGACCGGGAGGTCACCGGCTTCCTGGGCTCCTTGCGCAGCGGCACGTCCCTCTCCCGCCTCAGCACCGCCCCACTGGCCTCGGTCAGCACCAGCGTGCCGTACTCGCCCTCCACGGCGAGCAGCCCCTGGGCGAGCAACTGCCGGATGACGCCCCGCCATTCGCCCTCGGTGAGCTCCTCGCCGATGCCGAACACGGACAGCTGGTCGTGGTCGAACTGGATGACCTTGCCGGTCCGCTTCCCCAGCAGGATGTCGACGATCTGCACCGCGCCGAACTTCTGCCCGCGCTCCCGCTGCAGCCGGACCACCGTCGACAGCGCCTTCTGCGCCGCGATGGTGCCGTCCCAGGTCTCCGGCGGGGTCAGGCAGGTGTCGCAATTGCCGCAGCCGGACGGGTCCGGGTCCTGGCCGAAGTAGGCGAGGAGCTGGCCCCGGCGACACTGGGCCGTCTCGCACAGCGCCAGCATCGAGTCCAGGTGGGCCTGGGCCCGGCGCCGGAAGGCCTCGTCGCCCTCGCCGGACTGGATCAGCTTGCGCTGCTGGATGACGTCGTTCAGGCCGTAGGCCATCCAGGCCGTCGAGGGCAGCCCGTCGCGGCCGGCCCGGCCCGTCTCCTGGTAGTAGCCCTCGACCGACTTGGGGAGGTCGAGGTGGGCGACGAAGCGGACGTCCGGCTTGTCGATGCCCATGCCGAAGGCGATGGTCGCCACCACGACCAGGCCGTCCTCTCGCAGGAAGCGGGACTGGTGGGCGGCGCGCGTGCCCGCGTCCAGGCCCGCGTGGTACGGCACCGCCTCGACGCCGTTGCGGCTGAGGAACTCGGCCGTCTTCTCCACCGAGTTGCGCGACAGGCAGTAGACGATGCCCGCGTCGCCCGCGTGCTCCTCGCGCAGGAAGCTCAGCAGCTGCTTCTTCGGGTCGGCCTTGGGCACGATCCGGTACTGGATGTTGGGCCGGTCGAAGCTCGCCACGAAGTGGCGGGCCGTCGGCATGTTCAGCCGCTCGGTGATCTCCTGGTGCGTCGCGTGCGTGGCCGTGGCCGTCAGCGCGATCCGCGGCACGTCCGGCCAGCGCTCGCCGAGGAGGGACAGCGCCAGGTAGTCGGGCCGGAAGTCGTGGCCCCACTGGGAGACGCAGTGCGCCTCGTCGATCGCGAAGAGGGAGATCTTGCCGCGGGAGAGCAGGTCGAGTGTGCTCCCCACCCGCAGCCGCTCTGGCGCCAGGTACAGCAGGTCCAGCTCGCCGGCGAGGAACTCGGCCTCGACCATCCGCCGCTCGTCGAAGTCCTGCGTGGAGTTCATGAACCCGGCCCGCACGCCCAGCGCCCGCAGCGCGTCCACCTGGTCCTGCATCAGGGCGATCAGCGGGGAGACGACCACCCCTGTACCCGGCCTGACCAGGGACGGGATCTGGTAGCACAGCGACTTGCCGCCGCCGGTCGGCATGAGCACGACGGCGTCGCCGCCCGCCACGACATGGTCGATGACGGCTTCCTGCTCCCCGCGGAAGGCCTCGTAGCCGAAGACGCGGTGCAGCGCGGCCAGCGCCTCGCTCACGTCGGCGCCGAGGGGCCCGGCGGGGCCGCTGCCCGCGCCGATCCCGGCCCCGGTCCCGGTCACCGCGTCCAGTTCCGTCATCACACCCGTCCCGCCCGTCGCGCCCATCATTGCGTCCCCCGTGCGTCGCGCCTCGACCACTGCGTCCACCATAGGCGCCCGCACCGACAGCCCCGGAGTTATCCACAGGTCCCGCCCGGTGGAGACGGTGCCCATACATGCGTTCGGCTTGACCCGGTGGCAGCCCGCCCGGAAAACGCCGTGGGACCCGACTCCCGAAGGAGACCGGGTCCCACCCAGGCGATACGGGGCGGTCAGCGCACGAACACTCCCGCCTGCCCCGCCAGATCCAGGAAGTACTGCGGTGCCACGCCGAGCACCAGCGTGACCGCGACACCCACCCCGATCGCCGTCATCGTCAGCGGCGACGGCACGGCCACCGTCGGGCCCTCCGGCCGCGGCTCGCTGAAGAACATCAGCACGATGACGCGGATGTAGAAGAAGGCCGCGATCGCCGACGAGATCACACCGATCACGACGAGCGGGGCGGCCCCGCCCTCCGCCGCCGCCTTGAACACGGCGAACTTCCCGGCGAAGCCGGACGTCAGCGGAATGCCCGCGAAGGCCAGCAGGAACACGGCGAACACCGCCGCCACCAACGGGGACCTGCGCCCGAGCCCCGCCCACTTGGACAGGTGCGTCGCCTCGCCCCCCGCGTCGCGGACGAGGGTGACCACCGCGAAGGCGCCGATCGTCACGAACGAGTACGCCGCCAGGTAGAACAGCACCGACGAGACACCGTCGGGCGTGGTCGCGATGACACCCGCGAGGATGAACCCGGCGTGCGCGATCGACGAGTACGCCAGCAGCCGCTTGATGTCGGTCTGTGTGATCGCGACGATCGCACCGCCCAGCATGGTGACGATGGCCACGGCCCACATGACCGGCCGCCAGTCCCAGCGCAGGCCCGGCAGGACGACGTACAGCAGCCGCAGCAGCGCGCCGAACGCCGCCACCTTCGTCGCCGCCGCCATGAACCCGGTGACCGGCGTCGGCGCACCCTGGTACACGTCCGGCGTCCACATGTGGAACGGCACCGCGCCCACCTTGAACAGCAGGCCCATGACCAGCAGCGCGGCGCCGATCAGCAGCAGCGCGTCGTTGCCCATGGTGTCGGCGAGCGCCGGGTTGACGTCCTGCACGGTGCCGTCGACGACCTGCGCGATCGTCGCGTACGACATCGAGCCGGCGTAGCCGTAGAGGAGTGCGATCCCGAACAGGGTGAACGCGGAGGCGAACGCGCCGAGCAGGAAGTACTTGACCGCCGCCTCCTGCGACATGAGCCGCTTGCGGCGGGCCAGCGCGCACAGCAGGTACAGCGGCAGGGAGAGGACCTCCAGCGCCACGAACAGCGTCAGCAGGTCGTTGGCCGCCGGGAAGATCAGCATGCCGGCGACGGCGAACAGCAGCAGCGGGAACACCTCGGTGGTGGTGAACCCGGCCTTGACCGCGGCCTTCTCGCTCTCGCTGCCCGGCACGGACGCGGCCTGCGCGGCGAAGGAGTCGACGCGGTTGCCGTGCACGACCGGGTCGAGGCGCCGCTCGGCGAAGGTGAACAGGCCCACCAGGGCCGCCAGCAGGATCGTGCCCTGCAGGAACAGGGCCGGCCCGTCGACGGCGATCGCGCCCATCGCCGCGATGCGCGCCTTGGTCGTGCCGTACCCGTCGGCCGCGAGCGCCACGACCGCGGCGAAGGCGGCGGCGAGCGCGACGACGGACACGAACATCTGGGCGTAGTAGCGCGACTTTCGCGGTACGAACGCCTCGATCAGGATCCCGATGATCGCCGCACCGACGACGATCAGGGTCGGCGACAACTGGCCGTACTCGAACTTCGGCGCGTCGATCTTGGTGATCGGGTCGGCCGCGGTTGTCCACAGGCTGTGGACGGCTGTTGCGCTCACTTGGCCGCCTCCACCTCGGGCTGGGGGTCCTTCTTCTGTACGTCGGACATGGTCTGCTTGACCGCCGGATCGATGATCTGCGTGACGGGCTTCGGATAGACGCCCAGGAAGATCAGCAGGACGACCAGCGGGGCGACGACCACGAGCTCCCGCACCCTGAGGTCCGGCATCGCGGAGACCTCCGGTTTCACCGGGCCCGTCATCGTCCGCTGGTAGAGGACGAGGGTGTAGAGCGCGGCGAGGACGATGCCGAACGTGGCGATGATGCCGATCACCGGATAGCGCGTGAACGTGCCGACCAGGACCAGGAACTCACTGACGAACGGCGCCAGTCCCGGCAGGGAGAGGGTCGCGAGGCTGCCGATCAGGAACGTGCCCGCAAGCACCGGGGCGACCTTCTGCACTCCGCCGTAGTCGGCGATGAGCCGCGAGCCGCGCCGGGAGATCAGGAAGCCCGCCACCAGCATCAGCGCGGCCGTCGAGATGCCGTGGTTGATCATGTAGAGCGTCGCCCCGGACTGGCCCTGGCTGGTCATCGCGAAGATGCCCATGATGATGAAGCCGAAGTGGGAGATCGACGCGTACGCCACCAGCCGCTTGATGTCGCGCTGGCCGACCGCGAGCAGCGCCCCGTAGATGATGCTGATCAGGGCGAGGACGAGGATGGCGGGCGTGGCCCACTTGCTGGCCTCCGGGAACAGCTGGAGGCAGAAGCGGAGCATCGCGAAGGTGCCGACCTTGTCGACGACCGCCGTGATGAGCACGGCGACCGGTGCGGTGGACTCCTGCATGGCGTTGGGCAGCCAGGTGTGCAGCGGCCACAGCGGTGCCTTCACCGCGAACGCGAAGAAGAAGCCGAGGAACAGCCAGCGCTCGGTGTTGGTCGCCATGTCGAGCGTGCCGTTGGCGCGGGCCTCGGCGATCTCCTGGAGCGAGAAGTTCCCGGCGACCACGTACAGGCCGATCACCGCGGCCAGCATGATCAGTCCGCCGACCAGGTTGTAGAGGAGGAACTTGACGGCCGCGTACGACCGTTGCGTCGCCGCCGCCTTCTCGCCGTGCTCGTGGGCACGGTCCCCGAAGCCGCCGATGAGGAAGTACATCGGGATCAGCATGGCTTCGAAGAAGATGTAGAAGAGGAAGACGTCGGTGGCCTCGAAGGAGAGGATCACCATCGCCTCGACGGCCAGGATCAGGGCGAAGAAGCCCTGCGTCGGCCGCCACCGGCTGCTGCCGGTCTCCAGCGGGTCGGCGTCGTGCCAGCCCGCGAGGATGATGAACGGGATCAGCAGGGCGGTCAGCGCGACCAGCGCCACCCCGATGCCGTCCACACCCAGTTCGTAGCGGACGCCGAAGTCGGCGATCCAGGCGTGGGACTCGGTGAGCTGGTAGCGGTCGCCGTCCGGGTCGAAGCGGACCAGGACGGTGATCGCCAGGACGAGCGTGGCGAGCGAGAAGAGCAGCGCCAGCCACTTGGCGGCGGTGCGCTTCGCGGCCGGTACGGCGGCCGTGGCGATCGCCCCGACGGCCGGGAGGACCGCTGTCGCTGTCAGCAGAGGAAAGGACATCGGTATCAGACCGCCCTCATCAGCAGGGTCGCGGCGACGATGACCGCCGCACCCCCGAACATCGAGACCGCGTAGGAGCGGGCGAAGCCGTTCTGCAGCCTGCGCATCCGCCCGGAGAGGCCGCCGACCGAGGCCGCCGTGCCGTTGACGACGCCGTCGACCAGGGTGTGGTCGACGTAGACCAGGGACCGCGTGAGGTGCTCGCCACCGCGGACCAGGACGACGTGGTTGAAGTCGTCCTGGAGCAGGTCTCGGCGGGCGGCCCGGGTGAGCAGCGAGCCGCGCGGGGCGACGGCCGGGACCGGGCGGCGGCCGTACTGGGCCCAGGCGAGGGCGACACCGATGATCATGCAGGCGACGGTCGCACCGGTGACCACACCCGCGCTGATCGGCGGGTTGCCGTGGCTGTGCCCGGTGATCGGCTCCAGCCAGTGCATGAACCGGTCGCCGATGCTGAAGAACGCACCACCGGCCACCGACCCGACGGCCAGCACGATCATCGGGATCGTCATGACCTTGGGCGACTCGTGCGGATGCGGCGGGGTGTACTCGCCGCGCGTCTCGGCGGCGGGCTCCGCGCTCGGCGCGGCCGGGGAGGGCGTCGGGGCGTTGCGCCAGCGCTCCTCGCCGAAGAACGTCATCAGCATCACGCGCGTCATGTAGAACGCGGTGATGGCCGCGCCGAGCAGGGCGCAGGCGCCGAGGATCCAGCCCTCGGTGCCGCCCTTGGCGAACGCCGCCTCGATGATCTTGTCCTTGGAGAAGAACCCGGACAGGCCCGGGAAGCCGATGATCGCCAGGTAGCCGAGGCCGAAGGTGATGAACGTGATCGGCATGTACTTGCGCAGTCCGCCGTAGCGGCGCATGTCGACCTCGTCGTTCATGCCGTGCATGACCGAGCCGGCGCCGAGGAACAGGCCGGCCTTGAAGAAGCCGTGCGTCACCAGGTGCATGATCGCGAAGACGTAGCCGATGGGGCCGAGGCCCGCGGCGAGGATCATGTAGCCGATCTGCGACATGGTCGAGCCGGCCAGGGCCTTCTTGATGTCGTCCTTCGCGCAACCGACGATCGCACCGAACAGGAGCGTGACCGCGCCGACGATGGTGACGACCAGCTGCGCGTCCGGGGCGCCGTTGAAGACGGCCGCGGAGCGGACGATCAGGTAGACGCCCGCCGTCACCATGGTCGCCGCGTGGATGAGGGCCGAGACCGGGGTCGGGCCCTCCATCGCGTCCCCGAGCCAGGACTGCAGCGGCACCTGGGCGGACTTGCCGCAGGCGGCGAGGAGCAGCATCAGCGCGATCGCGGTCAGCTTGTCCTCACCGGCGGCACCGGCGAGACCGGCCTCCCCGTGGCCGCCGAGCACCGGCCCGAAGGCGAAGGTGCCGAACCACAGGAACATCAGCATGATCGCGATGGACAGGCCCATGTCGCCGACGCGGTTGACCAGGAAGGCCTTCTTCGCCGCCGTGGCGGCGCTGGGCTTGTGCTGCCAGAAGCCGATCAGCAGGTAGGAGGCGAGACCGACGCCCTCCCAGCCGACGTACAGCAGCAGGTAGTTGTCGGCGAGGACGAGGATCAGCATCGCCGCGAGGAACAGGTTCAGATAGCCGAAGAAGCGGCGGCGCCGCTCGTCGTGCTCCATGTACCCGACGGAGTACAGGTGGATCAGGGAGCCGACGCCCGTGATCAGCAGCACGAACGTCATCGACAACTGGTCGAGCTGGAAGGCGACGTCCGCCTGGAAGCCTTCCACCGGGATCCAGCTGAACAGGTGCTGGCTCATCTCGCGGTTCTCGGCGTCCCGGCCCAGCATGTCGGTGAACAGCACCAGGCCGAGCACGAAGGAGACGGCCGCGAGCAGGGTGCCGAGCCAGTGGCCGACGGCATCCAGCCGGCGTCCGCCGCACAGCAGGACCGCCGCTCCGAGCAGGGGCGCCGCCACCAGCAGCGCAATGAGGTTCTCCACGATTCTTCCGACCCCTTACAGCTTCATCAGGCTGGCGTCGTCGACCGAGGCCGAGTGGCGGGCACGGAACAGGGACACGATGATCGCGAGCCCGACCACGACCTCGGCGGCGGCGACGACCATCGTGAAGAAGGCGATGATCTGGCCGTCGAGGTTGCCGTGCATCCGGGAGAAGGCGACGAACGCGAGGTTGCAGGCGTTGAGCATGAGCTCGATGCACATGAACACGACGATCGCGTTGCGCCTGATCAGCACGCCGGTGGCGCCGATCGTGAACAACAGGGCCGCGAGGTAGAGGTAGTTGACGGGGTTCACTTCGACGCCTCCTCGGGCCGCTGGAACTTCGCCGGCCCGACCGCCCTGCGCCCCAGCCGCTCCTCGGACCGCCGCTCCAGGGCCTTGAGGTCGTTGAGCGCCTCCTGCGACACGTCACGGATCTGGCCGCGCTCGCGCAGGGTCTTGCTGACGGTGAGCTCGGACGGCGTGCCGTCGGGCAGCAGGCCCGCGATGTCGACCGCGTTGTGCCGGGCGTACACACCGGGCGCCGGCAGCGGCGGCAGTTGCTTGCCTCCGCGGACCCGCTCCTCGGAGAGTTCGCGCTGGGTCTTGGCCCGCTCGGTGCGCTCGCGGTGGGTGAGCACCATGGCGCCGACGGCGGCCGTGATGAGCAGGGCGCCGGTGATCTCGAACGCGAAGACGTACTTGGTGAAGATGAGGGCGGCCAGGCCCTCCACATTGCCGCCGGCGTTCGCCTGGCCGATGCCGCTGAACTCCGTCAGGGACGCGTGGCCGATCCCGGCGAACAGCAGGACGCCGAAGCCGAGTCCGCACAGCAGGGCCAGCCAGCGCTGGCCCTTGATGGTCTCCTTCAGGGAGTCCGCCGCGGTGACGCCGACCAGCATCACCACGAACAGGAACAGCATCATGATCGCGCCGGTGTAGACGATGATCTGGACGACGCCCAGGAAGTAGGCGCCGTTGGCGAGGTAGAACACCGCCAGGATGATCATGGTCCCGGCGAGGCTGAGCGCGCTGTGCACGGCCCTCTTCATGAGGATGGTGCCCAGGGCGCCCAGCACCGCGACGGTGCCGAGCATCCAGAACTGGACGGCCTCTCCGGTGGAGGTGGAGTAGGCGGCGAGCTGGGTGGTCATCGGCCGGTCACCCCCTCCGACGCGGGTTCCGTCCCGCCGAAGGTCGAGTCGGCCTCCTGCACGACCTCGCCCTTGGAGTGGGCGACCTGCTGCTCGGTGCCGGGAGCCGCCTCCGTCACCAGGCCCCGGTAGTAGTCCTGTTCGTCCGTCCCGGGGTAGATGGCGTGGGGCGAGTCGACCATGCCCTCCTCGAGACCGGCGAGCAGCTGCTCCTTGGTGTAGATGAGGTTGGCCCGGCTGGAGTCGGCCAGCTCGAACTCGTTGGTCATCGTGAGCGCGCGGGTGGGGCAGGCCTCGATGCACAGGCCGCACAGGATGCAGCGGGCGTAGTTGATCTGGTAGACGCGGCCGTACCGCTCGCCCGGCGAGTAGCGCTCCTCTTCGGTGTTGTCCGCGCCCTCGACGTAGATCGCGTCGGCGGGGCAGGCCCAGGCGCACAGTTCGCAGCCGACGCACTTCTCCAGGCCGTCCGGATGGCGGTTGAGCTGGTGCCGTCCGTGGAAGCGCGGAGCCGTGGTCTTCTGCTGCTCCGGGTACTGCTCGGTCAGCCGCTTCTTGAACATGGCCTTGAAGGTCACGCCGAAGCCGGCCACGGGGTTCTGGAAACCGGGATTGGTGTCCTTGGGTTCCTCAGTCATCGGACGCCTCCTTTCCATCCGTAGTTCCGCCCAGAGATCCGTCACTCTGAGTATCGGGCCCGCCACTGACAATCAGCTCCCGCTCACGGCGTGAGCGGCGGCGCGGGACCGGCGGAAGTTCCTGTCCGGGCAGGGGCGGTACGGGGAATCCGCCCGCCATCGGGTCGAAGGCGGCCGGGGTCTCGGCCGGCTGTTCGGCCTTCTTGGCCTTCTCGCGGAACATGTCGGCGACGAAGGAGAGCAGCAGCAGGGCGAGTACGCCGCCGCCCACGTAGAGGGCGATGTCGGCGAAGTCGTAGCCCTCGTTCCTGAAGGCCCGGACGCAGGCGACGAGCATCAGCCACACCAGCGAGACCGGGATGAGGACCTTCCAGCCGAGCTTCATCAGCTGGTCGTAGCGGACGCGCGGGAGCGTGCCGCGGATCCAGATGAACATGAACAGCAGCAGTTGGACCTTGACCGTGAACCACAGCAGCGGCCACCAGCCGTGGTTGGCGCCTTCCCAGAAGGTGCTGATCGGCCAGGGGGCCCGCCAGCCGCCGAGGAAGAGCGTGGTGGCGACGGCCGAGACGGTCACCATGTTGACGTACTCGGCGAGCATGAACATCGCGAACTTGATCGACGAGTACTCGGTGTTGAAGCCGCCGACCAGGTCGCCCTCGGACTCCGGCATGTCGAACGGGGCGCGGTTGGTCTCGCCGACCATCGTCACGATGTAGATGACGAAGGAGACCGGCAGCAGCACGATGTACCAGCGGTCGGCCTGCTGTTCGACGATCGTCGACGTCGACATCGACCCCGAGTAGAGGAAGACGGACGCGAAGGCGGCGCCCATCGCGATCTCGTAGGAGATCATCTGCGCGCAGGAGCGCAGGCCGCCCAGCAGCGGGTACGTCGAGCCGGAACTCCAGCCCGCCAGCACGATGCCGTAGATGCCGACCGAGGCGACCGCGAGGATGTAGAGCATCGCGATCGGCAGGTCGGTGAGCTGCATCGTGGTGCGCTGGCCGAAGATCGAGATCTCGTTGCCGGCCGGGCCGAAGGGGATCACCGCGATCGCCATGAAGGCCGGGATCGCCGCGATGATCGGCGCGAGGACGTACACCGCCTTGTCCGCGCGCTTGACGATCACGTCCTCCTTCAGCATCAGCTTGATGCCGTCGGCGAGCGACTGGAGCATGCCCCAGGGGCCGTGCCGGTTGGGGCCGATGCGCAGCTGCATCCAGGCGACGACCTTGCGCTCCATGACGATGGAGACCAGCACGGTCACCATCAGGAAGGCGAAGCAGAACACCGCCTTGATGGCGACCAGCCACCAGGGGTCGGTGCCGAACATCGAGAGGTCTTCAGCGGCGAGGTACGGGCTCATGCCTCCACCTCCTTGGGGGCCTCGCCGGCGAGCGTCGCCGGGCCGATGCGGACGAGGGAGCCGGGCCGCGCCCCGGTGTCGGAGGCGACGCCGCCGCCGGTGGAGTTCAGCGGGAGCCAGACCACCCGGTCGGGCATCTCACTGATCTGGAGGGGGAGCTCCACGACGCCCCGGGGGCCGGTCACCGCGAGCAGGTCGCCGTCCTTGACGCCCGCCTCGGCGGCCGTCGCGGCCGACACCCGCGCGCGTGCGGCGTGCCGGGTTCCGGCGAGTGCCTCGTCGCCCTGCTGGAGGACGCCTTGGTCGAGCAGCAGCCGGTGCCCCGCGAGTACGGCTTCCCCGATGGCCGGCCGCGGCAGCGCGGCCGCGGTCTCCAGGGGTTCGCCGGCCCGCGGGCCGTCCCAGGCGCCGAGCCGGTCGATCTCGCCGCGTACGGTGCGCAGATCCGGCAGTCCGAGGTGGATGTCCATGGCGTCGGCCAGCATCTGCAGCACGCGCGCGTCGGTGGGCGCCAGGTGCCGGGTCATCTGGTCGGGCTTGAGCGCGGCCTCGAAGAAGCGGATCCGGCCTTCCCAGTTGAGGAAGGTGCCGGCCTTCTCGGCGACCGCTGCGACGGGCAGGACGACATCGGCCTTGCGGCTGATCTCGCTCGGCCGCAGTTCCAGCGAGACCAGGAAGCCCACCTCGTCGAGCGCCGCACGCGCGCGTGCCGGGTCGGGCAGGTCCGCGATCTCCACGCCCGCCACCAGCAGGGCCTGGAGCTCTCCGGTCGCCGCGCTCTCCACGATCTGGCCGGTGTCGCGGCCGTAGCGGTGCGGGAGACCGGCGACGCCCCAGACGCCGGCGACCTCGTCGCGCGCGCGTGGGTCGGTGGCCGGGCGACCGCCCGGCAGCAGCGACGGCAGCGCGCCCGCCTCGATCGCGCCGCGCTCCCCGGCCCGGCGCGGGATCCACACCAGCCGGGCGCCGGTCGAGGAGGCCGTGCGCGCGGCGGCGGTGAGCCCGCCGGCCACCGCGGCCAGCCGCTCGCCGACCACGATCACCGCACCCTCGGTGCGCAGCGCCTCGGCGGCGAGCGCACCGTCGTCCTCCAGGCCGGCGCCGCTCGCGAGCGCGTCCAGCCACTCGGTCTCGGTGCCGGGAGCGGCCGGCAGCAGCGTGCCACCGGCCTTCTCCAGGCCGCGCGTGGCGTGCGTGGCCAGGGAGTAGACCTTCTGTCCGTGCCGCCGCCATGCCTTGCGCAGCCGCAGGAAGACGCCGGGCGCCTCCTCCTCCGCCTCGAACCCGACCAGCAGGACGGCGGGGGCCTTCTCCAGCGCGGTGTACGTGACACCCGTGCCGTCGAGGTCCCGGCCGCGCCCGGCGATCTCGGCCGCGAGGAAGTCGGCCTCCTCGCTGCTGTGCACGCGCGCGCGGAAGTCGATGTCGTTGGTGTCGAGGGCCACGCGTGCGAACTTGCTGTACGCGTAGGCGTCCTCGACGGTGAGGCGGCCGCCGGTCAGGACTCCGGTGCGGCCCCGGGAGGCCAGCAGCCCCTGGGCCGCGATCTGCAGCGCCTCCGGCCAGGAGGCCGGTTCCAGGTCACCCTCGGCGTTGCGCACCAGCGGCGTGTCGAGCCGGTCCCGCTGCTGCGCGTACCGGAACCCGAACCGCCCCTTGTCGCAGATCCACTCCTCGTTGACCTCGGGGTCGTCGGCCGCGAGCCGCCGCATGACCTTGCCGCGCCGGTGGTCGGTGCGCGTGGCGCAGCCGCCGGAGCAGTGCTCGCACACCGACGGGGAGGAGACCAGGTCGAAGGGGCGGGAGCGGAATCGGTACGCCGCCGAGGTCAGCGCGCCGACCGGGCAGATCTGGATGGTGTTGCCGGAGAAGTAGGACTCGAACGGGTCGCCCTCGCCGGTGCCGACCTGCTGGAGCGCGCCGCGCTCGATCAGCTCGATCATCGGGTCGCCCGCGACCTGGTTGGAGAACCGGGTGCAGCGGGCGCACAGCACGCACCGCTCGCGGTCGAGCAGCACCTGCGTGGAGATCGGGACGGGCTTCTCGTAGGTCCGCTTCCGGCCGTCGAAACGGGAGTCGGCGTCGCCGTGCGACATGGCCTGGTTCTGCAGCGGGCACTCGCCGCCCTTGTCGCAGACCGGGCAGTCCAGCGGGTGGTTGATGAGCAGGAGCTCCATCACACCCTTCTGGGCCTTCTCCGCGACCGGCGAGGTGAGGTGGGTCTTCACCACCATCCCGTCGGTGCAGGTGATGGTGCAGGACGCCATCGGCTTGCGCTGGCCCTCGACCTCGACGATGCACTGGCGGCAGGCGCCGGCCGGGTCGAGCAGGGGGTGGTCGCAGAACCGGGGGATCTCGATGCCGAGCTGCTCGGCGGCCCGGATGACCAGGGTGCCCTTGGGCACACTGATCTCCGCGCCGTCGATCGTCAGCGACACGAGGTCCTCCGGCGGGACCGCCGCCTCTCCCCCGCCTGAGGGAGCGTTGGTGGTCACGGTCATGCGGTCACCTCCGTGCGGTCGGCCCAAGCCGTCGACTTGGCGGGGTCGAATGGACAGCCCCGGCCCGTGATGTGCTGCTCGTACTCCTCGCGGAAGTACTTGAGCGAGGAGAAGATCGGCGAGGCGGCGCCGTCGCCGAGGGCGCAGAAGGACTTGCCGTTGATGTTGTCGGCGATGTCGTTCAGCTTGTCGAGGTCGGACATCTGTCCCTTGCCGGCCTCGATGTCGCGCAGCAACTGCACGAGCCAGTAGGTCCCTTCGCGGCAGGGCGTGCACTTGCCGCAGGACTCGTGGGCGTAGAACTCGGTCCAGCGGGTGACGGCGCGGACCACGCAGGTCGTCTCGTCGAAGCACTGGAGAGCTTTGGTGCCGAGCATGGAACCCGCGGCGCCCACTCCTTCGTAGTCAAGGGGGACGTCGAGATGCTCGTCGGTGAACATCGGGGTCGAGGAGCCGCCCGGCGTCCAGAACTTGAGGCGGTGGCCGGGGCGCATCCCGCCGCTCATGTCGAGCAGCTGGCGGAGCGTGATCCCGAGCGGCGCCTCGTACTGACCGGGGCTGGCGACGTGGCCGGAGAGGGAGTAGAGCGTGAAGCCGGGCGACTTCTCACTGCCCATCGACCGGAACCATTCCTTGCCCCGCTGCATGATCGCGGGAACCGACGCGATCGATTCGACGTTGTTCACCACAGTCGGGCACGCATAGAGGCCCGCGACGGCAGGGAAGGGAGGACGAAGCCGCGGCTGCCCCCGGCGGCCTTCGAGCGAGTCCAGCAGTGCGGTCTCCTCACCGCAGATGTACGCGCCCGCGCCCGCGTGCACGGTGATGTCGAGGTTCAGTCCGCTGCCCTGGATGTTCTCGCCGAGGAAGCCGGCCTCGTACGCCTCGCGCACGGCCGAGTGCAACCGCCGCAGCACCGGGACGACTTCACCACGCAGATAGATGAAGGCATGCGACGACCTGATGGCGTAGCACGCGATGATCATGCCCTCGATGAGGCTGTGCGGGTTCGCGAAGAGGAGCGGGATGTCCTTGCACGTCCCCGGCTCCGACTCGTCGGCGTTGACAACGAGATAGTGCGGCTTGCCGTCCCCTTGCGGAATGAACTGCCACTTCATGCCCGTGGGGAATCCCGCGCCGCCGCGCCCGCGCAGACCGGAGTCCTTGACGTACGCGATCACGTCGTCCGGCGTCATGGCGAGCGCCTTGCGCAGCCCTTCGTAGCCGTCGTGCCGTCGGTACACGTCCAGCGTCCAGGACTTGTCCTCGTCCCAGAAGGCCGACAGCACCGGTGCGAGCAGCTTCTCGGGGCTCATGTCTTTCAGCTCGGGTGCCAAGGTCATCACTCCCCCTCCTCGGCGGCAGGCCCGGCCGGGTGGGCGGGGTCGGAGGCCGACGTGTCCTGCGGCGCGTCGTGCGAGCTCAAGTGCTCCGTCGGTGACGGCTCGTGCGGTGCCCCGGTCCGGGCCGCCTCACCGCGGGGGTGCACCACACGCGCGGGAGAGGCCTCCCCCTTGGCGAGCTTCAGGCCGACCAGGGAGGCGGGTCCCGCGCTTCCGCCGGACTCCACGGCCCCGTCCCGCTCGTCGGGGAAGCCGGCCAGGACCCGGGCGGTCTCCTTGAAGGTGCACATCCGGGCCCCGCGGGTGGGCGTGACCGGCCGTCCCTCGCGCAGGTCGTCGACGAGACGCTTGGCGCTGGCCGGGGTCTGGTTGTCGAAGAACTCCCAGTTGACCATCACCACCGGCGCGAAGTCGCAGGCCGCGTTGCACTCGATGTGCTCCAGGGTGACCTTGCCGTCGCCGGTGGTCTCGCCGTTGCCGACGCCGAGGTGCTCCTGGAGCTCCTCGAAGATCGCGTCCCCGCCCATGACGGCGCACAGGGTGTTGGTGCACACCCCCACCTGGTAGTCACCGCTCGGCCGGCGGCGGTACATGGTGTAGAAGGTGGCGACCGCGGTGACCTCGGCCGTGGTCAGGCCGAGCACGTCCGCGCAGAACCGCATGCCGGTGCGGGTCACGTGCCCTTCTTCGGCCTGCACGAGGTGCAGCAGCGGCAGGAGGGCGGACCGGGAGTCCGGGTAGCGGGCGATGATCTCGCGCGCGTCCGTCTCCAGACGGGCCCGGACGTCGTCCGGGTAGGCGGGTGCGGGCAGTTCGGGCATGCCCAGGCTGACGCCCCGCTCGGAAGACGATGTGGTCATCGGTCGACGCCTCCCATCACGGGGTCGATGGACGCGACGGCGACGATGACGTCGGCGACCTGGCCGCCCTCGCACATCGCCGCCATGGCCTGCAGGTTGGTGAAGGACGGGTCGCGGAAGTGGACCCGGTAGGGGCGGGTGCCGCCGTCGGACACGACGTGCACCCCGAGTTCGCCCTTGGGCGACTCGACCGCCGCGTACGCCTGTCCCGGCGGCACGCGGAAGCCCTCGGTGACCAGCTTGAAGTGGTGGATCAGGGCCTCCATGGAGGTGCCCATGATCTTCTTGATGTGGTCGAGGGAGTTGCCGAGGCCGTCGGGTCCCAGGGCCAGCTGGGCGGGCCAGGCGATCTTCTTGTCGGCGACCATGACCGGGCCGGGCTGGAGCCGGTCCAGGCACTGCTCGACGATCCTGAGCGACTGCCGCATCTCCTCCAGGCGGATGAGGAAGCGGCCGTAGGAGTCGCAGGTGTCGGCGGTCGGGATCTCGAAGTCGTACGTCTCGTAGCCGCAGTACGGCTGCGTCTTGCGCAGGTCGTGCGGCAGGCCCGTGGAGCGCAGGATCGGGCCCGTCGCGCCGAGGGCCATGCAGCCGGCCAGGTCGAGGTAGCCGACGTCCTGCATGCGGGCCTTGAAGATGGGGTTCCCGGTGGCGAGCTTGTCGTACTCCGGGAGGTTCTTCTTCATCTTCTTCACGAACTCGCGGATCTGGTCCACCGCGCCGGGCGGCAGGTCCTGGGCGAGTCCGCCGGGGCGGATGTACGCGTGGTTCATCCGCAGGCCGGTGATCAGCTCGTAGATATCGAGAATGAGTTCACGATCACGGAATCCGTAGATCATGATCGTGGTCGCGCCGAGCTCCATGCCGCCGGTGGCGATGCACACCAGGTGCGAGGAGAGCCGGTTCAGCTCCATCAGGAGCACGCGGATGATCGTGGCCCGGTCCGGGATCTGGTCCTCGATGCCGAGGAGCTTCTCGACGCCGAGGCAGTACGCCGTCTCGTTGAAGAACGACGTCAGGTAGTCCATGCGCGTCACGAACGTGGTGCCCTGCGTCCACGTCCGGTACTCGAGGTTCTTCTCGATGCCGGTGTGCAGATAACCGATTCCGCAGCGGGCCTCGGTGACGGTCTCGCCGTCGATCTCCAGGATCAGGCGGAGCACGCCGTGGGTGGACGGGTGCTGCGGGCCCATGTTGACGACGATGCGCTCGTCGTCGGCCCGGGCCGCGGACTGGACGACCTCGTCCCAGTCGCCGCCGGTGACCGTATATACGGTGCCCTCTGTGGTCTCCCGAGGGGAGGCGTGCGATGTGCTCATGAGTACGACCTCCGCTGGTCCGGAGCCGGGATCTGGGCGCCCTTGTACTCGACGGGGATGCCGCCGAGGGGGTAGTCCTTGCGCTGCGGGAAGCCCTGCCAGTCGTCCGGCATCATGATCCGCGTCAGGGCCGGGTGGCCGTCGAAGACGATTCCGAAGAAGTCGTACGTCTCGCGCTCGTGCCAGTCGTTCGTCGGATAGACCTCGGACAGCGACGGGATGTGCGGGTCGCTGTCGGGGGCGCTGACCTCCAGGCGGATCACCCGGTTGTGGGTGATCGAGCGCAGGTGGTACACGGCGTGCAGCTCGCGGCCCTTGTCGTTCGGGTAGTGCACGCCGCTGACGCCGGTGCACAGCTCGAAGCGCAGGGCCGGGTCGTCGCGCAGGGTGCGGGCGACGCGGACGAGGTGCTCGCGTTCGATGTGGAAGGTCAGCTCGTCGCGGTCGACGACCGTCCTCTCGATGGCGTTCCCGGGGACCAGGCCCTGCTCCTCCAGCGCGCCCTCGAGCTCGTCGGCGACCTCGTCGAACCAGCCTCCGTAGGGGCGGGTCGCCGGTCCCGGGAGCCGGACCGAGCGGACCAGGCCGCCGTAGCCGGAGGTGTCGCCGCCGTTGTTGGCGCCGAACATGCCGCGCTGGACGCGGATCTCCTCGCCGCCGTCACCGCGCTGGCCCGGGAGGTTCGACGTGCTGAGGTCCTTCTCGGGGTTCGCGTCGTTGGTGCCGTTCGCGTCGCTCACCGCAGCAGCCCCTTCATCTCGATCGTGGGCAGGGCCTTGAGCGCCGCCTCCTCCGCCTCGCGGGCCGCCTCCTCGGCGTTCACGCCGAGCTTGGAGGACTGGATCTTCTGGTGGAGCTTGAGGATGGCGTCCATCAGCATCTCCGGCCGGGGCGGGCAGCCGGGGAGGTAGATGTCGACCGGCACGATGTGGTCGACGCCCTGGACGATGGCGTAGTTGTTGAACATGCCGCCGGAGGAGGCGCAGACCCCCATGGAGATCACCCACTTGGGGTTCGGCATCTGGTCGTAGACCTGCCGCAGCACCGGCGCCATCTTCTGGCTGACCCGGCCCGCGACGATCATCAGGTCCGCCTGCCGCGGCGAGCCGCGGAAGACCTCCATGCCGAAGCGCGCCAGGTCGTAGCGGCCGGCGCCGGTGGTCATCATCTCGATGGCACAGCAGGCGAGGCCGAACGTGGCCGGGAAGACGGACGACTTGCGCACCCAGCCCGCGGCCTGCTCGACGGTGGTCAGCAGGAAGCCGCTCGGCAGCTTTTCTTCGAGTCCCATGACGTGTGGCCCCTCAGTCCCATTCCAGGCCGCCGCGCCGCCATACGTACGCGTACGCGACGAAGACGGTGAGCACGAAGAGCAGCATCTCCACGAGCCCGAAGATCCCCAGGGCGTCGAAGGTGACGGCCCAGGGGTAGAGGAAGACGATCTCGATATCGAAGATGATGAAGAGCATCGCCGTCAGGTAGTACTTGATCGGGAAGCGCCCGCCGCCGGCCGGCGTGGGGGTCGGCTCGATGCCGCACTCGTAGGCCTCGAGCTTTGCGCGGTTGTACCGCTTGGGCCCGATCAACGTGGCCATGACCACGGAGAAGATCGCAAAGCCTGCCCCGAGGGCTCCCAGTACGAGGATGGGCGCATAAGCGTTCACCGCTCCTCGCTCCTCTCAGTCGGCACTGACTGCTGGCGGTTTGCATCGGGCTCACATCCGCCCCACCTGTCCCTCGAACCCCGCCCGCCCCGGCGAAGATCGGGAACATGTGAAGCAGGTCACAAGCCCAACCGCGTGCATCTTATGCCCGACGCTCTGTGATCTGCGACACGGGGTATTGCACAAGCTTTGTGATCTCCACCACCTGACGATCGATCATGAAGTCGGATGAGCGGTGATCTTCACACGCGAAGCGTCCGAGTGATCACGAGAGGTGACATTTTGGCTCGTCAGCGCAGGCCGGAGGGGGCGTCTCAATATCAAGATGGTTCTCGTGCATGCAAATTGGCGATGGACTTGATCTCTTGATAGAGGCGCGTTCACACATCAGGGGGGCATGCGGGGCGAGGTGTGGACGCGTGCACGCGTTCACGATCTTCGCGAGGCCGTGACCCGGCCGTGATCTTCGCGCCGGGACGCGACCGGCGGGGCAGCCGTTCCGTGACCTCCGTCACGTTGATGAGAGGTCCATGAGAACGGGGCTTGGCCAATCAACCCAACCGGTGGTAGGCGCGGGGCAATTCGGGCGTATTGATCAAACACCGTGATCACAGGCCGGTCACGGTGCGCCCGCAATGTCCGTTAAGGCGTCAATAAAGGGCCTCGTTCGGGGGTTTTGAGGGCCCGATTGAGTAACTGTGGCGCAGCACACGTTTCTTGAAGATATGAAGGAGCCCCTGGTACCGGTTATTCCCATGTCCCACACCGCTCACATACGCAGCCACCGGAAACCCCGCCGCAGCGCGACCTCATCGATCGCTCTGCGCGCCGGCGTTGCCGGTGGCGTTCTCAGCATGGCAGCGGCTGGTGCGTCGGCCTCGGCGAGCGCCGCCGAGCCGGTGACGCAGACCATCGAACTGCCCACCCTGACGGCCGACCTGTCCGCTCAGGTCGCCCAGTCCGCGGCCGCCACCCAGCAGGCCGCCGCGAACTACGAACTGCGCGCCGAGCGTGACGCCGCCGCCGCCAAGGCCGCGACGGAGGCCAAGAAGGACCTCGCCGAGGCGAAGAAGAAGGCGGAGGCCAAGAAGAAGGCCGCCGAGGCCGCCCGCAAGGCCGCCGCCGAGCGCGCCAACCGCAGCACCGAGCGCGCCACCCTGTCCGCGTCCGCCTCCGCGTCCGCCTCCACGTCGGTGTCGGCGCCCTCCAGCGGCAGCGTCGCGACCGTCATCGCGTTCCTCAAGGCCCAGGTGGGCGACGCCTACGTCATGGGCGCCACCGGTCCCAACGCCTGGGACTGCTCCTCCCTCGTGCAGGCCGCGTACAAGCAGGTTGGTGTGGACCTGCCGCGCGTCTCGCAGGACCAGTCGATGGCCGGCACGGACGTCTCGCTGTCGAACCTCCAGGTCGGCGACATCCTCTACTGGGGTGGCAAGGGCTCCGCGTACCACGTGGGTGTCTACATCGGAGACGGCCAGTACCTGGACGCGGCCAACCCGTCCAAGGGCGTCGTCATCCAGGACCTGTCGGGTTACCCGGCAGACGGCGCGGTGCGCGTCCTCTGACGTCACGCCCCGTCTGACACATCCGCACATACGGGCTCGAGGGTCGCTGCCGCACCGCGGCAACGGCCCTCCCGGCCTGTCCGGGGTCATCAGGCCCCGATTCCCCTCGGCCCGTCTCCGGGCCGCTCCAGGGGCCCTCACGGCCCTTCTCGGGCCCGCTCGGCACCGCAGCCTGCCCGTGCACTCCCGTCACTCCGGCACCCCGCGCCCGAATTGTCCTGACCTGGCGGGGTGTTGACGGTGAGCCGTGCGAGCGCACCCGCAACCTCGCTTCCGTAGCGAGCCGGAAGTCCGGTACGCCCCGGAATCACCCCGTCCGACGGCCGGGTGTGGCCGGACTGCTCCTGGGACCGACCCAGGTGTTCTGTTGTCATGAATCCCGAAGGGCGGAGAGGGCTCCCACGGCCGGAAGCCGCTCTCCCGCCACCACGGCACCATCACAGGGAGACAACAGATGCCAAGCGTCTTCGTGCAGGGACGGTCCGTCGACTCGTACCCGCGGCTCGCGCCCGAGGCCCGGCGGGGGAAGGTCCGGCGGATCACCGAGGCCGGCGAGGAGGTCCTGCACAAACCGTGCCGGGACGTCACCGAGTTCGGTCCGGACCTCGCCGCGCTCATCGACGACATGTTCCTGACCATGTACATCGCGGACGGGGCCGGGCTCGCGGCCAACCAGGTAGGGGTCGATCTGCGGGTGTTCGTGTACGACTGCCCGGACGACGACGGGGTGCGGCACGTCGGGCACATCGTCAACCCGGTCCTGGAGCCGCTCGACGCCTCGCACAGGAGGCTCCTCGACGAAGCGGAGGGCTGCCTCTCGGTTCCGGGCGCCACCATGGACGTGCCGCGTCCGGACCGGGCCGTGGTGCGCGGGTTCGACCGGGACGGAGAGCCGCTCGTGATCGAGGGCACCGGCTACTTCGCCCGGTGCCTCGCGCACGAGGCCGATCACTGCGACGGGCAGCTCTATCTGGACCGGCTCTCCCGGCGGGAGCGCAAGGACGCGCTGCGGCAGACGGCGGACCGGCGGGAGGCGGTGTACGCGCGCCGGGCCGCCAACATCGCGGCGTTGAGCGGTTGATCGGACCACCGGCACCACGGGCCCGGTTCCCCGCTCGGCCCGCCGGCAGCGCAGGCCGGCAGCCCGCTCGGGCCACCGGCTCTCGCGAGCCGGCCGCCGGCTGACGCGGCGCCGAGCACCCCTCGACGCGGCGTCGACGACCCGGCCGGGCCACCGGCACCGCAGGCCGCGGCCTCGCCGCTCAGGCCTTCGGTGCCACCCTGCTCAGCCCGTTGATGATGCGGTCCATCGCGTCACCGCCCGTCGGGTCGGTGAGGTTCGCGAGGAGCTTCAGCGTGAACTTCATCAGCATCGGGTGGGTGAGACCGCGCTGGGCCGCGATCTGCATGACCTTCGGGTTGCCGATGAGCTTCACGAAGGCGCGGCCGAGCGTGTAGTAGCCGCCGTAGGTGTCCTTCAGGACGCGCGGGTAGCGCTGGAGGGCCAGTTCGCGGCTCGCGGGGGTCGGCCGGGCGTGGGCCTGGACGATGACGTCGGCGGCGATCTGGCCGGACTCCATGGCGTAGGCGATGCCCTCGCCGTTGAAGGGGTTCACCAGGCCGCCGGCGTCACCGACGAGCAGCAGGCCCTTGGTGTAGTGCGGCTGGCGGTTGAAGGCCATGGGGAGCGCGGCGCCGCGGATCGGGCCGGTCATGTTGTCGGGCGTGTAGCCCCAGTCCTCCGGCATCGACGCGCACCAGGCCTTCAGGACCTCGCGCCAGTCCAGCTCCTTGAAGGAGTCGGAGGTGTTGAGCACGCCCAGGCCGACGTTCGAGGTGCCGTCGCCCATGCCGAAGATCCAGCCGTAGCCGGGCAGGAGGCGGTCCTCGGCGCCGCGGCGGTCCCACAGCTCCAGCCAGGACTCCAGGTAGTCGTCCTCGTGGCGCGGGCTGGTGAAGTACGTGCGCACCGCCACGCCCATCGGGCGGTCCTCACGGCGGTGCAGGCCCATCGCCAGGGACAGCCGGGTGGAGTTGCCGTCGGCGGCCACGACGAGCGGCGCCCGGAAGGTGACCTCGCGCTTCTCCTCGCCGAGCTTGGCGTGCACACCGGTGATGCGGCCCGTGCGCTCGTCCAGGATCGGCGCGCCCACGTTGCACCGCTCGAAGAGCCGGGCACCGGCCTTCTGCGCCTGCCGGGCGAGCTGCTCGTCGAAGTCGTCGCGCTTGCGGACGAGTCCGTAGTCGGGGAAGGAGGCGAGATCCGGCCAGTCGAGCTGGAGCCGCACCCCGCCGCCGATGATGCGCAGGCCCTTGTTGCGCAGCCAGCCGGCCTCTTCCGAGATGTCGATGCCCATCGCCACCAGCTGCTTGACGGCACGCGGGGTGAGGCCGTCGCCGCAGACCTTCTCGCGGGGGAACTCGGTCTTCTCCAGCAGGAGGACGTCGAGTCCCGCCTTGGCGAGGTGGTAGGCGGTGGTGGAGCCGGCCGGCCCCGCGCCCACGACGATCACATCGGCGGTGTTCTCGGAGAGGGGCTCGGTCACGACGGTCACGGCGGGATCTCCCCAAGTTCGTCAATCTTGCGTGCCGACCGGCACTGGACATGGGCAGTCTATGCAGCAGCATTCATCACCCGGCTGAAGGGCTGCCTCCGTGAATCGAGCTCTCCCCGCTGTGCGGCTTCGCGTCCCCACCCACGAGGACGCGATCGTCTGGCACCGGATCTTCGACGACCCGGACGTCATGGAGTTCCAGGGCGGCAGGGCCGCGGAGCTCTCGGTCTACGAGGAGCTCACCGCCCGCCAGCGCCGGCACGACGCCGAGCTCGGTTTCTGCCTGTGGACCGTGCTCGACGAGTCGGGGCAGGTCATCGGCTTCACCGGCGCCCAGCCGTGGGAGCGGACCTGGGGCCCGGCCGGGGAGATCGAGATCGGCTGGCGGCTGGGCCGGGAGCACTGGGGCAAGGGCTACGTCACGGCGGCCGCGTGGCAGACGCTGGAGCGGATGCGGGCGACCGGGGTACCGGGCGTCGTGGCGATGGTCGACGCCCGCAACAGCCGGTCCATCGCGGTGACACAGCGCCTGGGGATGCGCCTCGCCGAGACGTTCACGACACCGTCCGCGCAGCGCGCGGGGCACTGCTACCGGCTCGATCTCCAGGCCGTTGACGCAGAGTAGCCGACTGTCACAGAAAGACACCTGTCGCTTCCGGTCGGTACGGGGCGGGAGTTACCCTTCCTGTACCGCTGGGGGTGACATCTGTGCACATATCCCGCAAGACACCCGAAGTGCGCGTGCCGCGTCTGGTCGGCCTGATGGCCGTGGACGCGCGGGAGACGGCCCGGGCGCAGGGTCTCCTCCTCAGCGCGCCGGACCGGCCCGAGCTCTCTCTCGTCGTCGTCGACTACGTCGTACGCCAGTACCCGCAGCCCGGTGCCGAGGTGCCGCGGGACTCGATGGTCTACGTGTGGTTCGACTTCGGGCCCGGTGAGGGCGGCGGGGGCGTGCACGAACCGCGGATCCCGCGTCCGCCCAGGGGCGGTTTCCAGCGCGAGCTGGACGAGCCGGGCGACCCTCACATGGTCCTCAGCTCGCCGTAGGGTCAGCTCGCCTTGAAGCCCCGGTGCAGGGCGACGATCCCGCCGCTCAGGTTGCGCCAGGCCACCCGAGACCAGCCGGCCTCGCCCAGCCGCTCGGCCAGCGCGGGCTGGTCGGGCCAGGCCCGGATGGACTCGGCGAGGTAGACGTAGGCGTCGGGGTTGGAGGACACCGCCCGCGCCACCGGCGGCAGGGCGCGCATCAGGTACTCGGTGTAGACGGTGCGGAACGGCGCCCAGGTGGGGTGCGAGAACTCGCAGATCACGACCCGCCCGCCGGGCCGGGTCACCCGGTACATCTCCCGCAGGGCGGCGTCCGTGTCCTGCACGTTGCGCAGCCCGAAGGAGATGGTGACGGCGTCGAAGGTGTCGTCCTTGAAGGGGAGCCGCGTCGCGTCCCCGGCGGTGTAGGGCAGCCAGGGCTGCCGCTGCTTGCCGACCCGGAGCATGCCCTGGGAGAAGTCGCACGGGACGACGTAGGCGCCGGTCCGGGCGAAGGGCAGCGAGGACGTGCCCGTGCCCGCCGCCAGGTCGAGGACCTTCTGCGCGGGGCGCGCGTCGACCGCCTTGGCGACCTCCTTGCGCCATCGCCGGTCCTGGCCGAGGGACAGCACGTCGTTGGTCAGGTCGTACCGTTCCGCCACGTCGTCGAACATCGAGGCGACTTCGTGCGGCTGCTTGTCCAGGGATGCGCGGGTCACGGGCCCATTCTTGCAGCACCCCCTCCGGGCAGGAGCCGCGGCTTCTTCCGTGCCGCCAGGTCCTCCACGGGCGCGGCGCCGGCCGCGGGAAGGGGTGGTCGTGGTCATGGAGCGCCCCCGGTCAGTTGGCGCCGGCGGAGGCGGACGGGGACGGGGTGGTGCCGCTCGCGACTTCCCGGGCCGGAGCCGACGGGACGCCGCTGGGCCGGGCCCCCGCTTCGCCGGGGCCGCCCGGAATGCCCTGCGGTTGGCCGCCGCCGGGCCCCGCACCTGCGAACGGCAGCAACTGCGACGGCGTCAGGGACGTCCCCCAGCCCATGAAGGCCGCGCCGAGGACGGCCGCGTACCCGAGGCAGACGGCCCCCAGGAGGAGGCCGATCCGGCGCAGCAGCCGGGCGCGGCGTCCGGAGTTGTCAACGAACACGGGGCCTTCGGCGGACCCGTTGCCGCGTTTGCGGCGGCGACCGCGAGGGGCGCGGTTTTCGATGGCAGGCTCGGAATGCATTCCCCGGACAGTAGGGCGCCTTTATGTGCTCTAAACTCGGGTTTTCTTGTGAGAGACCCGCGAGAAATGACAGAGGCTGTCCTTTCTCTGAGAGTTCTCGGGAATGCCCGCGGAACTCGCCGCGCGCAACCGACATCGTGAGACGTTTGCTGCCGGGAAACGTACTTCCTGTCCTACCCCCAGACCTCACGAGAACGGGAGCGCACGTCATGAGGAGTTACCGGAAACCGGCGGCGGCCGGGCTGGGCTGCCTGTTCGCCCTCGCCACCGCCGCATGCTCCGGGCAGGGCGACGCGGCCCCCTCGGCCCCCGCGGCGACGGCCGGCCCCAGCACCTCGTCCCCCGCCGGAACCGGCACGTCGTACGCCCCGTACGTCAGCGCCACCGAGGCCGCCGGCACCGACTCCGCAGGCTCCCCCACGGCGTACAACCTGGCGTTCGTCATAGCCGACGGCGACGACTGCACCCCGCGCTGGAACGGCACGCACGCCATCGGCGACTCGACGGTCACCTCCCGTATCGCGCGGCTCAAGGAGGACGGCGGCAAGGTCCGGGTCTCCTTCGGCGGCGCCTCCGGCAAGGAACTCGCGGCGAACTGCGACAGCGCCTCGGAACTGGCGGCGGCGTACGGCAAGGCCCTGGACGCGGCCGGGGCCACGCTCGCCGACTTCGACATCGAGGGCGACGAACTCTCCGACTCCGCCTCCGTCGCCCTGCGTTCGAAGGCGATCGCCCGGTTGCAGCAGGAACGCGGCGGCCTGGAGGTCTCGTTCACGCTCCCGGTGATGCCCTCGGGCCTGGACGAGGACGGCCTCGCACTGCTCGGTTCCGCCAACGACAACGGCGTACAGGTCTCCACGGTCAATCTCATGACGATGAACTACGGCTCTTCGTACGACGGTGACATGGGCGGCTACGCCCTCACGGCCGCCAAGGCCGCGCACACCCAGCTGAAGAAGGTCTTCGGCACCTCGGACGCGACCGCCTGGCAGGGCATGGCGCTCACCTCGATGATCGGCGTCAACGACGTCGACAACGAGACGTTCACGCTCGCGGACGCCGCCGAGGTCCGCGCCTTCGCCGAGGAGAAGGGCATCGCCTGGGTGTCGATGTGGTCGACGGCCCGGGACCGGCAGTGCGCGGACGGCTCCACGTCGGACAAGGCGGCGACCGACTGCAGCGGGGTGACGCAGGGTTCGGGGGCGTTCGGGAAGGCGTTCGCGGGCTGAGGCCGGGGTCAGCGGGCCCGGTACACCAGCCGGCCAGCCAGCACGGTCGCCACACAGGTCACCGCGCCGCGCTCCCGCAGGGCCGTCTCGTCGGGTACGTCGAACACGGCCAGGTCGGCCCGGCCGCCGATGGTCAGCGGGCCGTGGACGGTGCCCCGGAGGTCGTACCCTTCCGCGAACGGGTCGAGGTCGGGCCGCTCGCCGAGCAGCGTGCCGGGGGCGTCTGTGGTCCCCACGACGGTCAGCCCGGACCGGGCGACGGCCGTGGCCACCAGCGGATCGCGGAAGCGGGCGCCGGGCGAGGCGACCGCCGTCGTGCCGTACCGCAGCATCCGCTGCACACCGCGGCGCACGCTGCCCGACCAGCGGGTCTCGGTGAGGTCGCCCAGGGCGGCCAGCCGCTCGCCCCACAGGGGCTGTTCGCCCAGCTCGCCGGCTTCGCGCGGGTCGGGGTGGTAGCAGTGGCGCAGCAGCCACAGCGGGTGCCACTGGCGCAGACCCGGGGTGAGCACGCCGGGCCAGCGCCGCACCCGCGCGCCGGGCGCGTCTTCGGCGACCTCGTCATAGGGCCCGACGGCGGTGATCCGGTCGCCGTCCACCACGACGGCTCCGTCCACGACGGGTGCCACGCCCGCCGGCAGGACCAGCGGGGCGGCGTGAATCGTCAGCACGGTCGGGTCAGTTCGGGGCCAGCAGCTTCAGCTCGGGGTGAGCCGTGCCGCCCTCGATGGCCGTGGAGGAGATGTGCGAGACGACGCGGTCGTCGACCGGGTCGTTCGCCGGGTCGTCGTGGACGACGAGGTGCTCGTACGTGGTCGCCCGCTGGGCGGGCACCCGGCCCGCCTTCCGGATCAGATCGATGATCTC
Source organism: Streptomyces sp. NPDC024017 (assembly GCF_040638895.1). Classification (NCBI taxonomy): domain Bacteria; kingdom Bacillati; phylum Actinomycetota; class Actinomycetes; order Kitasatosporales; family Streptomycetaceae; genus Streptomyces; species Streptomyces sp. NPDC024017. The sequence continues at coordinate 16,374 of NZ_JBEZYZ010000022.1, read as the reverse complement.
CATCCGGTTGGACCGGTGCTTGGCACCGGCCGACGACACCACGTTCTCCTCCAGCATGATCGAGCCGAGGTCGTCGGCGCCGTAGTGCAGGGAGAGCTGCCCGACCTCCTTGCCCGTGGTCAGCCACGAGCCCTGGATGTGGGCGATGTTGTCCATGAACAGCCGCGCGATGGCGATCATCCGCAGGTACTCGAAGAGCGTCGCCTGCGTGCGGCCCTTCAGGTGGTTGTTCTCGGGCTGGTAGGTGTACGGGATGAAGGCGCGGAAGCCGCCCGTGCGGTCCTGGACGTCCCGGATCATCCGCAGGTGCTCGATGCGCTCGGCGTTGGTCTCGCCGGTGCCCATGAGCATCGTGGAGGTGGATTCCACGCCCAGGTTGTGCGCGATCTCCATGATCTCCAGCCAGCGCTCGCCGGACTCCTTCAGCGGGGCGATGGCCTTGCGGGGCCGCTCGGGCAGCAGCTCGGCACCGGCACCGGCGAAGGAGTCGAGGCCGGCGGCGTGGATGCGCTGGATGGCCTCCTCCACGCTCACCTTGGAGATGCGGGCCATGTGCTCGACCTCGGACGCCCCCAGGCTGTGGATGACCAGCTGCGGGAATTCCTTCTTGATCGCGGCGAAGTGCTTCTCGTAGTACTCGACGCCGTAGTCCGGGTGGTGCCCGCCCTGGAACATGATCTGGGTGCCGCCCAGCTCGACGGTCTCCGCGCAGCGGCGCAGGATGTCGTCCAGGTCGCGCGTCCAGCCCTTGTCCGTGGCCTTCGGCGGGGCGTAGAACGCGCAGAACTTGCACGCCGTGACGCACACGTTCGTGTAGTTGATGTTGCGCTCGATGATGTACGTCGCGATGTGCTCGGTCCCCGCGTACCGGCGGCGGCGTACGGCGTCGGCGGCGGCGCCCAGGGCGTGCAGCGGGGCGTCCCGGTACAGCACGAGTGCCTCGTCCGGGGTGATCCGCCCACCGGCGGCTGCACGGTCGAGGATGGGCTGAAGGTCGGCCTTCTCGGTCACCGGGCGTCCCTTTCGTAAGGGTTGTGGACGGACCAGCCCAGCGTACGCCAGCGGTTCGGGGGGCTGGACGTCAGGCCGCGCGGGCGGGGCCGGGGTACGGGGCGGGCGGCATCGCCGGGGTCGAGAGGCGCTGCGGCTTGTGGCGCCGGGCGAGCCACAGCACGATCGCGGCGTAGAGCAGGTCGGTGGCGATGGCGGCGAGGGCCAGCGGCCAGGGCGCGTCGGCGGCGGTCTCGTCCGAGGACAGTCCGTCGACGACCGCGGCGGAGGCGCCGAAGGCCAGCAGGTTGTTCAGGACGTGCAGGGCGATGGCCGCTTCCAGCCCACCCGTGCGGATCGTGAGCAGCCCCGCCACCAGGCCGTTCACCAGCAGCCCGAGGAAGCCCCACCGGGTGCCCCAGCCGTGGGCCGCGGCGAACAGCACGGCCTGCGGGATCACGGCGAACCACGGGGAGCGCACGAACGCCCCGACCGCCTGAAGCAGCCAGCCGCGGAAGACGTACTCCTCGGCCGCGGCCTGCAGCGGGACGAGGACGGCCAGCACGGCCAGGGCCGCGAGGAAGGAGCGCCAGCCCACCCACGTGTCGGACTCGCCCGAGTCGCCCGGCAGGAGGAAGGCCGTCACCGTGAGCAGGAGGATGGGCAGCAGCCCGGCCAGCAGACACCGCCCGAGCCAGCCGATCCGCAGCCGCCCGGTGACCGAGGTGACGGTGCCGACGGGCCGTCTCGCCGGCCACAGCGTGGCCAGCAGCACCAGGGGCAGGGCTATCGCGATGGACACGAGATCCATCGCCGTGTTCCCGAGCGGCCCTAAGTCGGCACCGCCGTCCGGCAGTTCCGGCGCGCCGAGCGCCGTGCCGAGGCCGTAGCTGACGCCGAACAGCACGAGGATCAACACGAAGTAGGTGACGGCCAACAGCAGGGTCCCGACCCAGGCCCGCCACCAGCGGTGACGGCCCGTGGCGCGGTCCAGGCGGTGGTAAGGGTGGCCGGTGGGGTCGGGCGGAGGGACGGTGGGGTACGGCGTCGGGGCGGTGGGGTACGGGGTCGGGCCGGTGGGGTACGGCGTCGGGCCGGTGGGGTAGGAGGATGGGTTTGTCATGATCAGCATCATGACAGCGCCGGTTGCGCGGATCACAGGAGTTCGGCGCGTTTCCACGCTCCCGCGTCAGGCCGTGAACGCGCCCACCAGAAGCCCCAGGAACGCCCCCGTGATCAGGAACGGGCCGAACGGGATGGCGGTTTTGCGGGTGGCTCGGCGGGTGATGACGAGGGCCCCGCCGTACAGGGCGCCCAGGAGGAAACCGGCGAAGGTGCCGAGCATGACCGTCGGCCAGCCGTACCAGCCGAGGGCGGCGCCGGTGCCGAGGGCGAGTTTGACGTCGCCGAAACCCATGCCCGCGGGGTTGACGAGGAACAGGACGAAGTAACCGCCGCCCAGGGCGAGGGAGCCGAGCAGGGCCGTCGTCCAGTGGCCCGCGTGTTCGGGAACGAGGGCGGTGAGGCCGAGCAGGGCCAGGGCGGCCGCGGCGAAGGGGAGGGTGAGCGGGTCGGGCAGGCGCCGTACGCGGAAGTCGACGACCGTGAGCAGGACTCCGGCCGGGGCGAGCAGCAGCCAGACCCCGAGCTCGGGGCGGGTGCCGGTCGCGGCGGCGAGGACGGCGCAGACCAGGGCGGTGGCGATCACCAGAGGGGTCGTACGCGGCCCGTACCCGGTCTCCGCACACTCCGGGCACGCCGCCCGTCCCAGCCAGCCCCTGAGGGCGTGCCCGCCGGGGCACTCCCCCCGCCACGCCTCCCCCGAGGGCGCCGAGAACCGGTAGGCCGCCCGCGGCAGCAACGCTCCCGCCGCCGCGCCCCACAGCGCGGCGGCGACGGCCAGCAGCCCGGTGCTCATCCCACCGCGGCGATCGCGTCACGCCAGGCCGGCAGCAGCTCGTCGAGCAGTGCCTCGGTGCGCGGCGGCAGCCCACGGGCCCCGCTGCGGCCGATGAGGTCGGTGGCGAGGGCGGTCAGCCGGTCCGAGTCGCCGGTGGCGTGCGTGGCGCGCAGCAGCTCGTGCCACAGGCGCTCGTCGGCCGGAGCGGTGCGCAGGGCCGCCTGCAGCGCCTCGATGGCCTTCTCCGCACGGTTCTTCTCCATGTGGAACTCGCACAGCGCGAGCCCCGTGTCCGCGACGAGCAGCGGCAGTTGGGCGTCGACGATCTCGTGGGTGAGCCACCGGTAGCGACCCTCGGGCCGGTCGGCGAGCAGCGGCCCGCGCACCAGCACGAGCGCGTCGGTGAGCAGCCGCCCGCGCACGGCCCGGCTGCCGACACCCTTGCCCTGCGTGGCCTCGTGGTAGAGGGACCGCAGCACGTCCAGGTCGGAGACGACGGTCTTGGCGAGCGTGAGCCGGCCGGAGCTGTCGGTGGTGAGGCGGGGCGTGCCGTCGGTGTCGGTGCCGAGCCAGGCCCGCAGCCGCTCCAGCAGCGACTCCCGTACGTCGTCGGTGACGCCGCGCGGCCACAGCGCGGAGGACAGCACGCGCGGGTGCACGCCCTCGCGGTGCAGGAGCAGCAGGGCGAGCGCCTCGTGCAGCAGCGCGCTGCGCTCCCCGTCCGGGTTGTCCAGGCCGATGATCTCGTACGGCCCGACGAGCCGGGCGTACACGGCCGGCCGGCCCTGCTCGCTGATGTCGACGAGGAACGGCGGCGTGTTGGCCGGGCCGCCCTCGGGCCGGCTCTCGGGGTCGGCCTCGACGAACAGCTCGACCACGGCACGCTGCTGGGCGACGGGCAGCAGCTGGGCGTCGAGTTCGAGCCCGAGGAGGGGCGCGAGCAGCTTGCCCTGGCCGGTGATCTCCATCTCCCAGGCGGCGCCCGGCAGATCGCCGGTCTCGGTGCCGACGAGGTAGCCGATGCCGAGACGGCTCGCGTCGGCGGCCAGTTCGGCGAGCTTGACGGCGTCCTCGGCGGACGGCTGGGCGGCAAGCAGGACGAGGTGCGGGGCCCAGCGGGTGTGCTGGGCGGGCCCGGTACGGCCGGTGAGGACGGAGTCGTGCCCGGCGGCGCCCAGCGCTCCGCGCCGCTGCCGCGTCTCGGCCTCCATGGTCTCGACGAGGGCCTCGATGTCCTCGAGGTGCCGGATCCGGTTCGGGGCGAGCGGGGTGAGGTCCTCGCCGAACCCGACGAGCGTGATGGTCATGCGGTCGGACCAGCCGTTGGTCGCCAACTCGGCGGCGACGGACGCGAAGACGGCGGCCCGGTCGGCCTCCCGGCCGCTCAGCGACACGATGCCGGGCACGGCCTCCAGGTTGAGCAGCAGCCGCGAGTCGTCCATGGTGCCGAGGCTGACCAGACCCGGGTAGGGCGCGGCCGTGTCGACGTCCTCGTAGCGCTCGGCGTCCGTCCGGGACAGCATCCAGAAGGTCTGGTCCTGGCCCTGCTGCCAGGGCGCGGGCGGCTTCCCGGCGGGCTGGGCGAGCTGGAGGTGCAGGTCGCCGTTGCTGAGCCAGGCCGCGTACACGACCGGCAGCGCGCGCGACTCCTCGGCGAGCGAGGCGGCGAGTCCGCGCAGGCTCCGGTCGAGCAGCCGTACGCCCTCGGGGTCGGCGCCGACGAGCAGCGCGTCCTGGACGTCCTGCGCGTCACCGCTCGGCGTGGGCGGCTCCATGCCGCGCCGCCCGCCGATGGAACCGAACGCCGACTGCCACAGCGCCTGCCGGCGCCGACGCCCCAGGGCGCCGAGGAGACCGGCGGCGAGGAGCGGGGCGGTGAGGAGGGCTTCGGGGAGGCCGAAGGAGCTGTCGGACTCGGCGCCGATGCCGGTGGCCTGCTGGTGTCCGGTGCCGGGGTCGGGCCGCTGCTGGTCGGGGACGGACACCTGGGTGGCGCCGCCACCGGCGTGCTCGTGTCCACCGCCCTGGGCGCCGGAGCCGCCTCCGCCCTGGGCGTGGTCGCCGGTCTGGGCGTAGTCGCTGATCTGCTGCTGCACATCGGGCGACACGTTGGGCGCCTCGTCGGGCATCTCGACGAGCTCGCCGCCGCGGGCGTCGCCCGGCATCTCCATGATCCAGCCGGGCCGGATGAGACTGGCCTCGGAGAGCTTGGATCCGTCCGGCTGCACGCGGTCCTTGTTGAGCTCGAAGATCTCCTTGTAGCGGCGGCCGTCACCGAGGTGCCGTTGGGCTATCTCCCAGAGGGAGTCGTGGTGCCGCCCCTCGGGCGGCTGGATCCGGTAGTACTTCGTGTCGCCCTGCTTGGCGGTGCTGCCACCGGCGTCGGCGTGGGCGGCGGCGTGCGAGGCCTGCTCGGCGAGGGCCGCGGCGGCACCGGCGGCCTGGTCCTGCTGCTGGGCGAAGAGCCCCGGGGTGGCCTGCGCGGCCGCGACGGTCGGCTTCTGGTTGGCGTCGTAGCTGTGCCCGAGCTGCGACAGCCCGGGCGTGAGGCTGGCGGCGGTGGCACCGACGAGCAGCAGAGCGGCGACGAGCTGGCGCGCCAGCAACTGACTCGGCCCGGCCCCCGGCACCCGCCCCGGCACGCCGACGCCCGACAGCGCGGCCTTCATCTCCACGAGCACGCACGCCGTGAACTGCGCCCACGCCATCCACACGATGACGGTGAGGATGTTCAGGAACGTGTGGACCGTGATCTCCTGCTGCAGCCAGTCGAGGCTCGGCACCCCGTTCGGCAGCGGCCACCCGATCTGCGTGGCCAGCGCGCCCGGCACGCCGACGAGCAGCACGGCCAGGGCGACGAAGGCGAAGAACGCCTTGACGAAGTCCCCGAACGACCGCCGCCGAATCCTCACCGGCTGCGGAGTCCGGTTCCTGGGGGCGGCCGTGGTTCCCGTCGCTCCCGTCGTACTTCCCGTCGAGCTTGACGAGCTTGAGGTGCGGCGTCGCGGCATGGCGGGTGTCCTGGGGTCGTGTGTGGAGTGAGGTGAGGCCGAGCTGTGGGGTGAGGGTGTGCTGAGCCTACAGAGATCTTATGGACTCGTACGGGGGGCGTCTAAGGGCAGCAGTAAGGAACCTCACTACCGTCCGATTTGCCCTTGTAGCCACGGGCGTCGACCCTGCGGCCGAACTTGACGATCACCCTTCTTCGCGAGCGCTACGCGCTCCCCTCACGCTCTCCACACAATCGCCCATGGTGGGCCGAGGACCCAACACGCCCCCCTGATAGCTTCGTTCTCAGTTGCACACGCCGAACTTCGGGGGAGAAGCCGTGGCCCGCCGCGCTCTGACCACCACAGCCGCCGCGTTCGCCGCGACGGCGGCACTTCTGCTCACAGCCTGCGGCGGGGGCGGCGACTCGTCGTCGGACGACATCAAGGGAGCGGGCACCGGCACGGACAGCCCTTCGGCTTCGCCGTCTTCTCCCTCCGGCCGACCGGACGTCAGTCTGCCGAGTGACCTCGAGGTCGAGTTCGACATCACGAAGCCGTCCGACACGCGCCACGCGGCAGCCCTCGAGAGCGCGCAGAACTACATCCTGGCTCTCGACCACGGCATCACGGCCCAGGACCCGGACGACCCGGCCTACCGGTTCTACTCACTGGGAAGTGCCACCAAGTACGCGAAGTCGCAGATCCAGGCATGGGTCGACGACGACTGGACCGCGACGGGATCCGACAGCTACTACCGGGGCAGGACCGACGACGTCGGCACATCGAAGGGCGTCCTCGTCACGATGTGCCGGGATCAGAGCAAGTTCTACGGCAAGAACGTGAAGACGAAGAAGATCCGGTACACGAAGGAAAGCCTCAACGACTTCCAGCAGTTCCGCCTTCTGATGAAGCCGCCACAGGGATCCCCGAAGGTATGGAAGGTGCTGCAGATCGAGGTGCAGGGGCGCGTGGAGGACTGCCGTCGATGAGTCACCTGCGACGCTCTCTGGCCTGGTCCACCGTGCTGGCGGTGGCCGCCGTGCTGGGATGCGGCGGCACCGCGTACGCAGCGGGGCCGGAGGACAACACGAACGTGCCACCGGCCGACAATGAGAGCGGCGGCGGTACGGACGGTGAGGGAGGCCTGTCGGCTTCCGTCTCCAACATCAAAATCACGTACCCGAGTGGTGATGACGGCGGCGGCAAAGAAGGCAACCTCGGCACGGTAGACCCCAACTGGAAGCCGCCGGCCTGCTGGTACGAGCCCGCGTTCAGCCCGGAGGGCTTGAAGAAGTTCGTGGACACGGACGGTGGCGGCGACGTGGGCATCCACGAGTCGTGGATCGGCAAGGGCCTGTGGACCGACCACTACCGGGACGGCAAACCGGCCGACAACTTCGACTTGAAGGCCCCGACCAACAGCTCCGCCGAGGGCTACAAGGACTACAACCTCGGCAAGGACGGCTACTTCTGGCGAGGTGTCGCCCCCGACCCCGACGACCCGGACACCTGGGACTGCGGCCGCATCATGTTCTGGGTCGACGCCGGCGAGGTCCCGGACGATCCGAACGCGCCCACCCCGAAGACGCTCGCCGAGTACGCCTACAACAAGGTCAAGGTCCCGGAGACCGAGGTCGAGCTGAAGCCGGAGGCCAAGTCCACGGTCAACCTGCCCACTTGGGTCTGGCTGGACAAGGGCACCTTCAAGGACGTCAAGGTCCGTGCCGCACTGCCGAACACGGGCCTGTGGGCGGAGACGACGGCCAAGCCGGTCGCCCTGCACCTGGAGCCGGGCACCAAGGACGCCGAGGTTTTCCCTTCCTCCGGCGACTGCGAGATCAACGACGACGGCTCCATCGGCTCCCCGTACACCAAGGGCAGCGCCGACAAGACCCCGCCGTGCGGCATCCGCTACCTCCGCGCGATCGACGGCGCCCCCTACCAGCTCTCGGCCAGCGTCACCTGGCAGATCACCTGGGAGGGCTCCGACGGCACCGGCGGCGACCTGCCCGACGGCACCTTCGAGACCACACAGGACATGAACGTCCAGGAGATCCAGTCGATCAACCGCTGACGGCGATTCCGCCGCTACGTACCCCAGTAGAGGTCATGGACGAAAAACCCGAGCGCTACCGGGTCGAGTTCGCGAGTGGCACAGCCGCCTCGGTGGCGAAGCGCCGCTCCTTCCGCGACCTGGAACGCAACGACATCGAGCCCGACTTGCCCGGCTGGCCACCTCAACGGACCTTTGCCGTACGAGGGTTCTTCGGCAAGCTCGGCCAATACGCGCTCTCCGCCGTCACCGGGCTCTTGATGCTGCCGCTTTACATCATCGCCGACGCCCTTGGCAGTCCCGCGTCGCCTGAGAAGCGGGGAAAGCTGGAGGAGCGTGAGAACGAAGTCGACGACTTTCCCGTCATGTGGGCGGGCGTGGACGAGACGGCTCGTACGCTTCCCTGGCAACTCGACCCCTCACGGCGGCCCTGGCGCCTCGTGACAGAGATCGAACTGTCGGAGACGGATGGGCTGGTGCGCATCTTGTCGTACGAGGACTCGGCGCGGGGCAATCGGTACGTCTCATGGGGCGGTGGCGAGCAGATTCCGGGCTCCGAGGCCGTCCTCTGGTCGTTGCCCCGGAAGGAGATCGTCGGCGCAGAGATCAAGCGATACAGCGTGGCCGAGTCCGACTTCAAAGTCTCCTTCCGGGATGGTTCGTGGGTTCGGCTGACGAGTTCGCCGTCCGGTACCCAGTGGATCGTCGGTCTGCTCGGTCAAGGGATACCTGAAGGTGATCCCGCAACTGCCCTGTAGGCAAGGACCTCACGCGGCACCCGGCGGGGACGGCACTATTCGCAACCGCCACGCCACACTCCTCACCTTCCCCACACAATCCACCACTGCCTCTCAAAGCCGCATGACCCGTGCCTGATAGCTTCGTTTCCTGTCGCATACACCGAAACTACGGGGGAGATCAACTGTGGCCCGCCGCGCACTGACCACCACTGCCGCCGCGTTCGCCACGGCGGCAGCGCTGCTTCTGTCCGCCTGCGGCGGGGGCGACGATTCGCCGTCGGACGACATCAAGGGCGCGGGCGACAGCTCGAGCAGCCCGTCGGCCTCGGCGTCGTCCTCGGCGCCCGGCGTCAAGCGCCCGGTGATCAAGCTCCCCAGCAGCTTCCAGCTGACCTTCGAGAACTGGACGAGCAGCGATCCCGTCGAGCAGGCAGTGCTGGACGACGGCAGGGAACAGCTCCGGGCGGGGTACGAGGCGATCATCGAGAACGACCCCGACAGCAAGAACCGTGCCTTCTACGACACGAAGAACGGCTTCCTGCAGAGCCAGCAGTGGATCAGGACCTACACGGACAAGAACCTCACCGTCATCGGCAAGTTGCCCGTGTTCGACCCCAAGGTGACTCTCGCCAAGGACAAGGCGGCGGCTTCCCTCTCCTACTGCACCGACGAGAGCAAGGCCAGCACGAAGAACCGCAAGACCGGCGAGGTCAAGGGGAACCCGGCAGGCACGGACCCCGAGGTCGTCTACGTGATCTCCATGGGCAAGAACGCCCAGGGCGTGTGGCAGGCAGTGTCGGCCCACTCGGAGCGGGGTGGCTGCGCCAAGTGAGGTCCTCACGCGCCTCCCGGCCCCTCACAGTCCTCTCGCTCACCTCCGCCCTCCTGGCACCCGTGCCTGCCGTCGCCCTCGGTGGCGAAGGCAGTTACGGCGGCGGGGCCAAGAACAACGAGATCTCCGCTTCCGCCTCGCAGTCCCGGATCAAGGTCAGCCAAGTGAGCGGCCCCACCGGCGGCAAGCAGGGCACTGTCGCGTCGACGGACGTGAACTGGAAGCCGCCGCCCTGCTGGTACGAGCCCGTCTTCACCCCCGAGCAGCTGAAGAACTTCTCGGAGAACGACGGCAGCGGCGACGCCGGTCTGCGCGACGGCTGGTACGGGTCGAAGCTCTGGACCGACCACTTCAGGGACGAGAAGGACGCCACCACCATCTTCACCAAGCCGGCCACGGTGAAGGGGTACAAGAACTACAACCTCGGCAAGGACGGCTACTTCTGGCGCGGAGTGGCTCCGGACGTCACCGGGATCGACAACACCTCGCTGTGCAGCCGGCTGATGTTCTGGCAGGACGCCGGCACGATTCCCGACGACCCCAACGCCCCCACGCCCGAGACCCTCGCCGACTACGCCTACGACAAGGTCAAGGTCCCCGAGACCGAGGTGGAGTTGAAGCCGGCGGTCAGGTCGACGGTGAACCTCCCGACCTGGGTGTGGCTGGACAAGGGCACCTTCAAGGACGTCAAGGTCCGCGCCGAGCTCCCCGGAACGGGCCTGTGGGCGGAGACGACGGCCAAGCCGGTCGCCCTGCACCTGGACCCGGGTACCAAGGACGCCGAGGTCTTCCCCGCCTCCGGCGACTGCGCGATCAACGACGACGGCTCCATCGGCACCCCGTACACCAAGGGCAGCGCCGACAAGACCCCGCCGTGCGGCATCCGCTACCTCCGCGCCACCGACGGCGCCCCCTACCAGCTCTCGGCCAGCGTCACCTGGCAGATCACCTGGGAGGGCTCCGACGGCACCGGCGGCGACCTGCCCGACGGCACCTTCGAGACCACACAGGACATGAACGTCCAGGAGATCCAGTCGATCAACCGCTGACGGCGGGCGTCAGGCTCCCGTGAACTGCCACCCCCCGCTCCTGGTCGTGGTCGTGGTCGTCAGGTGCTTGTGGTGGTCAGGGCTTCGAGCGCCCGGTCGTAGGAACGGAACGCCGCTTTGCCCTGCTCGGGCGTTCCCACATCGGGGCGGAGGATCCCTGGAAGGTGAGCAACCCGCCACATCCTGAAGACCAGGGCCGGGTCACTCCGCCCCGTCGCGTCCGCGACAGCGGCCGCGATCGTCAGCGCTTCGGCGGTCCGGGTCGCTCCTTGCCGGACGTCCCCGCCGGCCACGACCGCAGCGGTGACGAGGGCCTGCAGGAAGTACGTCATCTGCAAGTCGGCGGCCATGTGGCACATACGGCGCACGACCTCTGGCTGTTCGAGATCCTCGAGCCGCGGTGGAATCCCCTCGACCGCCCCCGACCACAGCAGCAGGGCCGGGGCCGTCACCTCGTGCTCGCGCAGGTAACCCAGTTCGTCCGCGATGGCCATGGTGGCCGGTGAGAAGCCGCCGATGCCGCGGACGAGGTCGAGCAGTCGGTCCACCTCTCCGCGGCGGCTGCTCACCAACTCGCCGACGGAGGCAGCACCGACGTTCCATGCGCCGGTCGCCGACACGGCCCCGATCTCCACGATGCCGCCGAGGGGCCCGAAGATCTCGCGAGCCAGCACGCCTTCCGGAACGGGAACAACCTGACTTGCCACTACTTCGAGCCTCGCATCCGCTCAGAGCCGTCCCATCATGTGCTCGAAGATCGCCTCACGCTCGGGGGCCGCCTTCCTGCCGGGTCGCCGTGCAAGGGATGGCACAACGGCCCGGCGGCTCACCACATCTCCACGCGCGGGGTCATTCACTACCGTTTACTCGACCTCACGTGCGACAAGTTCGACACTCGCTCTCATGCAGACGTCTCGCCGGTCCGCTGCACGACTTCGCCGACGACGTCGCCGACGCACTGCGCGACCTGAAGGGCATCGCCGAGGAGGACGAGATCCTCTCCTGGGCGGGCAGGGCGGATGTGTTCGCGGAGGAGTTTCGCGGACGCACCCAAGAAGCTGCGGAAGCTGAAGATGTCGTACGACCTGGCCGGCGACGCCTCGCGTTCTTCCGAAATCTCCGGATCACCCAAGAGGCAGGTCACTGTCACACATGGAGCAGACAAAGACGGATTCCTTGACCACGTTCCAGTTGTGACATGACGGACAGCACCGGAAAACGATCGGGTGGGTGTAACCCGTGCCGTGCTCCACTTCTGCTCGGTCGAGGCCTATGACCACTGCCGCCCAGGATTCGGCTTGCGGACAGTATCCGGTCGACTGGTTGCTTACATAGTCGGCAATCAATCGGCCGTTCCCGTCATTCCGGGAGAATCGCACTTCACCCGCGGCAAGGACCGGTTCCGCGCCGGCACATGCCACATGCTCGGACCTGCGAGGAGCAAGAACCAGGAAACAGGATGCGTCAACGACAAACGTGAACGGCTCAGCCGCTTCGTCAGAGCCGCGCTCCTCAAGGAACCGCTCAAGGTCTGCTGCGGATGTGATGCGCGATCCCGCCCTGTTGGAGACCGCCTGCCTTATTTCGGCAGGGCCGACGTATTCGTATGCGACCAGCCGAGGATTCTCTTTCACCCGTCCATCCGAAAATCAGCGATCCGAATCGGGGCGCCGCCCTCCGCAGCCGACTCGACGGCGAGATCACGGAGCGGTCCCGGAGTACCAGGCCCCCAAGAACTCCACCCCTTGCGAAAGTAGTGCTCGACCAGGACCTGCCCGTCCCTGCTCGACTTCACGTTCGCTCTGGTGAAATCGGCCAGACGGCACAGAAGGTCCACGACCTCGGTTTCACCCGGCAAACCGTCTTCACTTGACCAGCATCCCAGCCAGCCCTTGGCCCCGGCTCGGCGCTCGGTTCCGACACACACCCAGATCCTGTCGTCCCCGTGCGGGTCCCTGATGACATCAGCGATCAAGCCTTCTGACTCGACCAGGAGGACCGACGTCATGTCTCTCACCTCCGAAGTGCAAATTCGATCAGCAGATCCGGGTCCATCTCTCCCGAGCCGATCCTTCGAACTATCTCGGCCGTCCGGTGATGCCCACCGGTTATATGTACCTGCGACCCTGGGAAACGGACCGAGTCCCCTGGCGCCCAGTCGCGATAGCCACTGATGGGGTCGTTCCCTTGCGGCCCTCCGAACCTGGTGAGATCTTCGTTGGGAAGGTTCCTGACACCGCCGTGCCCCGCGATCTCACCCCCGTACATCTGGGCTTCCGTCAGAGGGTGACTGGCGATCCTGTTGTCGACCAACTCACCGGCCCGCACATAGAACCTATCGTAACGAGAGTGAATGGGAAGGTCGGCCAGGTGTTCATTGGGATACGGAGCGAGACCGAGGGGATCCGACCTGGTATGCGGATTCGCCACATACGAGACCGGGTTGGGAGCCGGTTCGAGGCCCAGTGGATCCGGACTGAAGTAGCGGGCGGTTTCGGGGTCGTAATGGCGGAAGCAGTTGTAGTGCAGGCCTGATTCCGGGTCGAAGTACTGGCCCGGGAAGCGGAGCGGCGTGTAGGAGGGCGCGTCGGCCGTCCATGCAGTCGTCCCCCAGAGGGTGCTGCGAGCGCCCCACGCCACTACGCCCTGTTCATCGACAAGCTCGCTCGGTGCCCCCAGCAGATCGGTCACGATCGCGTAGAAGCGGGAGTCGATCTCATGCTGGGGCGCTTCGGCAGCGGTGATGCGCTCCGTCTGGGCGATGGGACGAAGACCCTGGTGGTCCCAGGTGAGCGTGACCGGGTTCGGTAGGCCGACGGCGGTCGTCGTCTGCTCACACAGGGTCGCCCCGTCCCAGGTGAAGTCGACGCGCTCGATGATCGTCTCGCCGTCTCCGGCCACTTTCAGCTTCGCCGTACGGCGGCCCAGTGGGTCGTACTCATAACGCCACCGGGTGCCGTCAGGCGCTACCAGTGACGTCAGACGGTCCTCCGCATCCCATTCGTAGTGCCATGTGTCCGGTGTGCGAGACAGGCGCGTCTTCTGCCGCCGGATGACACGGCCCAGAGCGTCATGCTCGAAACGGACCCGGCCGGCGCGTGTGATGCGGGTGCCCTTGTACTCCCGAACCCCCTGGGATTCCGCGCCCGGATGCGTCGTCGGCCACTCGGCCGACCGCTGATTGCCCGCTTCGTCGTAGGCGTAGCGTTCGGTCCAGGCGGCCGCGCGTACCGCCGTCACCCGCCCGGCGGTGTCGAGTTCGAAACGATGGGCACCGGTCAGGCGGTCATCCACACTCACGAGATGTCCGTCTGCGCGATAGGAGTATGCGCGGTGCTGAACCAGGGCACCATCCGGACCCGTCAGCGTCTGACCAGTCAAACGGCCGAGGGGATCGAACTCCTGCGTAAGGTCGAGAGTCCCGCCGATACGACGGATCAGTTCGCGGCCTGCCGCGTCATAGGTGAATTCGATCGGACGGCCCGATGTGACCATTCCGGTCCGTCGGCCCGCCAAGTCGTACGTCCAGCTGCTGCGTGCGCCGCTCGGCGTCGTGCGCGCCGTGCGGCGGCCTGCAACGTCGTACTCGAACGACAGCGCACGGCCGTTGACCACCTGCTCGAGGAGACACCCCCGTTCGTCGCGGCGCAGCGTGAGCGTCGCCTCGGGACCGACGGCTTCCGTCAACTGGTCCGCGGAGTCGTACGCGAACGTCGTGACCCGGCCTGCGGCGTCCTTGCGTACCACCTGCCCGAGTCGGTTCCGCTGCAACAGGACCGTCTGCCCGAGCGCATTCGTGCGGGCCGACATCCTGCCTGCCGCGTCGTACCAATACCGGAGCGGACGGTCATCGAAGTCCGTCTCGGCGATCAGGTTGCCTGCCGTGTCGTACTCGTACGTCCACGTCAGTCCCTGCGGGTTGGTCACCTTGACCAGTCTCAACTGGGTGTCGTGGGCGAATTCGTAGCGAGCACCGTCCGGGCCTGTGCGGGCGGCCAGCAGGTCGAAGTGGGTGTACTCGAACCGGGAGACTCCGCCCAGCTCATCGATGTGGGAGGTGCAGTTGCCCTCCCCGTCGTAGAGCCAGGTCTCGGTCCGGCCTTCGGCGTCGGTGCGGCCGGCGAGGAGGCCCTCCACCGTCCAGTCGAGTCGGGTCGTGGCTCCGGTGGGTTCCACGATGACCGACGGGTGGCCGAACGCGTTTCTGGCGTATCGGGTGATGGCGCCGAGGGGGTCCGTGATCTCGACCGGCAGGCCTGCATCATCACAAGCGACTGTGGTCACTTGCCCCAGTGGGTCCGTCACAGCGGTGAGGCGGCCTGCGTCATCGTAGGTGAAGTGGGTGGTACAGCCTGCGTGATCAGTGAGCGCAATGCAGTTGCCGCGGTCGTCGTAGGTGCGTCGACGGGTTCTGCCGTCGTGCTGCTCGATCGTGGTGGGAAGCCAGTGCTGGTTGTACTCCAGGCGTGTGTCGCGACCAGCGGGGTCCGAGATCTTCGTGGGCTGACCCTGTTCGTTGATCTCGTAGCTGGTTCGGCAGCCGAGGGCATCCGTCTCGGAGAGCACCCGGTGGTGCCGGTCGTACGTCGTGCGTCTTGTGCCTCCGAGGGGGTCGATCTCGGCGACGACCTGGCTGTCGGAGTTGATGACGAACCGGGTCGTCGCACCTTCAGCCGTCGTCAGGGTGGTGACCCGACAGTCGGCCCAGGCAGCGTCCGAACCGTCGTAGTCGAGGGTGATGCTGATGTGGCCGGCCTCGCCGCCCTCGGCTGTGCACCGATCCAGCTTGTCGTAGGTGTAGGCGTAACTGCGGTTGTTGGTGTCCGTCCAGGAGGTGACGCGCAGGCGATCGTCGTAGGTGAACTTCAGCGGCAGCCCGGAGGAGTTGACGGTCTCCGTGAGGTTGCCGTCGGTGTATCCGTATCGCTTGATGACGACGTCCGACCCGTTCTCGGCCGCTGATGCCAGGCTGAGCGCCGTGACGCGCCCCTCTTCGGTCTCGAGCTTGAGGTGGTAGCCGCCGGAATGACGGAGGCCGACGGGGACGCCCTGGTCGTCGTAGTCGAAGGTGATCGTGTGCCGGTTACGGTCGATGATGCGGGTCGGCAGGGCGATACCGTCACTGTCGGGGCGCGCGAACTGCAGCGTCTGACCGCTGAGCGGGTCCACGACACGGTAATCGCCGTCACCGAGACGAGTGAGCGGCCTACGGGGCCCTGATTCCGGCAGTACCGGCACCTCCGGAGCGACCGGGTGGGGGTACGCGAGGAGCAGGCCGTCTTCCGTGACGAAGACGACGCCCTCCTCGTCGATTTCGAGCCGCTGGTCGATGGTGGATGCCCAGGTCGGGCCGAACCACCAGCCGCAGCGGTAGTCGGAGGCGATTCTGCGCGTGAACGCCAACGGCAGCAGGCCTGGCAGTTCCACGTCGGTCTGCGGCAGGAACATGGCCCCGGTGGCCATGTCGATGGGGTCGCTGCCCTTGGAACGCACGACGCTCTTGACCCGGTTGTACGCCCCCTTGGCGCCGTCGGCGATCATGCCGCGGGCGCTCTTGCCCAGCCCGCGCACGGCGAGCCCCATGCCTTTCAGACCGCCTCTGAGCCCCTTCACGGCAGCCATTCCGCCCTTGAGCCCCTTGGCTAGTCCACCGAGGGTGGTCAGGCCCTTCATGCCCGGTATGCAGTCCAGCGCCGCGAGCCCGACATCCCATAGGGACGCTTGCCCCTTGGAGTACTTGTAGAGCGTGTCGGCCAGCACCACGAGAGCCGCGATCAGCACGATCGCGCCCAGGATCGGCCCCCCGATGATCATCGCGAC
>NZ_JBEZYZ010000021.1:0-83364 GCF_040638895.1 Streptomyces sp. NPDC024017 | reverse complement strand
GGTACTGCAGGGGGGACCCTGTGGGAGAGTAGGACGCCGCCGAACAATTGTTGAGAAAACCCCCGCATCTTCGGATGCGGGGGTTTTCTGCGTTTTAGGACGGCTGCACCAGCTTTGTGTCGTACGCCAGAATCACCGCCTGAATGCGGTCGCGGGAACCGGTCTTCGCGAGGATACGGCCCACGTGGGTCTTCACCGTCGACTCGGCCAGGTGGAGACGCGTGGCTATCTCCGAATTCGTCCAGCCCTGGCCGATGACCGTGAGGATCTCGCGTTCCCGGTCGGTGAGGGAAGCGAGGCGGGCGTCCTCCTGTGTGCCGTCCTGCGTGGTGGGGCCGGCCGGGAGGTGGTGGACGTAGGCGTCCAGGAGGCGGCGGGTCAGGCTGGGTGCGACGACCGCGTCGCCGGTGGCCACCGCGCGGATGCCGGCGAGGAGTTCCTCGGGCTGGGCGTCCTTGACGAGGAAGCCGGAGGCGCCCGCGCGGAGGCCGGCGTAGGCGTACTCGTCCAGGTCGAAGGTGGTGACGATCAGGATGCGGGTGCGGTCGCCGGCGGCGGTGATGCGGCGGGTCGCCTCGATACCGTCGAGGCCCGGCATGCGGATGTCCATGAGGACGACATCCGGGTGGAGCTCGGCCGCCATGCGGACCGCTTCGCTGCCGTTCGCCGCCTCGCCCACGACCGTCATGTCGTCCTGGCTCTCCAGCAGCATGCGGGAGCCGAAGCGCTGAAGGGGCTGGTCGTCGGCGATGAGGACCGTGGTCACTGCGGGGATTCCTCCGGGAGATGAAGACGGACACGCCAGCCCTGCTCCGGGTCGGGGCGAGGGCCGGCCTCAAGTGTGCCGCCGTACAGGGCGGTTCGCTCGCGCATTCCGGGTAGTCCGCGGCCGCCCCGGGAAGTCCCGTCGGCGCGGCCGCCGGTGCCGGTGTCCGTGATCGTGACGGTGACGGCGGCCTGCTCCTCGTAGGAGAGCTCTATCTCCGCGGTGGCGTCGGGGCCGCCGTGCTTGAGGGTGTTGGTGAGGGCTTCCTGGATGACGCGGTAGACGGTGAGTTCGCGGCCCGGGGCGAGCGTGGGGCTGCCGTGGGTGGTGGTGCTGACGGGCAGGCCTGCGGAGCGCACGCCGTCGAGGAGCTGGTCGAGGTCGGTGAGGCCGGGCTGGGGGGTCAGGTCGGGCTGCTGCTTCTCTTCCTCGCGCAGGACGTCGAGGAGGCGGCGGAGTTCGGTGAGGGCCTGGCGGCTGGTGGTGGCGATGGCGTCGAGGGCCTGGGCGGCGCGTTCGGGGGACTTGGTGGCCGCGTATCGGCCGCCGTCGGCGAGGCCGGTGATGACGGAGAGGTTGTGGCCGATGATGTCGTGCATCTCGCGGGCGATGCGGGCGCGTTCGGCGGCGGTGGCGAGTTGGGCCTGCTGGTCGCGCTCGGTCTCCAGGCGGCGGGCGCGGTCCTCCAGGGCCTTGGTGTAGTCGCGGCGGGTGCGGACGGTGGCGCCGATGAGGGCGGCCACGGTGATGGACATCAGCTGCGAGCCGATCTGCTGGTCCCAGGTGCCCTCGCCGTGGCGGAGGACCGACACGAGGACCGGGGTGAGCACCAGGGCCGTCGCCCACCACAGGTTGCGCAGGGGGCGGCGCAGGGCGAGGTGGTAGACGAGGACCAGTTGGAGCAGGGCTGCCTGGAGGGCGGCGCCGGTCCAGGCGTTGACGAGGGCGAAGGGGGCCATGGCGGCCAGGACCGTGCCGGGGTGGGTGCGGCGCCGGAGCAGGGGGGCCGAGAGGCCGAGGCTCAGGGTGAGGAGGAGCCAGCCGGGGACGTCGAGGTGGTGGGCGTTGTTGCGCCAGCCGCCGCCGGCGTAGTCGATCAGGGCGGCTGTGACCCAGAAGCCGGTGAAGTGCAGGTCCCACAGCAGTGGGTGGCGTCGGTCGAAGGCGCGCACCTTGTGGGTGAGGCGCTGGGCGTACTCGGTGAGGGGCTCCGGCGCCCGGTCTTCCGTCACGGGGTCCATCGTGCGGGATGCGACACGGGTCGTCATACGTCTTTGCGGCGCAGGGCCACCGCGGCCGTCGTGAGGAGGGCCGCAGTCCACAGGAACATGGCCAGCAGGGCGGCGCCCGGGGAGGCCGCGCCGGGCAGGGGCTGGGCGGTGGTGAGGGCTTCGAGGGCCTTGCCGGGGAAGTAGCGGACGGCGTCGTCGACGAAGGCGTACGGAAGCATGGCCAGGATCTCCGGGAGGATCATGACGAGGCCGATGAAGGCGCCGATGGCCATGGGGACCGAGCGGAGCAGGGCGCCGATGCCGAGGGCGAGGACGGCGAGGAGGGTGAGGCCCGCCGCGTTGCCCACGAGGGCGCGCAGGACGCCGGGGTCGCCGAAGGAGGCGGACAGGTCCGTGCCGGCGAGGAACGACTGGGCGAGGGGGAAGGTGAGGAGGTTCGTCGCCAGGGTGAGGGGGAGTGCGACCGCGGTCAGGACGGCGGCCTTGGACCACAGGACGGGCAGGCGGCGGGGGACCGCGGTCATCGTGGCGCGGATCTGGCCGGTGGAGTACTCGCCGGCGGTGGCCAGGATGCCCAGTACGCCGAGGTTGATCGTGGCGAACTGGGTGCCGAGGAGGACGAACATGACGGTGTCCATGCCGCCTTCGCCGGAGCCGTCGTAGGCGGCGCCGAGGCCCGCGCCCATGGCGACGGTGAGGGCGCTGGTGACGACGAGGGTGATCCAGGTGGAGCGCAGGGTCCAGAACTTGTGCCACTCGGAGCGCAGGACGCGGGCCGGGGTCACGCGGTAGGGCAGGGTCGCCGTGGTCATGCCGCTGCTCCTTGCAGGGTCGCCGGGTACTCCACCGCGTCGCGGGTGAGGTCCATGAAGGCCTCCTCCAGGGATGCGGCGGAGGGGGTCAGTTCGAAGAGGGGGATGCCGTGGGCGGCCGCCGTGCGGCCGATGTGTTCGGCGTCCGTGCCGCGCACCTGGAGGGTGCCGGGGGTGTCGGTGGTGATGTCGACGCCGGGGGCGGTGAGGAGGCGTACGAGGGTGGTGGCCTCCGGGGTGACGACCTTGGTGGTGCCCGCGCCGGAGTGGTGGACGAAGTCGGTGACCGTGGTGTCGGCGAGGAGGCGGCCGCGGCCGATGATGACCAGGTGCTCGGCGGTGAGGGCCATCTCGCTCATCAGGTGCGAGGAGACGAGGACCGTGCGGCCCTGAGCGGCGAGGGACTTGAGCAGGTTGCGGATCCACAGGACGCCCTCCGGGTCGAGGCCGTTGACCGGCTCGTCGAGGATGAGCGTGGCCGGGTCGCCGAGGAGGGCCGCGGCGATGCCGAGGCGCTGTCCCATGCCGAGGGAGAAGCCCTTGACGCGGCGGTGGGCCACGTCGGTCAGACCGGTGAGGCCGAGGACCTCCTCGACCCGGGTGCGGGGGATGCCGTGGGTGTGGGCGAGGGCGCGCAGGTGGTGGTAGGCGGTGCGGCCGGGGTGGACCGAGCGGGCCTCCAGCAGGGCGCCGACCTCGGTGAGGGGCGCGGGGTGGCGGGAGTAGGAGCGGCCGGCCACGGTGGCGTGGCCGCGGGTGGGGGCGTCGAGGCCGAGGAGCATGCGCATGGTCGTGGACTTGCCGGCGCCGTTCGGGCCGAGGAAGCCGGTGACGGTGCCGGGGCGGACGGTGAAGGACAGGTCCGTGACGACCGTCCGGTCGCCGTAGCGTTTGGTGAGTTCGTGTGCCGTCAGCATGCTTCGATGCTCGTGCGTGCGGGGGCGGTGGGCGTCGGACCGGCGGGGTAATCGGGGTGAGGGGCGTCGTACCCGGGTACTACCGTGGCCGCATGAGCTATGTGATCCGGTCCGTCCGTGCTGATGAGTGGCCCGCGGCGAAGGAGTTGCGGCTCGCGGCGCTGCGGGATCCGGTGGCGCACCTGGCCTTCCTGGAGACGTACGAGGAGTCCGTGGCCCAGCCGGACTCCTTCTGGCAGGAGCGGACGGCCGGTGCCGCCGAAGGGGCGGACACGAAGCAGCAGATCATCGCCGAGGGGCCGGACGGGCGGTGGGTGGGGACGCTGACCGTGCTCGTGGAGGAGCCCGGGACGACCGACTGGGCCGGGTTTCCGGTGGAGCGGAAGCAGGGGCATCTGGTCGGCGTGTTCGTACGGCCCGAGGAGCGCGGGAGCGGGCTGACCGAGGTGCTGTTCGACGCGGCCCTGGAGTGGTCGTGGGGGCAGGGTCTGGAGCGGGTGCGGCTCATCGTGCACGAGGAGAACGGGCGGGCGCAGCGGTTCTACCGTCGGGTGGGGTTCCTGCCGAGCGGGGTGACGGTGCCGCTGGGGGACGCCGGGGAGCTGGAGTTGGAGTTCGTCCTCGAGCGGGAGTGAGCGTCTTCGGCCGGGGGGCCGGTCAGACCGGCAGTTCGTCGTGCGGCCAGCGGGCGCGGCCCTGTTCGCGGGACCGGAGCAGGGCCAGGGTCGGCATGCCCCGGTCCGCTCCGGTGGCCAGCAGCTCCGGGAGGTGGGGAAGCGGGGCCACGGCCGCGACGTCGTCCAGGACGAGCGTCATTGGTGGGTCGAGGCGACCGGCCGATGACCGTTCGGCCATGTGCCGGCCGCGCTCGACCACGCTGGAGACGAGGGCCGTCAGGAAGGGCATCGCGCCCGGGTTCGTCCTGGGGTCCTCGATGGATTCCCCCACCACATAAAGCGTGCCCCCTTCGTGGACGAAGGAATCCAAGGCGAGGGCATCAGTTCGGTTGGGAGTGCAGGCCTCGCGGATATTGACCGTGGAGAGGGCCGCGAGGGCGCGGGTGGTCAACTGCTGGGCCATGTCGCGGCGTTCCGGGTGGGCCGTGAGGGCGCCTTCGAGTTCGCCCGCGGAGCCGGGGGCGGCCTTGGGGTTCGTACGGAGGATGCGTACGGCGTCCTGGATCTGGGTGCCCTGGGACCAGCGGTGGACGTGGCGGATGGTGCGGCCGTCGATCGCTGCGGCGTGCAGGTAGCTCCGCAGGAGTATCTCGGCTGTGTCGCTGAGGGCTTGGTCGAGTTTGGCGGTGGGGCGGACGGGAGTGAGGAGGGCGGTGGCTCTCGTGGTTGCCGTCGCCTTGTCCTCGCAGCCGGCGGTGGGGGACCAGTGGAGGCGGGACGGGGTGTCGCAGAGGTGGGTGGGGTCGTAGAGGTGGGTGGGGCCCAGTTTGGCTCTGGCGTCCTTGGTTTCCTGCCAGAGGGCGGGGTTCGAGGTGACGACGAGGGCGGGGCCCTCCGCGTCGCGTACCGCCTGGGTTGCGGTGGCTTGGCGGGTTTCCCGCGGGGCCACGAAGATCTTTTCCCATCCGCCCACTCGTTCCTGCCCGAACGGAGATGCCGGGGTCGCGGGGAAGGTCGCCGGGTGGGGGGAGCCGCCCGGGCTTGCTGGGGGATCCAGGGGGCTCGTGGGATCGACGGGTGAGCGGCGAGGGGTCGGGACCTCGTGCTGTGCCGGGCTCGGGGCCTCGTGTTGCGTCGAGGTGGGGCCGTGGCGCTGTGCCGGGGACGGGACCTCGTGTTGCGTCGGGGTCGGGACCTCGTGCTGCACGGGGGCGTGCGCCTCGTACGCGGTGGTTCCCCGGTCCGGTGCCCTGGACACCGCCGCGTCCTGCGCCGCCGTCGCCCTTTGCTCCCGGTTCCTCGCCCGAACCGCCCGCCACCGGGCCAGCGTGCCCATCACGAACACCGTCAGGACGACCAGGATCATCAGCTGGCCGAAGAACAGGCCCCAGAACAGGCCGTAGCCGGAGAGTTCGCCGGGGGGTGTGTCGGGCCAGGCGCCGGGGATGTCGTGGGGCTGGGCGATGAGGCCGCGCATGGCCAGCGGCGTACGCGCGAAGGTGACGCCGGACGGCCAGGAGCCGTGGGCGAACCAGGCGGCGAGGCCGGTGGCCGTCCACACCAGCAGGGTCATGCCGAGGAGGAACGCGAGTATGCCGACCAGCAGGCCGTCGGGGATGCCTCCCTGGCCGTCCCGCTGGGTGTGGCGGTCGTCCGGTCTCACGCGTCCTCCCCTGTGCCTACGCCACCGTCGATTCGGAGTCGCCCAGGTGGTGCTCCACGAAGGCCGCGGCCCGTTCCTCCGCCTCGAGTTCGGCGGCGTGCAGGGCGTCGTCCGCGAGGTCGGCGGAGGACTGGGTCATCGCGCGGTCGGTGAAGACCAAGGGGCGTTCGGTCTCCGTGACCAGGTGTTTGACGACCTGGACGTTGCCGTTGACGTCCCAGACGGCGATGCCGGGGGTGAGGGTCGGGATGATCTCCACCGCCCAGCGCGGGAGGCCCAGGACGCGTCCGGTGGCCCGTGCTTCGTCCGCCTTCTGGGCGTAGATCGTTCTCGTCGACGCCATCTTCAGGATCGCGGCCGCTTCCTTCGCGGCGGCGCCGTCCACGACGTCCGACAGGTGGTGGACCACCGCCACGAACGACAGGCCCAGGCGTCGGCCGAACTTCAGCAGGCGCTGGAACAGCTGGGCGACGAAGGGGCTGTTGATGATGTGCCAGGCCTCCTCGACCAGGAAGATGCGCTTCACCCGGTCGGGGCGGATCCAGGTGTGCTCCAGCCACACGCCGACGATCGCCATGAGAATGGGCATGGCGATGGAGTTGCGGTCGATGTGGGACAGGTCGAAGACGATGAGCGGGGCGTCGAGGTCGATGCCGACCGTGGTGGGGCCGTCGAACATGCCGCGCAGGTCACCGTCGACGAGACGGTCCAGGACCAGGGCGACGTCGAGGCCCCAGGCCCGTACGTCGTCTATGGCGACGTTCATCGCCTCGGCCGACTCGGGCTCAGGGTGACGCAGCTGCTCGACGATGTCGGTCAGGACAGGCTGGCGGTCGACGATGGTCTCGTTGACGTAGGCGTGGGCGACCTTGAGGGCGAAGCCGGAGCGTTCGTCCAGGCCGTGGCCCAGGGCGACCTCGATGATCGTGCGGAGCAGCGCCAGCTGGCCCGTGGTCGTGATCGCGGGGTCGAGCGGGTTCAGGCGGATCCCCATGTCCAGGGCCGCCATCGGGTCCAGCCGGATGGGAGTTATCCCCAGCTCCTGCGCGATGAGGTTCCACTCGCCGACGCCGTCCTCGCCCTGGGCGTCCAGGACGACGACCTGGCGGTCGCGGAAGCGGAGCTGGCGCAGGACGTACGTCTTCTCCAGCGCCGACTTGCCGTTGCCGGACTCGCCGAGGACCAGCCAGTGGGGGGCGGGGAGCTGCTGGCCGTAGAGCTGGAAGGGGTCGTAGATGTAGCCCTTTCCGGAGTACACCTCGCGGCCGATGATGACGCCGGAGTCGCCGAGGCCGGGGGCGGCGGTCGGGAGATAGACCGCCTGGGCCTGGCCCGTGGACGTGCGCACCGGGAGCCGGGTCGTCTCGACCTTCCCGAAGAGGAAGGAGGTGAAGGCGTCGGTGAGGACGGACAGCGGGTCCCGCATCAGGTCCTACCTCCGAATGCCGGTGGCGAAGGGAAGGGTGTTCACGAAGGCGCGGTGGTGCTCGCGGTCGCACCACTCCAGCTTCAGGTACGACTTTCCTGCCGAGGCCCTTATCGTGCGCTTGTCGCGGGCGAGTGCGTCGGGGTTGCGGGAAGAGACGGTGATGTAGCCGACGAGGTTGACGCCGGCCGCGCCGCTGGCGAGGTCCTCGCCACGCTGGTCGAGCCGGGAGTTCGCGGCGACGTCGCGCGGGTCGACGGTGCGGTTCATCTTGGCGGCGCGGGAGGCCTCGGCCTCGTCGTTGGTCTTCTCCGTCAGCATGCGCTCGATGGCGACCTCGGTGGGTTCGAGGTCCATCGTGACGGCGACCGTGCGGATGACGTCCGGGGTGTGGACGAGGAGCGGGGCGAGGAAGTTGACGCCGACGGGGGTCATCGGCCACTCCTTCACCCAGGCCGTCGCGTGGCACCAGGGGGCGCGGGTGGAGGACTCGCGGGTCTTGGCCTGGAGGTAGGTGGGCTCCATGGCGTCCAGCTCGGCCGGCCAGGCGTTGCGCTTCGTCATCGCCTGGATGTGGTCGATCGGGTGGTCCGGGTCGTACATGGAGTGGATCAGCGAGGCCAGCCGTCCCTGACCGAGCGGCTGCCGGACGCGGATGTCGGCCTCCTGCAGGCGCGAGCAGATGTCGGTGAGCTCGCGGGCCATGACGACGGCGAGTCCGGCGTCCCGGTCGACCTTGCCGCCGTGGGCGCGGGCGGCGCGGGCCATGGCGTTGGCCTCGGCGGCGAGGTCGCGCGTGTAGTGCATGCAGGCGACGAGGTAGGCGCGGTGCTGCTCGCTGCTGGTGGACACCATCGACTGAAGCTGGTCGTAGGAGTCCTGGAGCCAGGGCAGGGCCTTCTCGTCACCGCGGACGGAGACGTCCTTGGCGTGGGCGTCCGGGTCGGCCGGGAGGGTGCGGGCCAGCATCTGGATGCGGGTGACGAAGCCGTCGCCGTTGGCCACGTGCTTGAGCAGTGTGCCGAAGCGGTCGACGAGGGCCTCCTGGTCCTCGCTGTCGCGCAGGCCGACGCCGGGGCCCTCGATCTCGATGGCGGCGGTGACGGTCTTGCGGTCGGCGTGCAGGAGCACGGCGATCTCGTCGGGGCCGAAGGGGGCGGCCAGCCAGGTGATGCGGCCGATGCCGGGGGGCGGGCCGATCTCCACCTCGCGGCCGTCGAGCCGGGTGCCTGCCTCGATGACGGCGGAGCGGTAGGCGGTGCCCTGCTTCAGGGTCCGCTTGTAGCTGCGGTTGATCTCGAACCACTTGTAGAACGTGCGGTGCTTGTACGGCACGTACACCGCGGCCAGCGCCAGCATCGGGAACCCGGCGAGCAGCACGATGCGCAGCGACAGCACCGGGACGAGGAGCCCGCACATCATGCCGAGGAACGCGCCCACGACGATCAGGGCGATCTCGCCGGTCTCGCGGTTGCGGCCGATGATCGCGTTCGGCCGGGCGCGGCCGATCAGATATGTCCGGCGGGGCGTGACCGGATGGGACACGTGGGACTCGGTCGTCAACGCCCTTCACCTCCCGTGCGGTTGGTACTGCTGTTGCGGGTGTTGCTGGCGTGGGGAGTGTTGACGGGGCTGCTCGAACGGGGGGCGGGTGCGGCGGAGGGGACAGATCCGCCGCCGCCGTTCGAGGCGCGCGCGCTGTGCGCGGCGACTCCGCCGGAGGCGGGGTTGCTCGGGCGGGGGGCGGAGGACTGGCTGCCTCCGCCGTTGTTGTCGGCACGGGAGCTGTGGGTCTTGATGCCCTGCGCGACCAGGGTGGCCGGGGAGCTGATGACCGCGGCGGCCTTGCTCTCGGCGCCCTGCATGAGGCGGTTGTTGCGGGAGCCGGCGATCTCGTCGCCGAAGCCGGGGACGAAACGGTAGATCATCGCACTGGCGAAGATGGCGAGCAGGATGATGGCGAGCCCGGAGACGACGGCGGAGAAGGCGTTCGGCCCGTCGTCGGCGGAGAGTGCGCCGGCGAGGCCGAGGACGATGACGATGACCGGCTTGATGAGGATGACCGCGATCATGATGCCCGCCCAGCGGCGGACGTGGCCCCACAGGTTCTTGTCGACGAGGCCGGCGTAGACGACGGTGCCGAGGAGGGCGCCGACGTAGAGCAGGGCGGCGCGGATGACGAGCTCCAGCCAGAGGACGCCGGCGGCGAGGATGCTGACCAGGGAGACGACGATCAGCATGATCGGGCCGCCGCCGATGTCCTCGCCCTTCTTGAGGGCCTCGGAGAACGTGCCGAAGAACGCGTCGGTCTGGTCGCCGGTGGCTTTGGCGAGGACCTCGGTGATGCCGTCGGTCGCGGAGACGACGGTGTAGAGGATCAGGGGGGTGAAGGCGGAGGCCAGGACGGTGAGCCAGAGGAAGCCGATGGCTTCCGAGAGGGCGGTGGCCAGGGGGACGCCGCGGACGGCTCGCTTGGCCACGGCCAGGAGCCAGAGCAGGAGCGTGAGGACGGTCGACGCGGCGAAGACGACGGCGTACTGCTGGAGGAACTTGGGGTTCGTGAAGTCGACGTTCGCGGTCTCCTTCACGGCTTCGCTGAGCTTGTCGACGGTCCAGGAGGCGGCGTCGGCACAGCCCTTGGCGAGGGAGGAGAGGGGGTCGAGGGTGGAGGTGGGGTCGAGCCGGGAGGTACCGCTGCCGCTGCCGCTCCCGGTGTCGCCTTCGCAGATCTCCCGGGCCCTGCCGGAGAGCAGGGAGCAGTTGTCGTTGCTGGGGCTGGGACTGGGCGACGGCGTGGGAGCGGCCACCGCCCGGGTCGCGAACAGGACCACGGCGGTCTGTACGGCGGTGAGGGTTGCGGCGACCTTCACTGCGCGGCGCGGGCTACCGGGCATACGTGAACCCTCCGAACTCCTCGACGGCCTTGGAGATGTCGTCCGACGTCGACACCTTGTTGTCGCCGTTGACCGGCGCGGGGCCTTCCTTCTGGGAGAAGCTGTCGACCTTCCAGTCGCCGTCGGTCCAGCGCAGTTGCAGGGCCATGGTGAACCAGTCGTTGGTGACCGGGTTCTGTGAGCTCTCCCCCGTCATGCCGAACACGCCCGTGCACCAGACCTCGACGGTGGCGGTGCTGCCCGAGTAGTCGGTGACCTTGGTGCCGACCGGCATCGTGCGGGAGACGTAGGTGCTGCCCTTGGGCGCTTCGCCGTTCTCGTCCAGGCCCACCTTCTCCAGGAAGGCCTTGCTGTAGACCCGGTCGAGGTTTCTCTCCAGCTCGGAGACCTTGCCGGCGTCGAACACCTGACGGACGATCTCGGGCCGCCGCGCGGGCTTGAGGATGTCGGCCGAGACGAGGACGACGGCGTAGTTCGCCGCGGCGCTCTCCGCCCCCTCCTGGTCCTGGGCGAAGCCCGAGGGGATGCCGGTGCCCGACTTGGTCTTGACGGGGCGTTGGCCGGAGGGGGCCGTCGCCGCTGACTCGGGCTTGGCGGAGGAGCCGTTCGTGGAAGAGGACGCGTCGCCGTCCCCCCGGTTCGCGAAGGCGATGGCTGCGATCAGGAGGACCACCACGCCGACCACGGTGACCAGGCTGCGGGACGACCCGCGGCGGCGGGGGTCGCCGAAGGCGTCGCCGGAGTCGGGCAGGCGGGTGCGGGTCTGGCCCGTTCCGGCGTAGCCGCCGGAAGACTCGTGGTCGTCACCGAGACTCATGCCGCGTACGCCCCCTCGCCGTCGTGCGGAAACACTTCGTACCGGTCGTACTTCTCATACTCCTCGTACGACGGTAGCCGTGCTGGTTCCCGCGCGGGCGCGGTGTGGTGACTCGACATCAGGGAAACGCAACCTCAGCCGGTGGGCACGACGGGCGGGTGGGATGGAGAGAGACGGGGCGCCGGGCGTGCCCGGCCGGGCGGATGGTGCCCGGGCTACACGGCCATGCCGTAGACGATGGTGAACAGCGTCCCGAGTGACCCGATGATGAAGACTCCCGTCAGGCCCGCGATGATGAGGCCCTTGCCCTGTTCCGCGCTGAAGGTGTCCCGCAGGGCGGTGGCTCCGATGCGCTGCTTGGCGGCGCCCCAGATGGCGATGCCGAGGCAGAGCAGGATGGCCACCGCCATCACCACCTCGATCATGATCTTCGCCTCGTTGCCCAGGCTGCCGAAGGGCCCCCAGTCCGGAGCGATCCCACCGATGATGGTGTTGATGTCTCCCTTGTCGGCCGCAAAGAGCATGTAAGTCACCGCCCCTGTTGGGTAGTTCCGCACCCTCTGCGGTCGTGCAGAGGTCAGGCCTCATTCTCGCCGACAATGATGCTGTCGTATGTCGACTTGGCGTCATTGATTGGCGGGTTTCGTACGAATACCTTGCCACCGTTCCGCGCCGGCCCCTAGGGGTGGCGACGGGTGGTGTGCGAAGGATCGTATGGTCACTCTGTGTATCACGGCAGGTCACGCCGGGCAATGAGGCCTGAGCGGAACCTGGTGTGTGGTTCCGTCGTTGTGCCCTCTTGCGGACTTTCTCACCTTTGCGGGCTGTTTCTGACGGCTGGTCGGGTGAGTGGTTGCGCCGGTGTTCCCCGGGTGAAGGCTACCTGGCAAGGCGAAGGGGCCGCTGCTGGGTTGCAGCGGCCCCTTCGTTTCCTGCCGTCCCCGGGCCCCCACGGCCCCGGGCGGCGCTCCTCGGTGACGGTCTGTCACCAGCCGGGAGGCGTCAGCCGGTGAAGGCGCCGAGTCCCTCCGGGGTGCCCAGACCGGTCGGGCCGTCGTAGCCCGTCCGGGCGGTGCAGAAGTAGCTGGTGGTGCAGCTGCCGTTGCTGCCGCTGGTGACGTCGTTCAGGGCGGATGTGTTCGCGTAGGGGAATTCGGACGGGTAGGAGCCGGCGGACGGGGTGCCCGCGAGGGCGTAGACGCTCGCGATGATCGGGGCGGAGGCGCTGGTGCCGCCGTAGGTGGCCCAGCCCTGGCCGTCGGCGCCGTAGGTGTCGTAGACCGAGACGCCGGTCGCCGGGTCGGCGACGGCCGAGACGTCGGCGATCATGCGCTTGGCGCAGCCGGTGTCGGTCTGCCAGGCGGGCTTGGTGTCGTAGGCGGAGCAGCCGGAGCCGGTGCCTTCGGTGCCGCTGGTCCGCCAGACGCTCTCGGTCCAGCCGCGGGTGGCGGAGGAGGCGGTGAGGCTGGTGCCGCCGACGGACGTCACGTACTTGGACGCCGCCGGGTACTCGGCGCCGTAGCCGGCGTCGCCCGCGCTGACGGTGATGGCGACGCCAGGGTGGTTGAAGTAGGCGGAGTCGTACGACGCGTCGGAGGAGGACTCGCCGCCGCCGTAGCTGTTGGAGACGTACTTGGCGCCCAGGGCGACGGCCTCGTTGACGGCGGTGCCGAGGTTGGCCATGGACGCCGTCTTCGCCTCGACGAGGGTGATGTGGCAGTTCGGGCAGATGGCGCTCGCCATGTCGAGGTCGAGGGAGATCTCGCCGGCCCAGCCGCTGTCGGCGGTGGGGAGGGCGGTGGTGGAACTGGTCTGGCTCACCTTCTTGAAGCAGCCGTTCGCCGTGGTGCAGGCGGGCAGGCCGTAGTGCGAGCGGTAGGCGGCGAGGTCGGACTCGGCGTTCGGGTCGTCGTAGGCGTCGACGATGGCGATGGTCCGGCCGGAGCCGTTGCTCGTGGCGGCGGAGGTCAGGCCGTAGGCGCTGCGGAGGTCGGTGGGGCCGTAGCCGGAGGGGGAGGAGGCCTCGGCGGTCTTCGCCGAGATGCCGTGCTGCTTCTGGAAGGCGGTGACGCCCCCCGTGACGCGCAGGGCGTTGCAGGCCATCTCGCCCTGGTGGCGGGGCAGGGCGCAGGAACGCGTCCAGGTGACCTTGGAGGTGCTCGCGTCAGCGGCTTCGGCGTGGGCGGCGGTGGTGAGGCCGGTGAGGAGGAGCGCGGCGGTGGCGGTGACGGCGGAGAGCGTGCGGCGCCATCTGCGGCGGGTGGAGGGGGCGTTGTGCGGTGTCGTGCGCAAGGTACAGCCTCCTGGCAGTGGTGGGCAGAGGCCTGCGGGCGGGGGAACCGCCGGTGCGTTTCCCGGCGGGGGCGGCGACCCGCGACGACGATCGCTTGGTGAGTACGCGACAACAAGACGGGTTTCGGAATTCTGACCTCCGCATTGCTGAAGGAGGCGTGGGGCTTACTGATCGCTGACGGCTCGATGGCCGGGCGATGGGTGCGGCTTGAGCCGAGCGGCCGGATTCAGCGGGGCTTGAGGCCGTGCAGGAGGAGGTGGACGAACGCGTCGACGCCGCCGAGGGCCGCCTCGGGGGCGAGCATGCCGCCCGCCGCGAAGGAGGCGATGCCCTGGAGGGTGGCGCCGGTCAGCAGGGTGAGGTGCTGCGGGTCGCCCTCGATGATCTCGCCGCGTTCCTGGGCGTCGGCGATGACCCGCTCCAGGGAGCCCACCGTCCGGTCGACGGCCGCGGCCATCTGCTCGGAGGCGTCCGGTTCGTGCTTGCGGGCGTACATGAGCTCCAGCAGCTCGGCGTGGTCGATCGAGAAGGCGAGATAGGCCCGGGCGAGGGCGGTGAGCCGTCGTTCCAGCGGGAGGGTGGGGTCGTCGGCGCCCTCCAGGGCCTGGCCCAGGCGGTCGTAGCCGACGAGCGCCAGGGCGTTGAGCAGGGCCTGCTTGTCCTTGAAGTGGCGGCCGGGTGCGGCGTGGCTCACGCCGGCCTCCCGGGCCAGCTCGCGCAGCGAGAGCGCGGCCGTCCCCTTCTCCCGCAGGGTGCGTTCCGCGCCGGCGAGCAGGGTGGAGCGCAGATCTCCGTGGTGGTAGCGGCGGCTCTCCGGGGGGCGGCTCTCTGGCATGCGCACCATCGTATCCCGATGTTGGCGACGCCATCATTGTTGTCATTGACAGCATTGTTGTCGACGCCTACATTCGGGTCATGGCTGAGAAGAGGAACACCCGGAGCAGCGAGACATGGAGCGCGGACCGCCTCCCCGACCTCGGCGGGCGGACCGTCGTCGTCACCGGCGCCAACAGCGGCATCGGCCTCACCGCGACCGACGCACTGGCCCGGGCGGGGGCCCACGTCGTCCTCGCCGTGCGGGACCCGGAGCGCGGGCGGGCGGCGGCGGCGACCGTGCAGGGCAGCACGGAGGTGCGCCGGCTGGACCTGGCGGACCTGTCGTCCGTGCGGGCCTTCGCCGACGCCTGGCAGGAGCCGCTGCACCTCCTCGTCAACAACGCCGGCGTGATGATGCTCCCCAGGCAGCGCACCAAGGACGGCTTCGAGATGCAGTTCGGCACGAACCATCTCGGGCACTTCGCCCTGACGAACCTGCTGCTGCCGCACATCACCGACCGCGTCGTCACGGTCTCCTCGGGCGCCCACCGCTGGGGCGGCGCGACCATCGGCTTCGACGACCTGGACATGGCGGCGAACTACACCCCGCAGCGCGCCTACGCCCAGTCCAAGCTGGCCAACCTCCTGTTCACCCTGGAACTGCAGCGCCGCCTCACGGAGTCGGGCTCCGCGGTCCGCGCCCTGGCCGCCCACCCCGGTTACGCGGCCACCAACCTCCAGAGTCACGCGGCCAACCCGGTGGTGCGCGCCTTCATGCGCCTCGGCAACAGGTTCTTCGCGCAGGACGACCGCGCCGGTGCCCTCCCCACGCTCTACGCCGCCACCGAGGACCTCCCCGGCGCGAGCTACGTGGGTCCCGACGGCCTGGGCGAGATGCGCGGCGCCCCGGCCCTGGTGGGCCGCTCGCGCGCGGCGGGCGACCCGCGGGCGGCCCGGCGGCTGTGGCGGGTGTCGGAGGAGCTGACGGGGACACAGTTCCCGCTGTCGCGGGACGAACAGGCCGCTGTCTGACGTATCTCTCACCTTCGTCCGGCACAGTCGCCCCGGTGAATCGGGTCCTGGCCGTCGTCGTGATGCTCGTCGCCCTCCTCGCCGTGTCCACCGCGACCGCCGACGACCGGGGTGGGCCCCTCGGGGTGACCGTCGCCGGGCGGGACGCCCGGGTCGGGGTGCTCGTGCCCGCCGCAGGGGGACGGCACTTCTGTACGGCGTCCGTGGTGGAGGCCCCGCACCGGGACCTGATCGTCACCGCGGCGCACTGCCTGGGCGGAGACGGAGGGCTGGTCTTCGTGCCGGGCTACCGGGACGGGCGTGCGCCCTACGGGGAGTGGAAGGTGCGGCGGCGGTTCCTGGCCCGGGGGTGGACCGAGGGGCGGCACGAGGACAGCGACGTGGGATTCGCCGCGGTCGCGCCCCGGGGCGGCGAGGAGGTCCAGGACGCCGTCGGCGGGAACCGGTTCGTCACCGGCACGGTGCCCGGGGCCACCGCGGTGACCGTCACCGGGTACCCCAACGCGCGGGACACGGCCGTCAGCTGCACCGCCGAGCCGCACGCGCTCAGCCGCACCCAGCAGCGCATCGCGTGCCCCGGCTTCAGCGGGGGCACCAGCGGCAGCCCCTGGGTGAACGGGGACGGGCAGGTCGTCGGGGTCCTCGGCGGGCACGACCAGGGCGGGACGACCCCCGGCGTCTCCTACAGCGTGGTCCTCGGCGCGGAGGCGCAGCGGCTGTACGGGCAGGCGGCGGGGGATCCGTGACGGGCCGTGAACCCGTGCGCCGGGCCGGAGTCGTCGTGCTCTCGCCGTGCTGCCCGTGCTGTGCCCCGTTCCTCCGTCCGCCCCGACTCTCCTCCCCGTGATCATTCCCGGGCGGGGCGGCCGCCTCTACACTGACCAACGGACTCCTGGGCGGTGAGGGGCGGTTGACGGTGCGTAAGGCATGGATCGTGGCGAGTGTCGCCATCAGTTCCGCCCTGGCGTTCGTGATGCTGCTCGTCGTCGGGGTCTACCTCGTCGCCGGGAACCTGGTCAACGGCGTGGGCGGTGGGGCGAAATCGCTGGCCAAGGGGTCGGTGCCCGCCGCGTACGCGGCCCTCGTGCAGAAGTGGGGCAATCTCTGCCCCGCCATCAGCCCGGCCCTGCTCGCCGCCCAGCTCTACCAGGAGAGCGGCTTCAACCCGAGGGCCCAGAGCCACGCCGCCGCGCAGGGGATAGCGCAGTTCATCCCCGGCACCTGGGCCAGTCACGGCATCGACGGCGACGGCGACGGCGACCGTGACGTGTGGGACCCGAAGGACGCGATTCCCTCGGCCGCCTCCTACGACTGCGAACTCGCGTCGTACGTGAAGAAGGTTGGCGGGAATCAGACCGAGAACATGCTGGCCGCCTACAACGCGGGGGCGTACGCGGTGATCAAGTACGGCGGTGTGCCGCCGTACAGCGAGACCCGGAACTACGTGAAGCGGATCACGACGCTCTCCGAGAGCTTCGCGGCGCCGGTCGGACGGGTCGACCCCTCCGAGCAGGCCGCCGCCGCGATCGAGTACGCGCAGAAGAAGCTGGGCACGCCCTACCTCTGGGGCGGCACCGGCACCGCTGAGCAGGGCGGACGCTTCGACTGCTCGGGACTGACCCAGGCCGCCTACGAGACCGTGGGCATCAAGCTCCCGCGCGTCGCCAACGACCAGTACAACGCCGGTCCGCACCCCTCGCGGGACGAACTGCTCCCCGGCGACCTGGTGTTCTTCTCGGACGACCTCACCAATTCCCGTGCCATCCGGCATGTCGGCATTTATGTCGGAGGCGGGTACATGATCGACGCGCCCCGGACCGGTGCCGTCATCCGATTCGACCCGATCGACACCCCTGACTACTTCGGAGCCACCCGCGTCACCGAAGATGGCGCGAAAGCACTGCCCACGACGGTGTGAACCGTGCGTGAACCCACCCCCTGAGCTGCGAAGACGTATCTCTCTTCGATAACGTCTGCGTGATCATTCGGTGGAGTGTGGAACGTATCGACGGGGACCATGCGTTCCTGATGACGTAGCCGAGCAGACGTTCATTCGGCACGTGTCACGCACGCGTGCGGCGGAAGCGGATCTACAACCACGGGGGTGGCAGGAGCGGCGCACGCACAGGTGCGCCGGGAGAGACGACGAAGGGGCCGCAGCACCATGGCTGGACTCGCCGATTCCGGGTCGAACCCCGACGTCGACCTGCTGTACGACATCAATGGCCTGGCCAAGGACGCGCCGGCGTGGTTCGACCGCGTCATGGAGTACGTCGGTGAGTACGGGCTGCTGCTCGCCATCGTCCTGCTCGTGGTGGGGTGCTGGTGGTCCGTACGGCGGCGTGGCGACGAGGACGCGGCGTCCACCGTCGCGGCGTTGGTCTGGGCCCCGTTGGCCGCCGGTATCGCCGTGCTGGTGAACGTGCCCATACGGGGGTTCGTGGAACGGCCCCGGCCGTTCCTGGACCACCAGGGGCTCGACGTGCTCGTCCAGGGCAAGACCGACTACTCGTTCGTCAGCGACCACGCGACGATCGTCATGGCGCTGGCGGTCGGCCTGTTCGTCGCCAACCGGAAGTTCGGGCTCGTCGGGCTCGTGCTGGCGTTGTTCGGCGGGTTCATCCGCGTCTACATGGGTGTGCACTACCCGACGGACGTCGTGGGCGGGTTCGCGCTGGGGACGGCCGTGGCGCTGCTGCTGTCGCCGCTGGCCATGGCCCTGCTGACGCCTGTGATGAAGGCCGTTGAGCGGTCGTCCCGGGTGGGGTGGCTCGTGCGGAGCAGAGGGCGGGCCGAAGGCGAGGACGCGATGATCCCCGAGGCTCGGAGTGAGCGAGCCTCGGAGAGGGATCTCGCCGCCTAGGGTCCTGGCCGGGAAGGCTGCCCGGCGCTAAGGAGTGGCCCGTTCACAGCGCCTGGGGATACGTGAAGAAGCGGTCGGGGTCGTACTGCTTCTTCAGCTTGGCCAGGCGGTTCGCCGCGTCTCCGTAGTACGCCTTGCGCCAGTCGGTCAGCGTCGGGTCCGTGTAGTTCTGGTAGGCCGCGCCCGAGGCGTGGGGCCGCATGGACTTGTGGGCGGAGGCCAGCCAGTCGCGGGAGGTCGTACCGCTCGTGCCGGCCCGCCAGGCCCCGATGTACTGGGCCAGCATCCGCGAGCGGCGGTGGACGAACGCCGTGGACGTGGGGGAGACGCGGTTGACCGCTCCGCCGAGGGCGGTCAGCGCGATGCTGCCCGTGCCGCCGCGCACCGAACCGATCTGGGACAGCAGCGTGCGGATGCCGGCCGTGGAGAGGGAGCGGTCGAAGAAGTCCGACGCGGCGGCGTACGTCTCGCGGCCCAGCGCCCCCTTCGGGGAACGGCCCGGGGTCGAGCCGGGCAGATGGCACTGCGCGTCCGTCGGGAACGAGGAGCAGCCCGCGTACACCTCCATCGACTCCTCGTACGAGCGGCGCTTCAGGGAGACGCTGCGGGCCGGGGCGCCGACGCGGTCGGCCAGACGGTCGACGGCGTTCTTGAGTTCGCCGTGGGTGCCGAGGGAGAAGGCCGCTACCGAGACGGTCGGAGTGCCGCCCGCGGCACTCGCCAGGTGCAGGGACGACCAGATCTCGTCGGGCTGTGACGGGCCCCACTCCTGCCAGGCCTTCACCACCGCGGCCGCCTTCGACCAGGGCCAGGACAGATATGCCGAGACGCCCTGCGGGGCCGGGTGGGTCTTGAAGTGCAGCTCCGTGACGACGCCGAAGTTGCCGTTGCCGGCGCCGCGCAGGGCCCAGAAGAGGTCCTTGTTCTCGCGGGAGTCGGCGGTGAGCTGCTTGCCGTCGGCGGTGATCAGGGTGGCCCGGGTGAGGCTGTCGCAGGTCAGGCCGTAGGCGCGGGAGACCACGCCGTGGCCGCCGCCGAGGGTGAGGCCCGAGACGCCGACCGTCGGGCAGGAGCCGGCGGGGATCGTGACGCCCTTCGCGGCGAGGGCGCGGTAGACGTCGATGAGTTTGGCTCCGGCGCCGACCACCGCGGTGGTGCCGGAGGCCCGGACACGGTTGAGTTTCGAGACGTCGACGATCAGACGGCCGTCGCCGGAGGACCAGCCGGCGTAGGAGTGGCCGCCGTTGCGGATCGCCACACGCAGGGCGTGGGTGCGGGCGTAGGCCAGGGTGGTGCGGATGTCGTCCGGGTGGGACACGTACGCGACCGCGGCGGGCTTCAGGTTGTCGAAGCGGGTGTTGTAGAGCTGCCGGGCCGCGGGCCAGTCGGCGTCGCCGGGGCGGATCAGGGGGCCGTCGAGGTCGCGGGCCAGGGCGGACCAGTTGGCGGCGGTGGATCTCGAGGTCGTGGTGGTGCGCGAGGCGTTGGTCGCCGTGGCCCCGGAGCGGGTGCCCGACCGCGTGCAGGCGGCGGTGAAGGGGGTGGCGGCCGCGGCGATCGCCGCCGTGCCGGCTGTGAGGATCGTGCGCCGTTCCATGGGGCCTCCCGGTGGTTCCGTCCTGGGAGACGGGGTGATGGGGGTGGGGGTTCCATGGGTCCGGCCGCGGCTGCGGCGGCGTCCGCCACGGGTCTCAGCCCGTCGTGTGCTTCTCCGCGTCCGTGCGCGCCTGGCTTCTCGCCCTTCTCGCCGGGCCGCGCCAGCCGCAGATGCAGTGCGCCATGCAGAAAGGGCCCTTCTCCCTTGTAGACGTGCGGTGTTCCGGGAGGTTGGGGGGAGCTTCCAGCCCGTCCTGCTGCGCCACAGCGACCACGTTACCCACCCCGGGTAAAGCATTCGTATGGCGGCCGGCGCGGGCTCGCGTGACGGGGGCACATACCCGTCGTTAACCGGAACAACGAGGGGGCCCGTGACGGACGTACCGGCTGGGGGTAGGCAGGCGATGACTGGGCGGCAGCGGGAACGGCGGCACAGGCGGACGGGCGCGGCGCTCGTCGCGGCCGGGGTCCTGGCCGGGGCAGGGCTGGGGACCGCGGGGTGCTCCGGGGGTGACGCGGTCGCCGGAGACTCCCGTGGCGGGGACGCGGTCGTCGTGTTGCGGCAGGCGGCCGGCCGTCTCGTCGACGCGGGGAGTTCCAAGGCCCGTACGTCGATGGAGATGGCCGCCGGCGGGACCCGGGTGACCATCCGGGGTGCCGGGGTGTACGACTACCGCAAGCGGATGGGGCGGCTGAAGGTGCTGCTGCCGCAGGATCCCGCGGGGGCCGCCGAGCGCCGGCCGATCACCGAACTGCTCGCGCCGGGAGCGCTGTTCATGAAGAACCGGGGCGCCGGTGTGCCCCCGGACAAGTGGGTGCGGGTGGACACGCGGACCCTGTCCGACGGGAACCTCGTCACCGGCGGGGCCACCGACCCGTTCACGGCGGCCGAGGTGCTGCTCGGGACGCGGACGGCGACGTATGTGGGCAGGACGGAGGTCGCGGGAACCTCAGTGCGGCACTACCGGGGGACGGCGGACCTCGGTGACGCGGCCCGGCGTGCCTCGGACGGGAACGCGGGGCCCCTGAAGGCGGCGGCCGAGGGGTTCGCCACCGCCGAGGTGCCGTTCGACGCCTACCTCGACGAGGAGGGACGGATCCGCAAGGTCAGGCACCGCTTCAGCTTTCTGAACGGGCAGCAGAAGAGCCCCGTGGCCGTCGCCTCGACCACGCTGCTCTTCGATTTCGGGGCCTCGGTGCGCGTACGGTTGCCCAGAACCGACGACATCTACGCGGGCAAGATCGCCGAGGAGTGACCGGCGTGAACTAGCCCGTCCGTGCCATGCGCGGTGTGTAGGCCGCTCCCTACTCTAGGAAGTCGGTAACGGCAGAGACGAGGTGATGCACGTGGCTCCGGTCGGCGGTACGGCAGTTCAGGACCACGTGGCCCTCGCCGAGATCGAGCTGTGCGGAGAGCTGATCATCGCGGCCTCGGCCGCCCAGGAGCGGCTCAGCCTGGAGAGCATCGACGAGGTGCTGAAAGTGGCCGAGGAGCGGGACTCCTCCAGGCGCTGAACCCGGGCATCCTCAGGACCCGGGCGGGGCTCACGCCGGGCTCACGTCCGCAGCATGCGGGCGATCGCCTGGGTGGCCTCCTTCACCTTCGCGTCGATCTCGTCGCCGCCCTTGAGGGCCGCGTCGGCGACGCAGTGCCGCAGGTGCTCCTCCAGCAGTTGCAGCGCGAAGGACTGCAGGGCCTTGGTGGAGGCGGAGACCTGCGTGAGTATGTCGATGCAGTAGACGTCCTCGTCGACCATGCGCTGCAGGCCGCGGATCTGGCCCTCGATGCGGCGCAGGCGTTTGAGGTGTTCGTCCTTCTGCTTGTGGTACCCGTGCACACCGTGGTCGTGATCGGTCGTCACGTCCGCACCCGTGGTGTCGGCGGTGCCGGTGGTGACATGTGCGACATCTGTTGCGTCGGTCACGTCCGTCATCGCTTCCTCCTGGTGGGCAGTGGGCCGACATATACCCCTGGTGGGTATATGGTACCGAACTTTGCCGGGTATACGGCCCCTGGAACCGCCCCCGTGCTCATCACTGTGCCCGATGGGCGACACTGGTGGGCGGCCCGATAGCCGTGGCCGGATGTTGCGCCTAGCATCAGCCTGACCGAAACCGAAGCACCCCGAGGACCCCACGTGCGCTTTCGTCTGACCCCCAGGGAGACGAGCTTCTACGACATGTTCGCCGCCTCCGCGGACAACATCGTCACGGGCTCGAAGCTCCTGATGGAACTGCTCGGGGCGGACGCACCCGCCCGAGCCGAGATCGCAGAGCGTATGCGGGCAGCGGAACACGCAGG
Organism: Streptomyces sp. NPDC024017; assembly: GCF_040638895.1. Lineage (NCBI taxonomy): Bacteria > Bacillati > Actinomycetota > Actinomycetes > Kitasatosporales > Streptomycetaceae > Streptomyces > Streptomyces sp. NPDC024017. The sequence goes on along the minus strand of NZ_JBEZYZ010000021.1, from coordinate 61,318 downwards.
TGACGATGCCACGCACGCGATCTTCCACCAGCTGAACTCCTCCTTCATCACGCCGTTCGACCGCGAGGACATCTACTCCCTCGCGTCGTCCCTCGACGACATCATGGACTTCATGGAGGAGGCCGTCGACCTGGTCGTCCTCTACAACGTCGAGGAACTGCCCAAGGGCGTCGACCAGCAGATCGAGGTGCTGGCGCGCGCGGCCGAACTGACGGCCGAGGCGATGCCGCACCTGCGGACGATGGAGAACCTCACCGAGTACTGGATCGAGGTCAACCGGCTGGAGAACCAGGCCGACCAGATCCACCGCAAGCTGCTGGCGCACCTCTTCAACGGCAAGTACGACGCCATGGACGTGCTCAAGCTCAAGCAGATCGTGGACGTGCTGGAGGAAGCGGCGGACGCGTTCGAGCACGTGGCGAACACGGTGGAGACCATCGCCGTCAAGGAGTCCTGAGCACTTCATGGACACCTTCGCTCTGGTCGTGACCATCGCGGTCGCGCTCTTCTTCACGTACACCAACGGCTTCCACGATTCGGCGAACGCGATCGCCACGTCCGTCTCGACGCGGGCGCTGACGCCGAAGGCCGCGCTGGCCATGGCCGCGGTGATGAACCTCGCCGGTGCGTTCATGGGCTCCGGAGTCGCCAAGACCGTCAGCGAGGGGCTGATCCAGACGCCGACCGGCTCGAAGGGGATGGGCATCCTCTTCGCCGCGCTGGTGGGCGCGATCGTCTGGAACCTCATCACCTGGTACTTCGGGCTGCCGTCCTCCTCGTCCCATGCGCTGTTCGGCGGCATGGTCGGGGCGGCGCTGGCCGGGGGGACGACCGTCTACTGGGACGGGGTGCTGGAGAAGGTCGTCATCCCGATGTTCGTGTCTCCGGTGGTCGGGATGCTGGCCGGCTACCTCGTGATGACCGCGATCCTGTGGATGTTCAGGAAGGCCAACCCGCACAAGGCCAAGAGAGGTTTCCGGATAGCGCAGACCGTCTCGGCGGCCGGCATGGCGCTGGGGCACGGTCTGCAGGACGCGCAGAAGACCATGGGCATCGTGGTGATGGCGCTCGTCATCGCCGATGTCGAGGACTACGGCGATCCGATTCCGGTGTGGGTCAAGATCGCCTGTGCGGTGATGCTGTCGCTGGGGACGTACGCCGGTGGATGGCGGATCATGCGGACCCTGGGGCGGAAGATCATCGAGCTGGACCCGCCGCAGGGCTTCGCGGCGGAGACGACGGGCGCGTCGATCATGTTCACGACGGCGTTCCTGTTCAAGGCGCCGATCTCCACGACCCACGTCATCACGTCCGCGATCATGGGTGTCGGGGCGACGAAGCGCGTGAACGCCGTGCGGTGGGGTGTCGCCAAGAACATCATCCTGGGGTGGTTCATCACGATGCCGGCCGCCGCGCTGGTGGCCGCGGCGTCGTACGGGATCGTCGCGCTGGCGTTCCTGTAGCGCACCGGACGCATACGAAACGGGCCCGCCCCTGGGAGCCAGGGGCGGGCCCTTTTTCGGCCTCGCGGTGGCACCGCCATGCAGCACCGCGAGGAGTATCGGCGGGGTTCGGATCAGCCGAAGCGGCCGGAGATGTAGTCCTCCGTGGCCTGGACCGACGGGTTGGAGAAGATGCGCTCCGTGTCGTCGATCTCTATGAGCTTGCCGGGCTGGCCGACCGCCGACAGGTTGAAGAACGCCGTGCGGTCGGAGACGCGCGCCGCCTGCTGCATGTTGTGCGTCACGATGACGATCGTGAAGCGTTCCTTCAGCTCGCCGATCAGGTCCTCGATCGCCAGGGTGGAGATCGGGTCCAGGGCCGAGCAGGGCTCGTCCATGAGCAGGACGTTCGGCTCCACCGCGATCGCCCGCGCGATGCACAGACGCTGCTGCTGACCGCCGGAGAGGCCCGAACCGGGCTTGTTCAGGCGGTCCTTGACCTCGTTCCAGAGGTTCGCGCCCTTGAGCGACTTCTCGACGACGTCGCTGAGCTCGCTCTTCTTGTAGTTGCCGTTCAGCCGCAGGCCCGCCGCCACGTTGTCGAAGATCGACATCGTGGGGAACGGGTTCGGCCGCTGGAACACCATGCCGACCTCGCGGCGCACGGACACCGGGTCGATGCCCGACCCGTAGAGGTCCTCGTCGTCGAGGAGCACCTTGCCCTCGACCCGGCCGCCGGACGTCACCTCGTGCATACGGTTCAGCGTGCGCAGGAACGTCGACTTGCCGCAGCCGGACGGGCCGATGAACGCCGTCACCGAGCGCGGCTCGACGGTCATCGAGATGTCCTCGATCGCCTTGTGGGAGCCGTAGTAGGCGGTCAGTCCGCTTACGTCGATTCGCTTGGCCATGATTACTTCACTTCCAGACAGTCAGATCAGTCGCTGTGGCCGCGTCAGCGACCGGTCTTCGGGGCCTTCCAGCGGGCGATCCCGCGGGCCACCAGGTTCAGGATCATCACGAAGGCGATCAGGGTGAGCGACGCCGCCCAGGCGCGGTCGTACGCCGTGACCTCGCCCGATCCGTACTGCTGGTAGATGTACAGCGGGAGCGAGGCCTGAGCCCCTTCGAAGGGGTTGGCGTTGATGAACTTGCTGCCGAACACCAGCAGCAGCACGGGCGCGGTCTCACCGGCGATGCGGGCGATGGACAGCATGATGCCGGTGGTGATGCCGCCGAGCGAGGTCGGCAGGACCACCTTCAGGATGGTGCGCCACTTGGGCACGCCGAGCGCGAGGGAGGCTTCGCGCAGCTCGTTCGGGACGAGCTTGAGCATCTCCTCCGTGGAGCGGACGACGACCGGCATCATCAGGATCGCCAGGGCCAGCGAGCCGGCGAAGCCGAAGGGCTGCATCTCGAAGATCAGCATGATGCTGAGGATGAACAGACCCGCGACGATCGACGGGATGCCGGTCATGACGTCGACGAAGAAGGTGACGGCCCGGGCGAGGTTGCCGCGCCCGTACTCCACCAGGTAGATCGCGGTGAGCACGCCGATCGGCGCGGCGATCAGCGTGGCGAGGCCGACCTGCTGCAGCGTGCCGAGAATGGCGTGGTAGATGCCGCCGCCCGTCTCCGAGTCGGCGACCACGCCCATCGAGTGGGTCAGGAAGTAGAGGTCGAAGACCTTCACGCCGCGCTTGACGGTCGACCACACCAGCGAGGCCAGCGGCACCACGGCGAGCAGGAACGCGACCCACACCAGCGAGGTGACCACGCGGTCCTTGGCCTGGCGGCGGTTCTCGACCCGGGCCGCGATGACGTACGTACCGAGGACGTGCAGGATCGCGGCGATCAGCGCCCACTGGACGCTGCTGTGCAGGTCGGCGGCGGCGCTGATGCCGAGTCCGAGGGCGACGGATCCGGCGGCGATGGCCCACGGAGCCCACTTGGGCAGATGGCCGCCGCGCAGGGTGCTGGGGCGCTTGTCGGCGAGGGAGGGTGTGGTGCTCATGCGTTGGCCCCCGAGTACTCCTTGCGGCGGGCGATGATCGCGCGGGCCGCGCCGTTGACCAGCAGGGTGATGACGAACAGGACCAGACCGGAGGCGATCAGCGCGTCACGGCCGAACTCGGTGGCCTCGCTGAACTTGCTGGCGATGTTCTGGGCGAAGGTGCCGCCGCCCGGGTCGAGCAGGCTGGTGTGGATCAGGAAGTCGGGCGAGAGCACGGTGGCGACGGCCATCGTCTCGCCGAGGGCGCGGCCGAGGCCGAGCATCGAGGCCGAGATGACGCCGGAGCGGCCGAAGGGGATGACCGCCATGCGGATCACTTCCCAGCGGGTGGCGCCGAGCGCCAGGGCGGCCTCCTCGTGCATCTGCGGGACCTGGCGGAAGACCTCGCGGCTCACGTTGGTGATGATCGGCAGGATCATGATCGCGAGCAGGATGCCCACGGTGAGCATGGAGCGCGGGGCGCCGTTCTGCCAGGAGAAGATGCCGGTCCAGCCGAGGTAGTCGTTCAGCCAGCCGAAGAGGCCGTTCATGTGCGGAACGAGGACCAGGGCGCCCCACAGGCCGTAGACGATGGACGGCACGGCGGCCAGCAGGTCGATCACGTAGGCGATGGGGCCGCGCAGCCGGCGCGGGGCGTAGTGCGTGAGGAACAGCGCGATGGCGACCGAGACCGGGACCGCGATGACCATGGCGATGATCGAGGAGACGATCGTGCCGTAGGCCAGGACCGCGATGCCGAAGACCGGCGGGTTGACACCGGTGTTCCACTCGAAGGTGGTCAGGAAGTTGCCGTCGTCCTTGCTGATGGCGAGGACGGCGCGGTAGGTGAGGAAGCCCGCGATCGCGGCCATGATCACCAGCAGCAGAATGCCCGAGCCACGGGACAGGCCGAGGAAGATCCGGTCTCCGGGTCGGGTGGCGCCACGGGCCGCGCGCTTCTGCTCGGCCGTGGGCGGCTGCGTGGGGGGAGGTGCGTCAGCTATCTGTGTTGTGTCCATCGGGTTCTCCGGTCTGCGGAACCGCACGTGCTGTGCGGCCCTTGGCGGCGGTGCACCGGACGGTGCGGTCCGGTCCCGCTGGGGGGACCGGACCGCACTCAGGTCAGCTCAGGCTCTCGACGGTCGTGCGAACCTTGGTGATGATCTCTTCGGGCATGGGCGCGTAGTCGTTCTCGGCGAGGATCTTCTGGCCGTCCTCCGAGGCCGCGTAGCGCAGGAACGCCTTGACCGCGGGCAGGGTCTCCTTCTTGTTGCCCTTGTCGCAGACGATCTCGTACGTCACCAGGACCATCGGGTAGGCGCCGTCGGCCTTGGTCCCGTAGTTCAGCTCCAGCGCGAGGTCCTTGCCGGTGCCGACGACCTTGGCCTCCGAGATCGCCTTGGTGGCGTTCTCGACGGTCGCATCGACCGGCTTGTCGGCACCGGTGTCGATGGCGACGGTCTTGATGCCGTCCTTGGCGTACGACAGCTCGAAGTAGCCGATCGCGCCGGCGGTCTGCTTGACCTGCGCGGCGACGCCGGAGGACTGCGGAGCGGACTGGCCGCCCTTGGCCTGCCAGGCCTTGCCGCCCTCGTAGGGGAAGTCCTTCTTGGCGGTGGCGATCAGGTACTTGGTGAAGTTGTCCGTGGTGCCGGACTCGTCCGAGCGGTGGAACGCCTGGATCTTGAGGTTGGGCAGCTTCGCGTCGGGGTTGAGCTTCGCGATCGCCGGGTCGTTCCAGTTGGTGATCTTGCTGTCGAAGATCTTGGCGATCGTCGCCGAGTCCAGGACGAGCTTGTCGACGCCGGGGACGTTGTAGCCGACGGCGATCGGGCCGCCGACCATCGGCAGGTCGATGCCCTGGCCGCCGGAGCAGATCTTCTTGGAGGCCGCGACCTCGTCGGGCTTGAGCGCCGAGTCCGAACCGGCCCAGGGGACCTGGCCCTGCGTGAACGCGGTGACACCGGCACCGGAACCGCCGGCCTTGTAGTTGATCTCCACCTGGCAGGCCGCCGAGAACTGCTTGACCCACGCGTCGACCGCGTTCTTCTGCGCGGAGGAGCCGTCGGAGAGGACCTGGCCCGAGGCGTCGTCACACTTGATGTTGCTCGGCGCGGCGGCGTTGGAGGAGCCGCCGTCCGGGTTGCCGGTTTCGTCCGAGCCGCACGCCGTGAGGGCCAGGGCGCCGGAGACGGCAAGAGCACCGAGAGCGAGGGCCCGCCGGTTCATGCGCTGAAGCTTCACTTGAGTTCCTTCCAGGAGCCGCCGTCCTGATCGGCGGCGTGCGAAGTCTTGAGGACACGGACACGGACGCGCCCAGCAGGCGCGGCTCGCATCTGGTACGGCCGAAATTAGGCAGATCAGATGAAGCCGCCGATGGCCAGACATGAACGACGGGTGAACCCCTGCCTAAGGTGTGGTTAGGTCACGGAATGCTCACGGGGAGAGCACGTGGCGATTCCGCTTTTCGCGCGTGTCGCCGTGGACGGCGGCGGACGGTCTCAGTCCGGTCTGCTGGTCGGCCGCGGCCGGTGCAGCACGGCCAGCAGCGCGTCGACCAGGGGGCGGTCATGGGGCTGCGTCAGGCGGGCGCGGGCCGCGGCCGGTGCCAGCCACAGCACCCGGTCCACCTCGTCCGTCGGCACGAAAGTGCAGGCCAGCGCCTCGGCGGCCCAGTAGCGGACCTGCTTGGGTCGGCCGTTGGCCAGATAGCGCAGGGTGGGCAGCTCGGCGCCCGGCACGGCCCGGCAGCCCGTCTCCTCCGCCACCTCGCGCAGGGCACCGGCGAGCGGCTCCTCGTTGCGCTTCAGTTTGCCCTTCGGCAAGGACCAGTCGTCGTATTTCGGCCGGTGGACGAGACAGAGCTCCGGCTCGCCGGTGACGGGGGAGCGACGCCACAGGACGCAGCCCGCAGCCTGAACGGTGATGTCCTCGGGTGAGCTCACCTGGTGTTCACCGCCTTCTGGGTGCCGTGCGGTCATGACGCGCTGACGGTCTCCTTCTGCCAGGCCTGCTGGAACGCGAAACGCGCCGCCTCCACCTCGTGCCGCTGGTCGGCGTGGAGCACGCCGAGGGCGTACGCCGTGGCCGGGGCGATACGGGGGGTGCGGGCCGCCTGGGCCGCCGCTGCCGCCGCCTCCGAGGCGTCACGGTGCCGGTTCAGGGCCTGGCCCGCGGAGAGCAGGCGCAGGTCGACCACGGCGTTGCTCTTGGGGCCGCTGACGGCCTCGCGGGCGTAGCGGTGCAGGCGCAGCAGCAGGCGGACCTGGTGCCACGGGGCGTCCTGCGGGTGCGGGACCGTGTCCGGGGACAGACCGTGGACGAGGGCCGCGGCGTTGTACGGGTTGCCCGCGGTGACGAGGGGGAGGGCGGTGACGGCGTCGGCGAGGCGGTCCTGGGCGGCGGTGGCGAGGGGGCGCAGGTCGGTGGCCCCGGCGGTCCTGGTGAGGGGGACCTCGCTGGCCAGGACGGCGACCTTGTCCGCGATGGCGTGAAAGCGGCTGCTGCCCAGCGCCTGCAGGGCCGTGGAGTGGGCGCGGGTGCGGGCCAGGGTCAGCTGGCGGTCGAGCAGGGCGCCTGCCTTGGCCGCTCCCACGGTCAGGTTGCCGCGTTCCTGGGCGGGGGCGCCGGCCTTGGCGGATGCCGCCGCGCCCACCCGGGCACCCGTCGGCGCCGGGAACGCCGTCGAGCCCGACAGGCGGTGCAGGGCGGTCAACAGGCGTTCCAGGCGGGCCGTGTACGCGTGCTCCATCGCCAGCGTCCCCGACACCCAGGCCAGTTCGGGGCGCATCGCCTCGCTCCAGTCCGTGTCGAGGAGGGACTGGAACGTGTGCAGGCTGGCGCTGATGCGGCGGGCCGAGCGGCGCAGGGCGCGGGCCGCCTCGACGGACCCCTCCGAGCCGTTCGCCCCCGACCCCGTCTCCCGGTGCAGGCGCAGCGCCCGGAGGAACTCCGTGGCCTGGGCCCGCAGATAGCCCGCGAGGGCGTCACCGGTGGGGTCGGGCCCGACGCGCCTGGACCGGGGATCCGTCGGGTCAAGGTGTTGCTGTGCCACGCCGGCGCCTCCGGGCGTCTATGAGCATCTCCTGGACGTTGCGCAGGGGCTGTCCGTCCGCGTCGGTCGCATGCCGGGTCCAGTCGCCGTCCGGGCCGAGGTGCCAGGAGGCGGTGGAGTCGGACATGCCGGTCTCCAGCAGCCGGTTCAGGGCTGCCCGGTGGGCCGGGTCGGTGACCCGGACCAGGGCCTCTATCCGGCGGTCGAGGTTGCGGTGCATCATGTCGGCGCTGCCGATCCACACCTCGGGCTCGCCGCCGTTGCCGAAGCCGAACACCCGGGAGTGCTCCAGGAAGCGGCCGAGGATCGAGCGGACCCGGATGTTCTCCGACAGGCCCGTCACGCCCGGGCGCACCGCGCAGATGCCGCGCACCCAGATGTCCACCGGCACGCCCGCCTGGGCCGCGCGGTAGCAGGCGTCGATGAGGGCCTCGTCGACCATCGAGTTGACCTTGATACGGACGTACGCGGGCCGCCCCGCACGGTGGTGCTGGACCTCCTTGGTGATCCGCGAGATCAGGCCGTCGCGCAGCGACTTGGGCGCCACGAGCAGCCGGCGGTAGGTCTCCCGGCGCGAGTAGCCGGACAGGCGGTTGAAGAGGTCCGAGAGATCGGCGCCGACCTGCGGGTCGGCCGTGAGCAGACCGAGGTCCTCGTAGAGGCGGGCCGTCTTCGGGTGGTAGTTGCCGGTGCCGACGTGGCTGTAGCGGCGGAGCGTCTCGCCCTCCTGGCGGACCACCAGCGACAGCTTGCAGTGGGTCTTCAGGCCGACCAGGCCGTAGACCACGTGGCAGCCGGCCTCCTCCAGCTTGCGCGCCCACTTGATGTTGGCGTGCTCGTCGAAGCGGGCCTTGATCTCGACCAGGACCAGGACCTGCTTGCCGGACTCGGCGGCCTCGATGAGCGCGTCGACTATCGGGGAGTCGCCGGACGTCCGGTACAGGGTCTGCTTGATCGCGAGGACGTCCGGGTCGCCGGCCGCTTGCTCCAGGAAGGCCTGGACGGAGGTGGAGAACGAGTCGTACGGGTGGTGCAGCAGGACGTCCCGCTCGCGCAGCGCGGCGAAGATGTCCGGCGCGGACGCCGACTCGACCTCGGCGAGGTCGCGGTGGGTGCCGGCGACGAACTTGCGGTACTTCAGCTCGGGCCGGTCCAGGGAGGCGATCCGGAACAGGCCCGTGAGGTCCAGCGGGCCCGGCAGCGGGTACACCTCGGCTTCGCTGATCTTCAGCTCGCGCACCAGCAGGTCCAGGACCTCGCGGTCGATGGACTCCTCGACCTCCAGGCGCACCGGCGGCCCGAAGCGGCGCCGCATGAGCTCCTTCTCCAGGGCCTGGAGGAGGTTCTCCGCGTCGTCCTCCTCGACCTCCAGGTCCTCGTTGCGGGTGAGGCGGAAGGCGTGGTGCTCCAGGACCTCCATGCCCGGGAACAGCTCCTCCAGGTGGGCGGCGATGACGTCCTCGATGGGGACGTAGCGGCCCGGGGAGCTCTCCAGGAAGCGGGACAGCAGCGGCGGCACCTTCACGCGGGCGAAGTGCTTGTGGCCCGTGACCGGGTTCCGTACGACGACGGCCAGGTTCAGGGACAGGCCCGAGATGTACGGGAAGGGGTGCGCCGGGTCGACCGCCAGCGGGGTCAGCACGGGGAAGATCTGGTGCCGGAACAGGGTGAACAGGCGGGCCTGCTCCTTCTCCTGCAGCTCGTTCCAGCGGACCAGGTGGATGCCCTCCTCCGCGAGTGCGGGGGCGACGTCCTCGTGGTAGCAGGCGGCGTGCCGGGCCATGAGCTCGCGCGAGCGGGCCCAGATCATCTCCAGCACCTCGCGCGGCTGGAGACCGGAGGCGGAGCGGGTGGCCACGCCGGTGGCGATACGGCGCTTCAGACCGGCCACCCGGACCATGAAGAACTCGTCCAGGTTGCTGGCGAAGATCGCGAGGAAGTTGGCGCGCTCCAGCAGGGGCGTGTTCGGGTCCTCGGCGAGTTCGAGCACGCGCTCGTTGAACGCGAGCCAGCTGCGCTCCCGGTCGAGGAAACGCCCCTGCGGCAGCTGGGGCCCGTCGTACGGCGACTCCTCGTAGGCGTCGAGGTCGGCGTCGATGTCCGGTTCGAGGTCGGAGACGGCTGCCGCCACCGTGTGCGGGCGGTGCGCGGCGATGGAGCCCACGGAGGGCTGCGCGTGCTGGACCTGTGCCTGGGTGTTCGGCTGGCTCATGGACCCATTCTTCCGCGCCGCGAGCATCACGGGCGCGTCGGACAGCGCGGGCGGGAGCGGAGGTGTCACATGAGTGCTCCCGTTTCCCTCGGGACCCTCGCGGGGCGGGGAAGGCTCTGGCACAGCGGGATTCATTGGCCGAGCTTCGCAAGCTCGTCTGAATCGCTGGTTACGGAGACATGACGTGCGGGATAGCGGGAGGCGGCTCGCGGGGGTCCACAGGGCCGGAGCGAGGGGCGGGCGGCTGCCCACAGGCTGTGGACGGTTCCCGGTGACGCCGTGCGCCCCGGGAGTGTCCCCAAAGGGCGGGTCGTGTGTCCAACGCCGTGATGCCGTCATCACCCTCCGTGAGGATCGGCCGCTCGGCGCCCCGTGAGGTGGGAGTCGAGCGTGCTTTCCCGACTGCTCCTCTCCGTGAAGGGAGGGGAGGAGGCATCCTCCCGAGCGATCAGGTGAACCGTTCGAGCCGGGCCGTCCGATGAGGAGACGTGAGCGATACGAGAAGCGACGGGGAGCTGCTGCGGGCCATAGCCGCGGACGCCGACCGGCGTGCCTTCGAGGAGTTGTACCGGCGCTACGCGCCGTGGCTCAGGGCCCGGCTGCGGGGGCGGTGCGCCGACCTCGGGGTCGTCGACGACGTCGTGCAGGAGACGTTCCTCGCGGTGTGGCGGGGCACGGCCCGCTACCGGGAGGGCCACTCCGCGGACGCGGCCGGGTGGCTGTGGCGCATCGGGTCGCGGCGGCTGGTGGACGCGCTGCGGGGCGACGGGGCGCGGGGGCGGCTGCGGCAGGCCCTGGCGCGGTTGCGGCACCGGGACGAGGTGTCGGCGGAGGAACGCGTGCTCGCGGGGGTGGAGCACGGGGACCTCGCCGGGGCGCTGGTCCGGCTGTCGCCGGAGCTGCGGGCGGTGCTGCAGGCGACCGTCATCGACGGGCTGACCACCCGTGAAGCGGCCGTGCTGCTCGGGATACCGCCCGGGACGGTCAAGACACGGGCGATGCGGGCCCGGAAGCAGTTGCGGGAGGCACTGGCATGAGCTGGCACGTGTCCGAAGATGATCTGCGCGCCTACGCGCGAGGGGAGTTGGAGGCTCCCGCGCTCTGGTCCGCAGACGCGCACCTGACCTCCTGCGCCCGGTGCCGCGCGGTACTGGCCGAGGTCAGCGACCCGGTCGCGCTCGACGCCGGGTGGGACCGGCTCGACGCCGAGCTGGACGCGCCCCGCACGGGGCTGCTGGAGAAGCTGCTCGTGCGGATCGGCGTGGCCGGGCACACCGCGCGGCTGCTGGCGGCGACGCCGGTGCTGCGGCGGTCCTGGCTGGGAGCCGTCGTCGTCGTGCTGCTGCTGAGTGTGGGGGCCGGACACTCCGTGCGCGGCGGGGAGTTCCCCACGCTCTTCCTGGCCCTCGCGCCGCTGTTGCCGCTGGCGGGGGTGGCGTTGTCGTACGGGCCCGCGCTGGATCCGACGTACGAGATGGCCGTCGTCGCGCCGATGCACGGCTTCCGGCTGCTGATGATCCGGACGGTGGCCGTGCTGGCCGTCGTCCTCGGGCTGAACGGGCTGGCGACCCTCGCGCTGCCCGGCTACGGGCTGCGGGCGCTGGCCTGGCTGCTGCCCGGGCTGGCGCTGACGGCGACCGGGCTCGCGCTGATGCCCCGGCTGGGACCGGTGCTCGCGCCGTCCCTGGTGGGCGGGGCGTGGGTCGGGCTGCTGCTGACGGCCGATGCGCTGCGGGCGGGAGCGGATGTGCCGCTCGCGCCGTTCACCGCCGCCGGGCAGGGCGTCGCGGCGCTGGTCGCCGCGCTCGCCGCCGGGCTGCTCTTCCTGCTTCGTGACCGATTCGACCTCTTCCAGGGACGTGCCGTATGACCCCGACCGTGTCCGCCTCCGGGCTCAGCCTCCGCTACGGCGGTACCCGGGCCCTCGACGACGTGTCACTGCGACTGACCGGCGGCGTCACCGGGCTGCTCGGCCCCAACGGCGCCGGCAAGACCACGCTGCTGCGGGTGCTCGCCACGGCCCTGCCCGCCGACCGGGGGGCCTTCACCGTGCTCGGGCACGACCCGGGCACCGCCCGCGGCCGGCAGGAAGTGCGGCGTCGGCTGGGCTATCTGCCGCAGACGCCGGGCTTCCACCCGGACTTCACCGCCTTCGAGTTCGTCGACTACGTGGCGATCCTGAAGGAGATGACCGGCCGGGGCGCCCGGCACCGGGAGGTACGGCGGGTGCTCGACGAGGTCGGCCTGGCGGAGGTGCGGGGCAAGCGGATCCGCAAGCTGTCCGGGGGAATGCGGCAGCGGGTCGCCCTCGGGGCCGCCCTGGTCGGTGACCCCGGGTTCCTGGTCCTGGACGAGCCGACCGTGGGGCTGGACCCCGAACAGCGCATGCGGTTCCGCGAGTTGATCGCCGGAGCCGGGGAGGGGCGGACGGTGCTGCTGTCCACCCATCAGACGGAGGACGTGGCGATGCTCTGCCACCGCGTGGTGGTCATGGCCGGCGGGCAGGTGCGGTTCGAGGGCACTCCGGCAGAGCTGACCGCGCGGGCCGCGGGGCGCGTGTGGAGCAGCACCGAGCGGGACCCGGGCGCCAAGGCCGGGTGGCGCACCGGGACCGGGACCTTCCGGAACGTGGGAGATCCGCCGCCCGGCGCCGAGCTGCTCGAACCCACCCTGGAGGACGGCTACCTGCTCACGCTCGACGGCACCGGAGCGGAGGTGGCCGCATGACCGCCGTGGTGGAGAAGCCGCTCGTGTCCGGGACGCGGGACGAGCCGGGCGGGCCCTGGAAGGCCGTGTTCGCCCTGGCCCTGTTCGAGTCACGCCGGCTGCTGACCCGGATTCCCATGCTCCTCGCCTTCGCCCTCTACCTCGGCTGGACCGTGTGGCGCGCCGGCAGGGCCTGGGGCGGCTACCCGGCACTCCAGGACGCCGACCGCGCCACCCAGGGCGCTCCCATGCTGGTCGGCCTCGCGGTCCTGCTGTCCGCCAACCACGCCGCGCTGCGCTCCCGACGGCACGGCACGGAGCGGCACTTCGCGGTGCTGGTGCTCCCGCCGTGGCGCCGTACGGTCGCCCACGCGCTGTCGGTCGTGGCCGCGGCCCTGCTCACCGCCGTGTGCGTGGCCGCGCAGTTCGGCCGGGAGGCCCTCCGCCCCGGCGCGATCGGGCACGGCTCGGTGGGCGAGCTGCTCGTGGGTCCCCTGACGGTGCTGTTGTGCGGGCTGCTCGGGCTGCTGGCGGCCGCTCTGGTGAGGTCGGCTCTGGCCGCCCCGCTGATGATCGTGTTCTGCCTGTTCGCGTTCATGTTCCTCTCCGGCGCGGGAACGGGGGACGGCTGGGAGCAGTGGCTCATGCCGGCCGTCGGCGAGGGGACCAGCAACACCCTGCCCTCCGACCTGATGGGCCGGCCCGCCGCCTGGCACGCCCTGTACCTGGCCGGACTGGCGCTCAGCCTCGGGCTGCTGGCGGTGCTCGTGGCCGGCGGCCGCAAGCCGGTCATCCTCGCCGGTGCCGCCGGGGCGCTGGCCATGACTGTGGTGGGCGGAGTGGCCCAGTCGGCGGGCGAATCCCCCGAGTTGGTCAAGGCGCGCGAACGCGCCACGGTGCACCCCGAGCAGGTGCAGTCCTGCGCCCGGCGGGACGGGTCGACGTACTGCGCGTTCTCCGAGTGGGGGCCGCGGGTCGGCGACTGGGCCACGGTGGTGGAACGCGTCCGGTCCCTGGCCGGGGGCAGCGCCCGCGAGCAGGGCGTCGTCGTACGGCAACGGGTCGAGGCGCGCTACGGCCTCTCCAGTGACTCCGCTCTGGATTCGCTGAAGCGCCCGCACGAGGTGACGGTGGGCACCCAGTGGGGCGGCAACCGCGTCCCCGAGTTCTCGGCCGCCGTGGCCGGTGTGCTGATCGCGGGCGACGAGAAGGCCGCGACCTCGATCTGCGACGGCCGCATCGTGCCCCTCATGTGGCTGGCCGTGGGCTGGGAGTCCGACCCTCTCGACGCGCTGCGCCGCGTCCGGCTCGACGACAGCGTCACCGGCTCCGCCATGGTGCTCCAGCCCACCAACGGGCTGTACATGACCGAGGCGCAGACCGAGGTGCTGCGCGCGCTGCTCGACCTGCCCCGCGGTGAGGCCGGTGCACGGGTCAAGGACCGGTGGGACGAGCTCACCGCACCGAAGATCACCGCGGCCCGGGCGGCCGGGCTGCTGGGCCTGCCCGCGCCCGAGGGGGAGGACAAGTGCCTGTGAACCGGCAGTTGGTGTTCGCCGTCCACCGGACGCTGCCCTGGGGCGCGGTCGCCGCGGCCGGCGGAACGGGACTGCTGCTCGCCGCGCTGACCCGGACCGGCGAGAGCGCGGAACAACTCTCCCTGTACCTGCTGCGGGCCGCGATCCTCGCCTTCGCGGTGGGCCTGACCTTCCTCCTGGACGACCCGGCCCGGCACACCACAGCCGCCGTGCCGACGCCGCGCCCGGTCCGTATCGCCCTGCGCGTCGCCCTGGCCGTCCCGGCCGCGGCGGCCTGGTGGACGGTGGCCCTCCTGCTCGTGCCGCCGCGCGCGCGGCCCCCGGTCGGTGACATCACGCTGGAGGCCGGGGCCGCCTTCGTCCTGGCGGTGACCGGCGCGGCGGCCGCGGTGCGCTTCAGCGAGGTGGCCCGGCCCGGACTGCCGGTCGCGGGCGGGCTGTTGACCACAGCCGTCCTGGCCATGCTGTTCTGGCCCCGCCGCTGGGCCCTGTTCGTGCCGGTGCAGGACGAGCGGTGGGCGGCGGCCCACGACCGGTGGGCCGTGGTGCTGGCCGGGGCCGTGATCCTGGGACTGGTGAGTGCGGCGGAGCCGGTGCGGCGGCGGGCCCGGTTCTAGGTCGTGTCCGCAAAGTCCCGCCTGCCCCGCGACGCCCGGCACGCACTCTCGCCGCACCGGGCGAAGCCCCAAGTACGTCCAGTACGAGGGACTCCGCCCGGCACGCCGAGAGCACGCTCCCCCAGTCTCGGCTGCGCTCGACCGGGAGGTACCCCCACGACGCCGCAGGGCCCGCCCTCCGGGCGGACGACGGGACTTTGCGGACACGACCTAGCGGACGCCGGGTACATCGAGTAGTTGTGCCAGTCGGGCGAGTCCGGCCCTGAGATCCGACACCGTCGGGCCGTCCGACAACCAGGTGTTGTGCGGCTAGGCTGCCCTCTCGTGGACCTCAAAGCCGTACGCGCCTTCGTCGCGATCGCCGACTCCGGGCAGTTCCAGAAGGCCGCCGTGGACCTGGCCCTCACCCAGCAGGCCGTCTCCAAGCGGATCGCCGCGCTGGAGAAGGACCTCGGGGTGCGGCTGCTGGTCCGTACGCCGCGCGGGGCGGAGCTCACCATCGACGGGCAGGCCCTGCTGCCGCACGCCCGGGTGCTGCTCCAGGCCGAGGAGCGGGCGACGGCCGCCGTGCGGCCCGGGGACCGGGCGCTGCGGGTGGACGTCGTGGGACGCCGGGCCGCCACCGGCGGGCTGGTGCAGCACTTCCACCGGGCGCACCCGGAGATCGCGTTGGACGTCGTCACGCTGTTCGACGTGGAGACGGCCGTGACGGCCCTGCGGGACGGGGCCGTCGACGCCACCTTCCGGGCCGTCACCATGCCCGGGCAGCGGCTCCCCGACGGCATCACGGCGACCCCGGTCCTCGACGAGCCGCTGCAACTGTGCGTCGGGCCCGGCCACCCGTTCGCCCGGGCCGACTCGGTGACGACCGCGCGGCTGGCCGGGCACCGGATCTGGATGCCGGGCAACGTGCCCGGGACCGAGTGGCACGCCTACTACGAGGAACTCGCCGCCACCTTCGGGCCGGCCATCGACACCATCGGGCCCAACTTCGGCCTCGAGGCGCTCCTCGACACGATCGCCGGCTCCCCGACCGTGGCGACCTTCCTCAGCGAACGGACCCCGCACGTCTGGCCGGTCGCCCACGACCTGCGGCTCGTCCCGCTCGTGGACCCGGTCCCGGTCTACCCGCACTCACTGCTCTGGCGCACCGACAACCCGCACCCCGGCCTGACCGCCCTGCGCGACTACCTGGTCGCCACCCGCCCCCGGCCGCCGCGGGGCGAGACCTGGCGGCCGTCGTGGGCGAAACCCGCGGACCCCGCGGCCCTCGCGGACCCCTCGCCTACCCGAGCTGCTTCTCCATCAGCGTGAAGGACTTGGGCGGCCCGCCCGGCTGCGGCTTGCCCTCCTTGCGGCCCACGACGCGGTAACCGGCCTCCTGGTAGTAGGCGTTGAGCTGGGCGTTCGTGGCCAGGCAGTCCAGGCGCACGGAGGTCCGCCCCGCCTCGGCCACGCGGTGTTCCGCAGCCGTCAGCAGCAGCCGCCCCGTCCCGGGCGCGGCGGCGGTCCGGTCCACCATCAGCCGGTGCACGTACCCGGCCACGGGCGGCTGCGCACCCCAGGCGTCCTCGTCCTCCCACCACAGCTCCCAGGCACCCGCGAGGCGCCCGCCGGCCTCCGCCAGCCAGACCTCGCCGTGCGCCATCACCCGGCGGAAGTGCGTCTCGTCCAGCTCCCCCGGCCGCCACTGCCCGGTGATCCCACGGGCCAGCATCCAGCGGGCGGCGTCGTCGCGGAGGCGCACGAGGGCGGACAGATCGGCCTCGGCGGCAGGGCGGACCTGGAGGTCATGCGTCGGCAAGGCTCAGGTCTCCGTCCGGTACATCAGGTCCACCTCGTGCGTGACGAACCCCAGCCGCTCGTACACCGACACCGCCGCCTTGTTGTCGGCGTCGACGTAGAGCATCGCCGTCGGCAGCCCCTGCCCCGCCAGATGCCGCAGCCCGATCGTGGTCAGGGACTTGCCGAGGCCGCCGCCCTGCGCGCCCGGGCCGACGCCGAGGACGTAGACCTCGCCCAGGCCCTCCTCGGCGTGGACCTTGGTCCAGTGGAAGCCCACGAGTTCGTCGCCGCGGTAGGCGAGGAAGAACCCCTCGGGGTCGAACCACGGCTCGGCCTTGCGGTCGTCGAGGTCGCGCTGGGTGAGGGAGCCCTGCTCGGGGTGGTGGGAGAAGGCGGCGGCGTTCACCGCGAGCCAGGCCGCGTCGTCCTTGCCGGGGACGAAGGGGCGGACCGTGACGCCCTCGGGGAGCACCGGCTCGGGCGCGTCGAAGTCGGTCAACGGCCTTCGCATCTGGCGCAGTTCACGGAAGAGTGTCAGCCCCAGGACCTGGGCGAGATGCCGGGCGGCGGAGTGCCCGCCGTGCGCCCACACCCGCAGCCGCTTTCCCGACGCGGCCAGCAGCGCGGACCCGAGCGCCCGTCCGTGCCCGTGCCCCCGGTGCCCGGGGTGCACGACCAGTTCGGCGGCCGGCGGCTCCACCGGGTCCGTGTCCTCCAGCTGGGCATAACCGACAAGTTCCCCGCCGGCGGTGAGCAGCAGATGGGACACGCCCTCCCGCTCCCCGCCGCGCAACTGCAACCGGCCCTGTTCGGACACCGCCTGCTGCCCGTCGGTCCGGGCCGCCTCGTCGAGCAGTCCGAGCACGGCCTCGGTCTGCTCCGCGGAGAGCGCGGCAACGGTCTCGATCGAGCGGGGGCGTCCTGGCCGTACGGTGTCGTCGCTGGTCATGCGTACGAGGGTACGGGGCGCCACCGGCAAATCGGCGGCAAAGAAGCAACCAGGATGTAACCATGAAACACCTGTCGCGCTACGCGCGTTGACTCTAGGCTGCGCCGGACGACATCACTGTCCCGACAGACCTACAAGGGGGGGCGTATGCCAGCCACTTCACCGGCGCACCCGGAACGCCGCAGACGTCGTACGAACCGTTTCGTCGCTCTTGCCGCCGGTGTCGTCACCGTCGGCGCGCTGGCCGCCGCGGGGCTGCCGGGCTCGGCGACCGCCGGGGAGGACCACCGCGAGGGCGGGTACGGGCCCGGCCGCTACCAGGACGTGCAGCTGCTGTCCTTCAACGACCTGCACGGCAACCTGGAGCCGCCCGCCGGTTCCTCCGGCCGGGTCACCGAGCACCAGCACGACGGCACGACGAAGACCATCGACGCCGGTGGTGTCGAGTACCTCGCCACGCATCTGCGGCAGGCCCGCAAGGGCGAGAAGTACTCCATCACGGCCGCCGGCGGCGACATGGTCGGCGCGTCCCCGCTGATCTCCGGGCTCTTCCACGACGAGCCGACCATCGAGGCGCTGAACAAGCTCGACCTCGACGTCACCTCCGTCGGCAACCACGAGTTCGACGAGGGCGCCAAGGAGCTGGCCCGTCTGCAGAACGGCGGCTGCCACCCGAAGGACGGCTGCTACGCGGACGAGGAGTTCACGGGCGCCGACTTCCCCTACCTCGCGGCCAACGTCCTCGACGAGAAGACGAAGAAGCCGATCCTCAAGCCCTACTGGGTGTGGAAGAAGAACGGCGTCAAGGTCGGCTTCATCGGCGTGACCCTGGAGGGCACCCCGGACATCGTCTCCGCCGAGGGCGTCAAGGGCCTGTCCTTCAAGGACGAGACCGAGACGATCAACAAGTACGCCAAGGTGCTCCAGAAGCAGGGCGTGAAGTCGATCGTCGCCCTCATCCACGAGGGCGGCTTCCCGGCGTCGACGTCGTACAACTACGACTGTGACTCCCCGGGCGCGGGCGACGGCATCTCCGGCCCGATCGTCGACATCGCCAAGAACGTCACGCCGCAGGTGGACGCGCTGGTCACCGGCCACACCCACAGCGCGTACGTGTGCAGCATCGCCGACCCGGCGGGCAAGCCCCGCATGGTCACCTCGGCCGCGTCCTTCGGCCGCCTCTACACCGACACCACGCTGACGTACGACCGCAGGACCGGCGACATCGCCCGTACGGCGGTGAAGTCGGCGAACCGCGTGGTCACCCGGGACGTCCCCAAGGCGCCCGACATGACCGAGCTGATCAGCAAGTGGAACACGCTGGCCGCGCCCATCGGCAACAAGCCGATCGGCTACATCTCCGGCGACATCGGCAACACCGGCACCGAGTCCCCGCTCGGCGACCTCATCGCCGACGCCCAGCTCGCCCACGGCAAGCAGCTCGACCCGGAGACCGACCTGGCGCTGATGAACCCGGGCGGTATCCGCGCACCGCTGACCTTCGCGGCCAAGGCCGGTGAGGGCGACGGTGTCGTCACCTACGCCGAGGGCTTCACGGTCCAGCCGTTCGCGAACACCGTGAACCTCCAGGACTTCACGGGCACCCAGCTGATCCAGGTGCTCAAGGAGCAGGTGACCGGCCCCAACGCGGCGGCCCCGAAGGTCCTCCAGGTCTCGTCCGGCCTGACCTACACGCTGGACCTCACCAAGTCCGGCGCCGACCGGGTGGTCACGGACAGCATCAGGCTGAACGGCTCGGCCATCGACCCGGCGGCCACCTACCGCGTCGCGACGAACAGCTTCCTCGCGGGCGGCGGCGACGGCTTCCCGACCCTCGGGCAGGGCACGAACGACGTGGTCGGCAGCGACGACCTGGCCGCCCTGGAGCAGTACCTGACGGCCAACTCCTCGGCGTCGAACCCGATCGCCCCGCCGAAGGCGGACCGCATCACCATCGTGAAGTAAGTCGCATACCCGGGGTTCAGGTTGCGGGTGGGGGAGGTACGCATGATCGGATGGATCGATGCGTACCCCCCACCACCTAGATGCGCATCCCCGTCCGAACCCGTACGAGGAGCTCGCCGCCCTCGATGACGGGCCTCTGGAGGAGACCCCTCTGGAAGAGTTCCTCACGGAGGAACGCGATGCGGGCGCCGAGGACGCCTGGGCCCCGCCGGACCACCGCCGCGGTGGCAAGCGGCGTAGGAAGAATCGTTTCGCTGGCTTGCCGCTCGCGGTGAAGGCGGTGGTCGGCCTGGTCGTCCTCGCCTCGTTCGCCGCCCTCGGCGACCGCTGGGCCGTGCTGTACGCCGAGCACCGGGCCGCCGACACCCTCAAGGACCGCCTCGACCTGGCCGCGGCGCCGGAGGTCGAGATCGGCGGCTTCCCCTTCCTCACCCAACTCGCCGACAAGCATCTGGACTCGGTGAAGGTGACCGTCCCGGACGTCGCCGCCGACCGGGTCTCCCTGGCGAAGGTGTCGGCCACGGCCCACGACGTGACGCTGAACGCCGACGGCCTCACCTCCGTGCGCGGCGCCCACGTCCCCCGCTTCGACGGGGACGTCCAGCTCACCTTCGCCGACCTCAACCGCGAACTCGGCGCCTCCCAGGTGAGGTTCACCGGCGAGGGCCGCGACAAGGTCCGGGCGAACGGCACCCTGCCGGTCGCCGGGCACAACCTGCGGCTGCGAGCAGAGGCCCGGATCCAGCGGCAGGGCGAGCGGGGCATCGCCACCGAGATCGGCAACATGCGCCTGGACATCGGCGACCTGGCCACCTACCGGCCGGGCACCCGCGCCTCGGAGGGCCTGCACCTGACGCCCAAGGGCACCGCCGACCTCGCCCGGGAGACCCGCAAGGCCAAGGCGCTGCTGTCGGTCCCGGCCATCGTGCAGCGGATGGGCGTGCCCGAGGCGACCGTGCGCGAGGCGCTGGCCGACGACGGCAAACTCGCCGAGCTGACCGGCTCCCCGCGCTTCGCCCGCCAGGCCGCCGGCCTCAACCTCATCGACCTGGCGCTGGAGAACCCCGACGTCATGCGCCGTCTGGGCCTGGACCCCAACCTGCTCGACTCCCTGTCGGGCCTGACCCGCCCGGTGCTGGCCGACCGGCTGTCGCTGGCGTTCGAACTGCCCGAGCCGGAGCAGGGGGACGTGCGGTTGCAGGACGTACGGGTGGAGGAGGACGGCATCCGGGTGCGGGTGTCGGGATCGGGGCTCTCGGTCGGCGGCTGACGGCACCCGGCTGCCCTTCGCGCAGCCGGCCGTGCCCGAAAGTCTGTCCCCGCGGCCGCTGTGCGGACCCGGGGACGCCCGGACGATGGCGGCGTACCGGACTGAGATGAGGATGATGCGGATGCGTAGGCACGGCCGGTCTCAGGAAGCGGAGGCGGACGCGCGGGACGGGCACGCCCACCGGCTCCCGCTCCGGCCGCACGAGGCCGACCCGCAGGCGGCCCGGCTGGCGGCGGGAGGGCGGATGACACCGGACGCGGCCCTGTCCCTCCAGGGCACCGCCGGAAACGCCGCCTTCGTGGCCGTACAGCGCATGCCCCGGGGCGACAACGGCGAGGGCCCGGCCGACGACAAACCCATGGACGGGCTGAGCCGGTTGCGGCGGGCCAACCGCCGGGCGGAGAAGCGCGGTCAGGCAGCGGTGACCTACGGACCCGGCCAGAGCCCCTTCGGCCCGTACACGGTGAACAAGGGGCGAGGAACCGCCCCGTACATCACGTCGAACGTGAAGCAGCAACACCCGGGAAGCGAGAGCCTCGGCACCACGTACGAGGAGCTGGTCAAGGCGCTCGACGCCGAGCACGAGCCCCTGGTCGCCGCCGCCGCGCGGGGCGAAGAGCTGGACGAGGACATCCTCGCGACCATGGACGCGACGCAGAAGCGGGCCGCCGCCATGCTGTACGGGATCATGACCGAGTCCGAGGAGCGCAGGTTCCCGGGGGCCGGCAAGGCCATGCGCAGCGCCCTGAGGAAGCAGGGCGACCCCTACCACGAGGCGGAGGAGTTCGATCAGGACTTCCCCATGGCCCAGGTCGGCGGGGCGCAGCACTACCGGGACGTGCTGGCAGGCAAGAAGCAGCTCTCGGAGAAGGCCCGCAAGAACCTGGAGGACATGTCCTCGTCGTCCTCCGACGGAGAGAAGTCCTCCTGAGCGGCCCCGCCCCGCCGTGAGTGAATCTTTGTGTGCAGATGTGTTGACCTGTGTTCGAGTCCCCTTCTAGTTTCGTGCTGCACTGAGCGGTCCGCCTGCGGGCTGCTCACCCTTGCACCTGCTCAGAAGGGGATGTCGTGTCACGAAAGAACCATCGCGGGACAGCTTGCGTGGGGGCGCTGCTGGCCTGCGTCACGGCATTCGGTGGAGCGCTCGCTTCCCCCGCTGCCGCCTCGCCGGCCCCCCGTCCCGCCGGCCCCCCGCCCGTCAGTGACTTCAAGGGCGTCAACTGGGCCGACCCGCGCGACAACTACGCCGACGACGCGGTCGTGCCCTCGGGCCTGTCCACCTCCGACGGCTACGCCACCACCTACGCCAAGTCCAGGGCGATCATCGGCGGGTTCTCCGAGCTCGGCGCCAACACCGTCCGCCTCCCGGTCAACCCGACCTCGGTGAACGGCCCGTTCTGGAAGTCGTACCGGGGCGCGATCGACGCCGCCACCGCCAAGGGCTTCAAGGTCATCCTGGGCTACTGGGAGGCCGACAACGCCAAGGACGGCAAGATCGACAACCAGGCGTCCTGGGACCGGATGTGGGCGCGGATCACCTCCGCCTACGCCGGCAACTCCAAGGTGTACTTCGAGCCGATGAACGAGCCGTTCGGCTACACCGCCCAGGAGTGGACGGACATCGCGGCGAAGTGGGTGAGCACCCACCGCTTCATACCCCGCGACCGGATCCTGATCGGCGGGTACAAGTACAGCGAGGACGTCAAGCCGGTGTGCGCCGACCCACGCCTGAAGGGCACGCGCCTGGCTCTGCACAACTACGGCTTCTGGCACACCGACTGGACCAGCGTCGACCAGTGGAAGGCGGACTTCAAGAGCCGCATCGGCGACTGCGCCTCGCGCACGATCCTCGACGAGTTCGGCGCCTCGATGACCACCGGCCTGGACTACAACGGCCCGGTGGGCAGCTCCAACGAGATCGCCTACATCCAGGCCGCGACCGACACCATCCGGGAGCTGGGCCTCGGCTCGGTCTACTGGCCCGGCCTGCGCAACGGTGACACCTACTCCCTCACCACGCTCCAGGGCACGGGCACGAACCTCAGCCTGACGGTGAACAACCAGAGCGGCCTGGACCGGCTGCACTACGCCTGGAAGCAGTAAGCACCCTGAAGGTGGTGGCCCTTCCGGGCCCGGCGCCGCTCGTCAGCCGGACCCGGAAGGGAGCCGTTCAGGACGCCGAAGGCGTCCAGCCCGCGAGCCAGTCCGCGACCTCCTGGTTCGCGGCCTGCGCGTCGCTCAGGTGCGGCCGGTTGGTGCTCGCCGGGCCCGCACCGGCGCCGTAGTTGCCGTACTCGGCGAACCGGTCGTCCTTCCACGAGAAGCCGCTCATGTCGGTCCACGGCGTGGACTTGATCGCGGCGCTGAGGTTGGTGTTGCGGACCGTGGTCTGCGGGTCGAGAGTGGCGTCACCGCCCGCGTGCCAGGGCCGGCCGAGGTAGAAACTGCCGTTCGACACATCGCCGTTCACCGTGGAGTTGGCGATCAGGATGCCCTTGCGGTTCGCGGCGGTGCTCGGTGCGGTGACGTACCCGGCCGAGGTGCCGTTCCAGCGCTTCTTCAGCGTGATGACCGACTTGTCGACGACGGCCGTGGCCCGGCCGAAGATGAAGTCGACGTTGCCGATCACGTAGGAGTTGCTGACGTAGACCCGGCCGAGGCGGTCCTTCGACGCGGTGTCGAGCAGCAGCGTGTCCTGGTCGCCGCTGACGATGATCCCGTCCAGGAACACCTTGTCGGCGGCGGTCCGCAGCGCGACGGCCTGATGCCCGTTGAGGGACTGGTTGGCCTTCTCGTCGAAGTCGTTGGAGATGGTCAGGTTGCGTGCCTGGAAGTCGTCGGCTTCGACGGCGACGGTGGCGCTGCCGCCGGTGCCGTAGGTCCCGCCGCCGGGCTTCGGCGTGCCCGACGCGTTGTTGTAGACGATCGTCGTGTCCTTGCGGCTGCTGCCGGTGCCCCGGATGGTGACGTGCGGCTTGTTGGAGGGCACCTTCACCAGTTCCCGGTACGTCCCCGGCTTCACGGCGATCACGACGCGCGACGGGTTGTTCGCCGGTACGGCGTTCACGGCGGCCTGCACCGTGCGGTACTGGCCGCTGCCGTCCGCCGCGACGGTGAGGGTGGTGGCGGCCGCGGCCTTGGTGGAGGCCGTCGTGCTCTTGGCGGAGGCGGTCGTCCCGATGGAGGCGCGGGGCCCGGCACCGGCCTTGAGGACCGACGGGAGGTCGGCGGCCTTGTCGAGGGTGTACGGGTAGAAGGCCTTCGGGTCGAAGGCGGTCCCGCCGCTCTCGTTGCGCCCGCTGGTGCCGGAGAAGGAGTTGCCGCGCTGGACGACGGCGGCGCCGCTGTCCTTGATGACGGGGTTGTTGACGCCCTTGAAAAGGGAGTTCTCCAGGACCATCTTGGTCGCGCCGCGCGAGTAGTTCCCGTACGCCGACTTGATGGCGGTGCCCGGGGCGTCCTCCAGGAAGTTGTTGTAAAGGTGCGCGTGGGCGGCGTTGTCGGTGGACGGGTTGCGCTGCTCGGTCTCGCGGATCCAGTTGTGGTGGATCGTGATGTCGGTCTTGACGTTCTCGGTCCAGCCGATGCCGAAGGTCTTGTTGTTGTCGCTCAGCTTGTTCCAGGAGACGGTGACGTTCGTGCTGTCCTTGCGGACGTCGATGAGCCCGTCGGCCATGTGCCGCAGATCGTTGTGATCGATCCACACATGGTGGGCGCCGTCCATCTGCACGGCGTCGAAGTCGTGGTCCTTGTCGTTCCAGATCCCCTGGTACGCATCCCGGATGGTCAGGTTCCGGATGATCACGTTGTGTACGCCCTGGCCGAGGAAGAACCCGCCGCCGACGATGTGCCCGGCGGTCCCCCGGCCCACGATGGTCTTGTCGGACTGCACCTTGATCTCTTTGCCGACCGGGTTCATGGTGATGGTCCCGGCGACGACGATGACGTACGGCTGGGTGGCGGTGGCGTACTTCTCCAGCTCGGCCTGCGTCGTCACGGTGACGACCTGACCGCCGCGCCCGCCGTACGTCCCGTTCTGGCCGAGGGAGTTGACGGAGGCGAAGCCGTCGGCGGCGTCGGCGGCCCAGGTGGGGGCGGCGGCGGATGCCTGCTGGACACTGCTGCCGAGGACGCCGAGGTCGGTGCCGTAGGCGAAGGTACCGGCGGCGGTCAGGGCCAGCGGGACCCCGACCGCCAGGGCGGTGCGGCTTCTGCGGTGACGGGCCTTGCTGCGCGGCTCACTCATAGGGCGATCCGTTCCGTGTGGGGGAATGACCGCTGATCAGTCGCCGCCCCACACGGAAAGGTTGCCGGGGTCTCCCCCTGCTGCTTCTCGAAGTCGGGCAGGTGAGCGTAACCATGTATGAGTGAGTGTCGTTGTCGGAGCGTGAATCTGACGGAATGGGCGAAGACGCAAGGCGTGCATCCGCAGACCGCGTATCGCTGGTTCCGTGAGGGGACGTTGCCGGTACCGGCTCAGCGGGTCGGGCCCCGCACGATCCTGGTGAACATCGACGCGAACACCACGCCCGGGGCCATCGGTGGTCTGGGCCTGTATGCCCGCGTGTCCTCGCACGATCAGAAGACCGATCTGGAACGCCAGGTCGCTCGGCTGTCGGCGTGGGCGGTGAAGGCCGGTCACCGAGTCGTTCGTGTGGAGGCGGAGATCGCTTCCGGGATGAACGGCTGCCGTTCCAAGGCCCGGCGTCTGCTGGCCGACCCGAACGTGACCTGTGTGGTGGTGGAGCACAAGGACCGGCTCGGCCGGATGAACGTCGAGCTTGTCGAGGCCGCCTTGTCCGCGACGGGCCGTCGCCTGCTGGTGCTGGACGACGGCGAGGTCGAAGACGACCTGGTGCGGGACATGGTGGAGGTCCTGACGTCGCTGTGCGCCCGCCTGTACGGGCCCAGGTCGGCGAGGAACCGGGCCCGCAAGGCACTGCAAGCCGCCGAACATGGCTGACCTCCGCCCGATTGCCGCGCCGTTCGTCGCTCTCGGCCCGTCCGGTGTGGCGGTACGTACCCGGCTGGGGGACCTCACGCCCGCAGATGAGAAGGTTCTGCGCCTGGTGGGGGCGCACCTGGGCTCGCTCGCTTCGAAGGACCTCAAAGCGCGTTGCGCCGACGGTCTGGAGCACTCCACCGAGTCATGGGCGGCCCGTAAGCGGGACCTGACGGCCCAGTCGTCGTCCCGGTGGGCCGGGTCGATCACGAAGGCCACGCATGACCAGTGGGCACTCGCCCGGCGCGGCCAGGCCGCACACATCCGGTCCCTCGAAGCCGGTATCACGACGATCCGGCACCGGCTGTCGCTGCCGGTCGGGCAGAAGGGCACCAAGCGGGCTCCGGGCGGCTACCGCTGCGCGCAGGAATGGTTCCACAAGACGCGACGGCTGCATGTGCTGGAGGACCGGCTCGAGAAGGTTCGGGCCGACCGGGATCTGGGCCGGGTGCAGGTCGTGCGTGGCGGTAAACGTCTGCTGGGCACGCGTCACAACCTTGACAAGGCGCAGCTCACCGAGGCCGAGTGGCGTGAGCGGTGGGAAGCCGGGCGCTGGTTTTTGAAGGCGGACGGCGAGTCGGGGAAAAGGTTCGGCAACGAGACGATCCGCATCACGCCCGAGGGCGATGTATCGATCAAGCTCCCGGCCCCGCTCACCGACCTGGCCAACGCCAAGCACGGCCGGTACGTACTCGCTGCGAAGGTGCGCTTCCCCCACCGGGGGCACGAGTGGGCCGATCGTGTGGAGGGCAACCGGGCCGTGGCCTACCGCATCCACTACAACACGGGACGCGGACGCTGGTACGTGGACGCCTCCTGGCAGATTGCTCCCACCAAGACCATCCCACTCCAAGCCGCCCTCGCCGATGGCGTGATCGGCGTGGACACCAATGCCGATCACCTCGCCGCATGGCGCCTCGACACTCACGGCAACCCGATCGGCCGGCCGCGCCGGTTCTTCTACGACCTGTCCCGAGGCGCCCAGCACCGCGACGCCCAGGTACGGCACGCCCTCACACGGCTGCTGAACTGGGCCAAGACCTGCGGCGTCAAGGCCATCGCGGTCGAAGA
The DNA here is from genome assembly GCF_040638895.1 of Streptomyces sp. NPDC024017. Lineage (NCBI taxonomy): Bacteria > Bacillati > Actinomycetota > Actinomycetes > Kitasatosporales > Streptomycetaceae > Streptomyces > Streptomyces sp. NPDC024017. Next base: position 34,714 of record NZ_JBEZYZ010000021.1, on the reverse strand, counting down.
CCTCGACTTCCAGGCCGAGAAAACCAGAGAGAAGCACGGTCGCAAGCGCCGATTCCGGCACCTCATCTCCAGCATGCCGACCGGCAAGCTCCGCGCCCGGCTGACCTCCATGGCCGACGCCACAGGTATCGCGATCATCGCCGTAGACCCGGCCTACACCAGCAAGTGGGGCGCCCAGCACTGGCAGAAACCGATGGCCGGCCCCACCCGTAAGACCACCCGGCACGATGCGGCAAGCATCGCGATCGGACGACGCGCCCAAGGGCACTCGATCCGGCGACGGACGACACCGCCCCGTGCACACCAGAGCGATGTGCACGGGCATCGGACCGTCCAGGCCGACCGGCGTGCCCCTGGGCGTGAGGGACCCCGCCCCCGCATCCCCGGACCACGGACACGATCCGTGCCGCCGGACGCGGCGAGTACGCGGGCAACCAGGACATCCACAACCGTTCGGGGTGTCCGCAGTGACCAGGAATGGGTACAAGACTCACTCCTGCTCACTGATTAGGAACGGTATCTGCCTTACTCGGTGCAGGACTTGGGGTCGAGCTTCTCCTCGATCTTGTCCTCGCGGCCGTCGGGCTGGCCGCTGGGGAGGAGCTTGTCGGAGATGCCGTCGATGTAGTAGCCGTGCGAGTAGATGGTCTGGTAGCCCCGGTCACGCCAGCTGTGCACGGTCCGGTCGCCGTCGCCCTTGTTCCACTGGTAGTCCTCGACATGGAAGACCGGGTTCACGCGCACCACGCGCTGGTACGGCGTCCAGGTCACGGCGACCTGCCGGCAGGGCGGGATGGTCTTCTCGCTCCGGGTCTCGAACCGGGACTCCTTCTCCCAGCCCCACTCGTACCCGGCGCTGCCGCCCACGGTGCCGCTGAAGATGCTCTTGGCGAGGGAGAGGCTGATGGTGCTGCCGACGCTCTTCTTCGCGAACGTCTTGGTGCTGTAGCTGCTGACGAAGGTCTCCTTGTCGTCGGCGGAGCCCTGGTTGCCGATCCACCGGGACGTGCGGACGGTGTCGCCCTTGATGGACCAGGTCGAGGCCTCGGCGTACCCGCACCAGCCGCGGAACAGCTCCCACGGCCCGGCGGGCTTCCACAGCCCGAAGACGTCCCGCAGGTACTCGTCCTGGGTCTTGAACTCACCGGTGTCGACGTTGAGGGCGCCGTAGACGCCGGTCAGGCTCGTCTCCTGACTGCAGAGCCGCTCGATCATCAGATCGGTGTCCCCGGGATCCACACCCCGGATGTTGGTCGCCCCGGCGGGCCCGGCGGCGGCGGTCCCGGCACCGGTCAGCAGACCGGTTATGGCGAGGGCGGTGGAAGCGGCAACCAGGCCGCATTTCCTGAGAGTTGACTTGCGAATGAGACGCATGGGGGTTGGCTCACTCCTGCTTGCGGTTCTGTGACGGCAGTGAAGATGCCAGAGCAGGGGCGGGAGTTTGCGCTACTGATGGGTATGACAGGACATCGACAGCTGGGCGAGTGGCATGTCCCTCTTTATCGGGTCTCACCCCTGCGGCTGACGGCGATCCGCAGCACGTCTCCCAGGGACTCCACGGCCCTTGTCAGCGCGAAACGCACGGCGCGTTCACCGGCTTCGGGGTCCCCGAGTACGGCCCTGGCTCCCGCGAGCACCTGCTCGGCGGAGGCGAGTTGAGCGGCCTCGACGTCATCGGCGAGCCGCGAGAGCAGGCTGTCGGGGTTGTCAGTGCTGAGGTAACAGGGCTTGCCGTCGCTGCCGGCCCAGGGGAGCAGCCTCATGCGTAGACCTCCAGGGCGTGCAGGTACGGCCGGATGAGAGGGGTGTCCATTTCGAAGGGCTCCACGTGGAGAGTGCGGGGGAGCTGCACGGGCGGGGGCAGTGGCCGCGGCGGGGGAGGCGCGGTGGCCCGATGTCGCCCCCGGGCGGGCAGCAGGAGCCGTACGAGGGCGAGCAGGGCCGACTCGCAGAGCTCGGCGAGGCGAAGGCGCACAGGGGTGTCCCTTCTCGGAGCAGGGGGTTTGACGAGCGGTGATTACCGTTCGTGCCTCGATGGTCACTGGTCGGGCCTACGCTCTGGAAGAGGGCTGGCGTTGTCTGGGCGCCAGGCAACGGGGAGGTGTGACATGGGCGAATTCGTTGACGGGAACCGGGAATCGAGGCGTGCCGAGCTCGGACGGACGCTGCGGTTCCTGCGGGAGAAGGCAGGCAAGACGCTTGCGCAGCTGTCGGCGGAGACCGCGTACGACAAGAGCTATCTCTTCCGCCTGGAGAAGGGGGAGCGGCTTTCCAAGCGGTCGGTCATGGAGGACTTGGACAGCTACTTCGACTCCGGTGACCTGCTTCTTCGCCTGTGGCGGGACGCGCGACGGGAGGTCGTCAAAGACAAGTACAAAGCGTTCATGGAGCTGGAGGCGACGGCTCGGGTGATGTGGATGTTCCAGTTGGCGGTGCCTGGACTGTTGCAGACGGAGGACTATGCCCGCACGGTGTTGTCAGGGTTGTCCAGAGCCCAGACAACGGCTGGCAACAACGAGGAGATCGAGGAACAGGTGGCCTTGCGCATGGGACGGCAGGAACTGCTGTACCGCGAACCGGCGCCCAGCATCCGCGTGATCCTGGACGAGGGCGCCCTTCGACGGCCCGTGCCACACGCAAAGGTGTGGGCCGATCAGTTGTCACGCTTGCTGGACGCGGCCGAGCTGCCTTCGGTCGCACTTCAGGTACTGCCGCACACGGCAGGCGTGCACGACCTCATGAACAGCCACCTCACGCTGTTGTGGCAACGAGTCGGAGACCCTGTTGCCTATGTGGAAGGCAACAGCTTCGGCGAGTTGATCGACGACCCGGACAAGGTTTTGTCCTTCCGCTGGTCCTACGATCTCGTGAGGGACGCGGCGCTGACTCCGGAGGAGTCGACAGCATTCATCAAGCGTCTCTCGGAGGAGTGCAGATCATGAACCGAACCCTCGACCCCGGCACCGCAGTGTGGCGTAAGTCGTCCTACAGCGATGGAGGGCAGACGAACTGCGTCGAGGTCGCCGACAACTGCCCCGGCACAGTTCCGGTCCGCGACAGCAAGCGGCCCGACGGCCCGATACTCGTGTTCGGCGCTGGCCCCTGGGCGTCGTTCCTCACGCACGTCACGAAGTAGCGGGCAGATCCTCCGGCGGAGGCACAGCCGCCCCCGGCAGTCGTACCGTCGCCACCGTGCCGCCGCCCTCGGCGTGGGACAACGACACCTCGCCGCCGGCCTGCTGCACAGTGCGGGCCACGATCGACAGGCCCAGGCCAGAGCCCGGCAACGCCCGTGCGCTCGGGGAGCGCCAGAAGCGGTCGAAGACGTAGGGGAGTTCGTCGGCGGGGATGCCCGGGCCGTGGTCGCGGACCGTGAGGACACCCTCGGCGAGACGGACCTCGACCGTGCCGCCCTCCGGGCTGAACTTCACCGCGTTGTCCAGGATGTTGACCATGGCCCGCTCCAGTGCCGACGGCTCCGCGCGGACGAACCACGGCTGTACGTCCGCCGTGATCGTCAGCTCCGGGCCCCGCAGCCGGGCCCGTCGCAGCGCCGACTCGACCGTGTCCTGCCAGGCGACGATCTGCGTCCGGCCCGAGTGCTGGCCCGTGTCCGGGCGGGACAGTTCCTGAAGGTCGCCGATGAGTGCCGCCAGCTCCGTCATCTGCGCCTTCACCGACGCGAGCAGCGCCTTGCGGTCCGCCTCGGGGAGGGGGCGGCCCGTCTCCTCGCTGCGGGTGAGGAGTTCGATGTTGGTGCGGAGGGACGTCAGAGGCGTACGCAACTCGTGGCCCGCGTCCGCGATGAGCTGTTGCTGGAGTTCCCGGGAGCTGGCCAGGGCCGACGTCATCGAGTTGAAGGAGCGGGACAGGCGAGCCACCTCGTCCTCGCTCGCGTCGTCCACCGGGATGCGGACGTCCAGGTCTTCCGTGCGGGCCACGTGCTCGACGGCTTCCGTCAGTTTGTCCACCGGCCGCAGGCCCGCCCTGGCGACCGTGAGGCCGGCCGCTCCGGCGCCCACCACCCCGACACCCGAGACCAGCAGGAGAATCAGCGCCAGTTCGTTGAGCGTGGACTCCGTTCCCTTGAGAGGGACGGCGATGACCAGCGCGTAGTCGGCGGCCACGCCCTGCTGGAAGGGACCGTTCTTCACGACGACCGCCGTGGTCAGCACGCGCACCGAGTTGCCGTCGCTGTCCGTGCCGTTGCGCAGTACGGCCGTCCTGGGGTCGGGATTCTTCGCCACGTCCCTGTCGCCGCTCGTGACCTTGACCTGCGGCATCAGGTTGCTGAAGAGGCAGACCCTGCCGTCGGACCCGACCACCTGCGCGTAGGTCTGCGGTCGCGGCGCCCCGCCGAGGGTGTTCGACGGCTTCTGGGGGCACGTCTTCGTCAACGCGTCGAAATCGTCCGCCTGAAGGGTCCGGAACGACGACTTCAGGTCCCCGTCCACCTGGTCGTACAACTTCCCCTGCACGATGAACCAGCAGGTCACCGACACCGCCGCCACCGCGAACGCCACCGCCGCCGCCACCAGCAGCGCCAGGCGCGACCGGATCGGCAGTGAGCGGAACCGCCGTACGACCTTCTTCACTCCGCGCCGCCCTGCCGCAGCACGTAACCGACACCCCGCACCGTGTGCACCAGCCGCGGCTCGCCGCCCGCCTCGGTCTTGCGGCGCAGGTACATCACGTACACGTCGAGGGAGTTCGACGACGGCTCGAAGTCGAAGCCCCAGACGGCCTTGAGGATCTGCTCCCGGGTGAGGACCTGCCGCGGGTGTGCCAGGAACATCTCCAGGAGCGTGAACTCCGTGCGGGTCAGCTCCACCTGGCGGCCACCCCGCGTGACCTCCCGCGTCGCCAGATCCATGCGCAGGTCGGCGAAGGTGAGCGCGTCCTCGTCGGCCGGACTCCCCGCGCCCACGGCCGCCGCGTAGGAGCTGCGGCGCAGCAGCGCGCGGATGCGGGCGAAGAGTTCGTCGAGTTCGAAGGGCTTGACCAGGTAGTCGTCGGCGCCCGCGTCGAGGCCCGTGACGCGGTCGCCGACCGTGTCACGGGCCGTGAGCATCAGGATCGGTGTGGTGTCGCCCGTGGCGCGGATGCGGCGCGCCGCCGTGAGACCGTCCATGCGCGGCATCTGGATGTCGAGGACGACCAGGTCGGGCCGGTAGGCCGCCGCCTTGTCCAGCGCGTCCGCGCCGTCGACGGCGACCTCGGTCCCGTACCCCTCGAACGCGAGGCTGCGCTGGAGCGCTTCGCGTACGGCCGGCTCGTCGTCGACGATCAGGATGCGCTGCGGGTCACGGTCGCCGTCTGCGGGGCTCATGGGTCGGAGGTCCTCGGGGGTGAAGGGGGACGGGGGTGCTCTGACGCTCTCAGCGTCGCACGCCGGGGGACCGGGACGGCAGGAGCGTCGGCTCGGTGGCGTGCGGTGACGGGAGGCGCGTCAGCCCCGCGCGGTCCGGCGTCGGGCCGCCGCGGCCCGGCTCGCCCGACGGGTCGCCGCCGGCGCCACCTCCGGTGCCCGGCCCGTCGGCGCGTGCAGTGCGGACGCCACCGCCAGAGCCGGCCCGACCGCCGCCGGGTCCCCGCTCGGCTCCGTGTGCACAACCTGCTGGATCATCGCCGTACTCCTCGCTCGGTGGGACTCAGTCGGTCGAACCGGCCCGCAGCTTCGCGAGGTCGGCCTTGACGGTGTTGATCGGGATGGAGAAGCCCAGGCCCACGCTGCCCGCCGCGGCGGACGAGGAGGCACCTGCCGCCGAGTACATGGCGGAGTTGATCCCGATGATGTTGCCGTTCATGTCGATCAGCGCGCCGCCGGAGTTGCCCGGGTTGAGGGACGCGTCGGTCTGGAGCGCCTTGTACGTCGTGGTGTTCGAGCCGGTGTCGCCGTTGAACTCCCGGCCGCCGAACTCGAACGGCCACTCGCCGCCCTGCTGCCCCTGCTGCTGCTCCTGGCTCTCGTCCGTGGAGACCGTGACGTCCCGGTCGAGGGCCGAGATGATGCCGCTGGTGACGGTGCCGGACAGCCCCTCGGGCGAGCCGATCGCGACGACCTCGTCACCGACCTGCACCCCGGCGGAGTCGCCGAGCGTGGCCGCCTTCAGACCGGCAGCGTTCTCCAGCTTGATCAGCGCCAGGTCCTTCTTGCTGTCGGTGCCGACGACCTTCGCGGAGTAGGACTTGCCGTCGTTGGTCGTCACCTTGATCTGCGAGGCGCCGGAGATGACGTGATTGTTGGTGATGATCTCGCCGTCGCCCGTGATGATCACGCCGGAGCCGGTGGAGGACCCGGCGTTGGAGTCGGCGCTGATCTCGACGATGCTCGGGCTGACCGCCTTGGCGACCCCGGAGACCGTGCCCTTCTGGCTGGACGGGACCACGTTGGTGCTGGTGGAGCTGGAGGTGACGGTGTCGTTGCCGGTCAGTTCCTGGATGCCGTAGGCGGTGCCGCCGCCTATCGCCGCCGCGACGATCGCCACGGCGGCGAGCAGGGCGAGGGGGCCACGGCCGCGCTTCTTCGGATGCGGAGCATGCGCCGGGGCGTACGCCGGCGGGGGCGGCCACTCGGGGTTCACCGGGGCCTGCTGCTGACCCTCGTAAGGGTTCTCGTACTCGCCACTGCGGTGGAAGCTCTCGGTCATGGAACCGAGCTTGTCGCCCGACCATGAGAGCTTCCTGAGTGCTCCCTGAGAAGCCCGACAGAACCTCGTATGCCCGATATAAAGGCGCGTCCGGGCCCTACGCGCAGCCGCAGGACTGCCGTGTCACCAGCCGCGACGGGAACACCTTCAGCCGCTCCCGCCGGGCCCCCGCGACCCGCAGCCCGTCGTCGAGGACGAGGTCCACCGCCGCCCGGGCCATCGCCGAACGGTCGGACGCGACCGTCGTCAGGGGCGGGTCCGCGAGCGCCGCCTCCTTGATGTCGTCGAAGCCGGCCACCGCCAGCTCGCCGGGGACGTCGATGCGCAGCTCGCGCGCCGCGCGCAGCAGGCCGATCGCCTGGTCGTCGGTGGAGCAGAAGATCGCCGGCGGGCGCTCCGGGCCGGAGAGGATCTTCAGGGCGGCCTGGTAGGCGTCGTAGCGGTTGTAGAGGGCTTCGAAGAGGCGGCCCTCCGTGGAGATCCCGGCGTCGTCCATCGCGCGGCGCCAGCCCTCGACGTGGTCGGAGACCGGGTCGCCGACCGCGGGCGTCTCGGCTATGCCGCCCATACAGGCGACGTACTCGTAGCCGTGCTCCAGCAGGTGCCGGACGGCGAGCTCGGCGCCGCCCAGGTCGTCCGTGACGACGGCGACGTCGTCGATGGCCTCGGGCCGTTCGTGCAGCAGCACGACCCGGGCGTCCCAGGCCTCGATCTCGGCGGCGGCCAGGTCGTTGAGCGCGTGGCTGACGAGGATGAGCCCGGAGACCCGCATGCCCAGGAAGGCGCGCAGGTAGTGGACCTCGCGCTCGCCCACGTAGTCGGTGTTGCCGACGAGGACCATCTTTCCGCGCTCGGACGCGGCCTGCTCGACCGCGTGTGCCATCTCCCCGAAGAAGGGCTGGCGCGCGTCCGGGATGATCAGGCCTATGAGGTCCGTGCGCCGGGATGCCATCGCCTGGGCCACCCGGTCGGGCCGGTACCCCAGTTCCTTGATCGCGGCGAGGACACGCTCGCGCGTGGCCGGGGCGACCGGCCGGGGTCCGTTGTTGATGACATAGCTGACCACGGCAGTGGAAGTCCCTGCCAGCCGCGCCACATCATCCCGAGTCACCTTGGCCACGCGCGGAGTCTACGCGGATATACCCGCTCCGGGCAGGGCGTAAAGGAGGTTCCGTACGATATCCCGACCGCCGTCCGGGGCACCCTGTGCGGGAAGCGATGCCCAGGTCGGCGCCTCTTTACGCCTCTTTACGCCTCCGCGCGGACCTCGGCGGCCTCAGGGGCAACCGGATTGTCCGCGGTGTCCTGCTTTGCCTTGGCCGCCTTGGCCTTCGCCTCCTCGGCGGCGCGCTCCACCTTCTCCGGCGTAACGAATCGATAACCGACGTTCCGGACGGTGCCGATGAGTGACTCGTGCTCGGGGCCGAGCTTGGCGCGCAGCCGCCGTACGTGCACGTCGACCGTGCGCGTACCGCCGAAGTAGTCGTAGCCCCAGACCTCCTGGAGCAGCTGGGCGCGGGTGAAGACGCGGCCGGGGTGCTGCGCGAGGTACTTCAGGAGCTCGAACTCCTTGAAGGTGAGGTCGAGGACACGGCCCTTGAGCTTGGCCGAGTACGTCGCCTCGTCGACCGACAGGTCGCCGTTGCGGATCTCCATCGGGGAGTCGTCGGTGACGATCTGCTGCCGCCCCATGGCCAGCCGAAGCCGCGCCTCGACCTCCGCGGGGCCGGCGGTGTCGAGCAGAACGTCGTCGATGCCCCAGTCCGCGGTGACGGCCGCGAGGCCGCCCTCGGTGACGACGAGGACGAGCGGACAGCCCGGCCCGGTGGAGCGCAGCAGCTGACAGAGGCTGCGGACCTGCGGCAGATCACGCCGGCCGTCGACGAGGATGACGTCGGCGCCGGGGGTGTCGACGAGGGCGGGGCCCTCCGCGGGGGCCACACGCACGTTGTGCAGGAGCAGGCCGAGGGCGGGGAGCACCTCCGTCGACGGCTGGAGGGCATTGGTCAGGAGCAGCAGAGAACTCATATGTCTGGTTCCTCCTCGGTCCCTGCGAGGACGTTTGTTGGCACAGCACCGCTCTGCGATCCCGAAGGCCCCGTACACCTGCGGTTTCCCGCGTTGTATACAACGCTTCCGAAAGCACAAAAGGACCCGGGGGCTACGCTGCCCGAGTCCTCTGCCCAGCAGAATAGCCCACATGAGCTCTGGTCCGGCAGGTCATGTGGCGCGTTCCACCGATCGTCCACACTCCGAGACGGCTGCGGGAACGCCCCTTCGGCGGCCGTCGAGGACGTTTCTGCGCACTTCCGACGGTGTGACGATCGACGCCGTATACGACCCGGGCACCGCTGTATACGACGCCTCCCGGACGCCTTCCGATCACCCGGTGTTCGTCGTCGCGCACGGCTTCACCGGGGCCGTTGACCGGCCGCATGTGCGACGGGTGGCGCAGGCCTTCGCCCGTTACGGGGCGGTCGTCACGTTCTCCTTCCGGGGCCACGGGGCGTCCGGCGGGCGGTCCACGGTCGGGGACCGGGAGGTGCTCGACCTGGCGGCGGCGGTGCGCTGGGCGCGGGAGCTGGGGCACGCCCGCGTGGGGACGGTCGGGTTCTCGATGGGCGGCTCGGTGGTGCTGCGGCACGCGGCGCTGCACCCCCGCGAGACCGGCGCGGTGGTGTCGGTCAGTGCCCCGGCCCGTTGGTACTACCGGGGGACCGCCCCCATGCGGCGGCTGCACTGGCTGGTGACGCGGCCCGAGGGCCGGATGGTCGGCCGCTACGGCTTCGGTACCCGCATCCACCACCGGGACTGGGACCCGGTCCCGCTCTCTCCGGTGGAGGCGGTACCGAGAATCGCTCCCACGCCGCTGCTGATCGTGCACGGCGAGGCCGACGGGTACTTCCCCGTCGACCACCCGCGGATGCTGGCCGCTGCCGCCGGTGACCAGGGCGAACTGTGGCTGGAGCCGGAGATGGGGCATGCCGAGCACGCGGCCGGCGACGAACTGCTGGCCCGGATCGGGGAATGGGTCGCCGGCCGGGCGGGCTAGCCTGACGGGGTTCGCCGTCGAATTCATTGAGGAAGCAGATGCCAAAGGTCACGGTGCGCTACTGGGCCGCCGCCAAGGCCGCGGCCGGGGTGGCCGAGGAGCCGTACGAGGCGGTCACCCTCGCCGAGGCGCTCGACGGGGTGCGCGAGCGGCACCCCGGCGAACTCGAGCGCGTGCTGCGCCGGTGCTCGTTCCTCGTGGACGGCGACCCCGTGGGCACCCGCGGACATGAGACGGTACGGCTGGCCGACGGCGGCACGGTCGAGGTGCTCCCGCCGTTCGCAGGAGGATGACGATGACCGACCAGCCGAACCAGCCGTACGACCCCTACGGGCAGCAGCCGCAGGCGTGGCCCGGGCAGGGGTACCAGGGGTACGAGGACCCGCACGCCGCTCAGCAGTACACACAGCAGTGGCAGGGGCAGACCTGGGAGACACAGAACCACCAGCAGGTGTCCGCGCAGGCGCCGGATCCGGAGACGGCGATCCTGACACCGCAGTCGCCCCAGCCGCTCCGGAGTCCCCGGACGCCGCAGGGACCCGCGGCCCCGGCCGGAGCCGACGCCGACGTCTCCGCGTCCGGCTACGGCCCGGCCACCGTCGGCGGGAACCAGCGCGTCACGGACGCGCAGCGGGCCCGGGCGGAGGGGCGGTCCCCGATCATCGAGCCCGGGATGCAGCCGGCCGCGCTGACGGCGCTGCTCGGGCTGCTGCTGGCCGGTGCGGCGGCGGTCGGGACGTACGCGCTGCTCGTGCCGCTGGTCGTCCTCCAGGCCGTCACCGCGGCCGGCTGGTTCCGGCTGAACGGGATGTGGCCGGCCCGGCAGGGCATCGCGCTGGGCTTCGCGGGCGCGCTGGCGGCGGACGCGGCGCTGCTGGTCTCGGGCCGCTCGCCGTCGGCCATCCTGGGCACCCTCGGCGTGTGGGTGCTGCTCGCGCTGGTCCTGCAGCTGCGGTCGCACGCCGACCCGGACGAGCGGATGTACGGCCTGATGGCGACGGTCGCCGCATCGGCGCTGGCGATCGTGGCCGGCGGGTACCTCGCGGCCGCCGCGGACGCGGTGACGGTGGGCGCGGTGGCCGTGGCGGTGGCCGTCCTGGCCCGCGCCCTGCCGCTGCCGACCCCGGCCTCGGTGGTGGTGGCCCTCCTCGCCGCGGCGGGCGCGGGCATCGCGACCGGGCAGGTCACGGACCTCGGCACCTCGGGCGCCCTCCTCGGTGCGGGCGCCGCCGCCTGCGCCCTGATCGGCCACCGGGTCGCGAGCTACGACTACCCGTCCCGCTTCGTCCACTTCACGGCGGGCGTGGCCCTGCCGCTGGCCGCGGCGGCCCCGGCGGTGTACGTCCTGGGCAGGGCGCTGGCGTAGCTCCGGCACCGCCGCCGGGCGCCCGCCGCCCTGTCACAGATGATCAACAATCCTCCGGCGCCCCTTCCCCACAGGGTTACTCTCACGCAAGGGACGGCCACCCGGTCGTCAGGGACCGCCGTCTAACCGACTGGGTGGGGACACACCGCATGCGCGCACTGCGAATACTGCTGATCTTCGTCGTGATCCTGGGCGGGCTCTTCGTGATCGCCGACCGCGTCGCGGTCGGCTTCGCCGAGGACGAGGCCGCCGACCGGCTGAAGACGACGGAGAACCTGTCGGCGACCCCCGACGTGTCGATCAAGGGCTTCCCGTTCCTCACCCAGGTCGCCGGCGGTTCCCTGGACGACATCGAGGTCGGCATCAAGGACTACGAGGCCGCCACGGGCGACGGCGCCCAGAAGATCCGCATCGACGACCTGAAGGCCGACATGAAGGGCGTCGAGTTCTCCGGCGACTACAGCTCCGCCACCGCCTCCAGCGCCACCGGCACCGCGACCATCGCCTACGACGAGCTGCTCAAGACGGCGAAGTCCGAGCCCACCCAGGTCGCCCCGGGCGTCACCGCCAACGTCGTCGGCCTCTCCGACGGCGGCAACGGCAAGATCAAGGTCACCGTCGAGGCCACGGTCCTCGGCACCAAGCTCCCGGAGCCGGTCTCCGTGCTCAGCTCGGTGAAGGTCGACAACGGCACCGTCCGCGTGCACGCCGACGGCCTGCCCAAGTTCGGCGGTGTCGACATCGCCGAGAACCGCGTCCGGGCCATCACCGACTTCCAGCAGAAGATCGACGACCTGCCCGGCGGCATCGAGCTGGACACGGTCCAGGCCGCCCCGAACGGCGTCGAGATCACGGTGAAGGGTTCCGACGTCCGGCTGGCCGGGTAGGAAGGCGCACGGCGGGATCCCTGCGGAGACCCACGACGGCCCCACCAGGGCTGTCCGGTGGGCGAGACGGCGGAGTCCGTAGCGTAGATCTGACGGTCGATACATCCGATAACGGGCCGTGCGGGAGCCGCGTCGACGGCACCCCGGTCCCACATGCCGGATCTTCGCGTCTCAGTATGCGACACACCGGTGACACGCCCGCCCTGCCGTCCCTACGATCGACGGCATGAAGCGACAGGCGGACCTCACGAAGCGGCGGGCAGTAGACCTGTGCCGCGTCGCCGCCATGCTCTGTCGCACCTTCTGAGCGATCGCGTCGGCAGTCGCGTCGGCGCGCGCATCCCCGCAGCCCTGCATCAAGGGCACCCGTGCGCCGCCCTGCCTCAAGGGCGCGCCCTGCAGACCTCGCACGCCCCGCCGTAACTGCCCCGGAGGAGAAGAAGCATGAGCCGCAACGACGTCCTGGTTGACGCCGACTGGCTCCAGGAGCACCTGGACGACCCGACCATCGCCATCGTCGAGGTGGACGAGGACACGTCCGCCTACGAGAAGAACCACATCCGCAACGCCATCCGGATCGACTGGACGCAGGACCTGCAGGACCCGGTCCGCCGTGACTTCGTCGACCAGGAGGGCTTCGAGAAGCTTCTGTCCGACAAGGGCATCGGCAACGACCACACCGTGGTCCTCTACGGCGGCAACAACAACTGGTTCGCCTCCTACGCCTACTGGTACTTCAAGCTGTACGGCCACGAGAGCGTCAAGCTCCTCGACGGCGGCCGCAAGAAGTGGGAGCTCGACGCCCGCGAGCTCGTCGCCGGCGACGAGGTGCCCGAGCGTCCGAAGACGGACTACAAGGCCAAGGCCCAGGACACGTCCATCCGCGCCTTCCGCGACGACGTCGTGGCCGCCATCGGTTCGCAGAACCTCGTCGACGTGCGCTCGCCCGACGAGTTCTCCGGCAAGCTGCTCGCCCCGGCCCACCTGCCGCAGGAGCAGTCCCAGCGTCCGGGTCACGTCCCGTCCGCCCGCAACATCCCGTGGTCCAAGAACGCCAACGACGACGGCACCTTCAAGTCGGACGAGGAGCTCAAGGAGCTCTACGCCGAGGAGAGCGTCGACCTGGCCAAGGACACCATCGCCTACTGCCGCATCGGTGAGCGCTCCGCGCTGACCTGGTTCGTGCTGCACGAGCTCCTCGGTGTGGAGAACGTCAAGAACTACGACGGCTCCTGGACCGAGTACGGCTCCCTCGTCGGCGTGCCGATCGAGCTCGGCGCCAACAAGTAAGCAACCCCGACCGACCTTTCCAGACTTCAGGAGTACGACATGTGCGGTGCGAAGGCCGGCGGCCCCGACGCCTCGACGATCAAGCCCGGTGAGACGACCATCCAGGGTCAGGTGACCAAGGACGGCGAGCCCGTGGTGGGCTACGTCCGTCTGCTGGACTCGACCGGCGAGTTCACGGCCGAGGTGCCGACCTCGGCGACCGGACAGTTCCGCTTCTACGCGGCCGAGGGCACCTGGACCGTCCGTGCCCTCGTGCCCGGCGCCACCGCCGACCGCACGGTCGTCGCCCAGCAGGGCGGCCTGGCGGAGGTCGCGATCGCCGTCTGACGGCGACAGGTCCTCGAAGGGCCGCACCCCTCGGGTTGGACGCCTGGGGTGCGGCCCTTCGGCCTGCCCGGACCTACGCTGGACGTATGTACGCACGGCGGCGTCGCACGTACTTCGCGATGATGGGTCTCTGCATCGGCCTCTTCGTGCTGGCCTGGGGTGTCGTGCGCCTGTGGTCCGTCCCCGTCGCCGTCGGGATGTGTGTCGTCGCCATGGTCATCCCGCCCGTGGCGGCCATGGTCGCGAACCGGCGCGGGCCGGAGGACCGGTGGTGGGACGACCCGTCCGGGGATCCCACGTCCGACGAGTGGTGGGACGAGCTGGACGGCAAGAAGCGCCGGTGAGATCCGGCCGGGGGGAGGGGCCATGCGCTTGGCTGCGGCGACTCTGGACGCACCGGACGCCCGTGAGCTGGCGGACTTCTATCTGCGGCTGCTGCCCGGCTGGGCCGTACGGCGCGGCGAGGACGGCCCGGACTGGGTGCACATCCGGCCGCCCGACGGCGGCACGGGGCTGTCCTTCCAGACGGAACCCGCCTACCGCCCGCCGGTCTGGCCGGGCGAGCCCGACCGGCAGCAGATGATGATCCACCTCGACATCGAGGTCGACGACCTCGAGAAGGAGACCGCCCGGGCCGTCGCCGCCGGGGCGCGGCTCGCCGCGTTCCAGCCGCAGGACGACGTCCGGGTACTGCTGGACCCGGCCGGGCACCCGTTCTGCCTGTACACGGAGTCTCAGTAGACGAGCGCCTGCGTCTCGTCCGCCATCGCCTCCTGGACGAAGACCTGCGCCCCCGCGATGCGGACGCCCTTGATGACGTCCTGCTCGGTGATCTCGCGGCGGGCCGCGCACTGCGTGCACAGGGTGACGCGGCCGGCCGCGAGGAGGGAGTCCAGCAGGTCGGGCAGGGGAGCCGCGTGCGGAAGCTCGAACTCGGCGGCGCGGCCGGGGAGGGCGAACCAGGCGGATTCGCCGGTCAGCCACAGGGACACGTCGACGCCACTGGCCACGGCCACCGCCGCCACCGTGAACGCCTGAGAGCACCGCTCGGGGGCGTCGGCCCCCGCCGTCACCTTGATCACGAGCTTCTTCGCCATAGCCGGAATCGTAGTGCCGAAAGGGCCCGCGTAAGCTGGGCTCGGCCCTGTGCACCCATTCGCACCCCCGCTCAAGGAGCACCCCGTGGAGATCTTCTTCGAAATCCTGTTGGTCCTGGTCGCCGTCGGCGTCCTCGCCTTCGCCGGACTGACCGTGAAGAAGCTGTACCAGGGCCAGCGCTGACCCACGTCTAGGAAGTTCCCATGATCGAGATCCCGTCCGACCTCCACAAGGACCTCGTCCCGCTCGCCTTCCTGCTGGGCAACTGGGCGGGCGCCGGCGTGCACGACTTCCCCGGCTCCGAGAAGTGCAACTTCGGGCAGGAGGTCACCTTCACCCACGACGGCCGGGACTTCCTGGAGTACCAGTCCCACAGCTGGGTGCTGGACCAGGACGGCAACAAGGTCCGCCCCCTGGAGTCCGAGCACGGCTACTGGCGGATCGACGCCGGCCGCAAGGTCGAGGTGACGATGACCCGCGACGACGGCGTCATCGAGATCTGGTACGGCGAGCTGGCCGACAAGAAGCCGCAGATCGACCTCGTGACGGACGCGGTCGCCCGCACGGCCGCCTCCCAGCCCTACACCGGCGGCAAGCGGCTGTACGGCTACGTCAAGAGCGATCTGATGTGGGTCGGCGAGAAGCAGACCCCCGAGGTCGAGCTGCGCCCCTACATGTCCGCCCACCTGAAGAAGGTCGTCACCCCGGAGGAGGTCGAGCGCTGGGCCAAGGCCCTGCCCGACGACATGCCGGACGACGGCATCGCCTTCTTCAAGTAGCCGCACGTCTTCCTCACCTAGTCGTATGCAAGTAGTCCTAGACTCTTGGGTGTGGTGAGCACCGACTGGAAGAGCGATCTGCGGCAGCGCGGCTACCGGCTGACCCCGCAGCGGCAACTCGTGCTCGAAGCCGTGGACACCCTTGAGCACGCGACCCCCGACGACATCCTCGTGGAAGTGAGGAAGACGGCGTCGGGGGTCAACATTTCGACGGTGTACCGGACGCTGGAGCTCCTGGAGGAGCTCGGCCTGGTCAGTCACGCGCATCTGGGGCACGGGGCGCCCACGTACCACCTCGCGGACCGGCACCACCACATCCACCTCGTCTGCCGCGACTGCCAGAACGTGATCGAGGCGGACGTCTCGGTGGCGGCCGAGTTCACCGCCAAGCTGCGGCAGACGTTCGGGTTCGACACCGACATGAAGCATTTCGCGATCTTCGGCCGGTGCGAGGACTGCACGCTCAAGGCTTCAACTACCGAGTCGTAGGCTTACGGATATGAAGAGCCCCCTGCTGACCCTGCCCGGCGCCGTCCCCGCCGAGGGCGTGGACGAAGGCGTCGCCGCCCACTACGGAGATCTGTTCCGTGAGCAGCGCGCCCTCGCCGACGGCACCGGATTCGTGGACCTCTCGCACCGGGGGGTCGTCGCCGTCACCGGCGAGGACCGGCTCGCCTGGCTGCACCTGCTGCTCACCCAGCACGTCAGCGACCTCCCTGCGGGCCGGGCCACCGAAGCCCTGATCCTCTCCGCGAACGGCCACATCGAGCACGCGCTGTACCTCGTCGACGACGGCGGGACGGTCTGGGCCCATGTGGAGCCGGACACCCAGGAGGCGCTGATCGCGTACCTGGAGTCGATGAAGTTCTTCTACAAGGTCGAGGTCGCCGACCGCACGGCCGACATCGCCGTCGTGCACCTCCCGGCCGGCTCCATCGCCGAGATCCCCGAGGGCGTCGTCGTACGGGAGACACCGCACGGCCGGGACCTGTTCCTGCCCCGCGCCGACCTGGAGGCGTACGCCGCGCAGGCCGGGCCGCCCGCCGGGATCCTCGCCTACGAGGCGCTGCGCGTGGAGCAGCACCGCCCCCGGCTCGGTTTCGAGACCGACCACCGCACCATCCCGCACGAGCTGGGCTGGATCGGCTCGGCGGTGCATCTGCAGAAGGGCTGCTACCGGGGGCAGGAGACGGTCGCCCGGGTGCAGAACCTGGGCAAGCCGCCGCGCCGGCTGGTCTTCCTGCACCTCGACGGCAGCGAGGTCCATCTGCCCGCGGCCGGGACGGAGCTCCGGCTCGCGGACGACGGCCCCGACGGCCGCAAGGTCGGCTTCATCACGACGTCCGCCCGTCACCACGAGCTCGGCCCGGTCGCGCTCGCTCTGGTGAAGCGGAACGTGGCGGTCGATGCCCCGCTGGTGGCCGGCGACACCGCCGCGGCCCAGGAAGCCGTCGTCGAGCCCTGAGGCTTGTAGATCTTTCGGGTCAGATTTCGATCTGCACGGTGAACGGGCCGTCGTTCGTCAGTGATACGCGCATCGCTGCCCCGAAGCGGCCCGTGGCCACTGTCGCGCCCAGGGAGCGCAGCTGGGCGACGACCTCGTCGACCAGCGGCTCGGCCACGTCCCCGGGGGCCGCGGCGTTCCAGGTGGGGCGGCGGCCCTTGCGGGCGTCGCCGTAGAGGGTGAACTGGCTGATCACCAGGAGCGGGGCGTCGATGTCGCTGCACGACTTCTCGTCGTGCAGCATGCGGATCGACCAGAGCTTGCGGGCCAGCTGCGCCGCCTTCTCCTTGGTGTCCTCGTGGGTGACGCCGACGAGGACGCACAGCCCCTCGCCCTCGATCGCCCCCACGGTCTCGCCGTCCACGACGACGCTCGCGCCGTCCACCCTCTGCACCACTGCTCGCATACGTCCATCATGCAGGGCGGTGACATCGGCGCCGCGGGTGGTCGGCGGATGGCCCGAAAGGGTGGTTTGCGCGGGGCGCCAACAGCCCCTGCACGGCCGTATTTTGCTGCTTACCCGCCCATCTGGGGTCTATCGGGGGCACTCGTTCCCAGAGCGGGCACTTGGGGTGGCACGATGCTTGCACACACCGGTCGAGGGGACGGTTGAGGCACATGAGCACATCAAGCACCGGGCAGCAGCAGGCGGCTGTCTGGTCGACGTACACGGGGATCGGCGCGTCGGAGTACCACCGGCCGCCCACACAGCGCACGGACAGCCCGCGGCTGCCCTCGGACGCTTCCGAGCCCGAGCTGCCCGCGCTGAGCCTGCCCGAGCTGCGCACGCTGCGCCGCGAGGCCCAGCGCGACGAGACCGACCTCAGCTATCTGCGGCGGCTGCTCCAGGGGCGGATCGACATCCTGCGCGCGGAGGTGGCCCGGCGTGCACCGGCGGGCGCGGCCTCCGTCGCGGTGTCCGAGGAGACGTCGGTGGTGGAGCGGCTGGCGGAGATCCTGCGGGACGCCCCGGCCCGGCACCGCTCCTCGGCCCGCCATGTCACCTTGGGCACCCCGCAGGGCGAGGAGTACCGGCGGCTGGCCGCGGAGATGCTCGCCGAGGTCGAGCTGTCCGACCTGGGGGCGCGCACGGACCTGGAGCTGAGCACGGCTACGGGGCGGCTCGAGCGCTACGAGCAGCAGATCTCCCGGCGCCGCCAGCGGCTCCAGCGCACGGCCGACGAGTGCGGCGCGGAGATTGCACGCCGGTACCGCGAGGGGGAGGCGCAGGTCGACGACCTGCTGGTGTGAGCCCCTCCCGGCCCGGGGGGAGGGCCGGCGGTCGGATATTTGCGCGACACCGACCGGCCCTCCGCCTAGCGTGAGTTCATGACCCCCATGTCCCGTGCCGACGACATCGACGTACGCCCGATCACCGAATCCGAGTTCGCCGACTGGCTGCGTGCCGTGAACACCGGCTTTCTGCGCGTGCCCGTCCTCTCCGAGGAGGAGATCGAGGGCCGGCGCGGGAAGTTCGTCGAGGGCCGCTATCTCGGGGCCTTCGACCAGGAGCTCACGGCCGTGGGCGGGGCGAGCGTCCCCGCCGACGCGATCTCGGGGGTCACCGTCACGGCCACCCACCGCCGCCGCGGGCTGCTCAGCCGCATGATGGCGCGGGACCTGGCGGCGGCGAAGGACCGCGGGGACGTCGTCGCGACGCTGATCGCCGCCGAGTACCCGATCTACGGCCGCTACGGCTTCGGGCCGGCGACCTGGATGGCGGAGTGGACGGTCGACGTGCCGCGCGCGGGCCTCGACGCCCGCTGGGCGGGCCCGGCGGGCGGCGGGCGGATCGACCTGGT
The DNA here is from genome assembly GCF_040638895.1 of Streptomyces sp. NPDC024017. Taxonomy (NCBI): domain Bacteria; kingdom Bacillati; phylum Actinomycetota; class Actinomycetes; order Kitasatosporales; family Streptomycetaceae; genus Streptomyces; species Streptomyces sp. NPDC024017. Next base: position 15,959 of record NZ_JBEZYZ010000021.1, on the reverse strand, counting down.
GGAGGGCGAGGACGTCCGCAAGCACGGCCCCGAGCTGCACGAGCGGCTGCGCCGCGGCCGGCCCGGTGTCATCGACCGCGACGAGACCTGGTGGAAGGTGAACACCGGCGCCCTGCGGCTGGACCCGTCGTGGAAGGTGCCCTTCTTCGCCGTGTACCGCTCGGCGTCCGGCGAGGTCGAGGGCATGGCCGCGTACGACGTGGACGACAACTGGGGCGACGCCAAGCAGCCGTTGAACACGGCGAGCGTGCGGTGGCTGCTCGGCGTGACACCGGCCGCGGAACGCGCGCTGTGGGAGTACGTCTGCTCCATCGACTGGGTCGTGAAGGTGAAGAGCGGCTGGCGGGCGCCCGACGACCTGCTCCCGCACTTCCTGCCCGACCCGCGGGCGGCGCGGATCACCTCGCTGGCGGACTGGCTGTGGGTGCGGATCCTGGACGTCGAACGGGCCCTGGAGGCGCGGACGTACGAGGGGCGGGGGGCGCTGGTGCTGGAGGTCGCCGGGGTGGACGGGCTGACCGGCGGGCGCTACCGGCTGGAGGCCTCGCCCGAGGGGGCGTCCTGCACGCCGACCACGCAGAGCGCGGAACTCGAACTGGGTCTGGGCGAGCTGGGCGCACTGTGGCTCGGGGACGAGTCGGCGGTGCGGCTGGCGGAGCTGGGGCGGGTGCGCGAAGAACGAGCGGGCGCCGCCCGGAAGGCCGACGCCCTGCTGCGTACGTCCAGGCGGCCTTGGTGCCCGGACATGTTCTGAGCCGCTCCCTTCTGCCGGCGTGCTGGGACCCGCATCCGTAGCGAGCTGTTCGGTTGTGGTTGTCGTGCGGCCGTGCCGGCCGGGCGGGACTCCCGGCTCCCCTCCGGAAGGGAGTCCCTTGGCGGGTGGCCAACCCCCTGAAGGTCTGACCATGTTCCCCAAGTTGGTGACCAACTTCACTGTACTTATCTCCGCTTGGAAGCGGCTCATAACCACCTTTCCCTGAACTGCCTTAAGATGGCGGGAAGTTGTACTGTTCAGTTGTGGACCCGGAACACGACTCCGTCAATGGACGGAAAAGGTCGCAACGGCCACAGAGGACACATCACGAGGTGGCCGACGAGCTGCGCGCCCGGATCAGATCAGGGGCGCTGCGGCCGGGTGAGCGCATGCCCACCCAGGCCCAGCTGGCCCACGAGTTCGGTGTCGAGCGCGGAGCGGTGCGGCAGGCGCTGCGCATCCTGCAGTCCGAGCGGTTGCTCACCAACGTCTCCAAGGGCAGCCCGGCGACCGTCGCCCCCGACCCCGTCGGTGCGCTGACCGGCCCGGAGGCCCCGCCGCTGCCCACGACGGTGGCCCTCGCCCCCCGGATAGCGTCGGCGTTCGCGGCGGAGCACGTCGAGATCGACGCCGTGTGCCTGACGTCCATCTCCCTCACGCTGGCCATCGGTGAGCCGCTGCGGCAGATCCACGCCGGACGGCTGAAACCGGCCAAGGTCGACGTCCGGGTGCTGCTGCCGAGCCGGGACATCGACCTGGCCTTCCCGGTGCCGGTCGAGGGGCGCGACGACGACCGGGTGCACGAGCGGTGGCTGGCGATGCGCAACGCCCAGGGGCAGGTCCTCCAGCACAACCTGCTGGCCCTGCGCTCCACCCACGGCATCGATGTCCATGTGACCTTCCGGGCTTTGCCCTTCACTCCGCCGGTGAAGCTGTACCTGCTCAACGGCACGGAGGCGCTGTTCGCGTACTACACGCTGACGCGCCGGGAGGCCGAGACCGATCAGGAGCGGCCGGCGATGTACGACGCCGAGGGCACCCAGTCCATGCTGTTCGACTTCCGGCAGGGGGCCGGGCTGCGTGACACGACGTTCGTGGAGCAGTCGCACCTGTGGTTCAACGCACTGTGGGAGACGATCAGTTCGGAGCTGGTGCTCACGAGCTGACGTCTCCCACGGGTCGTTCCGGGGTGGTGCGGTGACTCATCGGGCGGGCCCCGTCATCAGCAGCGCGAGCACCACGGCTCCCGCGGAGCTGACGGCCGGGCTCTTGGCCTTGACGCCGACGGTGAGAAGGATCAGGCCGACGATGCCGGCCGGACCGTACTTCCACTGGACGAGCTGTTCGAACGCGACGACGAAGGCGGCGGAGAGGAGTGCGAGGGCGGGCATCGGTGTTCCCCCTTCGGAAGTCCGGAAGCAAAACTTCCGCCAACTCCGAGAAGTTGGCAACCAACTCTGATTAAGTTGTGCCCACTTGGCCCCTAGTCATAAACAACTTTCAAACAACTCCCGCCAGATGGATCAGAGTTGTAGCGTTTGGTCGTGACCCAGGAGAGCGTGGCGGAGAACGTGGCAGTCAACGGCAGCAGAAGGTCCTCGCCCCAGGAGATCGCCGACATCCTGCGCGAACGCATCAAGGCCGGTGAGCTCAAGCCGGGAGACCGTCTGCCCACCCAGGCCGAACTGGCGGAGGAGTTCGGCGTGGAGCGCGGCGCCGTCCGTCAAGCGCTGCGCGTCCTCCAGGAGGACGGTCTGCTCACCAACGTCAGCAAGGGCAGCCCGCCCCGGATCGCGGCGCCGGCCCCCGCCCGCGGCGAACCCCAGCCGACCATGGTGGGTCTGGCCCCGCGCCTGACGGAGGCGTTCTCGGCGAAGGCCGTCCATGTCGACGTGGTCTGCCACACCGCGGAGACGCTGATGGTCGCCATCGGCGAGCCGCTGCGCCTGATCCACGAGGGCCGCATCCGCCCCGAGTCGATCGACGTCCGCATCCTGGTCCCCTCCCGGGACATCGAACTGGCCTTTCCCGTCCCGGTCGAGGCCCACGGGAAGGACAACCCGGTCCACACCCGGTGGCTCGCGATGCGCAACGCCCAGGGCCAGGTCCTCCAGCACAACCTGCTGGCCCTGCGCTCCACCCACGGCATCGACGTACGCGTCCGCTTCCGCGCGCTGCCGTTCACCCCGCCGGTGAAGCTGTACCTCCTCAACGAGGAGGAGGCCCTGCTCGGCTATTACATGCTGACCAGGCGCGAGGAGGAGTGGGGCAGCCAGACCCTCGACATGTACGACGTCCTCGGCTCCCGGTCCCTCCTCTTCGCCTTCGCCAGGCGAGCGGGCCGGCGGGACGGTGCGTTCGTGGAGGAATCCCAGAAGTGGTTCAACGCCCTCTGGGAAACCATCACGACGGACCTGACACTCTCCTAGTGACTCCTGATACGGCGCAGACTGGTGCGGTGACCATCGAGACCGAGAACGTTCCGTACGAACTCCGCGATCTGACCAGACGCGCGCGCGTCGTGCTCTGGGACTTCGACGGGCCCATCTGCCGCCTGTTCGCCGGGCACTCGGCGGAGCGGGTGGCCGGCGACCTGGTCTCCTGGCTCGAGAGCCGGGGCCTGCACGGCCTGCTGACCGATGCCGAGCGGGAGTCCCTCGACCCGCACGTGGTGCTGCGCGCCGTGGACCGCCGGCACCCCGGCAGCGACCTGGTCGCCGAGCTGGAGGAGCGTCTCACCCAGGAGGAACTGCGGGCCGCGACCTCGGCGATGCCGACGCCGTACGCGGATCCGCTGATACGCACCTGGACCGCGGTGGGTTCGCGGCTGGCCGTCACCACCAACAACTCGCCGCGGGTGGTCCGCAAGTACCTCGCGAGCCGCGGCCTCGTCGACTGCTTCGCCCCCCACATCTACGGCCGGACCCAGGAACTCCGCCACCTGAAGCCGGATCCGCACTGTCTGAACCGGGCACTGCATGCGATGGGGGTGGCGCCGGGCGATGCTCTGATGATCGGAGACACACCCTCCGATCACGAGGCGGCCGGGCGGGCCGGGGTGCCCTTCCTGGGCTACGCGCGCAACGGAAGGAAGGCCAAGCTCCTGAGGGCGGCCGGGGCCGACGTGGTCCTGGGCTCCCTGGAGCCGCTGCTGCACCTGCTGCGGCACTAGGTGTGCTGTCCGGAGAGGTTGGTGACGCGGCCGGCTGGTGTGTGGCCGCTGGTTCCGGTGTGGGGTCGCGCTTCCGCCGATGGTCGGCAGACGGCACCGGGGACCGGCTCCTGGCCCACGTCCAGCAGCACTGCGACGCTGTCGGCACCGCCGACTGGACCGTCGTCGCCGTGGACTCGACCACGGTGCGCGGGCCTGATCCGAACGGCAGGCGGTAGCTAGTCCGAGGCCAGGGGATCGCGGTGGTCCGCCTCGTCCCGTTTCCAGTAGCCCTTCGCGTAGGCGCGCCGGCGGTCCAGACCGAGGACTTCCGTGAAGTGGCGGCGGATGTCCCTGACGGCGCCGGACTCCCCCGCGGCCCACGCGGCGACGCGCTCGGGCGGCACGGCGGCCTTGATTACGGCGTCGCGCAGCGCCTCGCCCTTGGCCCGGCCGGCGTCCCGGTGCACCCACACGAGGTCCAGGCCGGCCGGAAGACTCACCGCGATCTCCGCCTCAGGGCCCTCCACCTCCAGGTAGACGGCGCCCCGCATGCCGGGCGGCAGGCTCTCGGCGATGGTGAGGACCGCGGGCTGGGCGCTCTCGTCGCCCGCCAGGAGGTAGAAGTCGGTGTCGGGAGCGGGACGGAAGGACCCCTTGGGACCGCCGAAGGAGACCTCCTCGCCCGGGCGGGCGGTCTCGGCCCAGCGTGCGGCCGGACCGTTGCCGTGCAGCACCACGTCGATGTCGACGCGGGGTCCGGCGGGGGAGTGGTGGCGCACGGTGTAGGCGCGGCCGGCCGGCTGCCCGTCGAGGGGATCGGTCACGAACAGCTTCACCCACTGCGTCGGTTCGTCGCAGCGGAAGGCGGACATGCCAGGCCCTCCCAGGGTGATGCGGGCCATGCGCGGGGCGATCAGGGAGACCGCCTCCACCGTGGCTGTGTAGCGGGTGCGACGGGTGCGGAACATGGGAACAGCCCTTCAGAGGGAGGGGGCGGCCGACGGAACCTCTCGTCGGCGGGCCAGGACGGTGGCGGTCAGGCGCTCGACGAACCGCGGGTCCAGCGGTTGTCCCGTCGTGAAGGCCCGGTGGAAGGCGGGACCGACGAGCAGGTCGAGGAGCCGGTCCGCCTCGTTCCGGCTCACCGAGGCGCGGGGGAGGGAGGCCAGGGCCTGCCGGACGTGTGCACGGTCGTGCTGCCGCTGCCGGTCCAGCACCTGGTCGCGCAGGACCGCGGCGGTCGTCGGGTCGTGCAGGGCGTGGCCGATGAGCACGAACAGGACGTGACCGGTGGGGGACTGGGCGAAGACCCGGCTCAGGTGCGTCACATGCTGCTCCAGAGCGGTCTGTGCGGAGTCCGGGAGCTCCGGCCAGGACGCCTTGTCGTGGAGATCCTCCTCCAGGACGTCGAGGAGGATGGCCACCTTCGACCGCCACCAGCGGTAGATGGTCTGCTTGGCCACTCCCGCTCGTTCGGCGATCGCGCTCACCGTCATCGCGTGGAAGCCGACGTCCATCAGCAGGTCGTCGGCGGCCCGCAGGACCGCGACCCGGGCGGCCTCGCTGCGCCGCGGGCCGCTCCTGGTGCGCGCGGCGGGCGCGTCGGCCGGCTGCCGGGTGTCGTGTGGGGCGTTGATGGCGTGCCCTCCTCGTCGCGTCGCGGCGCCTGTCCCGGGACGGTCGGAGAGGACCGGCCGGGAAGATCGACCCATCGAGACTAGACGCAACGGTGCGTATGGTCAAAGGGCGGGAATCCGCCATGTGCGGTGAGGGTTGGGTCCCGTTTCCCCCTGGATCGGGGGAGGTCCGAGGGGAAACGGGAGTCGGGGGGCAGGGGGGAAGCCGCCGGCGCGCGGCGCGTCAGCGGCGTGCGACCGCGTCCTCGTGCCGGGTGCCGCTGGTCTCCGCGCGGCCGAACAGCAGCCGCGTCCGCATCCGGTACACCGGTTCGCCCTGCTGGTTGTCCGCCTCGACGACGAAACGGACCGTGCCCGTGTCCGGGCGCCGGGGATGCGGCGCGGCCTCCTCCACGGTGGCCCGTCCGCGCAGTTCGTCGCCGGGGCGCACCGGGCGCAGAAACCTGACCTCGTCCATGCCGTAGGAACCCTGGCAGGCGGAGTCCGCGAGCAGCGCGCGGACGAACTGCCCCATGACCACGGCACCGGTGTGCCAGCCGCTGGCCACCAGGCCGCCGAAGGGGGAGCGGGCCGCCGCCTCGGGATCCAGGTGGAAGGGCATCGGGTCCCACGCGCGGGCGTAGTCCATGATGTCCTCGCTCGTGAGCCGCGTGGTCCCCAGCTCGTAGGTGCCGCCGACGCGGAAGTGCTCGAAGTGCCGCACGGTGAGTGCTCCTTCGTCTCGGGTGTCTCGGATGTCTCGGGGGAGCTCGGGCGCCTCGGGTGTCCGGCAGCGGTCGGGAACGGGAGTCAGCGCAAGGACGCCGCGTACACCGGCACGCTCGCGGGACGGACGGAGGCGGACTCGGGGCGGGGGCGGCCGAGGCGGCGCTTCTCGGCGCTGAACCACTCGGCGACCCGGAACGCCAGGTCCATCGACTGCCCCCGGTTGAGGCGGGGGTCGCACGCGGTCTCGTACCGCAGGTGCAGATCGTCGGAGAGGACCTCGTTGCTCCCTCCCACGCACTCGGTGACGTCCTCGCCGGTGAGCTCCACGTGCACCCCGCCGGGATGCGTGCCCAGCGCCCGGTGCACCTCGAAGAAGCCCGTGATCTCGTCCAGGACATCCTCGAAACGCCGGCTCTTGTGGCCGCTCGTCGCGGTGAAGGTGTTCCCGTGCATCGGGTCGCACACCCACACCACCCGGGCGCCCTCCGCACGCACCGCCTCCACCAGGGCGGGTAGCCGGTCGCGCACCCGGCCCCGCCCCATCCGCGCGATGAACGTCAGCCGGCCCGGGGTGCGCTGCGGGTCCAGCCGGTCCACCAGGGTCAGCAGGTCGTCGACGGCGGCGTCGGGCCCCAGCTTGACGCCGAGGGGGTTGCTGACGCCGGCGGCGAACGCGACGTGCGCGCCGTCGAGTTGGCGGGTGCGCTCGCCGATCCACAGCAGGTGCCCGGACAGCGCGTACCGCCGCCCCGTGTCGGGGTCCGTGCGCACCAGGGCGGACTCGTAGTCGAGGAGCAGCGCCTCGTGGCTGGCGAACACCTCCGTGGTACGCAGGGTCGAGGTGCTCATGCCGCAGGCCCGGATGAACGCGAGCGCCGCGTCGATCTCGTCCGCCAGCCGCGCGTAGCGGCGTTCCGCGGCGGACAGGGCCACGAAGTCACGGTTCCACTCGTGCACCCGGTGCAGGTCCGCGTGCCCGCCGGCGGTGAAGGCGCGCAGCAGGTTGAGCGTCGCGGCGGACGCGTGGTAGACGCGCTCCAGCCGGGCCGGGTCGGGGGTGCGGGCCTCGGCGGTGAACTCCAGCCCGTTGACGGCGTCGCCCCGGTACGAGGGCAGCGTCACTCCGTCGCGGGTCTCGGTGGGCTGCGAGCGGGGCTTGGCGTACTGGCCGGCGATCCGGCCGACCTTGACCACCGGGACGCCGGCCGCGTACGTCAGCACGGCGGCCATCTGGAGAAGGACCTCCAGCTTGTTGCGGACCGACTCCGCGCTCACCGACTCCAGGGTCTCCGCGCAGTCGCCGCCCTGGAGCAGGAAGGCCTGGCCGAGGGCCACCTCTCCGAGACGGTCGAGCAGGGTGTCGCACTCCCTGCCGAACACCAGGGGAGGCGCGGTGGACAGGGCCGACAGGGTCGTCCGCAGCGCCACGGGATCGGGCCAGTCGGGCTGTTGCGCCGCGGGCAGCGCCCGCCACGCTTCGGCAGCGGGATCGGACAGTGAGTTCTCGTCCATTTCCAGGGATTTCACGCTGAAAACCTCAACGCCTTCTGTTCCGAGGGCACGGCACGGGTTTGCGGTGGGCGCAGCCTGTCACGCGGCCGCCGGGTCCCGGCAGTGGGTCGTTGTGGCTAGAAGGGCGGATCTACTACCCGCGTACTAGCCCCAGCGGCCGACTGTCGGGGCCGGTCGCACTCCTGGAGCATTTCGGCAGGCGCACACCGTCGTCGGCACTCGGCGGCGGGCGCGGTCCGCCGCCGCATTTCTCCATGCCACCGGCTCGAAAGGTGATTCCGCATGAGCAGCACCGCCAGCCCGTCCGGGTCCGTGTCCCGTCCGCAGACCGGGGACGAGTACCTCGAGAGCCTCCGGGACGGCCGGGACGTGAGGATCTACGGCGAGAAGGTGCGGGACGTCACGAGCCACGCGGCCTTCCGCAACAACTCACGCATGGTCGCCCGGCTCTTCGACGCGCTCCACGACCCCGAGCGCAACAGCAAACTGGTCGTCCCCACCGACACGGGCAACGGCGGTTTCACGCACCCCTACTTCAAGGCCCCGTACACCTCCGGCGACCTGCGCGCCGCCGCGCGGGCCATGGAGGAGTGGGCGCGCATGACGTACGGCTGGCTGGGCCGCACGCCGGACTTCAAGGCCGCGTTCCTGTCCACCCTGGGGTCGAACAAGGAGCACTACGCGCCGTTCGAGGACAACGCGTCCGCGTGGTACCGCAAGGCGCAGGAGAACGTGCTGTTCATCGGCCACGGCATCGTCAACCCGCCGATCGACCGCAACCGGGGGCTGACCGAACTCAAGGACGTGATGCTGACGGTGGACCGGGAGACCGACGCCGGCCTCGTGGTGTCCGGTGCCAAGGTGGTCGGCACCGGCGCGGCACTCACGCAGCACATCTTCATCGGCAGCTACGGGGTCATCCCGAAGGGCGCCAAGGAGTTCTCCGCGTACTTCATCGTGCCGACCGACAGCCCCGGCCTGAAGATCATCTCCCGGCCGTCGTACGAGTTCGCCTCGGCCACCGTCAGCAGCCCCTTCGACCAGCCGCTCAGCAGCCGCCTGGACGAGAACGACGGCATCCTCGTCTTCGACGAGGTGCTGATCCCCTGGGAGAACGTCTTCTGCTACGACGTGGACAAGGCGAACAACTTCTTCTACGGGTCCGGTTTCTTCTACCGCGCCATGTTCCACGCCTGCGTCCGCTTCGCCGTGAAGATGGACTTCCTGACCGGTCTGCTCGCCAAGTGCCTGGAGACCACGGGCACCTCGGAGTTCCGCGGCGTGCAGAGCCGGCTCGGTGAGGTCCTCGCCTACCGCAACATGTTCTGGGCCCTGGTCGACTCCATGGCCGAGAACCCCACCAAGTGGCCCGACGGCACCGTCACCCCCAACGGCGAGACCGCGCTGGCCTTCCGCGTCCTGTCCTCGTCGATCTTCCCGAAGGTGCGCGAGATCTTCCTGCGGGACCTCGGCAGCGCGCTGATCTACAACAACTCCCACGCCCTCGACTGGTCGAACCCCGAGGTCCGGCCCTACTTGGACAAGTACGTCCGCGGCCTGGGCGTGGAGGCGATCGACCGGGTGAAGCTGATGAAGCTGGCGTGGGACGCGGTCGGCACCGAGTTCGGGGCCCGCTGGGAGCTGTACGAGATGAACTACGCCGGCAACCACGAGCAGATCCGCTTCGAGGCCCTCCACGCCCAGCAGGGCTCCGGGAAGTTCGACGACTACAAGCAGCTCGTCGACCAGTGCCTGTCGGAGTACGACGAGAACGGCTGGAAGGTCCCGGACCTCATCAACCCCAAGGACACCACCGTCATCGGCAACGGCACCCCCGACACCGGGGCGACCGCCCCCGTCGAGGCCGCGAGGTGAGCAGCCGTACCCCCGCTCCGGGCGGCCCCGCTGCCCCGCCCGGAGTCTCCGTCCTGCCGGACAAGGCCCATCTCAGGCACGTCCTCGGACAGTTCGTGACCGGTGTGTGCGCGGTGTCCACCCGCTTCGAGACCCGGTCCGGAGTACGCCACGACGCCATCGCGGTGAACTCGTTCAGCTCGGTCTCCCTCGACCCGCCGCTCGTGTCGATGTACCTGCGCGACGACTCGACCTTCCTGCGGCGCGTGCGGACGTCCGGCCAGTGGGCCGTGTCGTTCCTCGGACACCGGGCGCGCTCCCTGGTCGGCGTCCTCACCACGCCCGCGGCGCAGCGCCCGCCGGTGGAGCAGGCCGCCGACTGGGCCGTCGGACCGCACACCGGCTGCCTGGTCCTGCCGGACGGGCCCGGAACGCTCGAATGTGCCCTGCACCTCACCCAGACGCTCGGCGACCACGTCCTCGTCGTCGGACAGGTCCTGGGCGCCGTCGGCCGCGACCACGAGCCCCTGGTCTTCCACCGCGGCACCTTCACCGAGGTCGCACCGGCGACGTGAGCACACACCGGAGACCCCCAGCAGCGAACGGGAGAGGAGACGCCATGGCCGGGAAACGCCCGTACGTGGCTGTGGTGGGCGGCGGTATCGGCGGCCTGGCCGTCGCGCTCGGACTGCGGCGGCAGGGCGTCGAGGTGGTCGTCCACGAACAGGCGCGGAAACTGGCCCACCTGGGAGCGGGGATCGCGATCGGCGCGAACGGACACCGGGCCCTGCGGGAACTGGGCGTCGCCGAGCGGCTGACCGCAGCGGCCGCCCAGCCCGTACGGGCCGACTTCCGACACTGGCGCACCGGCCGGTCCATGGTGTCGCACCGCCTCACCGGCATGTACGAGGAGCGCTTCGGCGCCCCCTTCTGGACCGTGGAACGGGCGGCCGTCCAGCAGGCCCTGCTCGCCGAACTGGGCACGGAGCACGTCCGCCTCGGCGCCCGCTGCACCGGAGTGGAGGAGACGGCCGCCGGCGCCGTGATCCGCTTCGAGGACGGCAGCGAAGCGGAAGCCGACGCGGTCGTCGGGGCGGACGGCATCCACTCCGTGGTCCGCCACAGCCTCTTCGGTCCCGACGAGGCCGTGTTCTCGGGGACCAGCGGATACCGCGCCCTGGTCCCCATGGACCGGCTGCGGCACCTTCCCGAACTCGCCGAGCCGGTCCTGTGGCTGTGGCTCGGACCGGGCCGGCACTTCATCGCCTACCCGGTGGCGGACGGCAGCGCGCTGAACTTCCTGGCCGTCGTGCCCGACCGCACGTGGACCGTCGAGTCCTGGTCCACGGAGGGCGACGCCGCGGAACTGCTGGCCGCCTTCGACGGCTGGCACCCGTTCGTCACCGGGATCCTCGGAGCCTGCGAACGCCCGGGCCGCTGGGCGCTGTACGACCGGGAACCGCAGCGCGCCTGGAGCTCCGGCCCCGTGACCCTGCTGGGCGACGCCGCGCACGCGATGCTGCCGCACCACGGCCAGGGAGCCAACCAGGCCCTGGAGGACGCGGTGGTCCTCGCCCACCTCCTGGCGGGTACGGACGCCGATGGTGTGCCCTCGGCCCTGCGTGCCTACGAGCGCCTGCGCCGACCGCGCACCCGGCTGCTGCAGGCGGGCTCCCGCAAGAACGCCGGCTGCTTCCAGCTGCCCGACGGACCGGAGGCCGAGGCCCGCAACGCCCGCCTGGCCGGCCTGCCCGACGACCTCGCCTGGATCCACGGGCACGACCCTCTCGGCTCCCTGCGCCCGGCCACGGCACCGGCCCGAACCCCGGCCGCGCCCGTGGCGCCCGCGACGACCTGACCGGCCCGACGACCATCGACGAACGGTGAGAGACACATGGCAAGGATCTACTCCTTCGAAGGGAACGTCCCCGTCGTGCATCCCACGGCGTTCGTGCACCCCGACGCCGTACTGATCGGGTCGGTCGACATCGGACCCGGGTGCTATGTCGGCCCCCTCGCCAGCCTGCGGGGCGACTTCGGGCACATCGCACTCCGGGCGGGCTCCAACGTCCAGGACGGCTGTGTCCTGCACTGCTTCCCCGGCGCCGACACGGTCGTGGAGGAGGACGGGCACGTCGGCCACGGGAGTGTGCTGCACGGCTGCCGGGTGGGCCGGGACAGCCTGATCGGCATGAAGTCCGTCCTGATGGACGGCGTCGTCGTGGGGGAGCAGGCCTTCGTCGGCGCCGGCAGCTTCGTCAAGTCCCGGTTCCAGGTGCCGGAGCGGCACCTGGTGGCGGGCAGCCCGGCCAAGGTGGTGCGCGAGCTCACCGCCGACGAGATCGCCTGGAAGGGCAACGGGACGGCCCAGTACCAGAAGCTGGCCCAGCGCTGCCTCACCGGGCTGCACCCGGCGGAGGCCGCCACCGAACGCGCCGCCGCCCCGGCCCCCGCCCGGCCCGGCGAGCCAGAGCACGTCACCCTGCACGCGTACCGGTCCCGCTGAAGGAGCACCGTTGAGCAGGTTGCGCTGGCTGACCGCGGGGGAGTCCCACGGTCCCGCACTCGTGGCGACGCTGCAGGGCCTTACCGCCGGCGTGCCGATCACCACGGACATGGTGGCGGACCACCTGGCCCGGCGCAGGCTCGGCTACGGGCGCGGTGCGCGCATGAAGTTCGAACGGGACGAGGTCACCTGTACGAGGAGGTTGCCACGGCGGTTGTGGCCATCGGCGGGCGCACGCCCGAAAATGGTCACCCAAGTCGTAGTGGAAGCAATCGACTTGCGGCAGCCGCGGCCCCTCGCGTGAGGGTGTCGATGCCTCACGCGGGCACCGCCTCGTCGTCGAAGGGCACCAGGGTGCGCAGATCCACGACCTTCAGGTCCCAGCCCTCGGCCGCCGCCGCCTCCGCCGCGTCCAGACAGACCGGCAGGGAGGGGCCGTACGTGACGAGGGTGGCCGAGGACCAGTACAGCCGCTTGGGCTCCAGGAAGACGACCGGATCGTCCGAGGCGATGGTCGCGCGCAGCAGGCCGTAGGCGTCAGGGACGGTGGCCGGCGCGACCACGTGGAGACCGGGCGTGTGCGTGTAGTACGCCTCCGAGGCGTCGCTGTGGTGCTCGACGCCCCCGATCCCGCCGCCGTAGGGGATGCGGACGGTGATCGGGCATGGGCAGCCAAGGCGTCGCGCAGGGCCCGGTTGAGCGCCCGAGACATCGTCACCTGCTCGGCGGCCGGCCCGGCGCCGGGGAACGCACCGGTGACGTCGTCCATGGTGGCGGTCACTGTCCTGCCCCTCTGTGCCGCTGCCGCCAGCGGTAGCGACCGCCGCCAACTCGGCTGTCAGCAACGCGCGTTGTTCGTCGAGCTGGGGGGTTCGCCGGGCGTAGACGTGCTCGAACAGGTCCAGGGCGTCGGGGGACGGGCCCACGGAGAGGCGGGCGCGCAGGTCCGCGGCCATCTCCTCGGCCTCCCGCCGGACCCGGTCCACCCCGGCGTCGTCCAGCAGTCCGCGCTCCCGCAGGTGCCGCTCCATGCGGTCGACGGGGTCCCGGCGGCGCCAGAACTCCACCTCGGCCGCGTCGCGGTAGCGGGTCGCGTCGTCGGCGTTGGTGTGCGCGTCGAGGCGGTACGTCACCGTCTCCACGAGAGTCGGCCCGCCGCCCTCGCGGGCCCGCCGCGCGGCCTGCCGTACGGTCCGGTCGAGGGCCAGGACGGCGCCCACCTCGCAGGCCTCCTGCCCCCGTGGTGGACGGATGGACCGCCAGCCTGCCCTGCTTGGTCAGCGCCGTCCCTGCTCGTTGTAGCGACGTCCCCGTACCAGCTGCCGGTACAGCTCCAGCAGGACCGGGTCGTCCAGGGCCCGTTCGCCGTCCGGGCCGTCGATGAGGCTCAGGGGTCGCGGGGCGGGCAGCATGGCCGTCACGTCGTCCTCGGCGACGCCCGGCGGATCAAGAACTGACATGTGGATGAGGCTCCTTCGGCCGCGGGGACAGGGGCCGTGACTCCCGTGCGCACACCCGCGGTCGGGAGCCGGCGACCCCGCACCAGCATTCGCGACGCGCCGTGGCGACGGCAGTCGGCCGATACGGCTAGTACCTCGTACCTACTCCCAACAGGCGACTGGCGAGCCCATTTCGGGGACTTCACGCTGAATGCACTTCCGCGGCTCCGCATGACCGCGGCCTTCCCCCGCCAGGAGGCATGTTCATGAGCAGCTCAGCCACCTCCCGACTCGTCGTCGGCGACCGGTTCCGCGACTTCGCCGAGGCCGTTGGCGCCGAGACGTTCTCGCGCCTGGCCCGTTCGCTCGACGCGGGCGACCTGGACACCGTCGAGGGGCCGGTGCGCGTGGTCGCCGGCCAGGGGATCGGGGAGTTCGAGATCTCCTACCTCCAGGACGCCGTCACCCGGCGGCAGCTGGACGACCGGATCGTGCTGGTGCACTCCACCGGGCAGCCCGCCCGCCGCCAGGACCTGCACAAGGCGCGCGAGGACAACGTGCTGGTCGCCGGACTCACCCAGGTCGACGACACCACGTACGAGGCCGCCCTCCGCCTGCACGACCACAACGAACTGCTCGTGGACGTCCAGGACCGCGTGCACGTACAGGGCATGGTGGCCGTGGAGGCGGCCCGCCAGATGCTCGTCGCGGTGGTGGAGCGCTACTTCACGGCCCGTTGGCCGCAGCAGCGCTACTACATCGTCCTCAACTCCATGAACACCACCTTCTCCAACTTCCTCTTCCCCGTCGGCGCCACGCTGCGGCTGACGGTGGACGAGTCCGAGGTGTCGGAACCCAGCCGGCTCACCTTCCGCACGACGGTGGAGGTGGAGCAGGCCGGACGGGTCGCGGCCACCGTCACCATCGACGCGGCCGCGTTCGCCCCCGGGCTGCTGGAGGACAAGGAACTGCGGCGGGCCAAGAGCGCGGTGGCGAGCACCATGGACGCCGCTCTGGCCAGCGCGTGACATGAGGACGCCGGTACCGGACAACCCGGCGCGGCCCGCTTCGGGTCGACTCCCGTACCCGGAGCGGAGGTTCGCCTATCTGGGCCCGGAGGGCACCTTCACCGAGCTGGCCCTGCGCTCGCTCCCGGAGGCCGCGGGCTCCCCGCTGGCACCGGCCGCCACCGCCGCGGACGCCCTGGCCCTGGTGTGCCGGGGCGCCGTGGACGCGGCGATGCTGCCCGTGCACAACACGGTGGCCGGCGTCGTCGCGGACACGGTGCGCGCGCTCGCGGAGTCACCCGCGCTGACCGTGCTCAGGGAGGTCGTGTTCCCCGTCGATTTCGCCCTGCTGGTCCGCCCCGGTACGTCCCTCGTGCGGGTGGGCACGGTGAGCGGCCATCCGCACGCCGGGACGCAGGTCGCGGGATGGCTCGACAGGCGCGTGCCGCGGGCGCGGTGGATCCCGGCGCCGTCCAACGCCGAGGCCGCGCGCCGGGTCAGGGACGGGGAGTGCGACGCCGCCGTGGCCGGTGACTTCACCGCCGCCCACTACGGTCTCCAGGTCCTGTTCACCGGGATACAGGACACCGCCGGCGCGGCCACCCGGTTCCTGCTGTGCGCGCGCCCCGGCGGACCGGGCACCCGGCACCCGGCCCGCGCCGACCGCACGTCGCTGGTCGGGCGTCTGGCGGGCCGGCCGGAGGACGTCGACGGGCTGGTGGACGGCCTGCGGCGCCACCCCTTCCTGCGGGCCGTGTCCCTGCGGACCGTGTCCGACGGGCGCAGCGGATCGGTCCTGTTCGCCGACTGCCCGGACGGCACCGACCGGCCCGCGACCGCACGCGCCGTCGGCCTCCTGCGGCTGCGCGTACCCGGGCTGAGGTCCCTTGGGTCGTACCCCTCGGCGGCCCATGTCCCGTCGTACGAACGGAGCAAGACGATGGACACCGAGATCACCTCCGAAGCAGGCGGCCCCACGGGGCCCGCGTCCGGGGACATCGCCCGGCTGCGCGAACAGATCGACGCCCTGGACCGCTTCCTCATCGGCACGCTCAAGCAACGGCTGGAGACCTCCCGGGAGATCCAGCGGATCCGTACCGGAAGCGGCGGCTCCCACGTCGACTCCGGGCGCGAGGTCTCCATCCGGGGCCGGTACGCCGAGGAGCTGGGGGAGGGCGGAGCGGGCGTCGCCGAGGCGCTGCTGGAGATGTGCCGGGGGCGGTCACCGCGGTGAACCCGCCACCGGCCACGGCGGCGACACCGTCGCCCCGCCTCCGTCGCGGCCGTGAGGACGTCCTCACCGTCGAACGCGTCGTGGCGCACGAGCCGCCGGTGGTGGAGGTCCTGCCGGACGCCTCCGAACACCGCGCGCTCATCGCGCGCATGCA